>JBMNRP010000005.1:0-128049 GCA_050944685.1 Bilifractor sp.
CAATGTCGTTTTACCCGCATCCGGGTGAGATATGATCGCAAACGTCCGTCTGCGCCTGATTTCCTTTTCCAGCTCCGTCATGGATCTTCCTCCCTGGAAGGCCGGGCAGCGATTCTGTCATCTCTGATCCTGAGCGGAACCGCAGTGCCTGTTTTCTCTGCCATATGTACCGGTTTTTTATCTTATCACATGCGTAATGGAGGGGCAAGCAGGAGCTTTCTCCCGGAACGTACCTTTTCCGGACCATTGTCCGATGAAAATTCCGGATCACCGGATGCGGAGCCGTGCACTTTTTGATATGATAGATATGCAGATTTAATTACATTTAAGGAATCTGTGATATCATACAGATCAGCTGGAAAGCTCCCCGCTGCGGGACGATACTCTGGTGAATCCGGAAAATGAGGTGAAAAATATGAGACTGCTTCTCGCCGAGGACGAAAAATCTCTCTCCCGGGCTCTGGTGAAAATACTGGAGCACTCGAATTATTCGGTCGACGCCGTTTACGACGGACAGGACGCCCTGGACTATCTGGAGGGCGGAAACTATGACGGCGCCATCCTGGACATCATGATGCCGAAGATGGACGGTATCTCGGTTCTGAAGAAAATCCGGGCCGGCGGAAACCGGATTCCCGTCCTGCTTCTGACCGCGAAGTCGGAAATCGACGACAAGGTCACGGGACTGGACGCGGGAGCCAATGACTACCTGACGAAGCCCTTCGCCCCGGAGGAGCTGCTCGCCCGCATCCGCGCGATGATGCGCACCCAGTCCGCGGAGACGTTCGCAGACAACAAGCTCTCGATGGGCAATATCACGCTGAACGTCTCAAATTTCGAGCTTTCTTCTCCCTTCGGAAGCTTCCGTCTGGCCAACAAGGAGTTCCAGATGATGGAGATGCTTCTGCGGAACCAGAAGACGCTGATTCCCACCGAGCTTTTCCTGGAAAAAATCTGGGGATATGACAGCGACGCGGAAATCAATGTCGTCTGGGTCTATATTTCCTATCTCCGGAAAAAACTGACAGCGCTGCACGCCGACATTCAGATCAAAGCCACACGGAACGCGGGTTATTCGCTTGAGCTGGCCCGCTGACACGTCCGCCTGCCGGAGGAAAAGGATATGCTGAAGAAATTACGTCTCCGTTTCATTCTGTCTGCCATGATTTCCTTTCTGGCCGTCCTGTTGATTATTATCGGAGTGATCAATATCCTGGATTACCGCAATGTGATCCGCCAGGCAGACCGGACCCTGCAGATGCTGGCGGAAAACGACGGAAATTTTCCGGATAACGCGCCCGGAACAAAAAAGGACGGAACGGACGACAAAACCAGTACCACCGCGAAAACATCTTCCTCCACGCAGGAAAAGGATTCCGGACCAAAAGGCGGCAATCTCGGATTCGGGGTTCCCAGCATGACGGCCGATACTCCTTTTGAATACCGTTACTTCGTCGTCAAATACGATTCGGACGGGGAGCTCTCCTCAATCGATGTCAGCAACATCGCCGCCATAGACGACTCGGAAGCGGAGGAGTACGCCGATGAAATCATGAACAGCAGCGACACGCACGGCTTTCTCAGCTATTTCCGGTACCTGAAGTATTCCGGGAGCGACGGGACCATGGTCCTTTTTCTGGACTGCAACCGGTCGCTCTCCAGTTTTCACAGCTTTCTTCTGATCAGCATCATCGTTTCTGTGATCGGATTTGTCGCGGCCATGCTGCTCGTCATCTTACTCTCCCGGCGATTCACCCGGCCAATGGAAGAGAGCTACGCAAAGCAGAAGCGCTTTATCACCGATGCCGGACACGAACTGAAAACGCCGCTCACCATCATTGACGCCGATATGACCGTCCTGGAGATGGATATCGGAAAAAATGAGTGGGTAGATGACGTCCGTCAGCAGACGAAACGGCTCGCGAAACTGACAAATGACATGGTCTATCTGTCGAAGATGGATGAAGAAAACCGGCAGTCGGAAAAAATCGACTTTCCGCTCTCGGATCTCGTGCAGGAGGAATCGCAGTCCTTCCGCTCCCGCGCCATGGTGGAAAACAAGACCTTTGAGAGCGAAATCGATCCCATGATCAATTACAAAGGAGATGAAAAGGCGATTCGCCAGCTGGTCTCCATCCTTCTGGACAACGCCCTGAAATATTCCGATGAAGGCGGCCGCATCCGGGTGACCCTCAGGCAGAAAGGAAAGGGCGCGCTCCTCTCGGTCTTCAATACGACGAAGGACCCGATGAACCCGGATGATCTGAGCCATCTCTTTGACCGGTTCTACCGCACGGACCAGTCGCGCAGCTCTGAGACGGGCGGATACGGGCTCGGTCTTTCCATCGCAAAGGCGGTTGTCGCCTCTCACCGCGGAAAAATAACCGCCTCGTCTTCCGACGGGCGGTCACTTGAAATATCCGTTCTTCTGCCCTGATTCTGCTGTGAAATCATTCGGAAAAAAGAGGCACTGCCAAAGGAATCCGGATCTTCAGATACGGCTGTAAAGTTCGGTCAGGGCTCGTATTTTCCCTGCAAGTTCCCCGTTAAACTGACCCGGCAGCATTCTCCAGCACCAGTTATGCCCTCCGAGAGTAGACGGTGTGTTAAAGCGGGCTTCGCTTCCCAGATTCAGATAATCCTGCATGGGGATGATCGCTGTATCGCTCACGCTTGACAGCGCGGCACGCACGAGCAGATCCGCAAATTCCTCCTCCGGGCAGTCCGGGCAGCCGAAATAGCGCAGGCAGAAATTTCTCTCATTCTCCGTCGCCGTCCGGAAAAACCCGCGCGATGTCTCGTTGTCGTGCGTCCCGGTGTAGACGATGCAGTTCCTGAGATAGTGATGCGGCAGATATTCATTGGAGGGGCCGGACCCGAAGGCAAAGTGAAGCACCTTCATGCCGGGATATCCGGATTCCCGCACCATATTCCGCACATTCTCCGTGAGATATCCCAAATCCTCCGCGATCACGCGGATCTCTCCCAGCGCGTCTTCGATCGCGTGAAACACGTCAAGGCCGGGGCCTTTCACCCATACTCCGTTCCGCGCCGTAGGCTCTCCGTACGGAATGGAATAATAGGATTCAAATCCGCGGAAATGATCGATGCGCACGACATCGTAAAGGCTCATCGCCCTTCTCATCCGGCGGATCCACCATCCATATCCCGTTTTTTTCTGGTAATCCCAGTCGTGAAGCGGATTGCCCCAGAGCTGTCCGTCCGCCGCGTAATCGTCCGGCGGACATCCCGCCACGTTTTCCGGAACGAGATTCTCATTGAACTGGAACAGCTGCGGCTCCGACCAGGCGTCCGCGCTGTCCATCGCCACGTAGATCGGCATATCGCCGATAATGGAAATTCCGTGATCGTTTGCGTACTTCTTCAGCGATTTCCACTGGCGGTCAAATTCATACTGCAGAAACTCGCGGAACCGGATCTCCTCTTCGATCTCCGGGCTGTGCCGGATCTCCTCCAGCGCTTTCTCATCCCGTCTTCGCAGCGGCTCCGGCCACTCACTCCACTGAACGCCTCCCCGGCTCTCCTTGATCGCGGAGAACAGCGTATACTCATCGAGCCAGCCGTGATTTTCCCGCAGAAACATCCCGAAGGACTCGTCGCGTTCCGGATGAAAGCGTCGGAACGCCTTTTTCAGGACGCTCCACCGGGTCCGGTAAATGCGCCCGTAATCCACATAGCCCGGATTCTCCCCGCAGTCCGCATCCTCACACTCCTCTTCGGTAAGCAGACCCTCGTTGCGGAGAATATCCAGTGAAATCATATACGGATTTCCCGCGAACGTCGAAACCGACTGATAGGGCGAATCGCCGAATCCGGTCGGCACGAGCGGAAGAATCTGCCAGATCTTCTGTCCGGCCTGCTCCAGAAAGTCCACAAAACGATAAGCTTCCTCAGAAAAGCCCCCGATGCCGCCGCGCGTCGGGAGCGATGTGACAGGAAGCAGTATTCCTGCTGATCTCATTCTTTATCTTTTTTCTTCTCCTTTTTACTGTCTTTTTTCAAATTGGCTTCCCCGCCATCCAAATCATCCGCATCGCCGGATTTCTTTCCGGCACTTCCGGGATCTTTTTCTCCGCTCCCGGAATCTTTTCCGGAACTTTCAAATTCTTTTTCTCCGCTCCCGGGATTCTTTTTCGCACCGCCGGAATCTTTCTCCTCCGTGCGGCGGTCCGCATCGGAATCCGGCTTCTTTTCTGCGTTTTTGCTCTTATTCTTGTCTTTTTTCTTATCCTTGTCTTTTTTCTTCTTCTTTTTCTTCTTCAGCGGCGTATACGGAGAGAGCGAATATTTCTGTTCATACATCGCATATTCCTCCAGGTAAGCCTGATCCGAGCCCTCCCGAAGGGTCTCCTCGAAATTGTGCATTTCCAGACTGGAATAGCGCGTCTGAATCACACAGGTGCAGATGCTCGCGCACAGATCCGCCACACGGTCGCAGTAAGTGAGAATGTCATTCAGAACGACCCCCATCTCTCCGCTGCACTCTCCCGTCTGCAGGCGGTCAATGTGACGGTTCTTGATCTCCTTCACGAGACTGTCTATCACATCCCGGAGCGGCTCCGCGTGGCGGGCCATGTCCTCATCATCGTTCAGATAGGAATCCGTCATGATACCCAGGATCTCATCCAGCGACTCGTGAAGCACTACCAGCTCCGCCCTCGCCGCGGGCGAAAAGGTCAGCTTGTCTTCGACCAGGCGCCCCGCGACGTTGGTCATGTTAGCCGCATGATCGCTGATCCGCTCAAAATCATTGATGCAGTGAAGCATCTCCGAGATGGAATTGTTGTCCTCTTCCGTGACGTTCTTCGCGGAAAGACGGATCAGGAAGGTGTCGAGCTGATCCTCCAGATAATCGAGATAATCCTCTGTTTCCAGAACTTTTTTCGCCTTTGATTCGCTGTATTCTTTTACGACATCCATCGAGGCGGAAAAAGCATCCCGCGCACCGGAGGCCATCTCCATCGTTTTCTCCATCGCGGTTTCCACGGCAAGCGGCGGATTGACGAAGAGACGGCGATCCAGAAGCTCCATCGGACGCGCCTGAGTCTCCTCTTCCGGAAGAACCGGAAGGATGTGCTCGATCAGACGGACCAGCCGGTCCGTAAACGGAAGGAGAATCAGAACGGTGCCCACATTGAAGATTGAGTGGAACACGGCAATCTGGAAAGAAGTCATCGGCTCGTTGAAAAACGCCATTCCCGCCAGATAGCGGAGAATGCAGTAAATCGACATCCAGATCGCGGCACCGATAATATTGATCCACACATGAATCAGCGAGACCCTCTTGGCCTTCCGGCTGACGCCGATCGCGGACAAAAGAGCGGTCACGCATGTTCCGATATTGGCTCCCATAACGATCGGGATGGCCATCCCGCAGCTGATATTTCCCGTAAGGGCAAATGCCTGCAGAATACCGATCGAAGCGGCCGAGGACTGAATGACCCCGGTAAACGCGACCCCGATGAGAAGGCCGAGGAACGGATTGTCAAACGCCACCAGCGCTTTCTGGAAACCGGGCATTTCCGCCAGCGGCTCCACAGATCCCGACATCATGGTCATGCCGTACATCAGGACCGCGAATCCGCAGAAAATCGAACCCAGATCTTTCTTTTTGCTGCTCTTGGAGGACAGAACCAGGATCACACCGATGAAAGCAACAATCGGAGAAAAATGCTCCGGTTTCAGCGGTGAAATCAGGAAATTGTCCGACTGAATACCGTTCATCGAGAGGATCCAGGATGTCAGTGTCGTCCCGATGTTGGATCCCATGATCACGGGAATAGTCTGAGACAGCTGCATGATTCCGGAATTAACGAATCCCACAAGCATGACGGTAAGGGCAGACGAAGACTGGATGGCGATCGTGATGACCATTCCGAGAATCAGTCCGCGAAGTTTGCTGGAGGTCATTTTTTCGAGCGTTCCCTGCATCTTCCCGCCGGCCACCTTTTTCAGGCAGCTGGACATGAGATTCATGCCGAAAAGAAAGAACGCCAGTCCTCCGAACAGGGTGAAAATTGAAAAAATATCCATTTACTCCTCCGGTTTCAGCAGCCGGCGCTGAAAAAAACATTAAGACAGGAAGCTTATTGAAGCTGAGAAATCTGAAGGTCGACGATATGCAGCTCTCTCTCCTGTTTCTCCAACTCTTTTTCCAGCTGATCTGACAACTGGAAAGCCTGCTCCTCCTCCGGATTTGCCGGCTTCAGAAACCCCCGGACAACCGCAGCCGGAAGAACAAATTTCTTTTCCGCGGACTCAAAAATAACCGTGATTCTTCTCTCTTCCTGTGAGCTGACCCGGCCGCTTCCGAACTTTTTATGCGTCACAGTCTGACCGGTCAGATCCGGAAGGCTTGCGGACTCCAGCTTTTCCCGAATCTCGTCGATCTGCCGCTGAAGATTCTTTTTCCTCTCACCGAGCTCGGCGAGCTTCTTTTCTTTTTCTCCGCTGGCAAGCGAACTGCGGGAGGATTTTCTGCGAACCGCAGCCTGTTCGTCATAAAAGCCGTAATTCTGCATCCCGTACATCAGATCAAAGGCGAGAATATGATTCTCCCCGTCAATATCGGTCACAGCGCTGTCTCCTGTGCGGTCCGACTCCCGCTCCAGTTCGTTCTGAACCATGGTCAGAAGATCCTCATTTTCCCCGAGGGCGGAAACGATTTCCCCGCAGAGCGTATAGTAACTCTTCAGACTGAAGGATTTTCCGCTGCCGATTTTTCCCGAATACTTGATATAGCGGGCGAAAGCCTTCTCTTCCGCTTCGCGATAGAAAAAATTATCATCCGGCTCGATAAAGGCGAGATACGAAATACCGGAGCGCATCGACTGACGGTGAGACCATTCATCATCCCCGGCTTCTTCCAGCATCTGATTGATCGTATCCACAAAGGTCTCTATTTTTTTCTGACGTTTTTTATAATCGGAGTGGTCCGGGGCGAGAAGTTCGCGGAACGCGTCACGTACCCGTTCCATGGTTTCTCCGTCCTTTTCGCAGAGAAACTGAATGCCATGAGACGGCTGCGTAAGATCGTCGTCTACGAGGTTCTCCGATTCCGAAAGCGCTTTTTCAAACATCTTTCCAAAATCGGCCGCATCGATGTCCCAGTATTTCTGAAAGTTGCTGACCGCAGTCCACTTGAAAATCTCATGATTCTCAGGACTGTTCATCGTCTCAAACTTCTCTGCATAGCTGTCCATTGTTTTCTGTAATAAATCCCGGTTCATCCAATCCTCCTCATATTTATTTTCGATCCTCCGAAGGCGTCCGTCTCTGATGGCAGAATATCGGAGATCATTTCCCTCCCTTTAAGTAAAGATGAAAACGGTCAGGCAATAACTGCCGCCCCCCTTTCAAGTAAAAAATCGCACACATCTAATTATAACGAATTTTGCATCCTGTGAAAACAGGCAAATTTTCTCATTTTGACCGAAATCCCGCATGAAAAGAATTCAGCAGGCCGGAAAATGCAGAATTTTCTTTGTTTTGCCGCGCTCCCGCGACATTTTTTCGGCACATCTTACAAAAAAACGAACAAAATTGCGGACCGATTCTGCCCGTTTTCGCCCGACGGTGACCGAAAAGCACATTCGTTTTCCGCCCCTCCGCGGCCTCGTCTGAAACAGGCTCTCTTTTATTACAAAAACAGGCTTTCTTTTTTACAAAATCAGTTGACAATCCCGATTTTGTCAGTGTATAATCAGGAAGTTGCACAGGATTTCAGCGTTTTGTAAATCCGCTGAAAAAGAAATGAAAAGATCACAAATGTGCAGGTGTAGTTCAGTGGTAGAACACCAGCCTTCCAAGCTGGATATGTGGGTTCGATTCCCATCACCTGCTCGCGTGCGCGAGTGGCTCAGGGGTGGAGTACAACCTTGCCAAGGTTGGGGTCGCGGGTTCGAATCCCGTCTCGCGCTCTAAAAAACTGCTTCGGATTTTCCGAAGCAGTTTTTTCATGCATCTTTCAGATACAGTAATTATTCATCATCTCTTCGCCCCATCCGACCATGTCTTCCAGAGTATACCGGTCGACCACCCCGGCGATCGCCTTATCCAGCTCCTTCCACAGTCTCAGCGTGACGCAGGTATACGCGCGCGGACAGTCGTTCACATCATTAACCAGGCACTCTACCGGATGCAGATTTCCCTCCGTCACGCGGAGAATATCGCCCGCCGTATATTCTGACGGCTTTTTCGCGAGCATGTAGCCTCCCTGCGGACCCCGGATGCTCCGGAGGTAACCCGCCCGGACCAGTGCGGATACGATCTGCTCCAGATATTTCACCGAAATATTCTGGCGTTCGGAAATATCACGGATACTGACCGGTTCTCCTGTGTTGTTCTGCGCGATATCCACCATCATACGCAGCGCATATCTTCCTTTTGTTGAAATCTTCATGGCGATTTCTCCCTTACTGATTCCCCGGTATCCGGATATGAAACCGGGCGCTTTCTGATAATATTATACTCTGCTTTTCGGGGAGCGCAAAGATTTCCTTCCGGACGGGCCGGCCGTGTTATTCGTCGAGTGAGCGGAACGCGTCGTCCAGATCTCCGATGATATCGTCGATGTGCTCGGTTCCGATCGAAAGACGGATCGTATTCGGGAAAATTCCCGCCGCCTTCAGTTCCTCCTGATTGAGCTCCGCGTGAGTCGTCGTAGCCGGATGAATGACCAGACTCTTGACATCCGCGACATTGGCCAGAAGCGAGAAGATCTGCAGATGATCAATAAACCGGAAGGCGGTATCCTGGTCCCCTTTGATATTAAAGGTAAAAATAGAGGCTCCGCCGTTCGGAAAATATTTTTCGAAAAGCGCATGATCCGGGTGATCCGGGAGCGACGGATGATTGACGCTTTCCACATGCGGATTCTTCACCAGATATTCCACAACCTTCTTTGTGTTTTCTATATGACGGTCCAGGCGGAGCGGCAGTGTCTCGACACCCTGCAGAAGCAGAAACGCGTTGAACGGCGAAATTGTCGCGCCCGTATCCCGCAGAAGAATCGCGCGGACATATGTCACGAATGCCGCTTTGCCTGCCGCCTGTACAAAGGAGATACCGTGATAGCTGGGATTCGGCTCGGAAAACTGCGGATAATTGCCGCTGGCGCTCCAGTCGAAATTTCCGGAGTCAACAATCACGCCGCCGAGCGTCGTCCCGTGGCCGCCGAGAAACTTTGTCGCGGAGTGGACCACGATATCCGCACCGTGTTCGATCGGCCGGATAAGATAGGGCGTTCCGAACGTATTGTCGATAATAAGGGGAAGGCCGTGTCTGTGCGCAATCTCCGCAATAGCGTCAATATCCGGAATGTCGCTGTTCGGATTTCCGAGCGTCTCAATATAGACCGCACGGGTATTATCCCGAATCGCACCCTCTACCTCTGATAGATCATGGACATTGACAAAAGTCGTCTCGATACCGTACTGGCTGAGCGTATGCTCCAGCAGGTTGTAGCTCCCCCCGTAGATGGTCTTCTGCGCTACCAGATGTCCTCCCGCGCGGACGGCGGCGATGATCGCGTATGTCACGGCAGCCGCCCCCGACGCCGTGGCGAGTCCCGCAACTCCCCCCTCAAGAGCCGCGACCCGCTCTTCAAAAACGGCCTGAGTGCTGTTCGTCAGCCTTCCGTAGATATTGCCGGCATCACGCAGGTTGAAGCGGTCCGCGGCGTGCCGGCTGCTGTGAAAAACATAGGAGGTAGTCTGGTAAATCGGTACGGCGCGGGAATCCGTCGCGGGATCCGCTTTCTCCTGACCTGCGTGAATCGCGATTGTCTCAAATTTCAGTTTTCTGTCCTTTTGTGCTGTCGCCATAACCGTGTAGCTCCTTTCTTTTCCTGATGTATGTAAACTGTGATGAACGGGGTGCCTCCCGGGCGGCGCACAAAAGGCGCTCTCCCGGAATCAATTTTCAAACAGAGGTGTCGAGTAATAGCGGTCTCCGGAATCCGGAAGCAAAACGACGAGCGTCTTTCCCCTGTTTTCGGGGCGTTTCGCGACCTCGGTCGCCGCGTAAAGGGCCGCTCCGGAAGAAATTCCCACCAGAATGCCCTCGGTCCGGGCAAGCTTTCTGGCAACCGTAAAGCATACCTCATTGTCCACCGGGAACACTTCGTCGTAGATACCTGTATCGAGAACCTTCGGAATAAAGCCGGCCCCGATTCCCTGAATCTTATGCGGTCCCCCGTGTCCCTCGGAGAGAACCGGGGAGGTCTTCGGCTCAATCGCGATTACCCTGATGTCCGGATTTTTCTCCTTCAGATATTTTCCGGTTCCGGTGATCGTTCCGCCGGTTCCGATTCCGGCAAGGAAATAGTCAAGCTTTCCGTCGGTGTCCTCCCAGATCTCCGGACCGGTCGTCTCATAATGGGCCTTCGGGTTCGACTCATTGTCAAACTGTCCTGTCAGATAGGCTCCGGGGGTGTTTTCTACAATTTCTCTGGCCTTTGCGATCGCTCCCGCCATACCCTTGCTGCCGTCGGTCAGGACAACCTGCGCGCCATAAGCCTTCAGGATGTTTCTGCGCTCGACGCTCATCGTCTCCGGCATGGTCAGGATAGCCTTATAACCCTTCGCCGCCGCTACGGAGGCCAGTCCGATTCCCGTGTTTCCGGAGGTAGGCTCTACGATCACCGAGCCCGGCTTCAGATCTCCCGCCTTCTCGGCGTCGCTGATCATTCGCAGGGCGATGCGGTCTTTCACGCTCCCGGCCGGGTTAAAATATTCCAGCTTTACCAGGATCTTCGCCTCCAGCTTTTCCGCCTTCTCATAATTCTGAACCTCCATGAGCGGGGTATGTCCGATCAGTTCCGTTGCCTTTGAATAAATGTTTGCCATAATTCTGCTCTCCTTTGCCGAAGTATTCGTTTGAACTGCTTTTTCCTAGATGTCCTAGTTGTTAAGTAGGATTATAGTAATACGGGGGTCGGATGTCAAGACCTTTCTTGAAAAAGATTCCGGAAATTTTCTTCCCCGGAAATATGCATCAGAAAACCCGGCGCCGGCCGCTCACACAGCCGGTGCCGGGAACCTTCGTTTCCGCAATTATTCTCTGTTGTTCTCCGGTTCGTCTCCGGATTTATCTTCTCTGACGCTTTCCCCGGTCAGCCGGAGAATGGCTTCCACCTCTTCCTCCGGGATGTCCATAAACTCAGCTACCTCGTCAACATAAACCTTTCTCCCCATCTCGTCCTTCAGAACTTCGATGTAATCGTTCAGTTCCTCGACACGGTCCACCATGCGCCGGTCGCGCGTCCTGACCTCCCGGTTCTCCGCGATAAAGGTCAGCATTCCGGACCGGACATCGGACAATACCTCTTTGGCAAACCTCTCTTCCGCGAGCGGGGCTTTGAAATCAAATCTTTCTGCTGCAAGCATTCCCTGGAGATTTCCCTCCTGAACCAGATCCTGGAGCAGAATGCCCGGGGTGTACAGATCCATGGCGAGATCCGCGATGCGCGGGAGAAGCATCTCCAGAAGCTCATTCACGGCGCCGGAACCGCCGCCGGACGCCTCCCCGGATGCGGCGCGCCGGATGGCGGAGAGAAACTCAGGGGACCCGACCGCCGGAGCGCGGAGCGCATTCAGTTCTTCCAGATAGCGGCGGATATAGTCATCCTCCGCCTGGGACCACTCCTTTTTCTTCGCGGGAGAGAACGGTCCGCCCTCTGCATCGGACTTCCGGTCTCCCGCCCCGCCCGGTTCGCCGGAGGCTTCCAGATCACTCGCCTTTCCCCCGATGGTCACCTTTTTCGACCGGAGAAATTCGAGGACCATGTTCATCTGCTCCCCGGAAAACTCATACTCGGAAAACACGTCCCGGACGACACGCTCCTGAATATAATAATTTTGTTCTTTTGCCTGTTCGAGGATCCCGGCAAGTTTCGAGCGGAATCCCTCCTGCGTGAGATTTTCTTTCATAGAAATTCAATCTTTCTGTTCCGGAAGGAGAACGTTTCTTCCCAACCCGCCTCCGGCCGGCTGTTATGACAGAGAATCGGCGATTTCCGAATAATCCGCCTTTTTTTCGGTGATTTTGGCATAGCTTACGATGCGCTCCGACAGGCGCTTCGTCTCGACGTACTGCCGGATAATGACCTCCGGAACCTGTTCCTTCAGTTCTTCCTCGGAAAGCCCGTAGGTATCCGCCATCTTTTTCTCTTCTTCCTGAAATTCGGGGTCTTCCGTGCTCATCCCTTCCGCTTTTTCCAGCGCCTCCACCTGCAGATTTTCCCGGGCAAGTTCTTTCGCGTAATTCTGAACATTCTCGTCGAACTCGTCCTGGGTCATGCCGATCTCGGAGAGATACTCTTCGAGCGTCTCACCGCTCTCCTTGATCTGTTCCTCGGTGGACTGTCTGACAGCGTCCTCGCACTCTTCGACGTCCGACTGTCTCAGTGTGATGAGCGTGGAATTATTGCTTACCGCATCCCAGGCCTCCTGATACAGAGAATCCTCCGTGACCGTCTCACTCTGGGATTCCATCTCGGTTCGCGCATTTGCGAGCGTCTCCTCTGTGATACCCTGTGCCCGGCTGATCTTATTGACCGTCACGTGAAAAACAACGTCTTTTCCGTTCAGCTCATCGACGCCGTAATCATCCGGAAATTTCAGATTCAGATCCTTTGTCTCGCCGGCCTTCATCCCGATCAGCCCGTCCTCAAAACCGTCGATGTAGGAGCCGGATCCGATCACCAGATCTACCCCCGTAGCGGTTCCTCCGTCAAACGACTTGCCGTCTATCTCTCCCTCGTAGGAAATATTGACGGTATCTCCGTCCCGGACGGATGCACCCGGATCCGTGACTTCCGTCGCTTCCGCCTGGCTCTCCGCGTATTCCTGTACGTCCTCATCCGTGATTTCGTAGACCGTGCGGGTCAGCTCAAGCCCTTTGTACGTGCCGAGCCGGTAGCACTTTTCGATCGCGAGATCCTGATCCGAAACCGGATAATTCACCTCCGATGAGGAGGATACTTCCGATCCGGACACTTCTTCTGCCGACTCCGCAGAACTGCTTTCCGCGACGGCCTCCGAAGAGGAAGACGAGGTTCCTCCGCAGCCTGACAGGGTCAGCACAGCAGCAAGACCCGCTCCGGCTGCTGTCAGAATGATTTTGAACACTTCCTTTTTTTCCATTTTCATTTGACTCCCCTTACCGATCGGCCGGTTAATATCCGACCGTGCCGACCAATCTGACATTCCGGAGTTCCCCTTCGGCTCCGGAACGCGATGTTTTCCCGGCTTTCTCCTGTCCCCGCCGGAAACTTTTTCTGCATCCCGCGGGAATCGCCCGCGGAACCGTAAACTTCCGTCCCTCATACTTCGGAATCGATGTTTTCGATGTCCTGGTCCTCGGAATCGCTTCCGCCGGAATCCTTCTGAGTATCGTCCTCAGACGAATCCGATCCGTTCCCGCCGGAATCTTCGGAGGAATCCGATGATTCTTCGTCCGTGGTGCTCTGATCCGTGGTACTGTCTGCATCGCTTCTCTTTTCGGCGGCATCCAGCGCCTCTTTCTGAACCAGAGTGGAGTACGCCTCGATTCCCTCGTTCATCAACGTGTCGAATTCTTCTTTATTATCGATTTCATGTATGCCCACACGAACATAATCGTCCCCGGTCTGCATCCAGTACATCTCTTCCGGATTGTCAATGCAGAAATAAACAAAGCCTGCCTCCGAAAGCAACTCAAACTTTTCATTGCTGCTGCTGTAGGAATCCCAGGACCCGATATCGCCCTGGCCGGGGAAGATCAGAATATCCGTGTCCCCGATCACAGGATCTGCCTCTTTCTCCCATTTTTTCAGATCCTCCCGGACCAGAGAAACCTCGCTTCCGTAGCTGATGCCCCCGTATGTGTAGCACCCGAGGATCCAGCCTTCGTCCTTCAGCTTATTGATCACATTGGAGAGGGCTGCCGTCTGGGCGGAATCCGAAACACTGTACCCGAGAACACCGTCGCTTCCGGTCAGAGCCAGAATGCCGCGCGCTCCGTCCACAGAAAAATCCGGATTTTCCGCGACGAATTCGTCCACGCAGGTGATCACATCAAAAGCGCCCGTCTTCGTAGTTCCGTCGGAGGTCTGGTCATCGTTGACCAGTTCGCCGGAAGAATTGATCTCAATGCCGTCCGCATAATTGACGTACTCCGAAAGGTCGGAGCTTTCGTCCGAATCCCCGTAAGAGACGTCCCTCTGGGAAATAATCAGAGGCTTTTTCCCCGCAGGAACCTTCAGGGCTTCTTTCTGATACCCGTCAGAGTCCGTCAGGGAGGTGAGACTGTAAAAATCGACCAGAACATAGTCGTCCTCGTAGAGTTTTTCCAGAATCTCCTTGAATTCGCTGACGGTAAG
This sequence comes from Bilifractor sp., assembly GCA_050944685.1. Lineage (GTDB taxonomy): Bacteria > Bacillota > Clostridia > Lachnospirales > Lachnospiraceae > CADBRN01. Next base: position 14,384 of record JBMNRP010000005.1, read on the forward strand.
AACGCCGTCCGGAGTAGTCTCCCCATCGATCGCGAGCTTCGGAAAGGAAAGATGAAGGACCTCCGTCGTCGTTTCCGAGGCCGCGGAGCTTCCGGAAACAGACGCAACCGCCTCCGTCTCCTTCGAATTCTGCTTTCCGCCGCTGAGATAACTTCCGGATTTTGTCAGGGCAAAAATCAGAGCCGCGACGACGCCGACCATCACCGCCACCGTGAGAATGACGCGTTTTCTCAGCTGCTTCTGCCTGCGTTCGCGCGCGTTGGAGCGACGCTTCTTCCAGTCCTCCGCTGTCTCAGCAGATTCCTCCGGTTCCCCGGAATCGGATTCATCACCGGCGTGGCGGCGGAAAGAATCCTTCTCTTCCTCGTAATCGTCCCAGGAATATATCCGACGCTTCTTTCCCCGGCCGGACGTATTCTCCTCATTATCAAATCTGTCGTCTGTGGCCACACCATTTCCTCCAGAATGAAAAATATACCAACATCATATCGCATGAAAGCCCGAAAAGCAAATCCGGAGTGGTACCCGGATGCCACGGTGGATTTGACGATTGCCAACACTCTCCCCAGATGGTAAAATGTCTTTGCGGATACGGCCGGATGCGGAAACAGACGGAATGTCTCCCGAGGTCACGGAACATCCGAAAAAGGAAAACATAATACGGGAGGTGCGAAGGATATGCCCTGGTGGGGAATCATGCTCATTGTGATCGGTGCGATTGCCGCTGTGATCATCATCCTGACGATCATCGGCAAACGGGCGGAGAAAAAGCAGGCGGAGCAGCAGGAACAGATCAACGCGATGAAACAGGCGGTCAACCTGCTGGTAATCGATAAGAAAAAAATGAAAATGGCGGACGCGGGTTTCCCCGATTACGTTCTTGACCAGATGCCGAAAATGGCAAAGCGGGCGAAGATGCCTGTCGTGAAGGCGAAGGTCGGTCCGAAGATCACAACCTTTCTGTGCGACCGGGATGTTTACGACGTGATTCCGGTCCGCAAAGAGGTCCGGGCGGAAATCAGCGGACTCTACATCGTTTCCGTCAGGGGACTCCGCGGACCGCTCGTATCGGAGAAAGCCCAGAAAAAGAAGAAAAAACAGAACGGAAAGTTCGAGACGCTCCTCCGGAAGGGGCGCGGCGAGATCAAATGAAAAAAACAGCTGCTGCACGACTGTGCCGCGGCTGTTTTTCTGTTTTCAGGTCCGCGGGACGATCTGCAGACGGACCTGACAGTCCTCCATCGTCTCTCCCGCAATACTCAGTGCATAATGTATCGTGTAGTCGATTTTCTCTTCGCTCTCCTCGAGGATAATCTCTGTGGCGTATACTTCCGTCCGGAGCTCCCCGAACGGAGTGCGGTAAGGCGCGACCGTCTTTTTGCCCGGAACAAACAGCAGATTGACCCCGACCAGTCCTTTTTTCCGGACATCCGCGCGGTCGCGGCTGAACCTGATAAAATTCCGGGTGATTTCTCCCGAATCATCCACACACTCTTCGTAATACAGGTAGTGTATTCCGCCCCGAAAATAATACCGGCCGGGGACCACCAGTTCAATCGGTCCCTGACCATCCGCCGACTGAACGCCGGTCACCGTGACGAGCACCTCTTTTGTCATATCTTTTCCCCTCCTTTTTCCGCGGGACGTGAAAGGGAGCTCCTTTTCACGTCATATCCTCTTCTTCCGGCAGGATATCCGGGAAAACTTCACGCGTCAGGAGGTTTTCCTCAGTAGTTCTCGATCGGCACCTGTGTAGTGGTGATCTCGTATGGCAGAATCGAATTGGCGAACGCGTTGAACTTTTCCACGGTATCGCTGGCGAAAAACCGGTAGCGGTCTCCGAGTTCTACCTGACCGTCGTTCCTCAGACCGGTCTCATCCAGCATGGAGCCGAGCGCAAGAGCCGTCTCATAGGCAGGATTGACCAGACATACGTGTTCGCCGACCACCTCCCGCAGAAGCGAGCGCAAAAGAGGATAATGCGTACATCCCATGATCAGCGTATCAATGTCATTCTTCAGAATATCGGAAAGATAACGCTCCGCGACGATCCGCGTGACAGGATCCTTTGTCCACCCCTCCTCGACGAGCGGAACAAAGAGCGGACACGCCTTGGCAAAAACCGAGATGCTGCTGTCCGCCTCTGTCAGAAGCTTCTGATAGAGGCCGCTGTTAATGGTTCCTTCTGTGGCGATGACGCCGATGCGCTTGTTTTTTGTCGTCTTCAGAGCCATATCCGTCCCGGGACGGACTACGCCGATGATCGGGATATCCAGTTCCGGTTTGATCGTGTCGAGTGCCAGTGAGCTGGCGGTATTACAGGCGACGACGATGGCTTTTACATTCTGCGTTTTCAGAAAGCGGACGATCTGCCTCGAGAAACGGATGATTGTTTTTTTCGATTTGCTTCCGTACGGGACGCGCGCGGTATCACCGAAATAAACCAGACGCTCTTCCGGAAGGTTTCTCATGATCTCGCGGACGACCGTGAGGCCGCCGAGACCCGAATCGAACACGCCGATCGGCGCATATCTGTCAGGATTCATAGAAAGTTTTTCCTCTCCGGCAGCCTGATCTGCAGGCCGCAACAACAAAAACTACAGCCATCTTACCCTTTCTGTCACCGGATTTCCGGATGCGGAAATGAACCGCGCGGTCAGTCCTCGTCGTCATCCTCATCTTCGACCCGGCTGTTTCCGAGGAGTTCGTCCATCGTATGCCAGCCGAGCACCGCGCACTTGACGCGGGCCGGCATGTGCGAGATATCCTCCAGGGCGGAGGCTTCTTCGAGCTCTTCTTTTTCTTCCTCGGTAATCTTTCCCTTGATCATCCGAAGGAAGATATCGGAGAGGTGCTCTGCCTCTTCGACGCTGCGGCCGATAATCAGATCCAGCATCATATCCGCCGAAGCCTGGGATATCGCGCATCCGTCTCCGACGTAGGCGCCGTCGACGATCACGCCGTCCTCTACCTTCAGCTTGAGGATTATGTCGTCTCCACAGCTCGGGTTTACGCCCTCCAGTTCCATGTTGGCGTCCGGCAGGTCATGCTTGTGCGCCGGGTGCAGATTATGATCTGTAAGAATTTCATTGTAAAAGGTATTGTGCGGCATATCTATCCTCCTGAAAATCAGCCGGCAGCTGCGCTTCGATTCCCGGGGCGCTTCTGCTCTTACTCGATGCCCATTCTCTCACGCACGCTGCTGAGACTCTCCGCGAGACGGTCGATCTCTTCTTCTGTGTTGTAGAACCCGATGCTCGCCCGGGTGGTGGACATGGTCCCAAGGAATTTCAGGAGCGGCTGCGCGCAGTGATGACCGGCGCGGACATCGACACGGTCTTCGTCGAGCATGGCGGCAATATCATGCGGGTGTACGCCGTCCACCGTAAAGGTATAGATCCCGTGGTGATTGTCCGGGTCATCCGATCCCAGAATGTGTACATGCGGAAGGGCGGTGAGCTTCTCCATCATATAGCGGCTCAGATGATTTTCGCGCTCCGTGATTACGTCAAAACCGATCTGATTGTAGAAGCGGATCGCCGCCCCGAGGCCGACCGCCCCGGCCGCGTTGACCGTACCCGCCTCAAACTTGTGCGGAAGCTCCGCCCAGGTCGCGCTGTCGCGCTTCACATATTCGATCATCTCTCCGCCGTAAAGGAACGGAGGCATTTTCTTCAGGTATTTTTTCTTTCCGTAGAGAACGCCGATTCCCATGGGACCGCCCATTTTATGGCCCGAAAAGGCCAGAAAATCAACGTCCAGATCCCGAACATCCACCGGGATGTGCGGAACGCTCTGGGCTCCGTCGCAGACAAACACAGACCCGTTCTCATGCGCAATCCGCGCAAATTTTTTCACGTCGTTGCAGACCCCGAGAACGTTGGAAATCTGAGTCATGGCCACGATTCTGGTGCGGGGCGTGAGAAGGGAGCGGAACGCTTCTTCCGAAAGGCTTCCCTTTTCGTCGCACTCGAGATAGACCAGCTTCGCACCTGTCGATTCCGCCGCCTTCATCCACGGAAGCAGATTGCTGTGATGCTCCATGACGGTGATCAGAACTTCGTCCCCTTCCTTCAGAAACTCACGCGCGTAGCTGTAACCGACCAGATTCAGACTCTCCGTGGCATTGCGGGTGAAGATAATCTCTTCCGTGCTTTTTGCGTTGATAAAGGCACGGACGAGTTCCCTGGCTTCTTCGTACTGCTCTGTCGCTTTCACGCTCAGATCATACAGTCCGCGGAGAGGATTCGCATTGGCCTCCTCGTAAAAATCGCGCATTGCGTCCAGCACGCAGGTCATCCGCTGCATAGTCGCAGAATTATCCAGATAGGCAATCTCCGGGTGCCGGCTGACCAGCGGAAACTGCGCCCGGATCTCCTGATCCATTGTCTTTCTGTCTGCCATCTCTTTTCCTTCTTCCGTATATTTGATGAATGCGGCCGCGGACTTATTCTCTCTCCTGTTCCGAAAGCGCATCCCGCGTCTTCGGATCCGGAATCTTCCGGATGACCGCGTCAACTCTGGCCTTCGCCATCATCTCGTAAATTTCCTCCCGGTTCATGCCGCGCGCTTCCATATAAAACATCAGGTCTTCGTCAAGCCGGCCGATCGTGGCGCCGTGATTTCCGACGACGTCCTCCTCCGCACAGAGAATCAGCGGAATGGTCTGATTGACCACGCCATCGTCCATCAAAAGGACATCCTCCATCTCGTCTCCGGTGGACCCGGAGCACCCGGTCTGGAAATCAATGGTGCCGCGGAACAGTTTGAAGGCGCGGTCGCGCAGTACGCCCGCCGCATTGATCTCGCAGGAGGTCTTCTTTCCCGTGTGAAAGGCGTCGTAGTTCATATCCAGGCGGCCGTCCCCGGCAACCAGGTAGCCGATGTCGACGCCCAGCGAGCTCTCGTCTCCGGCAAGAGCGACGCGGCAGCCGTCATACGTATTTTTTCCTGAGAGAATCAGGCGGATCACTTCTACGCGGGCGTTCTGACCGCACTCGCCTCCGATGTCATTGAGCAGCGTGAAGCCGCTGCCGAGCCTCTGGATCTGGACCAGATGCAGAACGGAATTCTTCGCGGCGAATATCTTGGTCTGGACGGCGGAAAGGCCCGAGGCACCGGCCTCCGAGCTGTAATCCATCACAACCGTCATCTCGGAATTCTCCCCGAGAACCAGCGCGTAGGCGTTCACCTTTCCGGCAGACGACGGATCGCCGGTGCCGCCCCGGGCGTCATAGACAAAACCCTGGTCCTCATAGTTCAGAGAGATGCGGACCGCGTCCCCGGTAATTCTTTTCCCCTCGGGAACCGCAAAGGTATTGACCGGAACGCCAGCCGCCTTTACGAGGGCGTCCACATCCTCGCCGGATCCCGTGAGAACGTTTCCGTACGCGCCTCCGGCCGCTTCCGGAAATCTCTCCGCCGACCGGGTGATGCCCTCCGGGACCTCCGCGGAAAACGGCGCCTCCTCCCTCGTCCTGACTCCGGAAAGATGCGTCACATTGAGGTGGAGCCAGTTATAGGTGTAGGCCGGCAGCCTGTTGATAGTCATGTTCATACTTTCCATTGATTTATTCTCCATTGCGCCCCGGCTCAGCCGATCGCGCCCTTCATCTCCAGCCTGATCAGATTGTTCATCTCGACCGCGTACTCCAGCGGCAGTTCTTTTGAGACATTGTCCGCAAATCCGGATACGATCAGGGCCCGCGCCTCTTCCTCTGAGACGCCGCGGCTCATCAGATAAAAGACCGCGTCATCGGAAATACGGCCGATTTTTGCCTCATGTCCGATGTCCGCCTTCTGGGTGCGGATGTCCATCGCCGGAATCGTGTCCGAGCGGGACTCGGAATCAAGCATCAGAGACTGGCAGGACACCGACGACTTGCTGTCCTCCGCCTTCGGGGATACGACCACCGAGCTGCGGAACGTGCTGATCCCTCCGCTCTTGGAAATCGAGCGGGTGTTCACGACGGACGAAGTGTGCGGCGCATTGTGCACCACCTTGCATCCGGTGTCCAGGTTCTGACCTTTTCCGGCAAAGGTGACGCTGGTGAACTCAGAGCGCGCGCCCTCCCCGGCGAGAACGCTCATCGGATACAGATAGGAGACGTGGGAACCGAAGGAACCGGAGATCCACTCGACCTTTCCGCCCTTCTCCACCCGTGCGCGCTTCGTATTCAGATTATACATGTTCTTCGACCAGTTCTCGATCGTCGAGTAGCGCAGCGTGGCGTCTTCCCCCACGAACAGCTCGACGCATCCGGCGTGCAGATTGGCAATGTTATATTTCGGAGCGGAACATCCCTCGATGAAATGGAGGTAAGCTCCCTTGTCAACAATGATCAGCGTATGCTCGAACTGGCCGGCCCCCGGTGCGTTCAGCCGGAAATAGGACTGCAGCGGAATTTCCACCGAGACCCCCGGCGGGACGTAGACGAACGAACCGCCGGACCACACCGCTCCGTGCAGCGCCGCGAACTTGTGATCGGTCGGCGGAACCAGCTTCATAAAATGGCTCCGGATCATGTCCGCGTACTCGCCATGCAGCGCGCTCTCCAGATCGGTGTAGATGACGCCCTGAGCGGCCACCTCCGCCTTCACGTTATGATAGACCAGCTCGGAATCGTACTGTGCCCCGACACCGGCCAGAGACTTTCTCTCCGCCTGCGGAATGCCCAGCCGCTCGAAGGTTTCCTTGATCTCGGAAGGCACATCGTCCCAGTCCGCATTCATCTTCGTATTCGGGCGGACATATGTGACAATATTGTCCATGTTCAGTCCCTCGATCGAGGGGCCCCAGTCCGGCACCTGCTTCTGATTGTAAATCTCCAGCGAATGCAGGCGGAAATCCCGCATCCACTCCGGGTCGTTCTTTTCCTCTGAGATCTGTCTGACGATCTCCGGGGTCAGGCCTTCGCTGACCTTGTACGCGTCCTTCTCCTCAAAGCGGAAGTCGTACATCGACCGGTCTATATCTTCAACATATGTCTTTTCTTTGCTCATCTTATATCCTTCTTCGGTCTTTTGCCTTCCGGCCGTTTCTCACGCGTTCTCGTATTTCGCAAATCCGTCGCGGTTGATTTCATCTACCAGCGAACCATCTCCGTCCGCCACGATTTTTCCGTCCACCAGAATGTGCGTCCGGTCGACGTGCAGAGAAGAGAGAATTCCGGTGCTGTGAGTAATGATGATGAGTGCGGAATCTTTATCCTTCTGATACTCCTCGACGCCCCGGGAAACGGTGCGCACCGCGTCGACATCCAGACCGGAATCGGTCTCGTCGAGAATCGCCAGCGTCGGCTTCAGCATCAGAAGCTGAAGGATCTCGGCCTTCTTTTTCTCACCGCCGGAAAAACCGACATTCAGGTCGCGGTCCGCGTAAGAGGGGTCCATGTCCAGAACCGCAAGCGCCGCTTTCATTTCCTTGCGGAAATCCCAGAGACGGATCCGCTTTCCCGTGCGCTGCTCAAGAGCGCTGCGGATAAAATTGGAAAGCGAGATTCCGGGCACCTCGAGCGGATTCTGGAAAGACATAAACAGTCCTTCTTTCGCGCGCTCGTTCGTCGGGAGCTCCATGATGTTCTTCCCGTTAAAGGTGATCGAGCCCGATTCCACCTGGTAATGCGGGTTTCCCATCAGCGTATTCCCCAGCGTTGATTTCCCGGCGCCGTTCGGTCCCATCAGAACATGGGTCTCACCCTTTTTCACGTCGAGATTCAGGCCCTTCAGAATCTCATTGTCCTCAACCCGGACAAACAGGTCTTTGACACTCAGCAGCTCATCAGCCATGATTTTCCTCACTTTCATCCGGGGAAACCCGGTTTTTTCAGATCCGGAAATCCGGAATTAAATCCTAGTAAATTACTGCACTTTTTCAGCGGCTTTTATTATATTACAGTCATTTAGCGATTGCAAGCCGATTTCGATTATTTTTCGCGCCCCGCTCTTTCCGTAAAAGGGCGAGGGAAATATTCCGCTCCGGCCGCGCTTTCGCAGGGGTCCTCACTTCCGCAAAGATGCGATTTCCAGGTCCCTCTCTCTGACCGCCTCCGGAATTTCCGAGGGGTCGTCGAGAATCCGGTCCGCCCGGTATTCCTCCAGTTCGGAACGGGGGCGGAAGCCCCAGGAAACCCCGACCGTATAGAGACCGGCGGCGTGGCCGGTTTCCATGTCGGTATTTGTGTCCCCGAAATACATGCACTCGTCCTGCCCGGCTCCCAGTTCCTCCATGATCCGGAAAGCTCCGGAAGGATCCGGTTTTCTCGGAACGCCCTCCGTCTGGCCCTGAATTCGGTCAAAGGTTCCTTTTCCGAAAACCTTTTCTACGACTTCCACCGCCTGGGCATGAGGTTTATTGGAAAAAACGGCGATGCGGACGTTCCTCTTCTTCAGCTCTCCGAGCGCCTTTTCCATATGCGGATACGGCTTCACATGGTACAGAGGATCTTCCGCAAAATACCTGCGGCAGCGCCCGATTCCGTCCTGAAGACGCGAAGCGCCCTGATCTCCCGCGTCGATCAGGGCACGCTCCAGCGATTTGTTCAGGCCGTCCCCGGCGTAATAATTGAAATTTTCCACCGGCATTTCCGGGAACCCGAGCTCCGCCAGTGTGCGGTTCACCGCTTTCGCGATGGAATCCAGCGTCATCATCAGGGTTCCGTCCAGATCAAAAATACAGGCCTTGATATGATTCATTTTTTTCGTCTCCGATCCCGGGTCAGTTGGCTTTCGGCAGGCGAAAGGAACTTTTCAGAGAGACAATCCGTCCGAACTGGGGTTCCCCCTCGCGGGAGAGCTTCGGGTCCGCGCAGAAAAATCCGTTCCGGACAAACTGAAATCTCTCACCGGGCTTCGCCTTCGCGAGCGCGGGCTCGAGAACCGCTTCCCGGATTTCCATGGAATCCGGATTGATGTTCATGGAGCCGTCTTCGTTATAGACGCCCTTCTCTTCGTCAATGAGATTTTCATAGAGACGGCACACCGCGTGTGCGCAGTCCTTCTCCGCAACCCAGTGTATGGTTCCCTTCACCTTGCGTCCGTCCGGGCTCCCGCCCCCGCGGGTCTCCGGATCATACGTACAGTGAACGGCGGCAATTTTGCCATCCGCGTCCTTTTCGCATCCGGTGCAGCGGACAAAATACGCATTCATCAGACGGACCTCATTGCCCGGGAACATGCGGAAATATTTCCGCGGGGGATTCTCCATGAAATCACTGCGCTCGATGTACAGCTCTTTCCCGAACGGAACCTTCCGGGAGCCCATCTCCGGCACGTCTTTGTTGTTGGGAATTTCCACCTCTTCGGATTCCCCTTCCGGATAATTGTCGATCACGAGTTTCACCGGATCGAGTACCGCCATCATGCGCGGAACTCTCAGCTTCAGATCGTCGCGGATGCAGTACTCGAGCATCGCGTAATCCACCGAGCTGTTGGCCTTTGACACGCCGACGAGCTCCACAAATTTTTTGATCGACTCGGGCGTATAGCCGCGGCGGCGCAGCGCGGCGATCGTCACCAGCCGCGGATCGTCCCAGCCGTCCACCGTACCATCTTCCACAAGCCGCTTGATGTATCGTTTTCCGGTGACCACATTCGTCAGATACAGCTTGGCGAACTCGATCTGACGCGGTCTGGAGGAATAATTCATAAATTTTGAGGTTTCCTCCACAACCCAGTTGTACAGCGGGCGGTGATCCTCAAACTCCAGCGTACAGATGGAGTGCGTGACTCCCTCGATGGCGTCTTCAATCGGATGCGCGAAGTCGTACATCGGATAGATGCACCATTTGTCTCCCGTTCTCTGGTGAGACATATGGGCAATGCGGTAAATGACCGGGTCTCTCATATTGATATTGGGGGAAGCCATGTCGATCTTCGCCCGCAGCACCTTCTGCCCGTCCTCAAACTCGCCGTTTTTCATGCGGGTGAACAGATCCAGATTCTCCTCGACCGTGCGGTCACGGTAGGGGCTCTCTTTTCCCGGCTCCGTAAGCGTCCCGCGGTACGCCCGTATTTCATCCGCCGACAGATCGCAGACAAAAGCCTTTCCGGCCCGGATGAGTCCGACAGCCGCCTCGTACATGGTTTCGAAATAATCCGAGGCAAAATACAGGTGATCCTTCCAGTCCGCGCCGAGCCACTCAATATCCGCCTTGATCGACTCCACGAATTCCGTTTTTTCCTTCGTCGGATTCGTGTCGTCGAAGCGGAGATGGAATTCCCCTCCGTACTCCTGCGCCAGACCGTAATTCAAAAGGATCGACTTCGCGTGACCGATATGCAGATAACCGTTCGGCTCAGGCGGAAAGCGGGTACAGACCGAAGTGTATGTCCCCTTTTTCAGATCCTCGTCAATATACTGTTCGATAAAATTGCGGGAAACACCCTCACTCTCCATATCATCCTCCTGAAAGCTCAAAAGCCCCTCCGCGCGGACAGCGGCCGAAAAATCCGCGCTTCTTCAACAGCACCAGCAAAAAAATCACACGTTATTATCTCATTCGTCCCGCTCTTTGTCAATTTCAGCGCTCTTTTCCCCGTTCCGGACACTCCCGGAGCCGGTATTACCATTTTGGCATCCTGTCCTCTGACGGGAATCCGGCAGGCGCAAATCGCGGCGAAAAAAACGGCCCGCCGCATTTTAAGCGGCGGACCATCGTATTTAACTTACTGTCCCAGAAGGAATTTCATAACCTCATCCGGCGACTTATTCTTCAGTCCGTCCGGATCCGTCAGCAATCCGCTTCCATTCACCTTCCAATGGGCGATCTTTACGGCATCATCCAGATAACCGGTTCTCCTGGCTGTATACGGCCAGTCAGGGAAACAATACTGCATGTAATACTTCGCCTTCGTGTAAGCGGTCCCCGGCGTTCCGCTGATCTGAACGCCGTTCGGAGAACTGTGAATCAGAAGAACGCTCCCGTCACTGTACTGTCCCAGAGAAATCCACACATGGCCATCCATACTGACCACATCTCCGGGATAATATTTCGTCGAGGAAGTGACTTTCTCCGTATTCGTCCAGCCTTTTGTTCCCAGCCAGGTGGCAAAATACGTCGATTTCACAACCAGATTCTCTTTCCCGTTCGTGGTATTTTTCGTATTGTAGATAACCCATCCGACATAACCGGAGCAATCCAGCCCGTTTCCGTATTCATACCGGTGCTTCGTGTATTGATAGTTAACCTTATAGCTGTCAAAGAACTTTCTCCACCTGGATTGATATCCGATCACGGCCAGGTCGGGGGAAGCCCACCCTCCGCCGTAGACATAGAGGGTTCTCCCGCACGGAATAAGTGCATTCTGCAGAAACGCCGTCAGCGTCTTCTTCCCGACCGGATTTGCTGCCAGATACGGCCGGGTCAGGGAATCCGAGACACCCTTGCTGCTGTTCGGCCCGGAAAAAGCGTAGCACATCGTACTGAAGCTCCAGCCCTTCGAGGCCAGCTGCTTTTTTTCGGTCGCGGAAGCCGTGTACTGATGGGCATTCACCGATACACTGGATTTTAATCCGGAATAAATCGGGGTCGACTTTGTCTCATCCGAGTACCATCCGATCCCCTTGTCAATCCACCAGCCCTTTCCGGTCAGGGTCGTTTTCTCGGAAGCCGAGGTTGTGTAGTAATATTCCCCGGTATAGGCATTGCACAGCGCGTAGACCGGAACATTCGAGACGGACGGAGCATACCACGCCACTCCCGTGCATTTCCAGCCGCTGTACAGGAAGGTGGTTCTCATATTGGCATCTTCCGTGTAAGCGCACTGACCGGTCGATTTATTGACCATCTTGTACACCGACTTAACGGTGAGCTCTCCGGTTTTATCTCCTTTCTTCTGCGCGTACCAGCCGATCCCCTCTGCGCGCCATCCGAGTGAAACGAGATTGTTGTGCTCGCTCAGCTCCGTCGTGTAATTATGCGTTCCGGTCTTTGCATTCGGATTGTACTCGCGGTAGACCGGGATAGATTTCGAGGAAGCTGAATACCAGCCGATTCCCTCATATCTCCATCCCTGTTTTTTCAGGTAGTTTACTTCACTCGTGAAGCGAGTATAGTGATGATCCCCGGCATTCGGATTATATAACCGGTAGACCGGAATGGAAGATTTTGCGGGGGAATACCAGCCGATTCCCTCGCACGTCCATCCCTCAACGAGAAGGTTCCGCCTCTCTTCCTTTTTCGAGGTGTAGAAATGCTCGCCGCTGTTCGGATTGTACATCCGGTACATGGCTACGGACGAAGAGGCCGTCGCAGCTGCGGCTATCTCCTCCTCGTCTTCCCCGCTGTCTTCTTCTGTGTCCTGGCTCCCGGAAGAGACGTCCGAATCGGAACTGTCCGCAGCAGTCGTAATTTCTTCCGTCTCTTCAGCGGAACTGGCGGAAACGGAACTGTTCCCTTCCTCCGCGGAACTTTCTGAAGAAACAGCATTCGTGTCTGCCGATTCCTCCGTCTCTCCGGAGACGGTCTGTACGCTGTCCGCTTCCTGCGAGATCTGAGCCGGGACAGCCGTGTCGGATGTCTCCGCACGCACGGACGACGCCGGTGTAAGACACGCCGCCGTCAGCGCCAGCGCAAGTACCAAGGCAATTCTGTTTCTGCAACGATTTTTTTTCATGATATCCCCCTCTGCGCATCCGATGCGCCACCCTAAAGCCTATATCATTTTCCCGGGACCATCCTGTCATTCGGCAGCATAAAACCCGATATTTTCGTCCCTCCATCCCAGTTTGATGAGTCCCTGGTGCTCCTCCAGACTGGTCGTAAAATTATGTGCTCCGGACTTCGCGTTCGGATTGTACTCACGGTAAACCGGCGTATTCGAAGATTCTTTCACATAGAACGCTATTCCCTCGTCATTCCATCCTGCCTTCACGAGATTATTTTTCTCGCTCAGACTGACCGTATAATGGTGATCGCCCGCCACCGGATTATACACCCGGTAGAGCGGAATACCCGCCGAGGCGGATGTGATCTTCCACGCGATTCCCTCATAATCCCAGCCCTCGATCATCAGGCCGTCCCGTTCCAGCACGCTGGAGGTGTAAAAATGCTCGCCGCTGTTCGGATTGTACAGCCGGTACGCGACGTTTCCGGGATTACTGTCGCCCACCAGATTCTCGCCCGATACGATTCCGGAATTGGCGTAATTCACATCCGTCACCGTACCAATTCCATCCACTGAATCCGCCCCGTACTGCCAGATCTCATAATCCCCGTCGTAATTCAGCACGGTGTTGTACCGCGCAATCCAGTGATAATAGCCCGAAAGACTCAGGAACGTGGATATGCGATTCTTATAATAATAGTAACCGGAATAAACCCCGACCTTATAGCTGCTGTTGCTCTCTTTGATCAGGTCGCAGAAATAAGCCGCGATTCCGGACAGCTGTCCCTCCGAAAGAACGTCCTGGGAACTGTCCTCGATGTCAATGTAGATGGGAAGGACGGGGACGCTGTAGGAGGGATATTTCTGCTTGAACTCATTCAGGAGTTCAAGCGTCTTCGCTGCTTCTTTCCTGACATCGCTTCTGCTTTTGGCTTTCGAGTAGTAATAAAACCCGAACGGAATACCCTGCTCGATGCAGCCCGCTACATTTTCTTCCCAATATTCATCGGAATAGCAGCTTCCGTTCTTCGTCACGCCGATCCGGATGATGGCGAACTGCGCTTTTCCGCTCGCTTTTGCCTTTGCCCAGTCATTATCTCCGTTCCATTTCGAAACGTCCACCCCGATGACCGATTTGGAAATCGAAGTCAGCACAGAAGATCCGTTTGACCGGTTCGCCCTGCCGTAAACAGAGGACTGCACCGCATACTGCATCTGTCCGCCGGCGGAACCTTCGTCCCCGTCCTCCATGGCGGAAACCGTTTCCGTCTCCTCCTCCGCGGTCTGCAGAGCGGAAGCGATCGGCTCCCCGTTCACATAGCGCCAGCTGTTTTCATTCTCACTCTCTGCTGCGGAAGAACCCGCTCCGTCCTCTTTCGCCTGAAGCACGTCTTCCCGGAAAGCCGCGGACTCTTCCGCGTTTTCCAGTGAACGACGGGTGTCTGCAAGAGCTTCCTGTTCCTCTTCATCCAGCTTCTCATACGAAGACATTGTTTCACTGATATAAGAACGGAGGCCTTCCACCTCATCGAGGCTCACATCGGAGCCATTCATTTCCGAAGACGCCTGAAGAATCATCTGGACAGCCTCGCCGAATTCCTCTGCGGTATCCGGAGTCTCCGCATTCTGAACAGCTTCCAGATATCCGGTCCCGGAAATCTGTCCGGAAGTTTCCTCTCCGGCAGCGGACTCGGCACCTGCTGAAACCGGCAGCATCCCGATAACGAGTACTCCGGCTGAAATCATTCCGATGATTTTTTTTCTAGTGAACTTAAACATCTTCATCTTCCTTAACATTTTATTTCAAAATTATTACGATTTATTAAACGCAATTAGTTTATCATATTTTTTTCCCTTTGAAAACATTTTTTGCTCTTCCTTCAAATTTTTCCCATTTTTATCCAATATCTCCATCCCCGGGGCGGGCGATCCGCTTCCGGATCTTTCTGCCGGTTTCCAGCGAAGTAAAGACCAGATACAGGTCCGTGCGCTCCGGATCCAGCTCGTCCGGCAGAAAACAGGTTCTGTGAAACCCGCTGTACAGAAGATTCGGCGTACCCTCAAAGTTTTTCGCGACATCGTGTCTCTCCTCCCGGACGAGGTCCAGAAGACACCAGCCGTCCTCCGAGCAGACCAGGATCTGAATCATAAAGCGGTCGCTGTGAAGCTCTCCCTCCGGAAATGCCCAGCCCCGGACCGACAGAATTCCGCGTTTCATATGGAAAGAATCCAGATGGTACAAAACCGGCACATCGGACCCTGGCTTCCGCAGTTCGGACAGCTTCCCTCCGTCTTTCCCCGCGGGATGCCAGACGGCGCCGGCGACCGGAAGTTCTCTCATCTCAATAGTATCGCTCTCTTTTGCCGCACAGTGAAACCGGTTTCCGGATCTCGTGGTCAGGACGATACCCAACCGGCTGCGCTCTCTTGTCAGCACTCTCTGCGGAAGACGGGCGGAAAAACGGATCTCCTCTCCGGAGGCTTCTGTCAGAATCTTCGTATCCGCAAGCAAAAAACGGTCCGCTCCCGCTCTCACATACACCCGGAGATCCGCGAGGTATCCCCTCAGCCTCCCGGAGCAGCTCCCCATGATCAAAATTTCTTCCCCGCACCGGATCCGGTCGATCGACAGGCCGACCGGAATCCGATCCCGGAGTCCGGAAACAGACCCGGAAGATCCCTTTTCTTTCCGCCGCGGGGCAAAACACTCCGGCCGGTCCTGACCGCGGATTCTCCGGCCGGCGGCCGGTCTTTTCAGAGCCATGGATAAAACAGAAATTTCATCCGCTTCTTTCCCGGGAAGCGACGAAATCAGCACCGGCTCCCGGTACGGCATATCGTCCGTGCGGATCGAAAAATCATCCTTTGTCCGGACGAGATTCGGGCTGTAAAACGGATCCTCGCCCCGCTTCACCCCGTGCTTCCGGTACATCCGGGACTGCTCCAGATTCAGGCGACGCAGTTTCCCGACATCCAGCACATCTCTTCCGCGGCTGGCCGACTCGTCGTGTATGAGGCATACGTCGGGTCGCAGAACATTATAATAGCCCAAATCAGAGAGACTGAGACAGAAATCCACGTCATTGTAAGTCACCGCAAGCGATTCATCAAACCCGCCTGCCTCCCGGTATTTTTTTTTCTCCACCATCATGCACGCGGCCGTGACGGAAAAGAAATCCGACGGGACTCTGTTCCGGCCAAACGCGTAAGACCGGTCATCCGGAAGACCATTAAGCGAATGTCTCGGGCCGTCGGGAAGATTGACCACCCCGCAGTGCTGAATCCTTCCGTCGGGATACAGGAGCTTCACGCCCACCGCCCCTGTGTTTTTCACCAGCGCCTGAGAGGCCATCCTCTCGAGCCAGTCCTCCTGCGTCACGACTACATCATCGTTCAGAAAAACCAGAAGCTCACCGGCCGACGCATCGGCGCCGATGTTGCACATTCTGGAGAAATTAAACTCCATCGGGTGATAGAGATAGCGGATCGGAACCTCTTTCGTTTCCTCCGCCAGCATCTCACATCTCGAGCGGTGAAATTCATCGCTCCCGTTGTCCACGACAATCAGTTCATAATCGGGATAGGAAGTTCCGGAAAGAATCGACCGGATGCAGCGCGACAGAAGGTCAAAATGATCTTTTGACGGAATAATGATGCTGACTTTCGGCTTTTCATCCGGACCCGGCAGAGCGCGGCTCTCCAGAAAACAGCGGCGAAAAAGATCCCGGTCGCCGATGTGGCAGAAAATTTCCGGGATGTGGACGATCCGGGAAGGAGACGAAGCTTCTGCGCAGAGAAGATTCAGTCGCTGCAGAAAGGCCCCGGGGTTCTTCTCCTTTCCGGCGGACGGCAGATTCTCCCGCAGAAGACCGGTCCGGTAGATCACCGACGGTCCGAAATAATTCACCGATTTCAGCAGATCCGGGGACCAGTCCGGCTTAAAAAACGGACGGCTCCGGAGACCCGACACGGGATTCAGCAGATCCTCATCCCCGTAAATCAGGTCCGGAATTTCCCGCCCGGACAGATCCCGGTCTTCCCCTTCTTTTCCCGTGCGGGAAAAAACACGGCGAAGCGCGGAAAAAGCGCGCCCGGAGAGAACACAGTTCACATCCAGAAGCATCGTATACGGCGCGTCTTCCTTCCGCAGAATATCCAGAATCGGACCTGCCCCGCCGGAAACCGGCCCGGTCACTTTCAGAATTCCGCTCTCCCGGCCGCGATCCAGCGCCTCGCGGAACAGTTTCTCCACGCGGGGGCCGGACGGGATGCCCGTGGGGATCACGAGGAGCGAAAAGCCGGGAACGATGGAGTCTTCGGATTCCCTGTCCCTCTCATGCTCCGCCATCCAGAGTGCGTAATCCGGATCCGATGTCAGGAAATGATGTCGTTTTCTGTACTGTGTCATAATATTCCCCCGGAAATATCATGGAATCTGTCTGATTATCCTAAAAAAATAAGGGATCGCCGTCATTCCGGCCATGGAATGCGGAGATCCCGGTTTTTGCGCCGTCACGGCTCCTCGTCCGAAATGCGATAGCTGAAATCGGCGCGTTCATCAGAAAAATTCGGACTGTAATACGGATCTCCCGCAAGAAGCACATCCTTCCACTTCAGGGAAAAATATTCCCGTTCCTGCGGATCCTCTTTTTCATCGGGGTAATCCCGGTAAACTGTCACATTCGGATCAAAGACCAGGGCAAAACCCAGCTTCCGGATCCGCAGGCAGAGGTCGGCGGCCCAGAAGGAGCCGGACAGAAGCGGATCCAGGCCGCCGGCCGCTTCGAATACCTCCCTCTTCACCATCATACAGGCGCCCGAGAGCAGCGATTTTCTCTGCTGCAGAATCGCCCGGCAATTCGGCCCGAGCGACTCGGCGGGCATTCCGTTCAATATTCTTCCCGCGGGATCTCCCCGGAGCAGTGCCATCCCCGCCTGATCGATCATATTGTCCGGATAGAGAGTCTTTCCTCCGGCGGCCCCTACCTCTTCTCTCTGGCACTGGCCGAGAAGGATCTCGATCCAGTCCTTGCGGATGATTTTTGCCGATCCGTCCAGAAAGACGAGATAATCCGCATTGCTCGCGGCTATCTCCTCCGGAGAAAATCCGTGCATCTGAAAATTCTGCCAGGAGGAAACGCTGCTCACCGCATTCTCTTTTCTTCTCGCCCACTCGCTGCCGCGGTTGTGCATGAAGATATCGACCGGAGGAGTGCCCTGAACGGGATAAATTTCCCGGTAATAACAGATGGTTCCGGGAACGTCCGCCACCACGACATCCGGGCGTCCGATCCGGGACAGATGCGAGAGAACCGCGTTTCTTCCCGCTGTCACCGCGTACGGCTTGCTCTCCGGGTTTGCCGCGGTCGACTCCGGATGACAGCGCCAGTGGTAAAGCACCTTCGGAATATGAACGACGCGGCGCGCTCTCTCCGCGCACCTGAGCAGCAGATCATAATCCTGCGCACCGTCAAACTCCCCGCGGAGCGGACCCGCCTTCCGGAGAAGGGAGGAACGGATGACGGCAAGATGACACAGATAATTATTGGCCAGAAAGTAATCCCAGTCAAAGTCCGGCTTGAAGGCCGGTCCGAAGCGATCCCGGACATCCTCCGAAAACTTATCCTCGTCCGAATAGATCAGATCGACGTGTTCCGCCGAGTTGATCGCCTCCACGACTTCAAAAAGAGCGTCCGGGGTCAGCACGTCGTCGTGGTCGAGAAGCGCTGTAAAATCGCCCGCCGCCATCGCCATCGCCGCGTTCGTATTGCCCGAAATGCCGCGGTTCTTTTTCAGAATCCGGTATCGGATTCTGGATTCCTTCCGGTGATACCGGGAGAGAATCGCTTCCTTCGTATTGCTGTCCCCGCTTCCATCCGCGATGCACAGCTCCCAGTTCGGATACGTCTGTGAGCGCACGGACTCGATCATCTCGATGAGATACTCATCCGGCGTGTGATAGACCGGCACCACGATCGAGATTCTGGGCATGAAAAAAAACCGATGTCCGCGCTGGAACGTGAGATCCGCCAATGTGGCCTCATTCCGGCCGGCGAACTTCATATACCCGGGATCCGAGGGAGTGAGTCTTCGCTTCATGGCGGCCGAAAACTCCTCCGTGCTCAGATGCTCCCGGAGATACTCCGTATCTTCGTCAAAATGCGGGTCCTTCAGCTTTCGCATGGCCTTTTCGTCAAAATAGTGGCGCATGGCTTCCCGTTCCCGCACGTGTGCCTCGCAAATGTCGACCGTGCACTCGGAACAGCTCTCACCGATCCGGAACGCGATCGTGTAGACCTCGTTCTCCCGGTACTTCCACTCTATCTCAAATCCCCCGGCAAAATCCGGATGGTCCGGCAGAAACAGCCGGTTGACATCGCTCCGGACCGATTTCCGGTGAACAAACGGAACATCCCCGCCTTCTTTATCTGTGATGGAAATTTTCGGATGTTCCGATTCCCCGGTTTCTTTTTCTTTCGCAAACAGCCAGCCTCTCGCCTGAACCGTCGACCCGCCCGGAAAGCGGACCAGATCCAGACAGAAGCGGATCTCATATGATTTATTTTTCCCGATATCTTCGCCCATGGTATACTCCTGTCTTCTTCAGCCCGGCCACCTGGTTCTGTGAAGCCTCGTAGAGATCCAGCAGCTGATCGTAATTTTCGCTGAGTCTCCGGATTTCCGCGCGCAGAATTTCCTCATCGGCTTTCCCCTGGGAGGATTGACCGCTTTCCTTTTTCATCCTCTCCCGCATCATCTCTTCCGCGGAATAATTCCCCGGGGTCATATCCCCGTACATGGAAGCGAGCGGCACGTGGTCTCCTGTCGTATATTTCTGGAAATGACGTTCCATGTCCCCGAAAATTTCCTTCTGCTCTTTCCGGATTCCGTACCGGGAGAAAAGCTCCTCTTCGGAAAACACTCCGCGGAAACCTCCGCCCGCGAGATAGTAGTGCAGAATCCTCCACTTCAGAAACGAGACCGGAACCGGGAAGGGAAATGTCCACTCATAATCGAGGAGGCACCATCTTCCCCCGTCCTGTTCCAGGATGTTGGGGAGAATCATATCAATATCCGAGACAGGCAGGGATTTTTCTGTTCCGTCGGGAATTCTCTTCCCGAACACTGCCTGAAATTCCTCCGTCACACAGAAGGGAATCTGTCTGTCGGGAACGAACAGCAAATCCATCACCCTGTCGATCTTCTTCAGCGCCTCATCTCTTCCGCCCTCCCGGAAAGCTTCGTCGACGGCGACGTCGTACGGCGTTCCGCTCTCATACTCCAGATACAGGCCATCCGCGCCGATCCGGCACCGGTTCGGCTCAAGGGCAGTCCCCTCGTACAGGGACTTCAGCTTTTCGTAATTGGAAAAAATCGACCGGATATGATCGTCCGCCGCGGAAGAATCGCCGGATTTTCTCACCAGACGGCTGCCGTCCGCCTTTTCAAGGATCTGAGTATTGGCGGAAAAACGGGGCGAGCGCTCATTGGAAAACTTCTCGAAAAGAACCCTGTCCCCGCCCTCTCCCGCGGAAACCGCAGAAGGGATCCCGCAGGATGCAGTGATCAGAAATCCGTTTGAAAATTCGGGGAACAGGTCCTCACCGATGAGCGCGTCAAACACCTCCGTCTCATCAAAGAGCAGGATTCTGGCGCTGTCAAAATTCTGGTTGTTGCTGCAGAGTTCTCCCGGCTTCGGAAGAAACGAGTCGCTGTAAATCTGAAGGGGAAGATATTCATCCGGATAGGGATAATAGAAAGTAAAATCAGAAAGGCCTTCATTCCGGAGAATGCTCTCCCACTCTTTTCTGGAAAAGGTTCTCACCGCCGAATCGCTTTTTCCGCCGCAAAGCGCCCTGAAATATCCGCCCGACGCATCCCGGCACCCGGCGAAATACTTCAGACCCAGGCGGTTCGGAGAAGCGATCACGATTTTCCCGCCGGGGGAGAGAAGCCGCATGGCCGCCGCGATCAGGCGGCCGCACGCAGCCGCGCCTCCTCCCGCGCCACCTTCGGATCCGGGAACGAGCTGCGGGGCATACTCGCAGACGTGGAACAGCGTGATTACATCAAATGTTCCCTCAAGGTTCGGGAGCACCTCCATGGGCATCCCTGCGATGAGGCGGATATTTTTCCGCGACCGGTTCCGCAGAGCACTGATCTGCGCCCTTTTTTCGGAGAAAACGATGCTCGTCACAGAAGCAGCCGCAAGACTGAGCTCTCGCGTGACCGTTCCGCAATCCCCGCCGATCTCGAGAACGTTCTTGCTTCCGTCCAGACTCAGGAAACGTGCCGGATTGCCCGTCACATGGGAGAGCCGGTACAGATAGCCGGCCGAATTTTTCTCCCGGATCCGGATGCTCATATCCGCATCCTCGGGGAGCGTCTTCAGATCCTCCAGTATTTTATTTTCCAGATCCGGTTCCGGTCTCCAGTCCTTTCCCGTATAAAACCGCTTATCAATCGGCAGCATAAATTTTCCCCGTTTTCATTCAGAAAAATCAGGAGAGACTTCTGGCGGACAGTTTGCCCGGAATTCCTCCGTAATTCGTATCGTTCAGATCGAGAAGCTCCCAATTACCGTCCCGATAACGCAGGATGGTAAGACTTGCGTTGTCAATCCCGGAAATATTCTGATCCGGAAAAAGCTCCTGCAGGAAAAGAGCCGCGGAAGAATGCACCACTGCCAGTACTTTTTCCGAGTCGCTGCTTTCTGAGAGAATCCTCCGGATGCCGTCCCCGAAGCGATCGCAGAATTCGAAAGCGGATTCGCCCCCGGTGACGGATTCCGCTTTGGAATCGTCCGGAGATCCGATATATTTTTCCAGATTGAAGGTACCGTACTTCTCCTCCACGTCACTGAGCTTCCTATCTTCCGCGTCACCCCAGTCAATGTCATCCAGCTCAGGGAGTGTTTCGACGGTCCGGACGGAGCCGGCCTTGTTTTCTTCCAGAAGAATCTCGGCGGTCGTTTTCGCCCTGCCCGCTTCACTGGACCACGCGCGGTCAAATTTCACAGAAGACAGCGCTTCACCGAGCGAACGAACCTGTGCTTTTCCCTGCTGGGTCAGCGCAGAATCGCTTCCGCTGCCCTGGAGGATTTCGTTTTCATTGGCTTCCGTTTTCCCGTGACGCACGATAAAAATCGTCACCTCGCCGTTCGCGGCGGACTGAAAGCTGCTGTCCGCGGAGACCATCTCGCCCCCTGAGGAAAGCACATTCGAAGAGGACTCCCCGTTTCCGGAAAGCTCTGTTCCCTCACTTCCGTAAGAAACCGATTCTGCCGCGGAAGAGGAAGACAAACCCGAAAGACTTTCCCCGGATCCGGAGACAGCGCTCTCATCACCGGAAGATGTCCCGGAAGAACTGCTCTCTGACCGGACGGATTCTCCGCCGGCAGAGACGCTCTCAGCACTGCTTCCTCCTCTCTGATCCCTCACAAAGAACGCCAGCACCATCAGATAAAGTGCGGCAATGAGGATAAATGCGATTACCCTGAGACCTTTTTTCACCGGTCAGGCTCCTTCCCGCTCCAAAATATCATCGTTCCGATTCATCCCCGGTCCCGGAAGAAGAAGCATTCTCCGCGTCCTCTTTCAGAATCTCGTCAATGATGTCGAAATGTTCGTTTTCCCCGCGGATCCTCATATCCCCGTACATCAGTGTCAGATTCGGATTGTAATAAGGATCGCCCGCCTCGATCTCTCCGGCCCACTTCTCCCGGAAAATGCGGATCTCCTTCTTAAACCGCTCGTGCTTTTCACTCGTCTCTTCGTACCCGCGGCTCTTCGATTCATAATGGTAAAGCATCACCGAAGGATCCAGCACAATGCGGAGCCCCATCTGCCTGATCTTGAGACAAAGATCCACGTCGTTGAGCGCAACCGTGAGCCCCTCGTCCAGCCCGTGCACCGCGTCAAATACCGTCTTTTTGATCATCATGCAGGCACCTGTCACGGCGCTCACGTCCTGAATGGCCTGCAGACGTCCGAACTCTCCCGGATCTTCTCCGTTCTCTCCGGTCAGCACATGGCCGGCAAAACCGCCGACGCCGATGACGACGCCACAGTGCTGCACCGTGTCATCCCCGTAGAGAAGCTTGACGCCGACCGCACCGGTGTTGTCCCTCTGACAGAAGCCGAGCATGCGCTCCATCCAGTCCGGAGTGATCACCCGCGTATCGTTGTTCAGCAGGAGAAGGTAGTCTCCCTCCGCGTACTTCGCACCGAAGTTATTGACCTTCGAATAGTTAAAGGCGCCGGTGAAGCGGACGACACGCAGATTGTCGTGTTCCTTTTCCAGTTCCTCGTAATAGTCAAAGATCTCCCGCCCGGTGCTGTTATTCTCGACAATGATGATCTCAAAATTCTTCCAGGTCGTTTTTTCATAAATCGAGTCCACGCAGTTTTTCAGCGTGTCTCTCTGATCTTTGTTGCAGATCACAACCGAGACCTTCGGGCAGCCGATGACCTCCGGATGCGCCTGGTAGAGAATAAAGGTGCCCGTATAATCCAGGGTTGTCTTCTCTCCTATCCGCTCAAAATGGGCCTGAAGAGCCGCTTTCGCATTGTCAATGGCATATTTCTTGCTGTCTTGGTTTCCGGCCGTCGAATCTCTGTGAGCACGCCAGTGATAGAGAATCTTCGGGACGTGGCGGATGCGGTCCGAGAGCTCGGTGCACCGAAGGATCAGATCCCAGTCCTGTGCTCCGTCATACTCCTTCCGAAAACCTCCGGTCTTCTGAATAATCTCGCGACGCACCACAAAAATGTGGCAGATGTAATTAATACTGGTCAGAAAGTCCGGGTTGTAATCAGGCTTGAACCGGGGCGAATAGAATCTGGTGCCCCTTTCATTCGTCAGATCCTCATCCGTGTAGATCATATCCGTTGCCGGATCCTTCTCAATCACCGAGGCGATCTCAAAAAGCGCATCCTTTTCCAGCATGTCATCGTGATCGCAGAACATGACGTAATCCCCGGTGGCCATCGCAAGCGCCGCATTCGTGTTGCCCGCGATTCCGAGATTTTCTTTCAGCCTGCTGTAATGAATTCTCGGTTCACTTCCGTAATGCTTTTCAATATACTCACCGGTCCGGTCTGTCGTGCTCCCGTCCGCCAGACAGAGCTCCCAGTTTTGATAGGACTGCCCGACTACTGAATCCAGCAGCGCCCCCAGAAAATCCGGCCGGGTATTGTAGAGCGGTATGGTGATGCTGATCTTCGGGCGGACCCGGAACCCGGTCTGACGCTGCCTTCTGAGCTCTTCGGGTTTGACCCGGTGGCGGAGAAACCATTTCTGGTACTCGCTGGCGCGGTTCGGATATCCCTGAAACAGAAACCGGAAGGCCTGTCCCGCTCCGTCGTTCCGGAAAATCCCGAAGAACTCGCCCCATGCGCTGCGCGTACGGACCCTCGAAAGGAAGGCCTCCGCGCCGCCGGGGCTGCAGACTTTCGACAGATCGATCTTCTGCACCGCCTGCTGGCGTCCCGCCTCGAATTTCAGCGAAATTCTGGGATCCTCCAGATCATCCGTGTCGATAAGGATCAAAAATCCCAGATGGTGTTTTCCCTCAAGCGCCAGGGCGTTTTCCACATCGACACGGCGCCGGCGGATCACCTGCGCCGGAATCTCACGGTTTCTGTGATCCAGAACCGTGACGGAGCTCCCTCCCGCCAGGCGGCAGTAAGTCCACCCGGTGATGCGGTATTTCCCGGACATTTCCATCCAGTTATCCACGCTGTAGCGGATCGAAAAAAAGCGTCTCGCCAGAATACCGGCTTTTCTCCGGAAAATGACGTGTTCCCACCCGCCGGAGCGGGCGGTTATAATCACTTCATTCCCTTTCCGGAAAAAAGATTTCTCCAGCCGGATCTGAATCCGGACCCCCGGGTCCTCCTTCGGATGAGCCCCGTGCTTTTCCAGGGCCTGCAGAACATCTTTCCGCGGTAAACGGACTGTCTCGCAGGGAAGCTCTTTCCCGCTCGCGTCTGCCACAGAAAGGACGATCTCACTTTCGTCCGTCGCGTACACCCAGCCTTCCAGGCAGTAGGTGAATACTTTTTCCCCGGTCAGCTTTTCTGTATCAATATGATAGTAGATATCTTTCATGAATTCACTTCACCTTTATCACGGTAGTTTTCGAGTTCATGTCGAAAAAGCCCACTGTATTTTTACTGGATACGACCGTTACATTGACCATATCGTAGCATCTGTGGAAAGCCGTCAGCTCCCCCTTCACGTATCCCGTGCAGCTCATGGAGAGAAGATACTCTCCTCCCTGAAGGTCCATTTTCTGGGTAAAACGGGCCTCGTAGACCTCGCCGGCACTGGCAAGCGGAACCTGCACGTCCTCCAGAAGCGTGTTTGTTCCCGTGACATCCACTCCTCGGATCGTCTTGAACGTAAAGGTAAAAATCGGATTCTGAACCGGACGGTTGAAAATAACCCTGGAACAGAGAGTAAAGGTCGTCCCCTTTTCTATGGTGTTGGTGAGCATTCCATCCTCGTCAAAGATCGCAAAATCGAGCATGGTCGCGTCCCCGTTTCCGTACTCTTCCAGGTTCGGATTCATCGCAAAGTGGCTCTTCCAGAAGGAGGGGTCGTGCTCTTTGTAGTGAATCGTACGGATCTCCCCGTCACCGGCCTCCGCCTGTCCTCCGTCCCCGGCGGGGCTCCTCCGGTCCCGGCCGAGAAGCATCTCCCGCACGTCGGCCCCCTCTTCCGCGGCTTTTTCCACCGCGGCACGGTCCTCGTCGGATCCGGCGAGCATCTTCTTGTACAGATTGATGATTTCCTTCGGCCTGCCCTCGGCGAGCTTACGCCCCTTGTTCAGCAGAATCACGCGGTCGCAGTATTTTGAGACACTGGAGAGGTCATGACTTACGAAAAGAATGGTCTTCCCCTCCCGCTTGAATTCATCGAATTTCTGGTAGCACTTGGCCTGAAAAAACACGTCTCCGACCGAGAGCGCCTCGTCCACCACCAGGATTTCCGGGTCAATGTTGATGGCCAGAGCGAATGCCAGGCGGACAAACATTCCGCTCGAATACGTCTTGACCGGCTGATAGACAAAATCCCCGATGTCGGCAAATTCCAGAACCAGGGGAATTCTTTTCTCGATCTCCTCCCGGGAATATCCCATCATCGTTCCGTTCAGATAGATATTTTCAATCCCGGTGTACTCCTGGTTAAAGCCGGCTCCGAGTTCGAGAAGCGCGGAGATGCGGCCCGAAATATCTATCTCGCCGCTCGTCTGATTCAGGACTCCGGTGATGATCTTCAGAATCGTCGACTTTCCGGCTCCGTTTGTTCCGATAATGCCGACCGTCTCGCCCTTTCGCACTTCAAAGCTCACGTCCCGCAGGGCATAGTGCTCCCGGTAGCGCTTCTTTTTGGAAAATCCGAAGGCGTCCGCGATGCGGTCGCGGTTCCTCCCGTACAGCTTGTACATCTTCGTCAGATGACGGATCGAAATCACTGCCTCATTGGCGGAAAGATCCCGCTCCTCGCTCTCCGGAAAATCGCCTTCCTCATCTCCGTCAGAAAGAAGAGACGTCAGATTTCCGTTGTCATCCGCGGAGCCGGAATCACTGTATTTCTTTCCGCGAAGACGTTCTGCCTCACTGTTCAATGCCGCACACCTCCTTACAGCACATCTGCGAAATGAACGCTCAGCCGCCGGAACACGGTCGTTCCGATGACAAACAGAAGAACAACAAGCGCCCAGAAATAGGCGGTGAGGGTCGGATGCGTCCAGAACCAGACATTGTTGATCAGCGCGTCGCGGTATCCCATGACAATATAATACATGGGATTCAGTTCCAGAATAAACGTGACCGGCCGCGACAGGTTCATCGCATCGATATTCCACATAATCGGAGTGAACCACACGCCGATCTGCATGATAATATTGATGATCTGAGACAGATCGCGGAAGAACACGACGATCGCCGCGGAAAAATATACCTGCGCGGAGACCAGAATGATCATCGCCAGTGAGTAGTAGAGCATCTGAATCATGTACGGCGTCGGATAAAAGCCGCCGATCGCGAAACAGACGACGATAAACACAATAAAAAAGAGATGGACGAAAAGACTGGAAACCACCTTCACAAGCGGCAGAATATCGATCTTGAAGACGACCTTCTTGACCAGATAGGAATATTCCAGCAGTGCGTTCGTCCCGGAGCTGTACGCCTCGGAGAAGAAGAACCAGGGAATCAGGCCCGCCATCAGCCACAGGACGTAAGGCACCGATATCCCGGCCTTGGTGGACTGAGTTCCCACGCGGAGCGCCTTCTCAAAGACAAACCAGTAGACAAAAATCGTGATCATCGGCTGGACGAACGCCCAGAAAATACCGAGATACGAGCCGGCGAACCGGGTCCGGAAATCATTCTTTCCCAGCTGGAAGATCAGCTTGCGGCTGTGGATCACATCCCCGGGAATCTCGGTCAGTCTGTCCCATTTCAGGACGACCAGCAGTGCAATCAGATCGACAAAGACAATGATCGCGATCTTCTTTGCGAGATCCCCCCTTCTGTGCACCTTGTTCAGCGTCTTCAGCGTAGAAGATGCATCCACACTTCCCAGTTCAATCCTGCTGTCCGCGGATTTCGTCGTCAGCATCCATCCGCTGCCCGATTTCTGAATCGTCACATCGGAGGCCTTCACGTCGTCGAGCGTAAATTCCTTCAGCAGCATATCCCCCAGCTGAAGGCGGATACTGGAAATCTCGATATCCGCCTGATCCGTCTCGGCGGGGTCAAAACGAATCCTGCAGGTATTGGCCGGCAGTCCGTAGCCCATCGTCAGAACTTTCCCGGGGGTTCCGTAAGAAGCCGGGACCGACTGCGTCTCCGAATATGCGGCGGATTCCCCCTGGTCCTGCGTCACATAATAGACCCGGCCGACAAAATTATCTTCGGATTTAACATTGATGTACAGTCCGATTGTGTCCGCCGAATGATTCGGTTCCTGGCGCACGAAATAAACGGTCAGCAGAACTGCTGCCAGAATAATAATCAGCCGGACCGCCAGATGACGTTTTTTTGCCATTATTTCGTCATTCCTCTGTCAATAAGAAGCTGCCTGTAACTGCTGTTGACCTTGTCCTTTTCGGAAAGGATCAGGTCATCCGGGGTCATTCCCTCCGGCATCGGCCACCTGACCCCGAGATCGGGATCGTTCCACATCAGGCCGCCCTCATCATTGGGATGGTAGAAATCCGTGACCTTGTAGCAGAATTCCGCGTAGTCCGAGAGGACAATGAATCCGTGCGCAAAGTCTTTCGGAATGAAAAACTGCTTCTTGTTTTCCGCCGTCAGCGTGACACCGAACCATTTTCCAAAGGTCTCGCTTCCGGGGCGCAGATCGACGGCCACATCATACACTTCCCCGATGATGACCCGAACCAGTTTGTCCTGCGGGTAATGAATCTGAAAATGAAGACCGCGGAGAACGCCCTTCCTGGAGGCGGACTGGTTATCCTGAACGAACCGGCAGTCAATACCCTCCGCAGCGAAATCATTATAATTATAAGTTTCCATAAAATATCCGCGGTTGTCGCCGAACACGGTCGGCTCGATCACACAGAGTCCCTCGATCCCGTTGCAGTTTTTCGTCACTTTGATTTTACCCATCTTAAGATTCCTCTCCTTTCGGGCAGATAAATCGAATTCTTCCTGAATCCCTTTCGAATGGCTCTGGATATTATATGACAAGTGCCCCGTAAACGCAAGTAAAGCGGGCTTTCGTGCCGTTTCCGCACCTCCCGCGCCGGAGCGGAAGTCCTCCTTTTCGGGTTCTCTTCGCTCATCCGTCTCTTCAGATCTTCGGCCGCTTCTGGAACACCGTGCAGGCAACGTCTGCCGCCCAGCCCTCCCGGGAGCGGAACTCGCGGTACCTCGGATTGTCATACAGCGAAAGCATATAGACTGTCTTTTTGTTTCTCACGGCGTCGAGATACCCTCGGATGAATTTCTCCTGTTCGCGAACCTCTTCCGCCGTCTCCGCGCGGTCCGGGTAAATCCGGATCTCCCGCAGCGAAGAAGCATCATATCCTTCTGTTCCGGCCTCCGATCCGGCATTCTGCGGGCCGGAGTCACGCCCTTCCGAAGATTCCCGAATCTCTTTTCCCCCGGAAAAGGTGCGGTTCCACTTCTTCCGTATCTTTCTCCCGAGAGCGTGCGAAAATCTCTTCCCCAGATCCCCGATGACCTTTCCGGCCTCGGGGTTCTCCTCTTCCTCTGGTTCCTCCCCGGAAGACGCGAAAAGATCCGGCGCGATTTTCCTCAGATCCCGGATCACATCCCGGCTCTGCCGCGCGTCAAGCGTCCGGTATTCCGCCGAGAACTTATCCTTCCAGGTGATATCCGGCCGGAGCCCGAGAGCATTTCCTCCGTGAATCCGGTAGTGAAACAGCGGGTGATTGTAAAAATAAAGGCCGTCCCGGCTGGCTGCGACCAGATTGACATACCAGTCATGCGGAATTCTTCCGTGATACCCGCGGATAAACTCGCCGAGAACTTCCCTGCGGATGATTTCCGCACAGCCCTGACAGAAGTTGTGCAGGAGCAGGTCCGTGAGCGGGACTCTCACCAGCTCGTCCGCTCCGACCACTCTGTGGTAGAGATTATGGTTGCACCACCCCTCCCACTCGTCGGTCGTCACCGGGTTTCCGCTTCCGTCGATCAGATCATAGGAGGAGGCGAGGGTGAGCATCTCCGGGTGCTCCTCCATCATTCCGGCAAGCGTCTCGATCTTTTCCTCTGCCCAGATGTCATCCTGATCGCAGAAAAGGATCAGATCACCCGTGGTCTTTTTGGCGGCGATGTGAAAATTTCTTTTGTAACCCTGATTCTCACGGTTCTCAAAAATCCGAACCGGAAAATCCGGGTGATCGCCGCGGTACTTCATCAGGAGATCCAGTGTTCCGTCCGTCGAGCGGTCATCCACGATAATGACCTCATCCGCCGGGCGGCTCTGGAGCCGGAGCGACTCCAGCTGCTCCGGAAGAAACTTTTCACCGTTATAGGTTGTCATCGCGACCGATATCTTCATTTTCCAGGCAGATCCTTCCTTTTTCCCGGCAAGCCGGTTCAAATCAAATCAGAAAGGGCTGCCGCACACGGTGAAAATCCCCGGTGTGCAGCAGCTCAGACGTTTTTCCGCGTTCTGATGGTTATTCCGTAATCTCTCCGATCTCCAGAAGGAAGCGATGCAGCGCATCCTTCCAGTCCGGAAGCGGCGTAAACCCGTTTTTCACAAGTTTGGATTTATCCAGACGGCTGTTAAAGGGACGTGCCGCCTTCGAGAGGCCATACTCCGCGGTGGTGACCGGAATGACTTTCGTATCGAGGCCCGCCTGACGGTAGATCTCGCAGGTGAAATCGTACCAGGAAATATAGCCGCCCTCGTTTGTCACGTGATAATATCCGTATTTCTCCGTCTCAATCATATCGACCAGAAGACGGGCCAGATCATAGGTGTAGGTGGGCGTGCCGATCTGGTCGTTGACGACGCGGACCGTGTCGTGCGACCGGCCCACATTCAGCATGGTACGGATAAAGTTCTTTCCGTTCAGGCCGAACACCCAGGCGATGCGGCAGATGAAATACTTCTTCAGCGTTCCGGACACCGCCAGCTCTCCGTCGAGCTTCGTCTGTCCGTAGACATTCAGAGGCTTGTAATCCCTGCAGTCCGGATCCCACGGCTCGGTTCCCTGGCCGTCGAAGACGTAGTCCGTACTGAGGTAGACCATTTTCGCATCCGTCTTCCTGCAGGCATCCGCGATGTACTGCGTCCCGTTTACGTTGATCGCGCGCACCTTCGGACGGTTTTCCTCCTCCTCCGCCGCGTCGACCGCGGTCCAGGCGGCGCAGTGAACCACGACATCCGGTCCGATCTCCGTGATTGTCCGTGCAACCGCATCCTGATCCGTGATATCGAGCGGAACGTACGGCATGGACGTGACCGGACTCCCGTCCTGAACTCCGCTGTAATGATCGGCGATATCCGTCCCGATGCCCTCATAGCCCCTCTTCGCGAGCTGATTCATCACATCATGGCCGAGCTGTCCGGCCACACCCGTCACAAAAACCTTCATTTCCTGAATTCTCCATTTCCCCGGTCCAGAAACCGGTCTGTCATGATTTGTTTCCGCCTTACCGGCTTTCCTTTTCCGCCTCGGCGATCCGGTTCTTGTACATCTTATCATAGTAGTTCTGGTACTCGCCGCTGATGATCGGCTGCCACCAGTCCTCATGATCCAGATACCAGCGGATCGTCTTCTTAATGCCGTCCGCGAACTTCGTCTCCGGAAGCCATCCGAGCTCCGAATGAATCTTCGCCGGATCGATCGCGTAGCGTCGATCATGGCCCTTGCGGTCCTCAACGTAGGTAATCAGGCTCTCCGGCTTGTTCAGCTCCCGGCAGATCAGTTTTACAATATCAATGTTGGCCATTTCGTTGTGGCCTCCGATATTGTAGACCTCTCCCTCGCGCCCTTTGTGAATCACGAGATCGATTGCCCGGCAGTGATCCTCGACGTACAGCCAGTCGCGGACATTCTTTCCGTCCCCGTAAACCGGAAGCGGCTCATCGTGCAGGGCGTGGATGATCATCAGGGGAATCAGCTTCTCCGGGAAATGGTACGGCCCGTAATTGTTCGAACAGCGGCTGATGGTAACCGGCAGTCCGTACGTCCGGTGATAGGCCAGGACCAGAAGGTCCGCGGAAGCCTTCGAGCTGCTGTACGGACTGCTGGTGTGGATCGGCGTCTCCTCCGTGAAGAACAGATCCGGCCGGTCCAGCGGCAGATCGCCGTAAACCTCGTCGGTCGAAACCTGGTGATATCTCCTGATGCCGTATTTCCGGCACGCGTCCATCATCACCGCGGTGCCCATGATATTCGTCTGAAGGAAAATTCCGGGATTCTCGATCGAGCGGTCCACGTGGGACTCCGCGGCGAAATTTACCACATAATCCGGGTGCTCCTCCTCAAATACCCGATAGACCGCATCGCGGTCGCAGATGTCGGCTTTTACGAAGCGGAAACGGGGATTGTCCATCACCGGCTCGAGAGTCGAGAGATTGCCCGCGTATGTCAGCTTGTCGAGGCAGATGATCCGGGCGTCCGGATGCTCCTTCAGCATGTGAAATACAAAATTGGAACCGATAAATCCGGCACCGCCGGTCACGATATAATTCATTTTTCCTCCTCCGGGATAATGGTAAATCAGGTTTTCTTGTTTCCGAATTTCAGAATGTCTTCTTCTGTCCGTTCACGGGGATGTTCCCTTTTCCTCCTCTGAAAAGCCGCTGTCCCCGGGACCCGGACCTTTTTTCTGCTTCCAGAAGGTTCTGTTCTGGCTGCACGCCTTCACAAATTTCTCCGGAAGCTTCCGGTAATGCTTTCCCAGCCAGAAGCCCGTATACTTGCATGCGCTCTGCCATACGAGCGGAAACAGCAGATAGGCCCTGTTTTTCCGGATCACGTAGGCGGCGCTGTCCTTCACGAGACGCTTTCCCTCCCCTTCGGGCGGAACCGCCTCAAAAATTTCCGGATGCTGCGCCTGGGAGACACCGTTGTCAAAATACCGGTGAAACTGCTGCGATCCGCTGTAATTGTGCGAGTGAAATACCACCGCGTCCGCGGCGTACGCAGCCGCATAGCCGGCCTGGAGCGCCATTCCGGCAAAAATCATATCCTCATTGAAAATGGACGGGCGCGGAAAGCCCCCCAGAGAGAAGTAGATCTCCCGGTCATACATCGCACATACATCCGAACAGAAATATGCCTTGATCCCGAGACGCCCCACATCCTCCTGCGTATGAATCACGCTCTCACGGGGATAATTGAAAGCCCGCGAAAAGCGGTCCAGTGTTCCGGCGTCTTTCCCGGCCGTCTGCCGCCCGTAGGCGACCGCGATCCTTTCTGTTTCATCCGAAAACATCCTGACCAGATTTCCTACCAGGTGACGATCGGCAGGCAGGGCGTCCTGCGTCATAAACAGCATCAGGTCCGCCTCCGACTGGAGCGCCATCTCATGACGGGTACCCCCGTGATCAAACGCGTCGGCGTCGATCTGGTTTACGATGACATCCGGAAACTCCTCCTCGAGCGACGGATCCCAGAACGTTTCATCCGTATTGGTGATATAAATCCGTTTGATCGGATAATCCTGTTTCCCGAGCCGCTTCAGAAGAGTGAAGAGGTTTCTGTCCGGTTTATGTGTCGGTATCATGATATCGACTGTTTTCTGATCCATATGTTTTTCCCGTTTCCCGCCGGAAGGGCAGATGTCCGGATTTCCGGGTCAGTAGGCATTCTTGTTTACAAAACCCTTGAACAGGGTCATGAACAGAATCTTGAAATCCAGTCCCAGCGTCCAGTTTTCGATGTAATAAAGATCGTAGTCAATCCGCTTGCGGATCGACGTGTCGCCGCGATACCCGTGCACCTGAGCCCATCCTGTCATGCCGGGACGGACCTGGTGCTTGACCATATAACGGGGAATCTCCTCGCGGAACTTCTCGACAAAATACAGCTGTTCCGGTCTCGGACCCACCAGACTCATCTCGCCCTTCAGGACATTGAAAAGCTGGGGAAGCTCATCAAAGCTCGTGCGCCGCATAAATTTTCCGAATTTCGTCACACGCGGGTCATCCTTCACCGTCCACTTCGCCTTCCTGCCGGGATCCGGCACATACGTCATCGATCGGAACTTGTACATCAGAAACTCTTTGTTGTGAAGGCCGACTCTCTTCTGCCTGAAAATCAGCGGTCCGGGAGAAGTGACTTTGATACCGATCACGCAGATCAGCATGACGGGAGAAAAGATAACGATGGCGATCAGAGACCCGATGATGTCGATCACCCTTTTGATGAAAGCGTTGAAGCCGTTCATCAGCGGAACATACCGGATGTTGATGACCGGCAGGCCCATAATATCCTCGGTGTACGGCTTCGTGGAAATGATATTATAGTAATCCGGAATGAACTGTGTGTGAATGCCGGATTTCTCGCACTCCTTTACCAGATCCTCCAGCTTGAAGTATTCTCTCAGGCGAAGTGTGATCGCGATCTCGTCCACCTCATTGGAATCAAGGATTTCCTGCAGACGGTCGCACGTGCCCAGGACCTTCACCCCGCGGAACGAGGATCCGTTCGGCTCAAAATCGTCCAGAATCCCGACCACGACATTGCCCCACTCGGGATTGCTGTTGACGCGGTCAATATACTGCTCCGCCGCATTGCTGTATCCGACGAGAAGAATCTTCCGGATCGCGGACGGATTGCGTTTTCTCCGGCGCAGATAGACGTGAACGATGTTGCGCGCGATGCCGTCGAATACGACATTGAAAACATAGAAGATAAACAGCATGTTCCGGGCGAAATGCTGCTGCTTCACCAGATACAGGCCGAGTACGACGATCAGGATTCCCACGGTATTGGCCCGGATGATATTAAGCATTTCTACCCGGCGGCTCTGGATGGTGGTGACATTGTACAGCTGGAAAATATAATTGACCAGCAGAAACAGCGGAACGATGAAAACAAGTATCTGAATGTAGTACCGCAGCGTCAGCACCCGGACATAGGGACCGAACAGATGCGTGTTGAAACGCAGTTCCCACGCCAGCAGATATGAAATTATGACCAGAACCGCATCCACGATAATCTGCATGCGGACCCTGGAAATCTGAGATTCCTTATTCAATATTTCATTCCCCTATTACGAACAGCCCCTTATGCCGCAATTCTTTTTTATGGTAGCATGATTCATTACCCCTGTCAAAAACGGGAAAATCCGGAACGTTTTTTCATCAGCTGCTGCTTTACATAAAAGAATGTATTCCGGATCAGCTCCGCCTCGATCTCCAGATAATTCGGGATGTGACCGGCCCGCCAGCGGACCGCCCGGCAATCTGAAACGGTCCGCCTCCCCTCGGCGAGGCCTTCCTCAAAGGCATCCGAAAATCCCTTCTTCCGGAAAAACATCCGTTTGATCTGTGTCCCCAGAAGATAGGCGGGATAGTTGATGACCCGCTGCAGCGGAGACATATTTTTATAGTAGAGATACACATTGTTCCGGGCGGAAAGCTTTACCTTGAACGCATTGTATTTGGATCCGCTCGACCCGCTTCCCACATGGTACACCACGGCCTGCGGGCAGTAGATATTCCGGTATCCGTATATCCGCGCCCGGTATCCGACGTCGATATCCTCCAGATAGGCGAAGTGCATCTCGTCAAAGAGTCCGATCTTCCGGAAAACCGATCGGCGGTAGATCGCCGCTCCCGCGCACGCGGAAAAGACTTCCGCCGGTCTGGAAAACCGATCCGGATCGCAGTCGATTCCCCGGTTATACGCCCATCCGAGAACCGTGTAGAGGTCCCCGGCGGAGTCGAGACGGTCCGGATGCGCCATCTGGATCATGCGGGAGGCGACCGAAAAAATCCGCGGCGAAGCGCTCACCGCCCTCACCAGATATTCGATAAACCTCTCGTCCGCACGGATGTCATTGTTCAGAAGGAGCACGTATTTCGTCCCGGCCGCCCGGATTCCCGCATTGACCGCAAACGAAAATCCGGTGTTTTTTTCCAGATAAATGACCCGGACCCGGTCCGATTCGTGTTCCCTGAGCCATTCCCGGCTTCCGTCGGTTGACCCGTTGTCCACCACGATCACCCGGAAAGCGCGGTACGTCTGCTTTTCCAGCGAATCAAAGCAGGTGTCCAGGAACTTCATTCCATTATAATTCGGAATTATGACTGTCGTCGTAGCCTTCAATCTGTCTTTCCTCACCGCGGCATTTCATCCACGAGCTTCTGCACTTTCCCGCGGATGCGCTGAAGCGCGTTGTCCACGGACTTATCGGGTTTCCCCAGCCTCGCCGCGATCTGATGGTAATCCATCCCTTCCAGATACAGCGCCAGGACTTTGCGCTCATAGGCGCTCAGGCGGGAATTGATGCGGTCAAGCAGAGCACTTTCGGATTCCTGACCGAGCAGAATCGTCTCCGGGCTCTCGGCCGTCCCGATCTGCCGGTCCGCCTGACGCTCCGCCAGCTCATCGAGCGAGACCGATTCATTGAGCGGAAGATTCTTCTTTCTTCGCGAAGAAACCGCTGCCGAATACATCTGGCGGCTCACGCAGACCGAGGCGTACGTCCGGAAGGAGGCACCGTCCTCCTTCCCGGGATCAAAGCTCTGCATGGCACGGAAAAGGCCGATCATTCCCTCCTGAAGGAGGTCATCCCGGTCTCCGCCCGCCAGATACAGGGCGCGCGCCCGGATCCTGACAAGGTATTTATATCTTTCCACGAGGACATTGCCCGCCTCCCGGTCTCCTCTGCGGAAGCGGGCGACCAGCTCCTCATCGGAAAACGATTCTTCGCTTCCTTTCGCCATTTTTTCCACCCCGGGATATTGTCCAGATTTGTTATCTGCCCCTCTGCCGGGCAATCTCAAACGCGAGAATACCGGCTGCCACAGAGGCATTCAGTGAATCGATGTCTCCGCGCATGGGAATAGCTGCGGCGAAATCGCATTTTTCGCGGATCAGACGGCTCACGCCCTCTCCCTCACTTCCGATCACCAGCCCGACCGCTCCCTTCATCTCCAGATCATACATGCTGGTGCCCTTCATGTCGGCACAGACAAACCACATGCCGTCTTTTTTCAGCTCATCGATCGTCGAGCCCAGATTTGTCACCTTCGCGACCGGGGTGAAATTCAGGGCTCCCGCGGACGCTCTCACGACAGCCGCTGTCAGCCCCGCCGCGCGATGCTTCGCGATGATCACACCGTGAGCGCCGGCAAGATTGGCGGTACGGATAATCGCTCCCAGATTCTGCGGATCCTCGATCCCGTCAAGCAGAAACAGGAACGGGTCCTCTCCCTTTTCCTTCGCTTTTTCCAGAATTGCTTCCACGGTGGAATACTCATAGGAGGCGACCGACGCGATCACGCCCTGGTGATGGCCGGTCACGGACATCCGGTCCAGACGCTCCTTCGGGACGTAGCTGACAGTCGTCCCGGCCTTCTTCGCCATGCGCCGGATCGTGGCGATCGGTCCGTCGTTCAGCCCCTGCTGAACATAGAGATGGTCCACAAATCTTCCCGAGCGGAAGGCTTCCTGAACGGAATTTCTTCCCTCGATCCGGTTCTCACTGTCCGACGCCTCACCCGCAGACGGCGCGGCCTCGTACCGAACCGAATCCGGATCTTTCCGGGTTCTCTCCCGGCCATCTTCCTCCGGACGGCCGCCGTTCCGATTTCTTCTCCGGTTTTTCCCTCTCCCGGTGTTCTTTTCCGGACGGTCCCCCCCCGGATTTCTTTCCCGGCTGCTTCTTTTCCCGGTTTCCTCTTCCGGCCGGACTCCGTTCAGATTCCGCTTCCGGTCTCTGCGGTTCCCGTAGGCGCGCTCGAAGCGGTCCTGGCCTTCCTCCTCTTCCATTCCGGAAGACAGGTCAAAATCCACATCCGGCGTCTTTCCGAATTTTCGGTCCCAGTCCGCCAGATAATCGTCAATGTTGGTAAACTGGCGATCCGGCCGCGGCCGGGGATACGTCTTTTTCGGCATAACCGCCGATGGTTTCCATGCTTTTTCGTCTTCTTTCCCGCGCTTTCTCTGACCTCCGGAGCGCTCCCTGTCCGGCCGGTTCTTTTTCCTTCCGGTCTGATAATCAGCGTCAAAACGCTGTTCACTTCTTCCGTGCTTTTTATCCATTGAAACTGTTATTCACTTTCATTTTTTTCATGATCATTCTTCTGTGTCCGTTCCATCCCCGTGCGGATCAGTTCCATCATGCGGTCCGTTCTGCCGCACAGATAGAGATAGCCTATCACCGCCTCAAATCCCGTGGCCCGGCGGTAGTCCGCCGTGGAGGCGTTTTTGGCCTTCGTGTGCGATGTCGCGTTGCGGCCGCGCTTATAGATCTTCCGTTCTTCTTCCGTCAGCTCTTCCTTCAGGGCGCGGATCATCTTCGACTGCCGTCCCGCGCAGGAGAGCTCCGATGCCCTCCGGTTCAGCTTATTGACGGGTGCGTTTCCTTTTCGCACAATAACCGTCCGCACCACCATTTCATAAGCCGCGTCGCCGATATACGCGAGCGTGAGCGGGGAAAAAGAAACGGGGTCCCTCCCGGGCAGATCAAATTTCTTTCCGATCGCATCCAGGAAATTCAGGCTCTCTTCCACTTGACGCCCTCTCTCGTATCCTCAAGAATGATTCCCTTCGCGAGAAGTTCATCCCGGATGGCATCCGCCCGGGCAAAATCCTTCGCTTTGCGCGCTTCCTGTCTCTCTTGAATCTTCGCCTCGATTTCCTCGTCCAGCGTCTCCTGCTTCCTCTCGACGGTGAGACCCATGATATCGCAGAGCTCCAGAATCTGCTGCTTCACCATCTCCGCAAACAGACTCGAGGACTCCTCTGTCACCTCGACATTCGCAAAGCGAACCAGTTCAAAAATGGCCGCCAGCGCATCCGCCGTATTGAGGTCGTCATCCATGGCTTCCTCAAATTTCTCCCGGTACTGTTTCGACTCCCCGAGCTTCTCCTGTTCCTCTTCGGTCAGGTCCTGGCTTCTCTCCCCGCTGATCAGACCGCTCAGTCTGTCCACGCAGGTCACAATTCTCTCCAGGGAATTCTTCGCCGACTCCATGATGCTGCGGCTGAAATTCAGGGGACTTCTGTAATGCGCAGAAAGCATGAACATCCGCAGAACCATCAGGTCATACTTCTCTCCGATCTCACGGACCGTGAAAAAGTTTCCGAGAGATTTGCTCATCTTGCGGTTATCGATATTCAGGAACGCGTTGTGCAGCCAGTAATGCGCAAACGGAACGCCGTTGCAGCATTCGCTCTGAGCGATCTCATTTTCGTGATGCGGAAAGATCAGATCCTCGCCTCCTGCATGAATGTCGATCGTGTCTCCCAGATAATGCTTCGCCATCACCGAGCACTCGATATGCCAGCCCGGTCTTCCCTGGCTCCAGGGCGCGTCCCAGTACGGCTCCCCTTCCTTCTTCGGCTTCCAGAGAACAAAATCGAGCGGGTCCTCTTTCTGATCCTCTCCCGACACCTTCAGATCGCGGAAGCCCGAACGGAGATCGTCCAGATTCTTGTGTGAAAGCTTTCCGTAATCCGGAAAGCTGCGCGTGCGGAAATAGACCGTCCCGTTCACCTCATAGGCGTGCCCCTGCTCGATCAGCTTTGTGATCATCTCGATCATCCCGGGAATCTCATTGGTAGCGAGCGGATGCGTCGTCGCGGGACGGACATTCATTCCTTCCATATCCTTTTTGCACTCGGCAATGTAGCGGGTGGAAATTTCTTCCGCGGAAACTCCCTCCTCATTGGCCTTTGCGATAATCTTATCGTCAACATCCGTAAAATTGGACACGTAATTGACGTCATATCCTTTATATTCAAAGTAGCGCCGCGCCGTGTCAAACACGATCATGGGACGGGCGTTTCCGATATGAATCAGATTGTAGACCGTCGGGCCGCAGACATACATGCTCACCTTTCCGGGCTCGATCGGGACGAATTCTTCTTTGCGCTTCGTCATGGTATTGTACAGTTTCATGTTTCATTCTCCTTTTTCATTTCTCGGAAAAACCGCTTAATCGTCATCCCGGACTCCGCCCCAGTCATCGCCGCAGCCTCCGCAGTCCGGCATATCTTCCCAGCTCACGGGTTTCTCCTCCTGAGCGGTCTTTTCCTCCGGATTGTTTCGGAACGGACAGCTTTCCGGTTTTCCGGCGGGGCAGGCTGCGCCGCAGCAGCCGCGGCCTTCCGGATACCCCGGTCCGGCCTGTCTGTCAAAATCCTCCCCGGCCGAGCTCAGGGCGCAGACTGCCTGCGCGGCGATTCCGAGCTTCGCTCCGGTAAATCCCAGACCTTCCTCGGTCGTCGCTTTTACGCTGACCTGATCGACCTCGATCTGAAGGGTGTTCGCGACCACATGCCGCATTCGCTCGACATACGGCCGGATCCTCGGTTCCTGCGCCACGATCGTCACATCAATATTTTCAATCACAAAAAGATGTTCCAGGAGCATATCCCGGACCTTCTTCAGAAGGTCCAGACTTGACACGCCCTCATACTGCGGATCCTGATCCGGAAAATGTTCCCCGATATCTCCCAGCGCGGCCGCCCCGAGCAGGGCATCCATAATCGCGTGCAGCGCCACATCCGCATCCGAGTGCCCGAGCAGCCCCTTTTCATACGGAATCGGAACGCCGCACAGGACCAGTTTCCTGTCATCTGCAAACCGGTGAACATCATACCCGGTTCCAACTCTCATAAACCATTCCTTCTTCCTGTTTCATCAATTAAATCCGTAAAACTTCTGCGCCAGCTCGTACCCCTTCGAGGATATTTTTCTGCCGTTTTTTCCGGGGAGATTCATGGAAAATCCCAGAATGCTGAGCCGTATCCAGAGCCACGTTCCGAAGTCCGCGTTCTTCAGATCCACCCAGAGTTTTTTCTTCTTCTCCAGGGCATCCGGTTCCCCGGACCGGATCAGCAGAACGGAGGTAATGGTCATGATGATCCCCAGATAATGCACCAGGAATCTCCACTGTCTTCCGGATACTTTTCTGCCGTCTGTTTTCATGAAATCGATCATGGTCTCATTGACCCGGATCTGCTGGTCAATTCTGGAGATCATGATCTTTTCGTTCACAGACTGGTCTTCCCTTCCGATATAATAGCGGTAGAAATTTACATTAATGTAGTAGAGCGTGTGCACCGCCACAAAGGGCTCGAACGCGTAAATATTATCGACATAAAATGTATGTTCCGGAAGAGTCAGACCGCACTCACGGAGAAGCCCGGTGCGATAGATAATCGAGTGCATCAGCACATAGTGTGACGGCGGAAGCTCTTTCATCTCCTTCCAGGCAAAAGGACGCTCCTGGGGAAAGAACTTCTCGTAATGGACCACGCGTTTCCGCTTCGCTCCCTGCTTCTCATAGACGAAATTGGAGAGAACCACGTCCACGGTGACCGCGCCGCGAATGATCAGATTCAGATCCGAAAGAATCCTCTTATACGCCTTCTGATCGACCCAGTCATCGCTGTCAACCACCTTAAAATAAAGGCCGGTGGCATTTTCTATTCCTGTATTTACCGCGCCTCCGTGCCCTTTATTTTCCTGATGAATTGCCCGCACAATATTTGGATACCGCCGGGCGTATTCGTCCGCAATCTCAGCCGTCCGATCCTTCGTCGATCCGTCATCGATAATCAGGATCTCCACATCATCCCCGCCCGGAAGAAGGGAGTCAATGCACCTGCCCATATATTCAGCCGAATTGTAGCAGGGCACCGCAAACGTAAGTAATTTCATATCTGTTCCTCTTGATAAAAATAAACCTGCAGATGGTCGCGGACATACTTTCCTTAGAATAATATGCCACAGCATGGGCTAAAAATCAAGAAAACCGAGTACGCACCCGAAAGGATACGGACCCGGATCCGAAAATAAACAGAACCCCTGCCGGATCAGCGACAGAGGCCCCCACCAGACAAAGTTATTCAGTTATTCCAATAATCCCTCAGGACTCGGATGCTTCCGCGGCGCGTTTCTGTCTCCGCCTGGATCTCAGACCGCCTGCGACAAGCGCGGCACCTCCGACGAGCAGAAGCGGAACCGGCCACCAGAGCTGTCCTGTCTGAGGAAGATAATTCCTTGTCGTCGACCCTCCCGTATGTGGTGTCGAGGTTTTCGTCGACGTTCCGGGATTGGACGGATTTTTCGGATTATCCCCCGGCGTATGAGGAACAACCGGAGTCACCGTCGGTGTGACCGTGGTGGTCTTTTCCATCTTCGGATACGTATCCATCGTGTAATGATACGTTCCATCCTCGCCCAGCGTCGGTACCATAAGCAGATACGGGCTGAGCGTGTCGTAACCCTCTGCCGATTCCGTCTCCACTACGAGATACAGACCGAGCGGAAGATCCGAAAAAGTAACTGTTCCGTCTTCCCCGACCGTTCCGGAATCAAAAGGAGCAATATTATTTTCTGTAACCACCGTGGCAAACTGAGCCGCGAGCTCCGCCGTAAGATCGGTGCTTTCTGAAATCGAAGGAGCGCTGCTTCCCAGCGCGCTGGAAAAATCGTCCGTATACACCAGTGTGGCTCCGCTGTCCGAATCGACAATCTCCGCCACCTGATACAGGGAAAGCTCCCCGCCCGGAATCGGCTCAGAAGTCTCCGTATCCTTCAGGGTAATCGAAATCGTTCCGGTTTTGGTATAATCAATCTCCTCCGCCGCAAAAACCCGGGACGGAATGAAAAGGATGCCGATCATAAGGACGGCCAGGGCCAGTATCAGATATCTCTTTTTTGAAAGTGCCGTTCTCACATTTTCTCCTTCCCTGTGCATTTCCGGACGCTTCTCCTGCGGATCATCCGACCCGCGGATCTGTCTGATTGCACATTACCAGTTCTGATATATCTTCTCATCTGCCGGATCCACGGCAAATCTGTCTCATTCTCTGTCTCTTCCGTGTTTT
Source organism: Bilifractor sp. (assembly GCA_050944685.1). Classification (GTDB taxonomy): domain Bacteria; phylum Bacillota; class Clostridia; order Lachnospirales; family Lachnospiraceae; genus CADBRN01. The sequence goes on from JBMNRP010000005.1 coordinate 56,529, forward strand.
CTTCCGAAACGGCGCCTGCCTGACCGGCGGATCAATTCTTTGTAATCGGATTTGTCCCTGTTCTCAATGCCCTTCTCTTTTAAGTACTTCGGCACCTTGCTCTCGTGACGCTTCCGGTATTTCTTTCCGGTTGTGACGAAAAGAACGATCAGCAGGGCCGCCACGAACGGGATGCAGGCAAACGGAACGATGTATATCGGCTCAATCTGAAGCGCGTCCGCGACGATTCTCGCGTCACCGTCCGCGTTCGCGATCCTGTGTCCCCGCACGAGGAGGCGGTGTGTGTTGACGCCGTAAGGTGTGCAGGTCACCAGTGTGCAGTAATCCTGCCCGTCCTCCAGGGTCAGACTGGAAAGATCCTCCGGAAGTACAATCCGGATCTGATCAACTTCGTACGTCAGCGTTTCATTTAATATAGACAAGGTAAAGGTGTCACCCTCTGCCATTTTATCCAGATCGGTAAACAGTCTTGCGGAAGGAAGCCCTCTGTGACCGGACAGGACACAGTGCGATTTCGATCCGCCCACCGGGAGGGATGTCCCCTCGACATGACCGATCGAAGTCTTCAGAACCTCATCGCTCGTCCCGTGATAAATCGGGAGCTGAAGGTCAATCTTCGGTATGGTGAGATAACCCATGACCCCGGTTCCGCTGACATTCAGGAGACTCTCGTACTCCGTTTTCTGCTCATCGGTCATATCCCAGGTAAATCCGGACTGCGCTATTTTCGAGTTGTAAGCCTCGGCATCCGAGATCACTTTTTCGTATTCGTCATCGCTCATCTTCGCGACGTCCGCCGCGTAATTCTGAACGGTTTTGCTCTGTCCCATCGTATTGATGTAATTTGCCAGAGACGGATAAATCAGAAGACCAGCGCCGATGATTAATATGAGAACCAGGATCAGAGTAAACAGATGTTTTTTTATCCAGGCCATACACTTCTCCTGATATTTGTCATGTACACATATCTCTGAACATGTTCCAAACTCACTCACGAACCTGTGCAGAAATATAGGCACATTCTCCCCCGGCTGACAATATCTGAGGGGGGAGCGGCCTTGCGGCCGCTCCCACTGGTCAGCCAATTAACTAGTCAGGTATACTGCGAACTCAGGCTTTGCCCATTCTTCTGCGGGAAACCAGAAGGACAACCGCAGCGAGAACGAGGATTCCGCCTACCGCATAGAAAATCCTGGTGCCGATTCCGCCGGTGGTCGGAAGGTTTGCTCCCTCATTGTTGGCAATACCGGCCGAGGTGCTGCCATCGGTAACTTCAGACCAGCTGGTCTCGCTTCCGTCGTCATTCACCTCGTTTGTGATATTGTAGGTCACAGCAGAAAGGCCATCCACCGTCACAGTGTAGGTATCCAGAGTCTCATCGTCGCCGTCTCCGCCGGCTTCTACCGACAGATCGTAGGTCGGGGTGATCACAATGGTGTGGTCCGCGGCTTTCGTGTAGCCGTTCGGAACGGTGGTCTCAACGAGATAGTAGGTTCCGGCATCCAGTCCCTGGAAGGTGATGTTACCGGTATCTGTAGTCGTGAACTCATCTCCGGTCGGATCCGCATAGGTGCCGTCCGTGTTTCTCGTCTTGTAAAGCGTGAATCCGGCTTCTGCCAGTCCGCTGTATGTATCTGTCGTAGACGTGGTGCTGTGGTACGTCGTAACCGTGGAGCCGGTCTCATACTGAAGAGCGAGGTCCGAACCGGCGACAACCTTGACCGCCTCATGTGTCACTTTCTCAGTCGTGCCGTTTCCGAGAAGGGTGGCACCGATGCTGAAGGTGTAGTGACGGGTCTTGTCGGTAACCGTGTTCTCGTCGCCGCCCGGGTTGTTCGTGTAGGTCAGGGTAGCGGTGTTATCCATCTCGTTGTAGTTGTACTGCGCTTCAGACGTAACCGTTGCGCTGTATTGGATGCGGATCGGAGTAGAAAGGTTCACGCGCTTTGTGAAGTAGCTTTCCCTGAAGGATACTTCAAATCCGGAATCGGTCGTGGTAACGGTGTAATCCGCCGCATCAACCGCCGTATAGGTCGATCCGTCCGTGCTGTTCGTCACCTGGATGGAATCCGCGTTCAGCGTAAGTCCGGTCGAGAGCGTATCGGTGATCGTAAAGGTCTTGCTCGTATAGCCGCCGGTGTAAGCAGGCATCGTGGTGTCGATCGTAAACAGAACAGTATCGCCAACCGCGACATCCTTCTGAGCATCTTCCTCAGATCCGGCCGTCTTTTCAAGGCCGGTCTCCTGCTTCTTCGCAACAGCGGTTCCCTCATAGACGGCAGTGGACGCATCGACCGAATTGGCGGACGCATCGTCAAAGTCATTTCCGACAAAAATCGGATTGTAGATAACGCCTGCCGTTCCCGGTATTACTCTTACGTAATAGAGACCCTTCGCCATATCGACCGGACTCGTACCCGTCGTTCCGGAGATGGTCAGAGAGCCGTCCGCATCTGCACTCTGATAGGCGGTTGCAATCGTAGCCGCCTCGGATGCGTTGATTCCGTCGGTGAGATTATCAGCGGTCAGTCCGGAATTCGCCATAGCGTCATCCAGCTGCCAGCCGTCGGTCTCGCTCCAGTTCAGAATCTGGAAATACGAAGCGGTATCTCCCTCGCCGAGTCCGGTTACGGAAATGGTATCCCCGGTATCCGCAGCCGCCGGAACGACCGTCATTCCTATCACCATCGCTGTCGCGCAGACTGTCGAAATCAGTTTTTTCATCTTTTTCATAATACTTCCCTTTCAGTTTGTACTTCGGTGCAAAAATGAATGAATCTGTTCCCTCTTAATCCCCCCGCTGTACAATCTTTTCCAGGCCTTGAATCCCGTCGTTATTGTGACTTTTGTCACGCCGGAGTTCAGCGGCAGCTGATATCAGTTTACCCTCCTTCCTCTGGCGCGCCTTCCAAAGCCAGCCACAATAGCAATGGCAAGCAGCAGCAGGCCGCATAATTTGTAACCGAACGTTCCGGAACCTCCTGTGCTCGGCAGTGCTTTTCCGGCCGTGTTCGTTATCATAAGAGTATAGGTGCTCCCGTCCTCGGAAACGGTCACGCCCGAGTTATCGGTCGACTTGCTGTTTCCGTCCTGAGCGTATTGGACGATCGGATCCTGTGCTCTGGTGATCGTAATCTTGATCGGCTCACTCAGCAGCTGATAGCCGTTCGGCGCCTTCGTCTCTTTCAGATAATAGACGCCTTCCTTCAGGTCGCCGATCTCTACCTGCCCGTCCTCTCCGGTCGTCAGGGTTCCGTTATCTCCGATCGGATTGCCCTTCCCGTCCGTCGTGATCTGCTGCGTGCAGGCTTCGTCGGAATAGAGCTTGAACTCGGCTCCCGCGAGGCCCGTTCCGGTATCCGCGCTGGAAACCTTCTTGATGATTACCTTGTAGAATGCGTCGTTCAGTTTATTCGTTCCGGTGATCACGCCGGCCGTCTGCGCTCCATCCCAAGTGATCTCTTCCGCAGAATTGATCAGGAAGGGAGAAACTGTCTCCGAACTGAACGTATAGTTTTCATTGGTGGACCCGGACGCCTCTTTCAGCGTATATACATGGCCGCTGTCCAGCGTCTCCAGGGATCCGTCCTCTCCGACTTTCAGCCCGGGAGCGACGTACCAGTATTCGGTTGATTTCCAGTCATTGTCGCTGCTCAGGGTAAACGTATGGACCAAATCACCATCGCAGTAGAGCTCCAGAGCAACCGAGCTCCCGCGGAGCTTTTCCTTGTCTTCGTCGCCTTCCCACTTCTTGACCACCTGGATCTTATCGGAAACGAGCGGCATCGGGTCCGGGTCGTCGTAGGTCAGCGTTCCCGGTGTAAAGGACTCCTCCGACCCGTCATGCGGCTTCGTGTGCGCGTAGCGGGAATATCCGGTATAATCCAGCGTCGCCGAAGTATTGGTCTTCAGACTGTAGGTGTAGGTTCCGTCACTATTTTCTTCCCGCACATACTGAGTCTGATCAACATCTTCCCACTGGATCGTCCCGTTGTTCAGCCCGGCCAGCGTGTCGTAGGCCTCCTGACCCGGCCAGACCGTAAAGGTCACCTGGTAGGTATAGCCGTTCTTCAGCTCATACTCCTCGCCGTCCGTTGTCCACGTCAAATCCCACACGACCGTCTGCGTCCCGTCGTCATTCTCGGTAAAGGTCGCCTCCGGAAGCTTTTCCTCTTCCCTGGTGAGCGAATTGCCTTCATCGTCCTGGATGGAGTAGGTGAACTGAGTGACATCTCCGTTCCGGATCTCCAGATAGGAAGACGTATCTTTGGTAATACCGTCGGTAATTTTTACCTGGCGGAAAAAACTCTCTCTGGTAATTTCGTTCGCGATGGACGAAAACGCTGTATTCAGGGAATCCTCATCCGCCGCAGTATAATAGGAGGCCGACCCGCTGACCGCGCTGTTGATCGCTTTCGTGAGCTGCTGCATGCGAGTCTCGGTGTTGTCCATGTAACAGCTGACGCAGAAGACTTTTCCGTTCTTCTCCGAAGCCAGTTTCTGGGCCTGCGGAACGGCAGCATTGTAAGACTTTTCAATGTTAATCCCGACATCGTGGTTTGTGCCGCTGTCGTAACCGTTTCCGTAGAGGCCGGACTTCTCGTACCGTGTCTCGCTCGTATACTCATATCCATTCGGATAATTGGTGGTTCCGCCTAAATCACCTTTCGTGACGCGGAAGGTCGGATTTCCGTCGGATACGAATACGTAGAACGTCTCGGCGTCATCCCTGGTGGACAGGGAGAGCGCCTTGATAAACGCATCTTCCCAGTTCGTCGCGTGGAATCCGCCCTGGATGTTGTCCGTCAGGAAATCCACCTTATCGGTATATTCATCCACCTCTGTCGTCCACGCACTCGAATTGCTTCCGAACTGCTGGATCGCCGCCGTATTGTCGAAACTGACCAGAGCGAGCCGGACCGCATCCGGAGCACTCTCGGTGTTGTTGCTCAGCAGCGTTTCCGCCAGTTCATTGACCGATCGCCGCGAAATCTCTTTGCGCATCTCGCTGCCGACCATGTTCTCATACATACTCGTGGAAGTATCGTAGATGATAACGATATCGGCTTTTTTCTGGATCGTGCTGTAGGCAGACGTTCCCTTTACGCTGAGCGAAAGGTCGTAGGTGCCGTCCTCATTGCTTGTCAGAGTCTTGGCGATTTCCGGCACGTTCAGATTCGGCTCGACCGTGCCCGGATCCTCGCCTCCGGTCTCACCGGAATCCCCGCCGGTATTGATATCGGAATCACTCGCGACCGGATTGCGGGCGAAATACACCTTGCAGTTCGTGCTGTTCAGACCGCCGACCATCTTCGTGTGGTCTGAATTCATCCCGATATAGTAGTAGATGTAACTCGCATCCGAGGTGAGATATAAAGCCGTTCCGAGCTGTTTATAATCCGTCCGGAAAACATACCCCGTGCTCGATGTGGAAAACCCGTCCGAAGATCTGGGATCCACTCTCGTCGCCCCGTCGTTCGTTGTGAGTTTGCGCCAACGCGCGTACTGGTTGTTGTCCGTCTGTGTCAGGTTCCACTCATAGGAAGCGATATCCGCGCTGTTTCCGTCGATCGTGGCAACCCAGTTGTACTCATCCTCCGAATTATTTTTGTTCAGATCCACCTGGACCAGAGATCCGTCATTTTTCACCGCGTAATAATTGGTGTCATCATCGGTCAGGATCATCAGCCATTTATCGCCGTCCGAATGAAGCGGCCAGTTTGTATCCGAATTCGCATCGTTATAAGGCGTCTCCACCGGAGCAATCGTTCCGGTGATGGAGAAGCTTTCCTGCGTGAAGCTGATATCCGAAACGCTTCCCTCGTCCCTGTTTCCGGTCTCTCCGGTTTCTGTCTTTACCGGAAGGACTTCCGCTTCCTTCGCGTCGTCATGGACGAAGTGAACCGCCTTCATGTCATCCGCGACCGATTTCTCAACCGGCTGGTCATAGGTGATCTGCACCTGGACGGAAGCGGCCGGCTCGATTTCCGCCCCCTGGCTCATAATGCGGATATCGAAGAAGCGGGCCTGATATCCGATGGCTTCTTCCTCACCGCTTTCTTTGAGGTACGCCTGCTTGGCAGACTCGAAATAGATCTGATACTCATCTGAATTCGGATCCAGCTCTGTGGCAGAAATCTCAGCTCCGGAAGGAATGCCGGCGTCTTCGCCGTATGTCAGCGTGACATGATAATCCTTTCCGTCATATGTAAGGGTTCCCGCTGCATTCGCGGAAGCGGTCTGTTCCGCCGCCGCATCGTCCGAACCGTTTCCGGCGGATGTATCCTCTTCAGCCGCTGCGGAATCGTCTGCCTGCGCCGTGTCACCCGCCGCGGCTGTCTCTTCCGTGACTGCCTGTCCGTCCGTTCCCGCACCTTCTGCCGTCTCTCCGGCATTTTCAACCGACATCCCCTCATCCGTATGATTCTGGTCCATCGTTATGGCAGGAAGAATAAGAGCATAGGTGGTGATAAATACAACCACGCATCCTAACGCAACCAGTGTCTTACGACGCTTTTTCATCGCTCCGTGAAGCTTCAGTATTTGATTTGCCAGTTTTGTTAAGATATTCATACCCGTTCCCATTTATTCCAGCTGATCGACAGTATCCGATTTCTACACCGAAACCGATCCCGGCCGTTCTGCAATCTGCAGCGGTTTCCCGGCCGAAACCATATCCCCCCGTCGAGTGGCATCTCCGTTTCAACCCCTCCGCAAACACCTACTGGACTCTTCCCATATCTTTGAATGGCCAGATCCTGAAAACTATTTTCCCGACGATCTGCTCGGATGACACGCATCCGATCGCCGTATTCCTTGAATCAATGGAGACGACCCGGTTATCTCCCATCACAAAAACCTTTCCCTCCGGGACCTGATAAGGGAGCTCGATATTCGTCTCGCCCAGGCCCTTGCTGGTCAGGTAGGGCTCGTCAATTTTTACCTGATTGACGAAAACCGTTCCATCCTCATCTATATCAACCCAGTCTCCCGACTCGGCGATAACCCTCTTCACCAGAATATTATTGTTGTAGTAGAAAGCAATAATATCGCCCTGCTCAAAGTCAGAACCCTTTACCGATACCACGATGTCACCGCTGTTCAAAGTGCCGTGCATCGATTTTCCGTAAATTCTGAGAACCGGAAGCAGCAGAACGGCGATTAACACTGCAACAGCCGCCACAACAATCAGCACAAACGCTGTGCTTCTGACATTTCTCAGAAATTTATGGCGGTAATTATATCTTTCATATTCAGCTTGGATTGCCTGTGTGTCAGGCAAGTCTTTTTTTGCCGCCATCAAAGCTCGCTCCCCTGCAACCCGGATTTTTCTGCCTGTTCCCTCTGCCTTTTTCAAAGGGCCCGGAACCCTGCGGATTATTTCCTTTCCCTTCGCTCTTCGCGAGTGACGGGCTGGAAGTCATCATCCGGCTCATACTCCGTCTCCTGACGAAAGAATCTTTTGAGCTTCGTTCCGAATCCATTGTCCGGTTTCGGATGAGATTCGGTTCCCGATTCCGCGGCGGTTTCTTTCTCCGGTTCCGGCTGTACTTTCCTTACCGATTCCGCCGCAGACGGTTTCTCAGGCTCTGGCTGATCTTCTTTCTCCGGTTCCGGGGCCGTCTCATCCGGATGTGTGCGGTTCAGGAAGGCAGCGGTTCTTTCCGCTTTTCTGCCCTCTCCGAACCCCTGATGAGTCCGCTTTGCCAAAAAGTATTCTCTGCGCCTTGCTCTTCTGGCAGATGCGCTTTCCATTTCAAAGCCGGATCTGTGTCCCTGACGTGAACCTTTTTCCCGGTTCACTTTTTCCGGAACAGACTCTTCCGCTTCGGAAATAACTGCCTCTGTCGCAGCCCCGGCCTTTTCGGTTTCCGGAACTTCGGAATCTGCTTCTGCCGTCTCCTTCTGTTCTTCTTCGAAAACCTCGATCGGAATTGCTTCCTCCGCTTCTGCCGCCTCCGGAATCTCTTCCCCGGCTTCTTCCGTCTTCGGGACCTCTTCCTCAGCTTCTGCCGCCTCTGGAATCTCTTCCTCAGTTTCTTCGGCCTTCGGAATCTCTTCTCCGGCTTCTTCCGCCTCCGGAATTTCTTCCCGGGTTTCTTCCGCTTCCGGAATCTCTTCCCCGGCTTCGCTTACCCGGGTTTCTGTTTTCAGAAGACCTCCCGAATAAAGCTGGCTCTCAATATTTTTCGAGAGCTCAGTATAGTCCTGCGCTTCCGGGACATTCCCGTCCTTCGGAACGCTTTCTGCCTCAACCTGTAAATCCGAACCGTTTTCTTCCCTTTCCGCTTCGGCAACCTCATCCTCTTCCGGATTGCCTCTCTGTCCCCCGGTCTCTGCTCTCACGGCTTCCTCCAGCTCTTTCGCAGTATCCTGAGCCTGTGTCCGGTTCGTTTCTTCAATATTATTATCTGTCTCCCGGGAAATCTCCTCAGCGGAAACCGCCCCGGTTTTTTCTATATTATAAAGATATAAATCTGCCGCCTTCTGGGCTTCCTCAAAAATTTTCGTCAGAGCAAGAGAAGCTTCCGCAATATTGCCGGATTTCTGCAGTGATATCTGCCTGTTGTTCACCTGCTCCCGCAGCTCCTGGTTCTGCTTCTTGAGTCGGTCAATCTCACGGCTCTGGGCCAGCATGATCTCCAGAAGCTCGCCTCGCTTCAATTTTCTCAGTTCGTCTTCTGTCATGGTCCGTTCATCTTTCTGAAATGATATGAATCGTTCACTTGCATTCAGGAAATGATTTCATTGCATTCCAAAAAGAGAAGCACCCTGACCTGGCTGCAAATCGTTCCCGTCTAACACAAATCCACCATTCACTCGATGCCAATCCTTTCAGTCTTTCCCTTAGAGTGTGGATAATGTTTTACGTTATTAACTGAACAATTTCTGCGTTCTTTCCTCGATTACAAATCCCGAAAGAACAAACCAAATCAACGGGCTTCCCCCCGAAGCGGAAACCAACAGGCTATCTCCGCCTGTCATCCTCTTACACTGCAAATGATAAAATCGAGCGAAACGCGGGACAAGTACCCAGATGGTAGCCCGGGGTACACAAATAGTATTAAAAAAAATGGAAACTTCGCATGGTACCCGGGGTAATATGACCCTGAAGGGGGAGTTTGGGGTACCTGCCAACGATGGTACCCAAAAAATCTACTCCTAATAAACCTTCTATTTTCAAGGGTTTTGTTCTATAATAGTATTTATTATTAATTAATGAATTTTATAAAATATTTTATTAATTTTTGAAAATTTCTAATTCTCACCAATTGAATACCCCCTTCCGGGAATGAAAATGGCCCGAAATAGAATGTATATTTTTATGTACATTCCCTGCATTGCCATATAAAAAGGATAATTATTATCAATTTTCCCAAAATTGAATTCAAAAACACGCCGCCCGGAAAAATGGGTACCACTCTGGTACCGTTTCCTGAAAAACCGCATCATCAAGCCATTTTTAGTAAATATTACAATTTTTGTCCGATTTTCCTGAATAAGGAAACGTTTCAATAGATAAATAAATTTTCAGATAATAGTCTACAATTGCGGCAGCCTTCATCGCCGAAACAGAGCCGGTAATGAGCTGCTTTTTTACCTCCGGAGAGTGTTCCGATCGGATTTTTATCCTGTTTATTGCGGGAAAAAGCGGCCTGTGCTATACTCTCTTTGTCATTTTCCAGGTTATTGTATGTTTTTACTGCCAGATTCTGGCGAAATGAGGATTCGAATGCCTGACGGAATTATTTTTGATATCGATGGAACCATGTGGGATTCCCGTGAGTCAATCGGGAAAGCCTGGAACCGGGTGCTGACGGAGTACGGCGAAGAGCCTTTCCTGACTCCCGATATCCTGAAGTCCGAATTCGGCAAGACACTGGACGAAATTGCCGCAGATCTTCTTCCGGAAACCGATCCCGGGAAAGTAAAGGAAATCTGTGAAAAATGGACTCAGGTAGAACCCGACGCTGTCCGCGCGGAAAAGCCCTTCATATATGAAGGGTTAGAGGAGACGCTGGATGTCCTCTCAAGGAACACGAAGCTGTATATTGTCAGCAACGCAATGTCCGGCTATATTGAATGTTTTCTGGAGGTAACCGGCTTCGGCCAGTATTTCTCGGATCACCTCTGCAATGGAGATACCGGAAAACCCAAGGGTGAAAACATTGACAGAATTGTCCGGAAAAATTCCATGTTCAATCCGGTCTATGTCGGGGACACGCAGGGGGACCGCGACGCCGCCTCGTTTGCTGTCGTGCGATTTGCGTGGGCATCCTACGGTTTCGGTGAAGTTACCGGCTGTGACTACCGGCTGGAACGGCCGGCCGATCTGCTGAAATATTTTGCCTGACGGATCTTTTCTGAATTTACTCATTAAATTAAGAAGGGAAGTGTATTATGAATTACCGCTATCAGACGAAGGGGACCTGTTCGTCCAGAATAGATTTCGAGCTGGATGAGAACGGAGTAATCGGGGATGTCACTTTTACGGGCGGCTGCAACGGAAACCTGAAGGGGATCAGCCGTCTCGTAAAGGGACATCCCGCAGAGGAAATCATCGGCCTGCTGAAGGGAACCAGATGCGGGATGAAAAACACATCCTGCCCGGACCAGCTGGCAACCGCATTGCAGAAGGCTCTGGATTCACAGAAGAACGGTTAATCTGTCCCCGGAATCCGAACCAGACGCAGCATCCGAACCTGTCGCCGGAGTGCGGCAGTTTTTTTCACACTTTTTTCACAATTTTGTTAGCACTCGACTCTTGACGCTGCTAACAATAAGTGTTATAACATAATTGTCGAAAGGAACAGGAAAGAGTTCCAAAGGACAGAACAAAAACAATAATTCAATCCTATTCAGAAAGAAGGAGGAATGACTTATGATGTTTCCGAGTATTTTTAATGATAATTTCTTTGATGATTTTATGGATGACCCGTGGGAAAGCAGATTTTTCAGAGCTCCGATCGCCCGCTCTTCCGCTATGAAGACCGATGTAAAGGACAGCGGAGACCATTACGATATCGCCATTGAACTTCCGGGATTCAAGAAAGATGAAATCCAGGCGGAGCTGAAGAACGGATATCTGACCATCACCGCTTCGAAAAACGAAAACAATGACGAAAAAGATGAGAAGGGCAACTACCTCCGCAGAGAACGCTACCACGGTTCCTGCAGCAGAAGCTTTTTCGTTGGCGAGGACGTGACACAGGAAGATATTCACGCAAAGTTTGAGAACGGTATCCTGAGTCTGTCCATACCGAAGGCAGACGCAAAGAAAGTCGAAGAGAAAAAAGTAATTTCCATTGAGGGTTGATCTCCTTTTTTTCCTCTCCCAGTTTTCCGGGGCCGCTGCAAAAGCAGCGGTCCCGTTTTTTTCATGTCCGGATTCCGTCAGCGAATTGGACACAAATTGAATTCCGTCCAAAAATTAAACATTATTCAAATAGTGTCCATCTATTTATCATTTTTTTCGCTCGCGTTTCTCATTCCCTCATATTATAATGACCACAATTCGGGAAACATTTCTTAAAATCTGTTTACCCCCGACTGCGTTCCGGTCGCAGACGCGGAACGAAAACAGCAGCCGCCGGGCGGCGGCGGAAGAACAGACCCAGATAACCATATGGATTATTTCAGAAGGGAGTAAAAACATGGCATCTGCAGCATCCAAAGTGAAAACAGCTACCATTTCTGCGGCAGTAAACCAGGCGCTGAAATATCTGGAGAAGGATCCGGAGAAAAATGTGCCGAAACTGATGGATCTGGTCGATAAACTCGTACCGGAGGACTGGTATAAGGGACAGCGTGCGGCGATCCGCGACGCGATCGACCGCAAAACCAACTATTATGACATGATCATGAAGATCTATCAGCTGGATTCCGGCGTCCGCGAATCATTCTTCCGCAATTTCATCACGAACGCGAGCCTGAAGGGTTCCTCGAAACAGTTCGAAATCGCCGAAAAATACAACTGCAATGTTCCGTGGGCAATTCTGATGGATCCGACCTCCGCCTGCAATCTGAAATGCACGGGATGCTGGGCTGCCGAGTACGGTCATCAGCTGAATCTCACCTACGAGGACCTGGACCGCATCGTGACCGAAGCGAATGAACTCGGAACCTACATGTTTATCTTCACCGGCGGTGAGCCGCTGGTTCGCAAAAAGGATATTATCCGTCTCTGCGAGGCTCACCCGGACAGCGAGTTCCTCTCCTTCACAAACGGAACGCTGATCGACGAGGCTTTCTGCGAAGATATGCTGCGCGTCCGCAATTTCGTGCCGGCCATCTCTCTCGAGGGATTCGAAGAGGCCAACGACGGCCGCCGCGGACAGGGCGTGTATCAGAAGGTTATGAACGCGGCCCGGCTTCTGAAAGCCCGCAAACTGGCCTTCGGAATTTCCGTCTGCTATACCAGCAAAAACATTGACGACGTATCCAGCGATAAATTTATCCAGGGGCTGGTCGATATGGGAGCCCTCTTCGTGTGGTTCTTCCATTTCATGCCGGTCGGAATGAGCGCAACGCCGGAGCTGATGGTCAATCCGGAACAGCGCGTCAAGATGTATCACCAGGTCCGCCACTTCCGCGAGACCTTCCCGATCTTTGCGATGGATTTCCAGAACGACGGACAGTACGTCGGAGGCTGCATCGCCGGAGGGCGGAAATACATGCACATCAACGCGGGCGGCGCCGTTGAGCCGTGCGTGTTCATCCACTACTCAAACGTCAACATCCACGACGTTTCCCTGCTGGATGCCCTGAGGAGCCCGATTTTCCAGGCCTACCACGACAATCAGCCGTTTAATAGCAACCATCTCCGCCCCTGCCCGATGCTGGAGAATCCGACGGAGCTGCCGAAGCTGGTCAAAGCGACCGGCGCGGTCAACACCGATTATATGGATCCGGAGTCCGCGGATCATCTCTGCGCAAAGACGCAGGCCTATTCCGAGAGCTGGAAGCCGGTAGCCGAAAAGCTCTGGGCCGAGGATCAGGCGATGAGAGCCGCAAAGAAAGCACAGCAGGAACAGGCTCGCGGATGACGTAAAAAAATTCCTCTGACACATAAAAATCCTGCCCGGCAGATTGACAGACAGCCATGCGCTGTATCTCTGCCGGACAGGATATTTTTTCGGTGTATTACGGAAGTGCCGCCAGAACGCGGTCGGCGAGTACCCCGATCAGCAGACCCGTGAGAACGCCGGCGACCAGAAGCGCCGGAAGGTAATAAATGAGTCTGATATTTTCGACTACGGCCGCCGCCACGAGAAGCTGCCCGATATTATGAGTGACTCCTCCGGCGATGCTGACTCCCATGGTGGAAAGACGGCTGAACCGCAGCAGGAGGTACATCACCAGAAAGCTGAGCATTCCTCCCGCAAAACTGTACAAAATCGACATCATGTTTCCGAACAGAAATCCGGACAGCAGGATGCGGGCGACGGATATGATCAGAACCTCCCCCGCCGGAAGCACGCACAGGCCGGTCACCACAACCAGATTCGGCAGCCCCAGCTTGATCCCCGGAATTCCGAAATTCAGGGGGATCAGCGTCTCGACATAAGAGAGAATCAGCGCCAGCGCGATCAGAATGGCAAGCCACGCCACCTTCTGCGCAGCTGTCTGCCCTCCTGCAGGGGAAAAAAGCCCTCTTCCCCGTTTCTTTCCGTTTTTCGTTTTCTCTTTTTTCATTCTCTCACTGAAATATTTTCCGTTCTCTTTTCTTCGTTACTGCGCCACGGCGTCGACTCCGGCCGATCCGCCCTTCACATCTCCGCCGTCATCTCCCGCTCCGATCTCCACGACCAGTTTGTGCGGCAGACAGACGATCGTCTCATTCTCCCGGCTGATTTTTCCCTGCCGGATACAGTAGTGATTCGGACAGTCCGATTCATCGATATACGCCTTCCCGTCACGGATGACGAGTTCATTGTACCCGAAGTCCGAGCGGATCGGCACAGACCGGTCTTCATCCAGCGGATACGATCCCAGTGTCTCTCCGTCGACACGCACCATGACATACTCTCCCTGTTTTCCTTCCCGGAACCGAAGAAACAGAAAAAGAATCAGTGCAGCCGCCAGAATGACCGCCGCCAGAATAAAGTCGCGGCGGTTGATTGGACGGCGTTCCTTTTTTCTTTCCAATAATATGTGCACCTCTTTCTGTCAGGATACCGGATGACCGGACGTTGTATTTCCCGGTTCGATCGTCCGTCCGCCCCTCTGTTCGTTCAGGCGGTGGGAGATGGACAGAAATCCCGTCTTTTTCCCTCTCTTGGACCCGAGAATCATCAGGATCAGATAGACGGCAAGCGAAATGAGGCTGATCACCTCCCCGAACGTCAGAAGAGACGGACGGTAGGTCAGCCGGATCTCATGTTTTCCGGCGGAAACGGAAATTCCCGTCAGACCGAAGTCCACCGTCTCTGCGCTGACCTTCTTTCCGTCCACCGTGATCGTCCATCCATCGGAAGCCGGGATTGAAAACAAAAGCTCTCCGTCAGAGGAAAGATTCACGGTTCCGGATATTTCATCCTCTGACCAGTGAGCGACATCCATAAGGCCGGACTCCTCCCTCTCCCCGGCAAGCTTCTCATATTCCCGGAAACTGTCCGCTCCGGAACAGATTTTTTTCAGTTCTCCTTTCGAGATTTCCTTCAGACTGGTCTTCTGGTCATCGCCGAGAACAACGCATTTCAGAACAACCATCTTTTTCTCGTCTTCACCGAGCTTCTGGAAATCACTCTCCCGGATGAAGGAATCAAAGGAAATGCCGAAGGAGAGAGCGTGTTTCAGACGGTAAACCGAGACATGCCCGAAGGAAGCGAGATACTCATATCCATCCGGGGCGGAAGTATCTCCTTCTTCGTCCTGCCAGAACAGACGGTAGCGGTACCCCAGCAGCGTCGACACGCAGAGATCCTCCCCTGTTCCACCGGAATACTTGGTTCCCATATTCAGCTCATCGAATGCCTCCGGACAGATATTTTTCAGGAACCGGTAGGTATTTTCGTCAATATTGGTGTAATAGCAGCTGTCAGAGATCCCGTAATACAGAGGAGCGCGGCACTTCACCGTCGGGAGCGTGTCGTCCTTTTTTCTGGAAATGCGGAAAAGCCCGTCATCTTTTTCGAGCACATACGATATCGCCTGTGCGAAATCGTCTCCCTCATAATAGCCGCGATTCTGGTCATACACGGCAGAAGCGGTGGCAGAGGCCTCATCCACGCTGGCCCGGATCGTGCCGGCGTTTCCGGCAATCATATCGGCGGCAATGCAGACCGCAAAAATTCTCAGGAACCCCCGTGTGAAACGGCGTCTGTTTTTCGAAGCCGTCCGGAAAAAAACGATCGCCCACAGGACTGTCATCCCCGCCGCAATGACAGCCGCCTTTTTGTCAATGGAAAATCCACTCGCCTCACCAGACAGAAGGAACACGGCCAGCACCGCACCAGTCAGCAGGGCGGAGACGGCCAGAAGCGCGCGGTTCGCCCGCCCGTTCCGGATGACGCACTGCACCCCGAACGCACAGGTCACGGTCAGAACCAGAAGAATCCACAGCGAAGAGAGGCGGTAGGACCTCTGCTGCAGCTCTACATTTTGGATAAAAGCGTTGAATACATCCGTGACAGCCGGGAAGATCAGATAGATACAGGATGCTCCGATGCCGGAAAGCACCGCCTTCTTCTCGCGCCGATTCCCGAAATAAAGCGCCTGCGGAACCATGAAAACCGAAAGGATGCCGGAAAAAAGCAGCGGTCTCTCCAGCAGATTCAGCGGTCCGGAATAATTCTGAAAAGCCCCTGTCAGAGACGGGCCGAGAATGGACGAGAGCGCATCCAGGATGACACTGCCCCCGACGATCCATCTTCCGGAACTGCCCTGCGCGCCGGAATTTCTGGCGCTCCCGAGAAGCCCGACGCCGAATCCCAGGATGACGAAAGCGTACAGCCCGATCCCCAGAAGGACATAGCAGGCCGATTTCAGCAGAAAAACCAGGCTCTTCCGGAAGGGCTTCCTGCCGTGAATGCACCGGAAAACGGTGTACAGCATCAGAAGGAGGGAATACAGGTAGATGTGGTAGATATCGGTACGCCACGCGATCAGGACGAAGCAGACGGGAATGCCCTGCCAGCGGTTTTCACGAAAATACCCCTCCACGCACAGAAGCAGCAGCGCGGCCATCCAGACTTCGTCGCCCAGGGCCGGCCAGAACCCTCTCGTGACGATACAGCCGCAAAGAGAATACAGGTACGCTCCGGTAAAACACGCAGCGGGCAGAAAATGAATCTTTCTGAGGAAGACATACAGAAACGCCGAAGACAGAGTCATCTTGATCACCTGCATCCAGGCGAAAGAGATCATCATAGCTTTCTCTCCGGCAAACAGATCAAAAAGAAGCGGAATCAGATTGGTCGGGAACAGAAAATAAAAAGGGGAATATGACGCTCCCAGACCGACCGAAAAACTCCAGAACGATATTTCTCCGGAGGAGAAAAAGCGTCTGAACACCCTCGCGGCATTTGTGATATTCGACAGCTCGATGGCGAGTCCGTCGGAAGTCGCGTAGAGAAAGGAAGACCGTCCGGTCAGATATCCCGCGTACAGGATCATGGCGGACACCGCCGAAAGGAAGACCGCCGCCCCGAAAGTCAGATCCTTCTTTTTTTGAAAGCTTCGGATCACGGCCGCCGCCGAAACGGCCATGGCCACGATCCAGATGGCTGCTGCTGTCTGATTCATACAAAAACCCGTACTGCCGTCTGTTCCCCGTCAGAATCTTCCTGAAGACTTCTCCGATTTGCGGACGATATTTCCGCGAACTTCCGAAAACTGAGGATCGCTGCCGTAAAGATAACGGGCAATGACCTCCATCAATGTGAAATCATTCTCATGATCCAGATCGAGGATTCCCGTATCCTCCATGTGAATGCATTCACAGTAGCCGTCGAGCACGCCCAGATTTTTGTCAAGGAAGTCCGGTCTGTAAGCATAGAGCGACGCGTTCATGTCAAAGGTCTGCGGGGCCTGCTGCCGCGCCGTAAAATCGGCATCCAGGACCTTTTTGTACCCGTGTTCTGTTTTGCGGACCATATTAAAATAGGGATTCCTTCTGGAGTCCGTGACAGATGTCGTGACATCCGCACCTGTACGGACGTGGGTATCCACGAGATGGTATAGGTCCTGCACCTTGCGAAGCGGTGAGGTGATATCGAGATCGACCACCACATCATACGTTTTCTTTTTCCGCTGCTCCATCTGCGTCAGACAGTCATGGATCACGGCGATCTTCGGGACGGCGTCCCCGCCGAGCTCGTCAGACCTCCGGATCAGATCCACATCGAAAAACGGATTCGCCTCCGCGAGCTTCAGCAGATCAGGGCTGTCCGAATTGATTACCACATCTGTGTTCCATTCGCTCTTTCCTCCTCTCACAAGATCGATCTCGGAAAGCGTATAGTAAAGGAGCGGATATCCGCAGAAATCCCTGAGATTTTTGTTTCTGATTCCTTTTGAGCCCGCACGTCCGCAGACTGTAAACAGTATATTCACCTGACGACTCCTCTCGAATAATTAAGCACCTTGAAAGCGTCCCCGATAAAGTTTTTCTGTCCCTCTTCCCGGCGGATCCGGTCCAGAAAAAAGAGGAGCTCCCTCTTCTGAAAATCATCCCGTTCCTCGGAAAAATCCAGCACCTTGCCGGACTTCAGATAGCGGACCCGGCTTCCCGCGATATCCCCGATGATCGTGTCGCTCTCTGTCATCAGCATGACCTCCCGGATGGTCTTTCTCCCGAAATAATCGAGATGAAGCTCCACGATTTTATCTCTGTACCTGGCGATATAAAGCGCGTAGTCATCGCTGTCGATTTCCAGTCCGGAAATTTTTCCTCCGCTGTATAAAATCCGCTCCGGATCCCCGAAAAGGTAACGGATATAATCCCATTCATGGATCAGGTCAATCGCGACGCCGCCGCCCATATCCCTGTGCGCGCTGTAGGTTTTCCGGTAATCGGTCCCCGGTCTCCACTCCGGAAGGTAGCTGGAGCTGATGCATCTGGCGGAAAGCACCTCATTTTTGTCCACATGTTCTTTCAGGTACCGGATGACATGGCAGTAGCGAAGCGGACAGGCCACATAATAGACGCTCTCCTCCCGGCATCGGAAGCCCGGCACCTGGTCCAGCTGATCCAGCGAGACCAGCGGCTTTTCGATAAAGAAATGCTTCCCTTTCCCGTGTGTTTTTTTCAGGGTTTCCAGATGCATGGACGTCGGATTCGTGATAAAAATCACGTCATAATCATCCGGCATCTGCGAGATATCCGTGTAAACATGGCAGATCTTTCCCGCCGTCTCCGGAGGAAGCGGCGTCTCCGAGTGCCGCAGGGCATCGATCACCAGCCCGGTCCCCTGACCGGAGCAGATGCTGTCCAGATTATTGATATGACGGCGGGCAATCGAGCCGACGCCGCAGAAGCAAACCTTCAGCCTGCTCATCCGTTCCTCCATTCTGCCGGGTTAAGATCACCTTCCGGTTCCTTTATTCCGCCGCCTCCTCGATCCGGTCGATCAGACGGAGCAGCTTCAGATCCTCCGCAAAACCGTACCGCGGCGTCTTTTTCTTCTGAATGGCATCAAAAAATGCCCGGATCTCATTTTCGTAGGCATTTTCAATGATAAATGCGCGATAGCCTTCCTCGTGGTCGTTCTGGCTGAAGCGCACTGTCCGGGTCTCACCTGTCTCGCTGCAAAACTCCTCCAGAGAGGTCGGCGTCCCGTCCCACGAATAATATAGTCCCTCTCCGTAAACCTCCAGCTTTCGCACCGCTTTCGGAGAGACGACATCGACGGCAAAGATGCCTTTGTTTCCGTTCTCATGCTGCAATTCGATCAGATAATTGTCGCAGTAGGAAATATTCAGGTCCGTCATATGATCGCTGAGAACGTGGAATTTTCTGACCGCTCCGAACGTCCCCGTAATCCACGGGAGCTCTATGGCCATCACTTCCCGGCAGCCGTTCGTCCGCCTGTTTCCGATAAAGAAGTCCCTGTAATTTTCCCACGGATGCCAGTCCGGAAGATACTGGCCGACGTGATAAATATAGTTCAGGCGGCTTTTCCCGGCAAGCTTTTTCTGAAGATACCCGATTTCTTCCCGGTAACAAAACGTCGAAGAAAGAAACAGAACCCTGCCCTTCTCACCGGCGAGCCTCATGTTCTCCTCGTACCCGTCCGCGACCAGATTGATCTCGGTGAATACGTGAAGATTATGCTCCAGTGCCTGCCGGATCAGCGCGGCATGCGACAGCGGGGACGTGCTGATAAAGGCGCACCCGATACCCGGATTTTCCGCAAGTGCCCTGTCGACGGACTCTGCCGTCCTGCACCCCAGCTTTACGGCCTCCGCCCGGCGGTCCTCGCGGCTGTCCACTCCCACAATCGTTCCCACGCTGTCAAACTTTTTCAAGAGACGGATCCTGCGTTTCCCCATGGATCCCAGACCCACTACCAGAACGTCCATTCTCACTTCTCCCGTCTTTCTATCTCAAAATCAATGTCGTAAAACTTCTTTTTCAGCCGGATGCCTTTCTCCAGAAACCGCTTCATGACGGACACGATTTTTTCCGATGTCGTTCCGTCTCCGTAGAGATAATCCGGTCTGTGTTCCATGCGGCAGGCCCGTGCGATCGCTTCCCGGATCGCTTCCGCATCCGGCGGACAGCAGATCACGGAATCCGCCATAATTCTGCCCTTCTGGCGGTCCCCGATATTGACGGCCGGCGTCCCCAGAACGGGGGCCTCGATGATTCCGCTCGAAGAATTGCCCAGAACAAGGGCGGCGTACTTCACGCCGCTGAGATAGCGGATCATTCCGAGGTTTGAAACGAAAAGCCCGTTCCCGTGTTCAGCCGCGTACCGGGCCATCATCCGGTTTATGGAATCGCTCCCCGCATCCGCATTGGCCATGGTAATGACGAAACAGATATCCGGAAAGCTCTCCATCGCCCTGCACAGCTCCGCGACCTCCTTCTGCTCCGTCCCGCGCTCCAGCGTGACCGGATGAAAGGTGACCATCGCGTATCCGCCCGGAGCATCCGGAAGACCGATGGAGCGGCGCGTCTCCTCTTCGGAAAGAAGCGGGGCGTGAAGAATATTTTCCGTGCTGAGCGCCCCGACGTTAAAGACCCGGGACGGTTCCTCGCCAAGCTGGATCACACGTTTTCTGTATTGTTCCGCGGAAGTAAAGTGGAGAAAGCTCATCTTGGTGATCGAATGTCTCACGCAGTCGTCCACCGCCCCCTCTGTCAGTTCGCCTCCGTGCAGATGGGCGATGGGAATCCCGGCGATCATGGCAGCCTCGGCCACCGCGAGCATCTCGGTCCGGTCCCCCAGAATCACCGCCATGTCCGGTCTCATATCCCGGAAGCAGGCAGCAAACCGGGACAGCGCATTGGCCATGGTGAGCGATACATGGAAAGCGTC
The DNA here is from genome assembly GCA_050944685.1 of Bilifractor sp. GTDB lineage: Bacteria > Bacillota > Clostridia > Lachnospirales > Lachnospiraceae > CADBRN01. The sequence continues at coordinate 77,015 of JBMNRP010000005.1, forward strand.
GTTTTCTTCTTCGAGAATCGGTATTTCCTCCGCGATGGGAAATCCGTCCTTTTCGATGAAAGAAACCGTTCTCCCGTATTTGTCGGACAGATGCGTCCCGGTCACGATCAGCTTCAGGGACAGCTCCGGATCGTTATCAATCCTCTGAATCAGGGGATGCAGGATTCCGTATTCGGCTCTGGTGGATGTAATCACCGCAATTTTTTTCATAATTCAATCATCTCGTCCTTCTGAAAAGCGCGCTTCGCCTTCCTGCCGAGCACGTCGTTCCACCTCATGGGAGAAATTCCGGACCCGGGTCTTTTCGCGGTAATATTCTCTTCGGAAAAAATCTCACCTTCCGCGATATTTCTCCCGGCGACGATGCTCTTCCGCGCCGCGACGCGGTTCTGCATCTCTTCTTCGCCGGGCTCTTTTCTCCCGGATCCCAGGGCACGTTCAATCTTACGGATTCCCCTCACCATCGCGGCGAGCTCATCCGGCTCCAGAGAAGCTTTGTGATCCGGTCCCTCCATAGTCCGGTCCAGCGTAAAATGCTTTTCGATCACGACAGCTCCCATGGCGGCGGCAGCAAGATCCACCTCGATTCCCTGCGTGTGATCGGAGTATCCCACGGGCAGGCCGAATTCCTTCTCCAGCGTCTTCATCGCCAGAAGATTGACATGCTCCGGCGGGGTCGGATATTCCGTCGTGCAGTGAAGAAGCGTGACCGATCCCGTTCCCGCCGATTTCAGAACGTCCAGCGCCTCATGAATTTCTCCCAGGGTGCTCATCCCCGTCGAGAGGATCACGGGCTTTCCGGTTTTTCCGATCTCCCTCAGATACGGATAATTTGTGATTTCTCCGGAAGGTATTTTCCAGAACCGCTGCATCGGGTTCAGGAAATATACGCTGCTGATATCAAACGGAGTCGAGAGAAATTCGATTCTCGTTTTTCCGCAGAATTCCGCGAGCTCGGAAAACTCTTCCCGGGTGAGCGCCAGCTTCTCCAGCATGGCTCTCTGTGAATCATCCCGGCCCGTATTTTTCTTCTGGTACTCTGCCATCGGCGCTTCCGCGGAGACCAGCGAATCCACATCGTAGGTCTGGAATTTAATCACATCCGCTCCGCAGCGGTGCGCCGCTTCTACCATTTTCTTCGCGATATCCAGGCTGCCGTTGTGATTGACGCCGGCTTCCGCGATAATCAGACTTCTTCCCATCTTTTCTCCCGCAACAATGAACAGCACCCTGCTGTAATCAATGGATCACGCCGTAGTTTTTTTCTCCGGGCTCCATATCTCTCAGAACGACGCTTCCCGCGCCGATCACGGCTCCGTCACCCGCCCGGACGCATTGAATCACCGTGGCTCCCGCGCCGACGAGACAGCGATCTCCGATCACGGACTGACCGCAGATTCTGGCGCCGACCGCCACGTGGGAAAAGGCTCCGACCACGGCCTCGTGCTCAATCACCGCCGCGGTATTGATAATGGCGTGATCCCCGATTCTGGCGTCCGCGTTGATCACGGCATTTTTCCCGATAAACACGCCCTCCCCGATAACGGCGTGCTTTGACACAACTGCCGAGGGATCCGCGATATCCGGAAAGGAAAAACCGGCTTCCCGCGCTTTTCTGTACAGCTTCTCACGCAGAGAAGTACTTTCCAGACTGCCCGCTGCGACAAAAGCGCTGCGGAATCCGAGCCGGAAAAGCTCCGGAAGACGATCGTCTCCTCCCGCGACCGGAAATCCGCAGATAAAGGATCCGACCGGCAGATTCGGATCGAGAACGACGATTTCCTGAAAACGGCCCGAGCGCTCCGCGGCATCAATCACCGATTTGCAGTGACCGCCTCCTCCGATTAAGATCAGTCTGTTGTTTTCCATAATTATTTCCCATCGCGGGCGGTCCCGCCGCGGCTGCCCCGCTCCGTGATCTCGTCCAGATCACGGATGATCCGGAAACGGCCGTCCGCTGCTCCCGCATACTGAAAGAACCGGTCGATCGCCGCTATACAGCTGCGGGCGACCGGATTGTCCGAGCTGTCGCATAAAGGATACAGAAAATAGCTCTGAACGGGATTCTGAAGCATCCGGTTCAGCGAAAGAATGCTGGAGGAGTAGGCGGTCAGAAATACCTTGTCCGAAAAGTCCCCGGAGAGCTGAATGGCTTCCCAGGGGAGGCCGGAATTTTCATCCGTCTTCAGCCCGGCGCGCTGATACCGGCGGACATCATCCTTCGGATGCGCCTTGATCAGCAGATTGTCCTTTCCGACCCTCTCCGCGATTTTCTTCGCGAGCTTCAGCTCTTCGTCCGACCCCGCCTTATACTGGTCGGAAGTTGTTGAGAAATAGATATATTTTTCCCGATACTCCCTGATTTTCCTGTCTCCGGTGAACACACCCGAAATCAGGCGCGTCTCCCGCTCATTGGCGGGATCAATCTTCGGAATCCGGACCGGATTCCGGGGGCCCTTATACAGGGAAGGCTCGAAGCAATAGAAATCCTTCGTGCTGTCGAGAAGATTCGGTTTCCGGAAAGCGGACCGCACCTTCTTGATGAACACCGCCGGCGGCGAGGCGGGAAGCGCCTCCGGATAGGAAAAGATTCCCTCCTCATACCGGCGGCAGGAAAGCGCCGGATTATGTCTGAGAAGATACGCAAACAGAAAACTGCTCAGCGAACTTTCATTAAAAAAGAACAGCTCGTCCGTCACGGGGAGCTTTCCCGGGTAAATGCAATGCCCGGTAATTCCCTCCGCCGTCAGAAGAATCTTGCGCGGATACGAGCTGCAGGGGACGTAAAAGACGTCCCGGAAAAGTCCTGTTTTCTTTAAGCGGCCGGCGGCAGAAGCGTAAATGCCCGCTTCATCGGTTGCCACCAGATACGCATCCACGTCCTTTCGCAGCGTCTGCTTAATCCGGATCGCGGTAATCCACTGAAAAGTGGTATGACATACAAAGATGGCAGACATCGCTCACGACTCCTGTTCCCGCTTTTTCAGCTGATCTTCCATGTGCCTCATTTCCTCAAGCTGCCCCATATCCAGAAACGAATTCTCACTGAGCGGATAAATTCCGACCTGCTTTCCTTCCTTCATCAGCTCCGCCATCAGATCCGTCATGTGAAAAAATCTGTCCTCCGGAATTTTTTCCTTGCAGCTTCCGTCCATCACATACATGCCGGTGTTGATGAAATAGGACAGCTGTGGTTTTTCTTCGGCAGAGGCCACGATCCCGTTCTCCTTGATGTGCAGGACACCGTACGGAATCGTCTGGTTCTTCAGGGAAGCCGCCACCGTCAGCACATTCCCGGATTCAGCGTGATGCCGGATCATTCTCTGATAATCCGCATCAATCAGAATATCACAGTTCGTGACGATCACCGGTGTATCAAAGTTCTCCCGGATCAGACGGATTCCTCCCGCGGTTCCCAGTGGCTTGTCCTCTTCGATATAGTGAATGGTGTAAGGAGGATTCAGATCATTAAAATAATATTTGATCATCTCCTTCTTGTAATTCACCGTGATGTAAAACTCATCAAACCCCTGAGAATAATAGCTGTTGATAATTCGTTCCAGAATCGGGACGTCCCCGATGGGAATCAGTGGTTTCGGAAGAATCCGGGTGTAGGGGTACAGACGCGTCCCCTTTCCCCCGGCCATAATGATGACCGGAATTCCGCTGCTCTCCCCGGTTCTCCTGCTGTCTTCCTTTTTCTCCAGAAAATAGATCCGAACCAGTTTTTTCTCATTGTTTACGACCGGAAGTGAATCAATTTTCTGCTTCTTCATATAATCGGACGCTTCCTTCTGGCCGCCGCACTCCTCCTCGGTCAGATAACGCAGCTTTCTGTTCATGATCTCGCTGACAGAACTCTGCAGGTTGCAGGTGCGGATAATCCATCGCCGGATATCCCCGTCCGACACGCATCCGAGAAGGGTCCCGCCGTCATCCACGATATACAGGATCCGTCTCGCATTGCTGTCGATCTTTTTCATTGCCTCGATGAGAGACAGGTCTTTATTCCCGATATATTTTTCAAAAGAAGCTTTCATGACTCCTCCGGAAACATATGAAATCAATGCGGACTATTTACCGGCCAGTTCCGTCAGGACGGTCCGGATCTGCCCGGCGGCAAACCGGATGTCCTCCTTTGTCAGGTCCGTGCTGCATGGAATATTCAGTATTCTCTCCGCGTAGTATTCCGCTTTTTCGATCCGGTACGCCGGAGAATCCCGATAAGGTTTCTGACGGAAGATAAGGCCCCAGATCGCCCTCGTCCCCACGGAGCGCTCTTCAAGACGCTCGATAATCTCCCGCATGGAAGCATGGATGTGATCCCGGTCGATCTTCAGCGAATAGAACCAGCAGTTAGACTCGGTCCCCTCGCGGAAGCTCATCAGCTCGCCGTACGGAAACCCTTCAAATTCCTTCCGGTAAATCTGAAGATTTCTGTTTTTCCGCTTCAGAAATTCCGGCAGCTCCTCCATCTGAGCGACGCCGATGGCGGCCTGTACATTTGTCATCCGGTAATTAAAGCCGATTTCGTTGTGAATATAATAATGCGGATCATCCTTCGCCTGGGTCGAAAGATATCTCAGATGGTCGACCGTGCGGACCTCCCGCGCGGTGACGGCTCCCCCGCCCCCGGTTGTGATAATCTTGTTTCCGTTAAAGGAAAAAGCCCCGAAGTCTCCGATCGTGCCGGCGTACCTTCCGGCGTACCGGCCGGTTGTATGTTTTGACCCGAGCGCCTCCGTCGCGTCCTCGATCACCTTCAGGCCGTACTTTCCGGCAATATCCATAATCGCTTCCATGTCCGCCATATTCCCGAAAACATGCACGACGACGATCGCTTTGATCTGCTGTCCCGTCGGCCGGTACAGAAGCCGGCCGCCGCAAAAATCGCACTCCGTCCGGCAGAACTCGCCGAGCTTGACCGGATCCATGCAGAGACTGTCGTCACAGTCCATAAAGACCGGGTCGGCGAACTGATAGCGGACCGGATTGACGGCGGCAATAAATGTGACCGTGGGGACGATCACCATATCGCCGGGCTTTACGCCCGACTCGATCAGCGAGAGATGCAGGGCGGCCGTCCCGCTCTGGCAGGCCGCGACGCCCTCCACATTCAGGAACTCCTCCAGCTGCTTTTCCATCTCACGGATATAGGCTCCTCCCGTCGAAACCCATCCCTGGTCAATGGCGTCATCCACATATTTTCTTTCGTTTCCCTCAAAATTGGGGACGGAAAGCGGAATAAATTTCTGCTTCATTTTTCCTGCCTTTCTTCTCGTTCCATCACATCTTGCTGTCCAGAGAACGGCCCTTTTCAATGTGTCTGAAATTCGGAAGATACGTTCCGATGATCCGGACGATATCCTCTTTTTCCGCCCTGCCTGAGCTCAGCGCCTCGTCCAGGCTGCTCAGAAGGTCCCGGATGCCCTCGGTATCCTCAATGGTTTTCCCGACGACAATGCCCAGCGCGCGGAACCGGTCCATATCCGTCCGCTCCCTGTCGGTGAAGAACTCCTCATACTCTTTCTCCCCGGAAGTGTCCGATCGGGAATAATGAACCGGATAATATTCCGATCCCGCCTTCAGAGACTGCGCTTTATCGATCGCTTCCTCATCCGACACGCACAGAAGCGGTTTAAAACCGTACTCCTTCAGAAGCTGCGTGGCGATCGAATCAAATGTCATCATCTGGGCTTCCTTCAGCTTCGGGAAAAAGATCTCCCGGTTGCCTCCCAGCATACAGGAGAGCATGCAAATCTGACCGCTTTCCTCGGGAGAAACGAAATATCTTCTCACATCCGAGGGAGCGGACAGCGGCTGAAGTCTGGCAATTCTCCTCAGAAATCCGGCGGGCAGAGACCCGTTGGAAAAAGCCACGTTCGCAAAGCGTGCCGTCTTTACCTCAAAGCGCCCGGAATACGAAAAAATGAGATCCTCCATCAGTCTCTTGGTGGCTCCCATGATATTGACCGGATTGGCAGCCTTGTCCGTGGACACGCAGAAATATTCCTCCGGCGGATACTCCGAGAGAAGATCCAGCAGCTTCGCGGCATTCAGAAGATTATTTCGGATCATCGCCTCCACCGAATAAATGTCTTTTTCGCTGCGCACATGCTTATGAGCGGAAAAATTGGCAACGATATCAAAGCCGCCCCTGTTCCGGAACATCTTTTCAAACACAGCCGAAGAGTAATCCATCGGATACGGAATGTAATCTTCCGGAATATACATGCCTTTCGTGGAGCGGAGATCTCTGGTCAGCTCGGCGAGCTCATTCTCATTAATATCCGCCACCACAAGCGAAGCGGGACGCCAGGGGAGAACCGCCCGGATAAAAGAGCTTCCGATGGAACCGGCTCCTCCGATGACGAGAACTTTCTTCCCCTCGATCTTTTCTCTCAGTCTCTCCCGGTTATCCTCGATGTCCGGAAGGAACATGCTTGTTTCGCGTTTCGTGACATAGGTTCCGATAAATTCATTTAAATCAAACATATTTTTACCTGTTCTTCCATATTCTTTTGAGTCGGGCTTTATTTTTGATCAATACGATCAGGATGGCCGCGAAATAAATTCCGATCAGGATATACCGGATGACGGTCCTCTCCAGGATCATATTTTCCGCAAACATCAGGGCCGACGCCCCGAGCGCGATCGCCAGGATCTTCCGGTTGTCGTAAACGTCCTGCATCCCGATCTTCCTCACGACCAGAACGTGAACGATCAGCAGGAACAGATACCCAGCGTACGTCGTATAGGCCGCCGCCACATATCCGAACTTCCGGATGAAAATGAAATTCAGGACGAAGTTCAGAAGGGCAGCCCCTCCGCTCGCGAAAGCCATCCAGACCGTCTTCTTATTGTACTGTTCCACATTGACATAGAGACCATAAGCGAACTGCAGCAGGCATCCGGCCGCGACCGGAGGCATAACGTACACCGCGCTCATGTATGATTTTCCTCCGAGGATGTAGAGCAGCTCCGGCGTCAGCAGAACCGCTCCGATCGACAGGGCGGAAAAAGCGGCCACATACGGCACCGATATCTTTCTGGTCGCGCGGTAATCCCTGTCGTGAAGGCGCTCCGCCAGCCACGGCCCGAAGGCGCTGTTTAGAGACGTGTTCAGGATGGTGATGATCATCCCGCAGTTATATGCGAGACTGTACAGGGCCACATCCTCCGATCCGCAGATCTGCCGGATCATAACCTTGTCCATGTTATTGAGAAGATACATGGACAGAAGGTGGGGAATGTACGGAAGCGCGATCACCAGCGCGTATTTCCAGTATTTCAGAAGCGGCTTTTTGGCGGAGAAAAAGTACCAGATCATGATCAGGCCGCCGACAACTGCCGGAGGAATCACATAGCCGAGCACCATCCCGTCCAGCTTTTTTTCGCATAACCCGATCAGCACCACGGACAGAACCGCCGTTCCGACCGATACGATCACGCTGACCGCCGCAGACAGCTTATACTTGTACTCGTACCTTTCCGCGTTCTGAAACAGGTTGACTGCCGGCATGAAAATCAGATACAGGAACATGCAGTTCAGGTAAAACCGGTTCAGCGAAAAGAGCTTCGAGAAAAACGGGAAAAAAAGATTGCAGACGGCCATCCAGGAAAGCGAAGACAAAAGGCTCAGGGCGATCATGGAGCCGGTGTAACGCCTGAAATCCTCCTTGTACTCCTGGCTCGCGACGATCATGGAACTCTCCAGATTCAGGGAGGTGATGTACAGCATGATCATGACCCATACCTGAAAGTTATTATAATCCCCGTATTCCGCTTTGGTCAGCAATCTGGTAAAAATCGGCGTCGTGATGATCCCGACGGCCCGCATCAGAAAATTTGACATCGTAAACCAGACCGCTGATTTAACTACTTTTTTATTGTCCGCCATATACTGTCCTGAATGATCCTCTGCATTATTTCAGTCTGTAGACTGTGACGTCGTCATTATCATACACCTGCTTCAGACCTTTTGTACACTCCTCTCCCGTCCGGTACCGTTTGAGGATAATGACATAGTCTACTCCGTTTTCCTTCAGCAGCCGCCTGGAGGTGTAGCTTCCTTTCATGAATCCTTTTACCTGAAAATATCTGCTCTGAGCAGTTTTTTCATCCACTGTGGCGTTCGACGGACTCTCGATATACATTCTCCTCTGTGTAAGAGCGTTTGTTTTCAAAGACCCCGGCGAGTACAGGGTGACATTCGAAATGAAAACCGCATCCGAATCCAGATTTTCCCGGATCCAGTTATAGCATTCTCCCTCCTCCTGGGTTACGATATTATCCACATAATGTCTGCTGGCAAAGGATGTGATCCGCACCTTTCCGGTCTGAATACGATAAAACGCGTCGGAAACAACCGGCTGACAGAGGGAATACGAGAAAAACAGACCGACAATCATCAGCGGAATTCCAAAACAGATTTTGAAATAGTGAACGATTCCGAGCCTGTTCTTTTCGGCCGTTCTGTCCGCTTCCGTGTCATAAAAGGCAAGAATGATCATATAGGGGGACGCCGATTCGATGAAATAAACCTGTGAATTTCCGACAAAATTCAGAAGCAGCGCCATCGCCGTCCCACATGCCATGACCAGAAGGCAGATCCACTGCAGCGCGTCCGATCTCTTTCGATGGGCAATCATATGAATAAGGGAAATCGCATCACAGATAACGATTCCCATATTCGTATAAAAAAGATACTCCAGAATAATCCGTACGGCCAGCAATATCCTCCCCGCAATCGGAAGTGCCTTCGCATCGGACGTATACCATTCCCTGAGGACCCTGGCATAATGACTGGTTCCGGACCACGACAGGACGGCGTGTTTTGTCTCCTCTTCACCCGACTGAGCGCTTGCGGACCAGCTCCCCGTGGCGGAACTCATAAAAGCAAAATATACAAAGAAAAATAACAGGAGCGAAATAACAGCAAAAATCATAACCGCCCGGATATTTTTCTTTTTTATCAGCCAGTACAGGCAGAGCACTCCCTGAAAAAGCAGCAGCAAAACCCCGACTGGCGCCTTGCATCCGATCGTTATGACCAGAATCAGTTCATAAAGGATACCGTTCTTCACAGAAAAATCCCGTGAAAAATACTGCCGGAGAAGAAGAAGAATGCCAAACAGACAAAACGCGAAACCGATATCAAACCCGAACGGCCCTATCACCTGATGGAAAATGCTGTAGTTTGCGGTCTGTGTATAATCTCCCGTAACAAAAATGGCGTAAATGGCTGCCATAATGATCTTCCACTTTTTCTTAAACAAATAAGAAAACAGTGAAATACATCCGAAAACCGCAAGCATCGTACTCTGAATGACCGAGTACCCGAATCCGAGAGCAGGAATACTGATTCCTGTCGAATGTTCCAGAACGGCCAACTGCATACTGGTGAAATAATGGTAATGAAGAATTCCTCCCATACCGCGCAGGGACTCCGGCGGAAACCCCCTGGAAAGAGAACCTGCGTTTCCGATCCAGTACAAAAGATCTTCATAATAGGTCTGTTCCGATCCATTGCCCGGAAGACCGTTAGGCAAAGTGAAGCATAATAATCGGACAACGAAAACCGCAAAAAAGAATACCAGAAAAAAAATCAGATCTCCTCTGGAACCGGCTTTTACCTGAAGCTTTCCCCTGACTCTGAAATATATCAGAAACACAACGCTGACCCCAGCAATGATATAATTCCAGATGGGAATCAAACTCATCCACCCGTCCGAAAAATAACTGAACGGAATCGAAATAAGATAGGTCAGAATGCTGAAACAGTAGCCGAGAGCATAGCCGAGGCCGACTTTTTCGTACTCGCTGGCCTCCTGGTAACCGATCGCAGTGAGCAGGGTGTATCCCGGAATCAGCATACAGAAAATCTGGTACGCGGCATGAAAAATACCGTCCCTGACCGGGAGCTTGTCGTACCATGTGATCAGGAACGATGACGCAACCAGAAACAGGATCACAAAGATCCAGAGAATATTCGCATATTTTTTGTTTTCATGTTTCTCTTGATTCATATCGGTACGTTTTCTCCGGCTTCAGTTTCCGCTTCTCTCCTCCGGAATCAAAATTCAGTCTCTCCTCTTCCACCACGAGAGGCCGGTTCATGATCCTGGCGTTGATGGACATGACATATTCACCCAGAAATCCGAGAAACAGCAGAATAATTCCGCCGAGGAAATACAGGGAAATCATGATGGGTGCGTAACCTGCGGTAAACCGGTTCCAGAAAATCAGCTTCAGGATCAGATAGACGATGCCGATGACAAAGCTCACCGCAGATACAAAGAATCCCAGAAACTCCGCGATCCGCATGCCCACCTTCGTGTAGCTGGTGAAACTCAGCATGGCCGCGTCAAAGAGCGTGTGGAAATTATTGTGCGTCTTTCCGGCGCGTCTTTTTGGCTGGTCATACTCGATTTCCTTCCGCTCCGGACCGAGCTCCGCGACGATCCCCCGGATAAACGGGGTCGGGTCATTCAGGTCCCGCAGCGTCTGGATAAAGCTTTTGTCATAGAGACCGAAACCCGTGAACTGTTCGATCATTTCCACGTCGGACATTTTCCGGATGATCTTGTAGTACTGGCTGCGAAGGAAATACATGAAGCGGTTTTCTTCGCTCTTTGTTTTCTTTCCGATGACAACCTTGTATCCTTTTTCCCACCAGGAGACGAGCTCCGGGATCATCTCCGGAGGATCCTGGAAATCGGCGACGATGGTGATCGTGCAGTCTCCGCTCGTGTGAAGCATCCCGTAATAGGGACTGTTGAACTGCCCGAAATTTTTCGAGTTGAAAATGGCCCTGACCTTTTTGTCCTCCCGGCAGATCTCCCGGATAATATCGCGCGTGCCATCCTTGCTCTTATTGTCGATAAACAGTATTTCGTAGTCATACCGGGGCAGATTTTCCGTGATCTGGTCCCGGACCGCTTCATAAATCGGCCGCGCGTTTGCTTCCTCGTTATAGGTCGGGATCATAACCGAAATAACTTTCTTAGCCATGATTTTCTTCTTTCATCCACTGAATCGTTTTTCGTATTCCCTCTGCAAATCCCGTCTTCGGAAGAAATCCGGTATCCTCCGACAGGGACCGTATGTCGGCTTTCAGATACATAACCTGATCCGGTCCGTAGGGAATATCTCCGAGGCCCACGGGAAGCTCCGGGTCTACCGCGTCCCTCAGTTCCCGGATATATTCCTTCAGAGGTCTCGCCTCGCCGCTTCCGAGCGGATAGACGGCTCCGTCTCTTCCGTGTTTCGCCATCCGGAAAAATGCGTCTGCGGCGTCACCCGAATAGAGATAATCCCACTTCTGTTCCCCCGCGGTAAAGGAGGGACGCTGCCCGGCGAGAAGCGCGCGGATGGCGGAGGTAATCATCGTGGCCGGACCGTCGTGCGGACCGTAGAGGGAAAGGATTCTGGGCCAGATATGATCCAGTCCCAGTTTCCTGCATTCCAGCCGGCTCATCTGTCCGGCACACAGCTTTGCCATCCCGTACCCGTTTTCCGGAAACGCCGGCGTATCCGGCTCAAGCATCCCGGTCACACGGCCGTACTCGGCCTGACTCCCGGCGCCTACAAACACCCGGCATCCCATCTCAGCGGCCGCGCGGACCGCATCGATCGTATAGCGGATGTTATCGATCTGCGCGGGCATGTCATTTCTGCCCGGACCGATCGTGTGCGCCCAGGCGAGGTGAAAAAACACATCCGCCTTTTTTACCTTGTCCGGCAGCGCGTCGTATCCGGACGCGTCGCATTCCACTGTGAAAAGGCTTCTGTCCTTCGGGAGGGCGGAGATTCGCGGACTGCCCGGACGGCAGACCGCACAGACAGTCAGACCTTCCCGCAGGAGTTTTTCACACAGCGCCGTTCCGAGCGCCCCGGTGGGGCCGGTCACAACCGCCGCCGATAATTTACGTTCCACCATTTTCCGCATTCGTCCTCCGCATGGCCGTCTGACTCCGGATCCGTTCCCGTTCTCCCGGAAAATATCTTATCGCTCCACTCTTCCGGAGCCGGTTCCTTTCATCAGTTTCTCCACTTCTTCCTTCGATACGCGGTTTATATCGCCCTCGATCGAATGTTTCAGGGCGGAGGCCGCGACGGCGAACTCCAGCGCCTCCTGCTTCGGTCTTCCATTTACCAGCTCGTAGATCAGTCCGCCGGAGAAGCTGTCTCCTCCTCCGACACGGTCGACGATATGCAGATGATATTTTCTGGAGAACAGGAAATCCTGTCCGTCATAGAGCATGGCGCTCCAGTCATTGTCATTGGCGGAGAAAGACTCCCGGAGCGTGATGGCTGCCATCTTGAAATGGAAGCGCTCCATCAGCTGACGCGCGACGGACTGATACCCCTCTTTCTCCAGCTTTCCTGCCTGAATATCGGATCCCTCCGCCTCGATGCCGAAGACATCCTTCGCGTCTTCCTCATTTCCCACACAGACATCCACATACTTTGCGAGCTCCGTCATCACCTTCCGGGCTTCCTCTCTGCTCCAGAGATTCTTCCGGTAATTCAGGTCGCAGGAGACCGTGATTCCGTGCTCCCCCGCATACCGGCAGGCCGCCAGGCAGGCCTCTGTCACATTCGGTCCGAGGGCGGGGGTAATACCGGTGAAGTGGAACCACTTCGTATCCTCGTCAAAAATCTCGTCCCAGTGGAAATCCTCCGGGCTGCACTCCTGAATGGCCGAGTGGGCGCGGTCATAAATACATTTGCTTCCGCGCTGGCTGGCGCCTTTTTCCATGAAGTATATTCCGGTCCGTTCCCCGCCGCGGACGATTTTCGAAACATTGATGCCGAATCCGCGGAGCCTGCGGACAGCGGCCTCACCGATCTCATTGTCCGGTAATTTCGTGGCAAAGGCGACATCCTCCCCGTAGTTTGCGAGCGAACAGGCCACATTGGCCTCGGCCCCTCCAAACGTAGCGATCAGACGGTCATTCTGCATCAGGCGGCAGTACCCCTCCGGTGAAAGGCGCAGCATAATTTCTCCAAATGTCACAACTTTGCTCATAGAATAATCCTTTCTGCCCCGTTGGGCTGTAGAAAAATTCTTACCGGTCGTCTTCCCGGATCATGGGAATGAACATAATTTTTTCGAGTTCTTCCTTCGGCAGGAACGGCGCAAGATCCTCAAGCGGCGGACTCACCAGAGTCCCGTCCTCCAGCCTCTTCGTGCTGCTCTTCGGCTCCCATACCTGCTCCGTTCCGGTGAAAATCTCACAGAACACGGGACCGTCCGTGCGAAGGACCTCGTCCACCTTTTCCTTCATCTCCGCGTTTGAGTGTGCCGAGAAGTAGGGATACCCGAAGGCCTCCGCGATTTTCTGAAAGTCGGGGAATGTCAGGTCTCCGGAATCCGGACCGATTCCGACCTTTGTGTGATCACTGAACAGATTGCTCTGCGTGATGCGGATCGACTGATATCCCTGATTGTTGATCAGAAAAATCTTGATCGGAAGGCGGTTCCCGATGATCGTCTGCAATTCCTGCAGATTCATCATGATACTGCCGTCGCCCTCCAGACAGATCGTCGTTCTTCTGCCTCCTCCGATGCAGGTTCCGATAGCCGCCGGAAGCCCGTAGCCCATGCTGGCGACGGCGCTGTTGTTCGCCATCCGGCTTCCCTTCCGGATAACATAGGCCTGATTTCCCACGACGCAGCATGCGCCGTTCGAAACCGCCGTCAGGCTGTTCTTCGGGAGACTGCTGCTCAGATACCGGATAAAGGCGTACACATTTGCCGTCTTTCCGTTTTCCTTCCAGTGCTTCGGAAGAACCACCGGATAATTTTTCTTCCATCCGCGGCACGTCTCCAGCCAGTCCTCGCAGCGGCCCACAGGAGCCCTGTCTGCAGCGGCCTCGTCCAGCTTCGTCAGGAAATCCTTTGCGTCCGCCCACACCGGCATCTCGACATGAATCGTCGGCTTCTTCATCTCCGCGGGATCGATATCAACCATGATGACCTTCGCCGCCCTCGCCCAGGTCTTCCAGTTGTATCCGACCTGACGGATCGAGATTCTCGTCCCCACGGCAAGGATCAGATCGGCGTTCTGGATCGCCCAGTTGCCGGGACGATCTCCCATGTTTCCGGCGCGGCCGCAGTAAAGCGGATTGTCGTCTTCAATCAGATCCACGGCGTTCCAATAAGTAACAATCGGGATGTTCAGTTTTTTTGCCACGGAGCGGAACCGGTCATAACCTCCCGAGAGGCGGATGCCGTATCCCGCGTGGAAAACCGGTCTCTTCGCCTTCGCGATCAGATCCAGAACCTTCCCGGCCGTATCTGCGGACACCTCCGGCGGAAGCTTCGCGTCATCCTCTGCCGGATCATATCCCTCGAGATCGTCTGTCTCAATGTAGCTTCCCTGATAATTGACCGGAATATCGACCCACACCGGTCCCGGACGTCCGGTTCTGGCCAGATGCCACGCCTTCTCCAGGATAAAACGGATCTTCCGGGGATCCTCCACCATAGCGGCGTATTTCGTCATGGGCGTCACGCTCTTTACGATGTCATACTCCTGGTCTCCCACGGCGCGGAGCGGATATCCGTCCGTAAACTGCATGTTATAGCGGGCGGTCGTGTCGTAGCGGACCTGCCCGGACACAATGAACATGGGGATGGAATCCAGCCATCCGCAAAGAACGCCGGTCAGAGCGTTCGTTCCTCCCGGTCCGGTTGTGACGCAGACCGCCGCGATGCGGTTCTCCAGCCGCGCATAGGCCTCCGCCGCGATGGCACAGGCCTGCTCGTGGTGATTGTAGGTTACCTTCAGCGACGGATTGTGGCCGAATGCGTCGTTCAGATGCATGGCACCTCCGCCGACGACGGAAAACACGTCGCTCACTCCGCGCTCTGCCAGAAAATCTGCCACATAATCTGCCAACCGCTGACGCATACTTTTTCCTCCTCAATCATGCTTTATCTGCCTGCTGCTTCCAGAATGGCCTGAGCCATGTAATCGATCATCTCATCTGTCATCCCCGGGTAGACACCTACCCAGAACGTGTGATTCATAATGAAATCCGTATTCTCCAGTCCTCCCGCGATGCGGTAAGCATCGGTTCCGCGGATCTGGTCGAAGCAGGGGTGCCGGATCAGATTGCCGCTGAAAAGAAGACGGGTCTGGATATTTTTTCCCTCGATATACCGTGTCATTTCATTTCTGGACAGTCCGCTCTCCGGACGGACCGAAATCAGAAAACCGAACCAGGACGGGCGGCTGTTTTCAGCCGGTTCCGGAAGGATCAGACGGTCGGACGCCCCTTCAAGCGCGGCGCGCAGACGGTCCCAGTTATGACGGCGTCTTTCGATAAACGAGGGGAACTTTTTCAGCTGCTCGCAGCCGACCGCCGCCTGCATATCCGTCACCTTCAGGTTGTATCCGAGATGGCTGTACACATACTTGTGATCATATCCGAACGGAAGCTGCCCGAACTGGCCGTCGAACCGGTGGCCGCAGAAATTGTCATGACCGGACGGACAGACGCAGTCCCGTCCCCAGTCCCGGAAACTCCGGATCATGCGGTGCAGCAGCGGATCGTCCGTGTAGACGCACCCGCCCTCTCCCATCGTCATATGGTGCGGCGGATAAAAACTGGAGGTTCCGATGTCTCCCCATGTCCCGGTGTAGCGGGTTTCCCCGCCGATCGTGTACTGCGAGCCGAGCGCGTCGCAGTTATCCTCGATCAGCCACAGATGATGTTCGTCGCAGAATTGCTTCACAGCCGAAAGATCAAACGGATTTCCCAGGGTGTGAGCAACCATGACCGCTTTCGTGCGCGGTGACAGCGCCTCCTCAAGCCTGGTGACGTCAATATTGTACTGCGGAACCGTCACGTCCACAAACACGGGAACCGCCCCGTACTGCAGGATCGGAGCGACCGTGGTCGGAAATCCGCACGCCACCGTGATGACCTCGTCACCCTTTCGGATCTGACGGTCTCCGAGTTCGGGCGCGGTCAGCGCCATAAAAGCGATCAGATTCGCGGACGACCCGCTGTTCACCAGACTGGCGAAGCGGACGCCGATCCATTTCGCAAATTCTTTCTCGAACTGATCCGCGAACCGGCCGGTGGTCAGCCAGAAATCCAGCGTCGCATCGGTCAGAGAGCACATCTCCTTCTCGTCAAATACGCGGGACGCATAGGAAATCCGGTCGCCCGGCTGAAATTCCTTTTTGTTTTCCTTAAAATCATGATAATACTGAGTCACGAGAGCCTTGATCTGTTCCCGCGCCTCTTCCTCATTTTTCCAGTCTGCCATGATATCCTCTTTTCATTGTGCTTCGTTTCGCGGAGCCGTCCCGTTCAGGAACTCGCCGATCTCCCTGTCCATCTCCGAGGGAATATCTCCTCCCGACAGCCAGATCTTGCTGAATTCCACCGTTTTTTCCATACACTCCTCAATATGCCAGCGCGGACGCCATCCGAATGTCTTTTTCAGGCGGCTGCAGTCCAGCTTCAGAAAATTTGCCTCGTGCGGCGCGTCCTCCTCCGAAGAGTTTTCCCAGGAGGCGCCCTCTCCCCAGCACCTGCAGAACAGATCCGCCAGGTCGCCCGCGGTCACGCAGTCGCGGTCGTCCGGACCGACATTATAGTACCCGCTGACCTCCGGACGGTCATACTGCTCTTTCGCGATCATCAGGTAGGCCGCCACCGGTTCCAGAACATGCTGAAAGGGCCGTGTGGAGTAAGGGTTTCGGATTTTTATGACTTCCTTTTTCCGCATCGCCCTCACACAGTCGGGGATAATGCGGTCCTTCGCGAAATCCCCTCCGCCGATCACATTGCCGGCGCGGGCCGTGGAGACGGCGGTACCATTCCCGTCAAAAAAACTCCGCCGGTAACTGTGCGTCACGAGTTCCGAGCAGCTCTTGCTGTTGGAGTAGGGATCGTATCCGTCCAGCGGCTCGTTTTCGCGGTAGCCCCACTCCCACTCTTTGTTTTCATAGACCTTATCCGTCGTCACATTCAAAAACGACCGGACAAACGGAAAAAGCCGGACGCACTCGCACACATGGACGGTGCCCATGACGTTCGTCTCGTAAGTGTACACCGGATCCTGATAAGAGGTCCGGACAATGGGCTGAGCCGCCATATGAATAACGATCTCCGGCTGAAATTCCCGAAATACGGCTTTTAAATGCTCCAGGTCGCGGATATCCCCGATGACGGAGCGCATGCGGCCCTCCAGACCGGCCGCAGAAAACAGATCCGGATCGGTCGGGGGTTCCAGCGCGTATCCGGCCACCTCGGCGCCCGCCGTCACCAGCATCCTGCACATCCATGACCCCTTAAATCCCGTATGCCCTGTCACCAGAACCCGTTTCCCCTGATACCAGCCGATATCCAGCATTCCTTCTTCCTTTCCTTCCCGGGCCCGGCTCCATCGCCATGCGCCGATCCCGGAACTTTTTCCACTCTCCTGCCCGATGCGTCATTCCGGAACTTCACCGCCCGCCTGCCCGCCTCTGCGGAATAATCCGTCTGCAGCGACATACGCGAAAAGCAGCAGACCCTAACCGTTTCGCAATAGAAGCGCTGTTACTGCCTGCTGCTCACAATGCCCTGACTGCGCCTGCCTTAATCCTCCCATATCTTCCATGGGGCGTGGCCGGTCGCCCAGAGCTTTTCCAGCTTATCTTTTTCCCGCTTGGTATCCATGCACTGCCAGAAGCCGTCGTGGTAGTAGCTCTTCAGCTCCCGGTCGCGGATCAGCGCGCGCATCGGTTCCTGTTCAAATACGGTGTGATCGTCCTTCAGATAGCGGAAAATGCCGGGATTGCAGACCATAAAGCCTCCATTGATCATGGAGCCGTCCGCGTCGTCTTTTTCCCGGAAAGCAGTCACCGTATTGTCCTTGCTGATCTCCAGAATTCCCTTCTGCTGCGCCAGATTGACCGCCGTAATCGTCAGAATCTTCCCGTGTTTTCTGTGGAAATCAATCAGGCGGGTAAGGTTGACATCGGAGACGGCGTCTCCGTACGTCAGACAGAAAGTTTCATCCCTGACATATTTCTGAATTCTTTTGATTCTGCCTCCCGTCATCGTCTCATATCCGGTATCTACCACCGTAACCCGCCACTTTTCGGCGTGTTTATCGTGGACGATGATTTTATTTCCCTGGGTAAAATCAAAGGTAACGTCGGACGTATGAAGAAAATAATCCGCGAACCATTCCTTGATGACATGCTGCTTATAACCGGCGCAGATCACGAAATCATTAATCCCGTAATACGAATACCCTTTCATAATATGCCAGAGAATCGGCATGTTCCCGATCTCGATCATCGGCTTCGGCTTAAACTGGGATTCTTCTGATATTCTGGTTCCGAATCCTCCTGCCAGGATAACAGCTTTCATAGACGGTCCCCCGAAATAGAACTTGGCACATGAAATATTACTGTTACATGAAAAATAACCATAACGTACTTATTTTACACTACACCGCCGAAAAAATCCACATTACAGGGAAAAATAAGAGCAGACGCGAAAAAACGGAGAGAAAACAGGTCCGGCACCCCCGCGTCACGGCGCCAGAAAACAATCTTTCGAGTGCGGGCGGATCACGCCGACCGACTGGAGATAGGCGTAAATGGTGGTGGACCCGACAAATTTCATGCCGCGTTTTTTCAGATCCCCGGATATTTCATCCGACAGCGGGCTGGTCGTCCGCAGATCCCAGGGCTCGGCAATGCTCTCGCCGCCCGTGAAATGCCAGAGATACCGGTCAAAGGAGCCGTACTCCTTCCGGATCGCTAGAAAAACCCGCGTATTGTCGATACTGGCGCGTATTTTCGCGCGGTTCCGGATAATTCCCGGGTTCTTCATTAATTCATTGATCTTGCTCTCTCCGTATCCGGCCACCTTTTCCGGGTCAAAGCCGTCGTAGGCGGCGCGGAAATGTTCCCTCTTGTGGAGGATTGTCGCCCAGGAAAGTCCCGCCTGAAAGCACTCCAGAAGCATCATCTCGTACAGAATGCGATCATCGTGCACCGGGCGTCCCCACTCCTCGTCATGGTAGCGGACATAGTCCGCGTCCCGGAGCGGCACCCAGGCGCAGCGCGGGCGGGAATCCGCATGAAATGCACTTATTTTGCTCTTTTTCTCCGCCATCCGGATCCCTCTCCTTCTGTGTTCAGCCGATCTCTCTGTCGCACAGGTTCAGCGCGGAGTCAATGACCGCGTCCATGTCATAATATCTGTACTCGCCGAGGCGGCCGCCGAAAATGACCTTTTCCTCTTTGTCGGCCAGTTTCTTATACTCTCTGTACAGAGCCCCGTTTTTCTCGTCATTGACCGGGTAGTACGGCTCATCGCCCGGCTTCCACTCGGAACTGAACTCGCGGCTGATCACCGTCTTCGGCAGATCATTGCCCTCGTCATCCTTTCCGAACTCAAACCACTTGTGCTCGATGATCCGGGTCCAGGGGGTCTCCCGATCCGTATAATTCACGGCCGCGTTTCCCTGGAAATTCGGCGTATCGAGAAGCTCCGTCTCGAAGCGGACCGACCGGTATTCCAGAGCGCCCAGACAGTAATCAAAGTACGCATCGACCGGGCCGGTGTATATCACTTTTTCCGCCGCATCGTCCCACCCGGACTTGTCCTTGAGATAATCCTCATTCAGCCGCACTTCGATTCCGTTCAGCAGATTCGCCACGAGCTTCGTGTAGCCACCGGAAGGGATGCCCTGATACAGCGCATTAAAGTAATTGTTGTCATAGGTCAGACGGACCGGGAGACGCCTGATAATAAACGCCGGCAGCTCCGTGCAGGGTCTTCCCCACTGCTTTTCGGTATAGCCCTTCACCAGCTTCTCATAAATATCCGTGCCTACCAGGCGGATCGCCTGCTCCTCCAGGTTTTTCGGCTCGGTGATCCCGGCGGCCTTTCTCTGCTCCTCGATCTTCGCCGCAGCTTCATCCGGCGTGACCACGCCCCACATTTTATTAAATGTGTACATATTGAAAGGAAGCGAGTAAATTTCTCCGTGGAAGTTCGCGACCGGGGAATTCGTGAAGCGATTAAACTCGGCAAACTTCGTGATATAATGCCACACCCTCCGGTTATTCGTGTGGAAGATATGCGCCCCGTACCTGTGCACGTGAATGCCCTCGACATCCTCGGTATATACATTTCCGCCGATCTGCGGACGCCGGTCGATCACCAGAACACGCTTCCCGGCGTCACTCGCCTGACGCGCGAATACAGAGCCAAACAGGCCCGAGCCAACCACCAGATAGTCGTATCTCATTATCCGTGTCTCCTCATACTGTATGAAAACAGTTTTCTGTGCTGTCCGATCCCACGCAGGCCGCCCGCGCGCCCGCGCGGAAAAATGCTGCGTGTCAAAGAATTTTTCTGTACAACATGAAATGAGGGCTGAGAGACTCTCCTTCAAAGATCGGCTCTCAGCCCTCCGTTCGGGTAATAATATACAGGGGGTATATATTATAAAATGAATCACCGTGGAACAGAAAACAGTTGATTCATTTTCCCGGCATGGGAATAATAGAAGAAATGATTCTTCCGAATTCTTTCCGGCCAGTCCGGTTTACCTCACTTCTGATTATAGTGTAACCCGTTCCGGCTATTCCGGCAATGCTTTTTGGAACATTATTTGGAAAGAATCCATTTTCATTTCCTTCAAATATTACCACAAATTCCCCGAGATATCCAGAACATTTTTTATTGTAAACGATTACGACCAGTGAATTTTTTTCTTTCGGAATATTTCATGTTTTTTGAGGCCGGCGGATTTCCGGATTACCCGGCGTCTGCCCCGTACCAGGCGACGCCTTCGTACCGCCATCCCTGACTGACCAGCCAGTCATTTTCTTTCCGGACCGGGGTAAAATTATGGTTATTGGAAAAGGCGTTCGGGTTATACTGCCGGTAAACCGGGACCGACTTCTGATTGCTGGAATACCAGCCGACGCCCTCATATTTCCATCCGAGCCGGATCAGATTGTCCCTTTCGGTCTTGTTCAGAGTATACTGATGTTCGCCTCCGTTCTTATTATAAAGCCGGAATACGGGTGAATCCGACTGAACCGGCGCATACCAGCCGACGCCCTCATACTTCCATCCGAGCGATACCAGGTGGTTCCTTTCCGTTTCATTCGCGGTATAGAAATGTTCCGAGGAATTCGGATTATACAGCCGGAACATCGGAACGCTTTTTTCCGTTCCAGACGATCCGTCTCCTCCGCTCTCCCGTTTCGTTACGGAAAAGCTGAGGCGCTTCGAAAGGCCGGTGTAATTGCCCGTCTCCTTTACCTCAGCGACCACCGAATAAGAACCTGCCGACGACGGAGCACCTGAAAGCTTCCGGGATTTGCTGTCCAGATAGGTGAACGTGACATCCCCGAACCGGGCCTCGCCGGCGGGAGGCACTGCCTCAGAGCCTTCTTCCCATCCGTAGACGGAAGGTTCCGTGACCCATGAATTTACCGCCTGGGTGACCGTGTATTTCAGTACAGTTTTCCCGCCGTAATTCCCAATGCCGGCAACCGTCACCGTTTTCTCTCCGGCATTCGTGCAGTCCTCGCTATAGGTGACCGAAAAATCCCGGTCCTTCACGAGTACCTCTTTGCCGCGCGTCACCGTCACTTCCGGCATGACGGGTTCCCCGGTATACGGAAAAGAGTTCTGTGAGAGGGAGGCCGTCCAGTCCGTGTCGACGCTTTCCGCCTTCACGGAGACCGCGCGTGACGGCATGATCAGTGAAAGAGACGAGAGGTTCGCGCTCTCTTCCCCGATCCATGGGGAAGCTCCTTCCGGAATCGTCTCCGTCCACCTCAGGGAAGCGTCCGATGATGCGGCATTCAGAACGATCCTGCTCCCGCTCCTGACATACTGATACGTGCCGGAGCTGTCGGTCCGTTTCACCGTGTCCTCTGCCGAAATCGTCCCGTTCGTCACCTCAAGCCGGCAGTAAGGCTTCTGTTCAATGCTTCCGCTGCAGCTTCCGTCACAGAATATCACGGCGGAAGCCGACACCTGGACCTCTGAGTTATCCGGAACCGCGAGCGTCTGTCCCGGATCAATCACCAGCGTTCCGTTTTCCGGGAGGGAAAACGCGGTATTTTCCGTCAATGTGAAGACGGATTGATCCGCACCGTATATATCTCCGCCGGATTCCGTAAAAATAACGGCCTTCCAGCTTTTCTGATCCGAAAGATCCGATATGGAGGATGTGACGACCATGGCGCTCCCGCTCTTTCCGGTAGAAAAAGAGCCCGAGAGCCCCGCGCCGTATCCCGTGCTGCCATTGGCGGACCGGTCCGCTGTGACCATGCCGCCGGAAACCGAGACACGGACGCCCTCTCCCGATCTCCCGCAGCCGATTCCCGAGCCAAAGCTCCCGGAACTCCGCGAGCTGTAGGCGTTCACGACTCCTCCGGAAATCGTGACATCACCTCCGCTTCCCGATCTGCCGCTGCCGATTCCCGCGCCGTACCCGAATCCGCTGTCCGAGCTGTATGCATTTACGATGCCTCCGCTGATCGTGACAGACCCGCTTCCGCCTCTGGCACCGCCGCCGATTCCCGCGCCGTACGATGCGCCGGATTCTCCTCCGTACGCAGTGACAATACCCCCGGAAATCCGTATGGTTCCTCCGCTTCCGCCTCCGGAAAGACCGCTTCCGCCTCCGATCCCCGCGGCGTAGACGCCGTTTCCTCCGCGGGCGGTGACTGTGCCGCCCCGGATTTCAATCTGACCGCAATTCTGACTCTGCTCCCCGCCGATACCGGCGGCTCGCTCGTCTTCGGAGACGGCATTCAGCGCTCCGGTATTGTCCCCGTTATCGCCTTCGATTATGAGAGAGCTTCCCTCATTCACCGTAATTCCCTTTAAGGCATTCAGCGTACATCCCTTTTTCAGGGTAAGCGTCGCGTCGCCCCTCACGATAATTCTCTCCCTGATGTTTACCTCCGAGTTTTCCGGAACGATGTAGGACCCGGAAGTCCACACGGAATCCATGCCGTCCCTCACTTCTGTTCCGCCCGCCGCGAGAACCGGTGCCGGAGCATTCGCAGCGAACCAGACCAGATGAATCGCCGCGGCAAGCAGCGCCGCCGCGATCCGGGTTCCGATGCGTTTTTTATGATTGATCCATTTCCCCATCTGTCGCACTCTTTCACACGGACGATTCCGGACTTTTTAAACCATTTCGGTTCCCTGTTGATCATCTGTTTTCCGGAAGGATTCTGCTGTTACTTCAAAAAGGACTGCTTTTCATCTGATGAAGAGGTTCTCTTCTTCCCAGTCCCGCACATACTGAAGAAACCAGGCAACGCCCAGCTTCATGGCTTTTTCGTCGAGATCAAATCCGGGGCTGTGAAGACCGGCGTTTTTTTCCGGATCGCGGAACGCACATCCGAGAAACAGAAACGCCTTTTCATTCGGATAATGTGAAAAATCATCGCCTCCCATGGAAAACGGGAGCGGAAGCACATTTTCACGGCCGAAGACTTCTTCCGCCGCCTTTTTCCCGAGTTCCGCGGCCGCGCTGTCATTGATCACGGCAGGCATTCCGCGGTGGTAGGTGACGCGGACCCTGGTTCCGGTTCCTTTCTCCACCGAATCACCGATCTTCTTCAGGATCTCCTCAAACCGGTTTCGCAGTTCCGGGTCGGCGGCACGGGTCGTTCCGGAAAGAGATGCCGAATCCGGTATCACATTGGACGCATGGCCCGCCCGAATGGAAGTGATGCTGATCACGGCCGGGGAGATCGGGTCCAGATCGTGCGCGATTATCCGGCTGACGCCCTCGTAAAACATGACCGCCGCGGCGACCGGGTCCGTGCAGCGGTCCGGGTGGGCCGCATGGCCGCCCTTCCCCGTAATCCGGACATCGAACATATCGGCCGATGCCATTACCGGCCCCGCCTGAATCGAGGCCTGACCGGCAGGAAGAAGCGTAGAAACATGGAGGCCGATGAGCCGGTCGCATTCGCGGACCTCCCGGATCTCTCTCATCCGCGCGGCGCCGCAGTCTGAGATGATCTCCTCCGCCGGCTGAAAGATCAGCCGCACGCGCGATTTCAGCTCGTCCCGGTGCGCATTCAGAATCTTTGCGGTTTCCAGCAATATCGCGATGTGCGCGTCGTGTCCGCAGGCGTGCATGACGCCGTCATTCTCCGAGGAATACGGAAGCCCCGTCTTCTCACGGACAGGAAGCGCATCGATATCCGCCCGGATGCCCAGAATCCTCTCCCCGGAATTTTTTCCGGCGATGTCCGCGATGATCCCGGTCCCGCAGGCCACAAAAAACGGGATGCCCTCTTCCGTGAGGACTTCCCCGATCTTATCTCTCGTCCCGGATTCATGCCAGCCGGTTTCCGGATGCCGGTGAAAATATCTTCTCAGCTCTATCAAATCGGCCTCTGATTGGAAGGCCTCACCCAGTATATTCATCCGCCATTGCTCCTGATCCTGACATAAAGAATCCCCGGAAGCACGAAAAAGGCGTTTCCGAAGGCAGTTTTGCGGTCCCTTTTACAGCAGCTTCAGCCCCTCTGCCAGCATCCACACATAGGCGATCGTCTTGGGTATCATGAGCGATCCGACCGCGGGATATTTTCTGGCAAAAACCGTCACCGGCAGATAGCAGGCAAAGCTCACCGCCACCGCGACCGCCATGGACCGCCCGTAGGATGATCCGCTCATGATATACAGGATGATCATGCAGATCCCGACGACGGCAAACGGAATATTCCGGAATAGCGACCAGCGGGCGTTCCCCTCATACCGATACCAGTTGTTCTGCGGGAACAGGCAGAGAACGATGCGGACCGCTGCCGCGATGAACAGCGCCGCCGCCATTCCCGCGTTTCCCTTTCCCTCGAGGCAGACGAAGATCGCGTAAAGGAGCAGATAATACACCGTCATCGTAATCGACGACACCTTCAGGCCGAGTCCCAGCCGATACTCCGTGTCCGGCTCCTCTCCTTTTCTGTATCGCCTCACGCGAGGGATCAGGTGGAACGCGTCTCCCGCTCCCAGAAGGAGCGCGAGAATTCCGTACAGCAAAAACTCCGGCCGGCCTTTCCCCAGCGCAAAAAACAACACGCCCGCCGCCAGGTCGAAGCAGAGATAGGCAATATCAAAAACCGATTCAAACACCGCCATCGCGGCCGGTGTTCTTTTCCCCGAACTGTTTTTTGTATTCATATTATTTGATTTTAATGGCATCGTCCCTGCTGCTCTCCGAGATGATAAAATGCGGGCGGCCTTTCGTCTCGAGGTAGATCTTTGCGATGTACTGTCCGAGGATCCCGAGCGAAAAAAGGATCAGCCCTCCGATGAAAATGACCGTGCAGATCAGGGAGGCCCAGCCTGCGACCGGATCTCCGAATGCCAGCTTCCGGACAATAATGATGATTAACAGCACAAATCCGATGAATGTCATGAAGACTCCGCCCCACGAGGCGATAGCCAGAGGAGCCTGAGAAAAGTTGATGATTCCGTCAATCGCATATTTGAACAGCCCCCAGAAACTCCATTTCGTGCTTCCGGCGACTCTCTCGACGTTCTGGTAGGAGAGCCAGTAGGTGCGGAAACCGATCCATCCGAAGATTCCCTTTGAGAACCGGTTGTACTCGCTCATCGCCACGATGGAATCGACCATATCCCGGGTCATCAGGCGGAAATCTCTCGCCCCGTCGACGATATCCGCATCCGAGATCCGGTTGATCAGATGATAAAAACGATGCGCAAACCAGCTCCGGACCGGCGATTCGCCCGTCCGGTCTTTTCTTCTCGTGGCGACGCTGTCATATTCCCCCTGCTCCAGGATGTCCAGCATCTCAGGGAGAAGCGAGGGCGGATCCTGCAGGTCCGCGTCCATCACAGCCACATAATCTCCGTCCGCATTGCAGAAGCCGGCGTACATCGCCGATTCCTTGCCGAAATTCCGCGAGAAAGAAAGATACTGAACATGCGGATCTTTTTCCGCCAATGAGCGGAGAACCGGGAGCGTATTGTCCCTCGACCCGTCATTGATAAAAAGCATCTCATACCGGTATGAAAGGGAGGAAAGGACGGCTGACGCCTCCTGGTAAAAGAGAGGGATCGCCTCCTCCTCATTGTAGCAGGGAATGATAATGCTGATTTTTTTCCTCTTTTCTGAATTCATCATAATCACGCCTCTGTATTACTTTTTCGATGCCAGAGAAAGCAGAAGGGAGAAAAACCCGAATGCAATAACAACATACATGGCGCGCTGGAAATCCTTCCGAAACTCCGCCGTATACGTGTTCTGCTCTACATTTCTCTCGTAAACCATCACGGTCGCGGTTGTCATCGACAGAGCCATCACCGCACCGATCCGGAGAAGACTCGCGTAGACGCTCGGGGAGAATGCAGTCGCCATCCGGGAACCAAACCCGGCAATCACAAGCGCCAGAGCGAAAATCAGATCCTGAAAACCATCCAGCGCCAGGATAAATTCGAGCGCGATCAGAATAATGCAGATGCCCATCACCATGTATTTCACAAATGGCTGCGAATCGAAATAGCTGACGGCGTTCACAAGCCCGAATTCCGGGACATCCTGTACCAGAGCCTCCGTCCCGGGGATAAGCCTCTTCGTGATCGGCAGAAGCGGTCCGAACAGAATCACGACCAGACAGGGAAAAACCGCGATCGCGCGATAAAACACGCTCTTATATTTCTTCCAGATCGTAATGGCGAGAACCGTGCACATGAAGATCGAAAAAGCCATGCTTCCGAAAAGCAGCCAGTTTGCCGAAGTGGAAAATCCGATATCCAGCTTGTTTGTCAGCCGCAGCATTCCGTATGTCTGGAAAA
This sequence comes from Bilifractor sp., assembly GCA_050944685.1. GTDB lineage: Bacteria > Bacillota > Clostridia > Lachnospirales > Lachnospiraceae > CADBRN01. The sequence continues at coordinate 103,859 of JBMNRP010000005.1, forward strand.
CCAGCGATGTCTGCGTCTCGGTCCGCGCCTGATTTCCCGGACAGGTCAGCGTAAAGGCGAGACTGCCGAAAAGAAGCACGATCTGAATGAGCATGAAAACATGAAAGCGTTTTTTGAACAGCAGATACACCGCGAAGCACAGATAGGTAAACAGCAGGACGATCAGAATCTGCTCATTATTTGCGGCATAGATCAGACAGATCATATAGACGGGATATTCCCACCACGCCATATGCGTGCGGTCCAGGATCTTCCGGAGCGGCACCAGCGCTGTCATCCCGAAAGCAGCCGGGCAGAAATACGTGCTGAGCGTGGCGACCCATCCGGCCTCGATCATATAGTGCCAGGGAAACAGCATCACGCCCGCGGCAATCACCGCGCTGATCTCCCTGGATCTGGTCCGGTCAAACAAAACAGACATAGACCTCTGCATCAGATACATGCAGATGCCGGCAAAGATGGGAAACAGCACGAAATAGTGATTCTCGAAAAAGAACATCAGAAAATTGATCAGAATGCGCGAGGACCACGTGTGATACTGATATATGACATACTGGCAGTATGCGGAAAAATGATCCGCAACTTTTCCGTAGGAACGGTTGATCGCATCGTCATTGACAATCGGCATCAGGCGCAGAAACACTGCGAAAATCACGCTCGTCACCAGAAAAATAAAACGATAATCTTCTGTTATTTTTGATAACCTGTTATTCTTCTTCATCCGAACTCCATGAATGTACTGTCGTATTCAGCGGAACAAGCCTCGTGACGTCGTCTACGTCAGCCAGAATATATATCTTATAATCGTACCGGTCCGCGTTTATTTTCTTCGAGTAGGGGACCTTTATCTCAAACCCCGCGTTGTCATAGAAGCCGTCGTCATCCAGGGATTCCGAGACATCCTCCCGCTTCACCGGCATGGTCGGAACGATATAGCATCGGTCCGTCTCCGTATTCTGCAGGACGACCCGCAGCTCATATTTTCCGGCCTGATGACCCCGGACCGCAAACCAGCCGCGCATATGAATCATTCCCCGGGAAGTGCCGACATCATCCAGATCCATATTGCCGTATCTCAGCCCGTCAATATTCCAGTCATATCCTTCTGTATCCTCGACGACATTTACCTTTGAAATATCCAGGTCTGTGACCCGGAACTCGCTCCACCGGAGGATTCCCCAGACCACGGCCAGAAGGGTAATGCCGACACACAGAAGAATCCCGATCCATTTCTTCGTATGCATTACCTCATATTTCATATGATTCAGCCTTTCTGCTTTACAGTCATTCACCTGTTGGAAAAGGGATTTTGAAAAAAACATTCACAGGAAACCGGCAGCGTAAAAAGCAGCGGCACTAAATTGCTCCGGCACAGCCGCTTTTCCGCAATCCTCCGTCCCCTGTGATACATTCAGACCGGATATGCAAAAGTTTTGCAAAATTCTCGGCATAAGTATAGCATCTCTGCGGGAGTTTATCAAGAATCTGCTCTTTCCCGGGCGGCCGATCCGGAAACGGCAGACACCAGACAGCCGGCGCAACAATCATGGCGAAGGGCAGCGAATCGTTCCGGCAAAGTTGACGCAGGAAGCCTCTCTATAATAAAATGAAAATAACGGCCGGGAAAATCCGCCCCGCGCCGCTGATCATTGCGTTCATATCAGAAAGGAGCAATTATGAGTTTGGCCAGAAAAATGCACCACGTATGTCTTCGCTGTGTCGGAGAGGAAGAAATGAATAAAGCCATTGACTTTTACACAAACCTGATCGGTCTGAAGCTGATCCGCAGATGGGGCGAGGGAACCGGAGCCGGATGCATGATGGACGCCGGAAATGCCATTGTCGAGATGTTCGCAGACGCAGAGCCGGGAAGAACGATCGGTCCGGTCGACCACTTTGCCTTTGAAGTGGATGATGTCGACAAATGCGCCTCCGCCCTCAGAGAGGCCGGCTATGAGATCACCAGCGGTCCGGCGGACATGGACGTACCGGCCAAACCGGAACCCTTTTCTCTGAGAATGGTCTTCTGCCGCGGACCGATCGGCGAGAGCATCGAGTTTTACCACGAGAAATAATTGATTTTCGGTCAAAAAAGAAGACTGCCCCGGTAACGCGTGCGCACCTGCCGGATCGTTACCGGGGCAGTCCCGTATTATTTCATTCCGTGATCACTCGATAGCTCTGCACCATTTTTCTGCACTCTTCTCTGGAATTGAACATGATGACATCAATGATGGAGAGATGCGGGATAAACTCTCCGGTTTTTCCGCCGAGTGTCTGGTGGCATTCGACCGGAATCTCCTGAATAAATCCGAGCTTCATGCCGCGCGCGGCAAACTCATCGAATGAATAAAGCTCTGTTCCTCCGATCGCGTTGTAGTATGTGTCCGCCCCGAGCTTCCGGCAGTAATCGTAGATACGGTCCGCACGTTTCAGGGAAGGATCCTGCTCGATGTCGGAGGTCCGGATCAGCTTCGTGTCGATTTCCAGATAATCGCAGACCAGTCCGATGGAGAGAAAAAGAAAATTCGCCAGGTTTTTCTCCTCTGTATCAAAAACCTTTTCCATCAGTTCCATGCCTTCGCGAAAGTGAGGCGCCCTCCCGTAAGCGACCTCCAGCTGGCGGAGCTTTAATGGAACATCGATATCCGCCAGCTCCAGCTCGTTGATCATCTTATTCTGGGACGCGTGATGAACCTCGATATTGAAGTAATGCGCATCCCCGTTCACTAAAATCCTGTTGCGGTTGATCCAGCCTCCCTTGATGTAATTGTAATTATCCGCAGTGGCAAAGACATCCACCGAGGAGATCAGTGACCAATATGCGATATACGGCATAAAATACGGCTGGTGAATAGCGACTTTCATAAAAATCCTCCTGTCGATTTACGAAGCTCCGCCCCGTTTCCAGCAGAATACCCGCGGCAGAAATGCGCTTCGTGTCCCGATACTGCTGTTAAACCTCCGGAAAACTACTCCGGTTTTCCCCCGTTGACTGTCACTCCCAGATTGCCTCCCGGAATCGGAATGAAAAACACAAAATGATCGGTTTCTTCGGAGCAATCTACGATTGACTCGTCGACAATCGTGTTGGCTCCGGTCAGAACGCAGTTCCGGACAGAACCCTCCGTCCTGACCAGGCAGTCAAAGCTTTCCCCGTATCTCGGGGTAATGATGCTGATCCCGGAAATCGTCCCGTCCCCGGCGTCCAGGGAAAATCCGGTGGAGACCCCTTCAATCCCGCAGTTGTAAAAATCCCATCCGGTGAGATCAGCGCCGTCCCCGGCTCGCATCGTGACGCCGCACTCTCCGTACTCCATCCGGCCGCCGAAAACCCGGTTTCCGGATGAGGAGGCGGCTCCGTTTTTCGTTCCCGTAATGAGGATTCCCTCCGTCCTGGCCGAGAGATTGTCAAAGGTGACGGTGACATCGGAGATTCCCCCGTCCTCCTCCCGGAGGGCGATTCCTCCGCCGTTCTCCGTTACAATCTTTCCGAAATCCAGCCGGGACGATTCCGTATTACTGACCTCAAAACAGTAGCCGCTGCCCTCATAAACAAATGTTGCGCTCTGCCCGAGGAGGATCAGACCGCTTTTCCCGCGTATGACGATCGAATCGGACAGCAGATAATTACCGGCGGGAAAGAAGATCGCGTCTCCTGAATCCACCGCCGCCTGGACCGCTTCCGTATCGTCCGTCTCTCCGTCGCCCTTCGCTCCGAAATCCCGGACCGAGACCGCCCTCTCCAGATCCCCGCTGCTTCCGGCCACGGAATTTTCTGAATCGGAGTCCGTTCCCGAAAACGCAAACATCGCTTCCGGATCTCCCGGGGCATCACCGGCGGAAGCTGCCTTCTGCACAAGCCCGGAAAGAAACGTCTCGTCAAAATAACTGCTGCGGAGTTCACTGTCACCGGAACTGGTCCGGAGCTTTCCGAGCTGGACCACCCCGCCGCTGTCTCCGTTTTCCATCGGAGCCGCGACGATGAATGTCGTCGTCGTTTTGCTCCATTCAAAGTAGTCCTCGGGCATCTCTTCTTCGGAAAGGAGCAGACAATTCTCCGTCGTCCCCTTCGTCTGAATCAGGCGGCCGAACGACCCCACGGGAAGCGGATTCAGAATGGATACCACGGATATTTTCCCCTTCCCGGAATCGAAAAGGAAACCGGTGTCGACATCCCCGATCTCACAGTTATAAAAATCCCATCCGTTCTGCAGATCTCTCGCATCGTAGTCAAAATTCATCCCGGTGGCACCGGATTCGAAAAGTCCGCCGTACACCTGAATCTCATTGACCCAGCCCGCCGTGACGCTGGATTCGATGCAGTCCGTCTTGCAGCTGATCGAATCAAACTTAAGTTTCACATACTGTGTCCAGTTATTCGCGGAATCCGAGAGAAACTGGATCCCGCCCCCGTTTGGAGCCTCGATACGTCCCAGATCAATTCCCGACTCTGTCGTACGGATAATCTGAAAGGCATACCCGGTTCCGGAGTAGAGAAATTCCGCGTAGCCGGCGTACATGTGCCAGTTGTGGCGGTCCCGGATCTTCAGTGTGGAGGTGATGCGGTAGCTTCCCTCCGGAAAAAATACCGCGGCGCCGGAATCCAGCGCCTTCTGAATGGCTTCGGTATCATCGGTTTCTCCGTCGCCCACGGCGCCGAAATCCTTCACCGAATAGAGACCGTCCGCCACAGATGCGTTCTCCGGAAGCCCCGTCTGCGGCGCGTACGTCGTCAGCTGATTATCCACCCTTCCCCGATGCACCAGCAGAAAAACAATCACGGCCGCCGCCGCGGCTGCGAGAATTATGATCATTAGACGCCGTTTCCCGGCGAAGAATTTTTTTATTTTCATTCTTTCCCCCCTTTATCCCTCTGATCTCAGACGGATTCAGGATTCCTTTTTGCGCGGGGACGCGCATAAGGCTGTCGGATATTTTTCAGATGGATGGTGGAATAAGGCCTGCCCTCATTATCTGACAGTGCGTATTTTCCCCGTCCCCCCGCGCGCGAAGTGTCGGGCACTCCGGAGGATCTCCGGACCGCTGCCGCCGCCAGATGGCCCCCGGCACCGCCGGTTCCGCGCGCCGTCTCTCCGGACGTGGCGCGGATCGGTTTTCTCTTTCGGAATGCCGTACCGCGGATTTTCCTGTGAGCCGTCTCTCCCCGGACTCCCTTTGCCTCATTCGATCTGTGAAAAAGGCTCTGGAGCGCGGGGATACTCCGTCCGTAACCTCTGATTTCCTCATAATGCTGGGTGATGTAATTCAGAACAATACCCGGCTCGATTTCCACCTCGTTATTCTCTCTCACAAGAGCGAACGGGATCGCGCACATAAACGCCAGGAGGTAGGAGGATTCCGTCTGCAGCGAACTGTTGTAAAAGATACTCAGAATACAGATCGGAACGAACGAAACTCCGGCCATCATCAGGTCTTTTCTTCGGATCTCCCGGTGTCTCATCGCATAAAAAATCATGGACACGAAGAAGAGTACCATCAGCGTGAGGCCGATCGCCCCCTGCTCCAGAAAGATCCACGCATGCGTAAACCAGCGGTAATTCAGATATCCGTACTGCACATAAAACGGGCTCTCGAAAATCGAATAGGCGGAGTGTTCGCAGTAGCCGGCTCCGAACCCGAACAGAAGCCGGAACGGATTGCCGGTGAAAAACTGACGGTAGATGCTCTGAAGGGCCGTGACCCGGTTCAGATCCCCGGCATTGGTGTAGCCGTTTCCCGCAAGGTACATGTTCGCCGCTCTCTGGCTGGTGAAAACCGCCATCGTCTCCGGACTGAAGCGGATCAGCACGAGGATGCAGACCACGACGGCCCCCGCGCAGAAAATAAGGATCTGTGCGACTCTCCTCTTCGATTCGGTATAGATCGCGACGAAGGCAAAGATGATAAACATTTCAATATAGTAGACCTTCAGCTCCGAGAGAATAGAGAGATACAGACATGCCCCTATATAGGCCATGACCACCGGAAAGGTCGTCTGATAAGCGGCGTACTTTCCGAGAATCACGCAGGTCATGATACAGATCATGATGTTGATATACGTAGTAGATCCCGCCTGACGGCCGAACAGCCCTCCGACCGTGTCTCCGGAGCGGCCCTCGACAAAGTACTGGAACGTGCAGAAGACCACATTAATCCAGAAAAGGGCGTTCAGGATCTTCAGCAGACGATCCAGGTTTTCTTCCGTGAACTCAGCGACACAGATCAGGAAAAACAGATACAGGCGGAGATTATTCCGAAGCGACCAGATGACGAGCCTCGGCGCGACAAAATTTACGACGACTCCGATCACCATGCAGAACAGAAGCACCAGGAATACATTGTAAACAGTCTGCGCTTTCGCGTCCAGCACCGCTTTCTTGATCCTCCCGAAATCCATCAGAAAGAGGAAGATGAGAATCGCGTCCGTCGCATACGTCACTCCCGAAGGGAATCCCATATAGTCCCTGAGGAAAAACATGATGCAGACGAACAGGATCAGAACATAGGTCCTGTTTCCGATGCCCCGGGGATATTTTTTTCGGATGCTCTTTTCCATCAAATGAACCCCTGAAAAAACAGTCAGAAAGCTGCCGGGCTGAATCCATGCGGCGCTGCCGCAATTTCTTTCGCAGGCAGCCGCAGGAAGAGGAGGTACACCTGTCAGCGTTCGTCCTCCAGCCCGTTGTAGATAAATCCGATTACATTCGCCTTTACCTGATCCATCTGATAGAGGGCATCGACGATCATCGGAAGCATAGTCACCCTGTGCCGGACAGTCAGGATCATTCCATCGCACAATCTGGAGAGAATGGACGTATCCGTCACGGACGTGACCGGAGGAAGAATCATGATGATATAGTCATAAATTTTCCTCAATTCCTCAATCAGCTGCTTCATCTGCGGGGATTCCAGCTGCTCGGAGGAATCCTCCATGGGCTCTCCCGCGGGAAGCACATCAATCCTGTGCTTCGCGCTGTGGCGGAGACAGCGGATGAACTCCGCATCTCCGGTCAGGATGTCGGAGAGACCGACCCCGGTCTGGAGATGAAACAGCGGTCCCAGCTGAGGGTCTCTCAGGTTGGCGTCGAGCACCAGCACACGGTCGTTGATCTGGGCGATGGCGATCCCCAGATTAACCGCATTGACATTTTTCCCTTCCTCGGAGGTGATGCCGGAAACCCCGATCACATGACACCCGTCTCCCTCAAGCGAAGCAAGGACATTGGTGCGGATCGTCTTGTACCCTTCTTTCATGCTCCACGAAGATAATTCATTCAGAATAATTCTGGAATCATTCCCCTGATTCCGTGTTCTGCTGTTATTCATAATGACCCTTCCTTTCCGCATCAGCGAAGACTTCTGCGTCGGGTATTTCCGTTCCGTCCGCGTCTCTGAAGCGCCGCCGTGCTGTCAGGAACTGATCCGAGCACATAAATGCCGGTCAGAGTTTCCAGTTCTCCGGTATTTCTGACTCTCTTGTCCGAGATATCACGGATTGTGAGAACCACAATGGAAATAAAAGCTCCCAGGATGCAGGCGATCAGCGTGTCCCGGGGAACCTTCGGGGAGACCGGTTTGTCCGGGGCGTACGGATTAACCACCACGCGCGCGTAGCTGTTCGGGAACGACTTGGACAGATCGGTGGGGGCCGTAACCGTCAGCTCCTGAGCGAGAGCGTATACTTCCTTGGCGTTATCCATCGTCAGGACGACGTTGACCAGCTGCGTGTCGCCCTCCTCTCCCGCTTCGACCCATTTCTGAAGCTGTTCATAGGAGTAATTCAGGCCGGCCGCCGAGGCGGCGTTCTCCAGCACGGGGCGGCTGAGCAGGATGGACGCGTAAGCTTCCGCCAGCGTGGCCGTCGCAGTGACGTCTCCGCCTTCAAAGGTGGACTCTACATCCTGACTGTGGTTTTCAACCGAAAACGTAATGGTGCACTGATACTTTTCGGGAACAATAAATTCGGTTACGGCAAATGTGACCGCGCCGCAGATCGCCGTGACAAGCAGAATCACCAGCCAGTTTTTTTTGCAGGTATTTGCCATCGCACCGAAGCTGAATCGTCTCCCGGGCAGATTATGAATCTCTTCCGTGTAATCTCTCATTTTTCTGTGTCCTCTTAAAAATGAACTCCGTGCTTCAACCACCGGGTTATTTTTGTATCTTATCCCTTCAGGCGGAGACTGTCAAAATGCAGGATCATATCCTCTCCGTCTGTATTGCGGACATGAACGCTGCGGTTGATCCTGTCGATCTTTTCCCTGCGGTCCTCCGGACTCCTGTACGGGAAAACGATTCTCCCAAGAAACGCTCCGGCAGGAAGTTCCTTCCCCGGGGAGTGGAGAATGTCCACCAGGAAATCCGGACAATTTCCTATTTCTTCTGACCCGGTAATCTCCGCGATCGTTCCGCCGCGCCACACACGGAGCGTGTACCCACACCATCCGTCTTCCCCGGTCTCTCTCATCTCCGGGATCAGATCCTCCCTGGAATGCGGAATGCCGAGAGCAGTATCCAGCATAAAAGACGAAACGGAAAATCCTGTCAACGCTTCAATCGCTTTGTACGGAAAATCTCCGCTCATGCGGTAGCCGATCTCGATCACACGCAGCTGTCCGGCAGAATCCCGGAGCATCTGCACCATCACGTTTCCATCCTTCACACCGATGTCAGCGATCATCTTCCGCACCGCGCCGTCCGGCCCTGCCCGGAACTCGGAGAGCACCTTCCGGTCCGAATTGGAAAAGAAGGGAAGTGTTTCGCCCTCTCCCTGTCCCTTGAAATACTGCTGAAACGAGTAGAGCGAGTAACAGCCGTCCGCAGCCAGATACTGCGCGCAGAATTCCTCCGTTCCCATTTTCTCCTCGATAATGAAATCCGGATTGGAAGACAGCTTTCTCGAGAGCAAGATGGCGTTTTCTGCCTCTTCCGGGGAAGCGCAGAAGGAAACTCCGTCTCCTCCGCACTGGTCTACCGGCTTGACCACCACCGGGTAAGGGAAAGTCCTCAGGAAGCCTTTCATCTCTTTTTCCGTACCCCCCAGAAAATGGAAATCCGCGGGAACCGGCACACCCGCGCGCACGAGCGCTTTCTTCGTGAGACGCTTGTTCCGCGCCGTCTTCCACGCGCCCGGACTGATGTAGCAGGGAAGACCGAGCCGGTCCGTCAGCTTCAGAACCTGGTCGAGATTAAATTCGCTGACTCCGGCAAACACGGCGTCGATCTTCCTCTCGCGGCAGAGCCGCTCCAGGAGATCGGTATCGCCGGTACTGACATCCCAGGTCTCATCTGCAATCCTCTTCGCCGCAGACCGTTCCGGCGGATTGTAATCGGTCACAATCGTATGGAGGCCCCTCTTTTTTGCATCCTCCACGAGCTCGCAGCTGCCAAATGAAGTTCCGAGAAATAAAATATTTTTCATGAATGATCTCCCCGCATCTGTTTCAGCCGGGCTGCCCGGCGCTTATACTTGATTTTCTGATACTGCCTGGCGACCGCCGGAAAACGGGCAAATACCCGGTAGGCGAACCGCTGCACGGGACTTCTGTCCCGGAGAATAAAGCGGTACCCCGGAGAATGTACGATTTTATCGTACTTCAGGTCCAGCTCATCCGCCGCGAACTGCTTGCGGAGCGCGCCTTTCATAATATACCTGTGGAACCGCCTGTCTGAAAACTCGTCAAATTCCCGGAATCCTTTTACATATCCCAGATAAACCCGGCGCGCGAACTCCGGATCGCGCTCCAGCCTAGACATGAACCCGCCGCTGTCCACCGTATACGTCGACATCACGCGGTCAATATAGTAAAAATCACCCAGCGTACAGCAGTAAAGCATCATCGGAAGGTCTCCGACGTGATAAAACTTTTCCGCAAATCCGCCCCGCTTCATCCGGTAAAAATTCTCCATCGTGGAGGCATGAATCATCGCGCTGCTCAGCTGAAACGTCCACTGGCCTTTTTCCAGTTCCATCTTCAGATAATCCTCCGCCTTCAGTACACCCTCCGGCAGCGGAACCGGCGGAAAGACGAGATCCGCAGGATTTCCCTCCCGGTCCACGGTAGCCGTGCCGTGAACGCAGATGCTGCAGTCCGGATGCGATTCCAGCGCGTCCGCCTGCCTCTGCAGCTTCTCCGGGTCCCGCCAGAAATCATCGCACTCACAGACCGCGACATACTTTCCCCGAACCTGCGGGAGGATAAAATCCGTAAAAATGACTCTTCCCTTCGAATACTGATTCTCCTTCTGCAGGATCGGCCGTATCCTGTCCGGGTAGCGCTCCGAATACCTCCGGATGATATCGGCCGTGCCGTCGGTGGAGGCGTCGTCATGAATCAGAATCTCGTAGCGGAAATCCGTTTTCTGCTCCAGGACGCTTTTCAGCGTGCGCTCCACCGTCTCCTCGTGATTGTAGGCAAGGCAGCAGACCGAAACCAGAATATTCTGTTCTTTTCTCTCCGTCGGTTCCAAAAATCATTTCTCCCTCTTCTGAAATGCCATACCATGTTTCCGGATACTCCCCGGAAATTTTCTCCGCCGCGGGATGCGCGGTCATCGGTCACTTTCTCATTCCGAGAATAATATCGCAGATCTCGTCCACCGCTTCCAGCGGCAGGTCCGCGTAAAGCGGAAGCGTCAGCACCCGCTTTGATATGGTGCGGGCAACCGGAGTCCGGCTCACATCGTACTTCCCGTGGAAGCAGGAAAACGTATTGGTGAGCGGATAAAAATACTTGCGGGCGAAGATATTCTCCTTTTTCAGGGCTTCGTCCACCTCAGCCCTGCTCGAACCAAATTCTTTCTCGTGGAAAATCACCGGAAAATACCCGTAGTTGGGCTTTACGTCTTTCTGGATCGCGTTCAGCTGAAGCCCTTCGATTCCTTCGAGTCTCTCACGGTACCGCTCCGCAACCGCTTTCCGTTTCGCGATCTCATCGTCGACGTGGCGCAGATTGCATAGTCCCATGGCCGCGCAGAGCTCGTTCATCTTCGCGTTTGCGCCGACTGCGCTGACCTCCTCCGGTCCGTGAATGCCGAAGTTCTTCAGATCGTAAAGCCTGGCTCCGAGCGTCTCATCCGAAAAGCAGACGGCTCCGCCCTCCGCAGTATTAAATACCTTCGTCGCGTGAAAGCTGTAGCAGGAAGCGTCTCCGAATGTCCCGACGCCTTTTCCCTTATAGGTCTCACCGAACGTGTGTGCGGCGTCGTAGATCACCTTCAGCTCGTACTTGCGGGCGATCCGCTCGATTTCCTCGATGTTGCAGATATTCCCGTAGACGTGCACCGGGAGAATCGCGCAGGTGCGGTCCGTAACCAGACTCTCCAGCATCTCCGTGTCGATCGTGAAAGTTACCGGATCGATATCGCAGAAAACCGGGGTCAGCCCGTTCCGGACGATCGCGTGCGTCGTACTCGCAAATGTGTAGGGAGTCGTGATCACCTCGCCCTGCAGATTCATCGCCTGCAGAGTCATTTCCAGTGACATATGCCCGTTGGACATCAGCTCCACATGATCCACACCCATGTATTTCTCGAGCTCCTCTTGGAGTTTCCGGTGTTTTGCGCCCATGTTGGTCAGCCAGTGTGTTTCCCAGATATCATAAATCTCATCCATATATTCTTCAAGCGGCGGCATTGAAGAACGGGTAACAAATATTTTCCGGTCCATGCAAATCTCCTCTTTTCTCCGGGCGGAAAGCCGGGCTTTTACTCGTTCCGCCTGTTTTTTACCATCTGTTTCAGATACTCATAGGTTTCATTCCTGATCAGCTCGGAAACCCCGATATAGAAAGCCGCGCCGGCGATCACCTGCAGGAAAATCCGGATAATGCGGTTGATCGGAATCAGACCGACCAGGGCGGTGACAATTCCCATCAGAACGGACAGGAGGATTCCCGGAAGGATATCCCGGAGCTGTTCCAGATAGCCGTAATTCAGCAGCTTTTTATTCGGGCCGGCATTGATGATCTGACTCACAAAGCTCGTGACCAGTAGGCTGCATGCCATCAGAAATACGCCGTGGCGGACCGTCAGCAGCAGCGCAGCGATTCCGACCGCCTTTTTCAGGATTTCCAGCTTCAGAAACAAATCGCTCCTTCCCATCGCCTTCATGGCGTTCAGATTCGCCGTGTGGATGGGATAAAACATATAGGTAATGCAGAAAATCCGCAGGAACGGCACGCATGGCAGCCACTTGTCGGACAGCAGAAGACTCACGATCGGCGTCGCCAGAAAGGCGAGCCCCATCATCATCGGCGCCATGATATAGATGCTGACCGTGATCGAGCGTCTCGTCATGGCTTTGACCCGTTCCCGGTCATCCTGTACCCTCGACATAGTCGGCAGCAGAACGCTGTCGATCGATGTATTGATATTGGTGACGATGACATTCGGAAATTTCTGCCCCTGGTTGTAAAAGGCCAGATCCTCAGAAGAATACACTTTTCCGATCACCAGATTCCACAGGTTATTGTAGGTAGTGTCCAGAAGCGAGGACACCAGAAGCTTCCACCCGAACGAAAACAGACTCTTCAGTCTCTCCAGGGAAAACATGCGCCTCGGCCGCCATTTTACGGTCAGCCAGAGGATCGTCGTGTCAATCGCGGCGTTGGAAAGCTGCTGCGCCACCAGCGCCCACGCGCCGGCCCCCCGGTAGGCCATCCAGATACCGAGAACAGCGGAAAAAAGCGTCCCGCCGAGCGTAGCAAAAAAGAAACGGCGAAACTCCATCTTTCTCGAGACAAACGCCTGCTGAATGTTTTTGATTCCCGAGATCACCAGCGTCAGGCTCAGCACACGGATCAGGGGCGTCAGCGAGTCCATCCGGTAGAACCGGGCAATAAACGGCGCCGCCAGAAACATCAGACCGTAGAGAATCAGACACACCGCGAAATTGAAAAAGAACACCGTCGAGAAATCCAGATCATCCGCGTTCTTCTTCTGTACCAGCGCCGTTCCGAGGCCGCTGTCCACAAACACGTTCAGGATGTTCGTAAAAATCGTCACCATGGAAATCACGCCGTAATCCGACGGGTCCAGAAGCCTCGCCAGGACAATGGCGACGATGAAATTGACACCCTGTGCTCCGCATCTCTCCGCAAAGCGCCATAAAAAATTTTGTACTACTTCTTTTCTCTGACTCATAACTTCACAGATAACAGATCAGATGTGTGTCCTCCGGCCGGATTTCATTCTCCGGCGTATAACGGACAAATCCTGCCTCTTCATACATGTGTATCGCGTGCGTATTGCCCGGAAACGTATAAAGGTGAACCGCCCGGATCCCCTTTCCCCGGCATATATTCTGGAACTGCCGGACCATATACGTTCCAAGCCCCCGGTGCCTTTTTTCCGGGACCACGGCCACCATCGAAATATAAGCGGGCGTCCCGGAGTTCGTATAACCGGCGAGCAGCGCCTGAATTTCTCCTCCCTCCTCCACGGAAACAAACGTAGCGTTGTTCCAGAGCTTTTCTGCATACTGCTCCAGGTCCGTCTTGCTGGACAGATGAATCGGAAAATACTTGTCGGCCTTGTGCATAAATCGTAAAAAGTTATCTCTGGTCATGTAATTTCATATTCCTCGTACTTGCGGGCAATGTAGGTTTCTTTGATCTCCCCCGCGTCCTCGGCCCGCTCCCCCGTGAAGCACCGAAAATGATTTCGGACGAAATCATAACCGGCCATGCATGAAAACTCGACGCCACCTGAAAATCTCGGGTTGCACTCCAGAAGATAAAGTTCGCCCCCGGAACTGCGAATAAATTCAAAATTGACACAGCCGCGGATGTTCAGAAAATCCACAAGCTTTTTACAGGCTTCCTCCAGCTTCGGATCCCGGAATGTGCGGACGGTAAGTCCAGCGCCATTGTAAGTGCGCAGCAGCTCCTCACGCGCGACCGCCGCCTTTGTCCCGGATTCCGGATCTCTCAGCACATCCACCGTGAGGATTCCTCCCTCGATGAACGGCTGCACAATATAAGGATAGGCCTTTCTGTCCGGCCCCTCAAGAAAATAATTCCACTCTCTCTCGGAATGAATAAAATAGAGCCCTTTCGAGCTTCTGCCTTTAATCCGTTTGCAGACGACCGGAAATTCGGGCACTTCGGTTACTTCATCCAGACGCCTTGTGGGAATCGTCCGGAAAGCGGTCATTTTCTCCGAAAGAGCCGTGCTGAGCTTCATTTTATTTCTCAGAAGGGGAAGATTCCCGCCGTCCGTGATACAAAGCCGGATCCCCTTTTCTTCAAAGCGGGACCTGTGTTCATCAAGAAGATCGATCTCTATATCCGTCAGGGGCTGCACATAACGGATCTTTTCCTCCTCGCAGATCCGGAAGATGTCTTCCAGATACCGATCGGGATCATCTGCGTGTGCAATCTGATAAAACGAATCCAGCAGAAGCGATTCCGCCGTCCATTCACGGGGAAATACGCTGCATCCCGTCACCCTGTGCCCTTCTTTTCTCAAATTTTTTATGACAATATCGGCAGAAAAAGAGCCGATGGAAGTTACCAGAACATTCATTTTTTCGCCTTACTGTTTCCGGACCGCATGGGAATCCGGACCGGCCTGTTTCCGGCCTCTGAAAAGAGATCTGAGCCATCTCAGACACGTCAACATGGGAGATCCAGGGGTAAAATCGGGTATTTCAGATTCTGAGTCTCTCCCGCATTCCGCACAGAAGAAGCGCCGTCCCGTAAAGCCGGTGATCGATGCAGCTCTGGAAAATCCTCTGCTGTACCGGGAGCGTCTTGACAGGGTATCCCTTTCTGCATCTCCGGATGCGGGGATTCTCCGCAAATTCGCGGACGTATCTCTTCTTGTCCGCGAAAGAATCGCTCGAATGGCCGACGATTCCCGTGTAGAGACGGCAATAGTCGATCGCCGTCCGGCGGGCCCGCATCACACACTCCGGATCGTGCTCCGCCCTCGCTTCTTTTGCAAGAAAAACCAGAAATTCCTCGTACTGCTTCAGTTTTTCTCCGGAAAAACTGTGCGTGATGGACGTCTGCTGTTCCTTGCGGTAGCAGTAATCCGTCCACGGGGTAAAGGAAATCACGCCCGCGCAGTGATAGGCGGACAGATTAAAAACCGTATCCTCCGAAAGAATAGGGCGGAAACGCAGATGGCGCTCTTCAATGACCGATCTTCTGTAAAGAGACATGCAGACGGACATCGGAAACGCCTCGGTCTCCGTCTCCTCCGGGGAGTGTCCGTAAAGCCTTCTGCGGACCGCGTCGATCTCCTCTCTTCCGGAGAAAGTCTGCCCGGCGAGCGGATGGCGGTGGACACGGACGGCACGGCCGCCCACCATATCCCGGTGGCCGCTGACCACAATATCGGCGGATTTCTCCTCCGCTTTCGCATACAGCTTCTCATACATGCGCGGCCGGACCCAGTCATCCGAATCGACGAAGGCGGCATACCGGCCTCTGGCGTGATCCAGCCCCGTGCTCCTGGCGGGACCCAGTCCGCCGTTCTCTCTGTGAACGACGCGAATCCGGGAATCCTGCCGGGCGAGCTCATCCGCGAGCTCACCGCTGCCATCGGTGGACCCGTCGTCCACCAGAATGATCTCAATTTCCTGCAGCGTCTGCTTTCTCAGACTGTCCACACATTTTCCGAGATATTTTTTTTCGTTGTAGATCGGAACGATGACGCTGACCTTCTGTTCCATATTATTCTCCGTTTATCCGTTCGGGAAAATATCTGTTTTCAGCCGGCACAGACCCCTGTGAAATGCTTCGGCAGATAGTCCCCCGGTATTTTCACGGTTCTCTCATGACGATCGCTTCAGAATGTCCGGTCCAGAATGCTGCGGTAAATACTTCCCTCGCGGTCAATGGCCGGATCCAGCTTGTAAGTGAGCTTGTGAATCGGAGTGAGACCTTTGATCCACTCCGCCCTCTGCCGGGTGAAATCTTCCGGCAGAACCCGCACGAGATATTCGCTGTAATCCGTTGTCATATAGGGAATTTCCTTCTCTTCGTCCGGATGGTGGTCCATCACCGTGCGGATGATCAGATTCGAAATCAGATATTCGATCGGATGCTTCTCCTGCGTCCAGTAGGCAAACTCGATATTCCGGATCTCACGCATGATTTCATGGCCCGGCGACGAGTGCATCAGCCACACCGGATAAAGAACCGGATTGTCCAGAAGCCCCAGCTGGTTGCGAAACAGAAAAAGATCCCCCTCGAGTATCGGCCCTGGGATTTTCCCTGTCAGATAAACGGTGGCATCCATCCATGTCCCGCCGTAATGAGCCAGCAGGGAAAATCTCAGGAGGTCGGAATAATGAGCCAGCGGGATTTCTTTTTTTCCCGCTCTCCATGTGATGTAATCCGGAAAGCGTACAAAATCCCGGACATTTTCCGTCGTGAGGAGAATAACCTCCCGGCCCGAAAACTTTTCCACCGACTCGAAACACCGCTGTATGATCTCCGGAGCGTTTTCCAGTCCGGAATCCCAGAAAACCCATACAGGATTGTCCGGGGTTTTTCTTCCGTATTTCAGACCGTCCGGATAGACATTTTTATAGCGGTAAAACTTCCCGACCTTCTTCAGAGCCTCCTTCTGCCACAGAACCTTTCGGATCTCGTAATCCGGAACCACATGAACCGGAGACCCGGTAAAGAGGCCTCTGCGGATTCCGTTCACCGCTCCATAGCGCCGGAAATATTCTTTTTTCCCGATGTTCTGGTAATAATCATTCAGCATGATTTCTTCCTTACAGTTTTCCCTCATAGATCCGGATCAGTTTGTCATAGTAGCTGGCCGCTGTCTCAAACCGGTACTCCAGACAATGGCGGCTGCTTTCGGTAAGATAATCCGGTGTAAACAGCATCTCCCGGAGCTTCTTTTCCAGATCCCGGCGGTTTCCTGCCTCGAACAGCTCTCCCGTCTTTCCCTCCTCGATCAGTTCCGGGATGCCGCCCATCCTCGCTCCGAGGGCGGGCGTTCCGAGTGAAACCGACTCGATAACAGAAAACGGGCAGTTTTCATACATCTCGGAGGGACACACCGTGAGAGCGGCCTCGGCGATCAGCCGGTAAAGCGCCTCTCCGCTCTGAAATCCCACAAATTCAACGTTCGGCCGGTTCTTCATCTTCCCGGCGGACTCTCCGTAGCCGGCGAAAACAAACTTCACCTCCGGCATCCGGCGGGCGACCGCCAGCAGCGTGTCCGTTCCCTTATCCCGGGAAAGGTGGCCGAACTCCAGCACGTAGCCTTTTTTCTCCACGTGCTCCAATGGAGAAAGCTCCTTGAAGTTGTGAATGGCAATCGTCTTGTTCCGGAATCTTGGCTGCGTATCCAGTCTGCTTTTCAGGAAAGAACTGCAGCAGATGATCTTATTGACCTCGGAGTAAACGCTGCTGTGTTTCCAGAAATAGCCGTCCACCGTCCCCAGAAGACTTTTCGCCCGCGAGTTTTTCAGGCACTTCGTTTCAAAGCAGTGAATATACCGTCCGTCCAGACATTTCTCGCATGGCCGCAGATTCGCGTCAAACATACCGTGGCTCGGACAGACCAGCTGGAAATCGTGCGCCGTGTAGACAATCCTGCAGTTCCTGATTTTTTCCCTCCGCCAGGCGGCGATTTCCAGAATGATCGACGGTGTCAGATGATATTCGATGTTATTCAGATGGACGACGTCCGGATTGAAATCATCGAGAACACGGCGGATTTTTCTCCTCGCCTCCGCCGAGTAGATAATCCGGAACGGGGCATTCAGATTCTTCAGGACTCCCTCCGAGAAATCCATATCCGTGACCAGGGAGTTCACCCGGTTTCCGACGGTGTTTTTCGGATTGTCCAGTCCGAAATACTGAACTTCGTGGCCGCGGTCCTGAAGCATCCTGCCCAGGGAAAAGACATACGTCTCCGCCCCGCCCTTCGGATATAAAAATTTATTGACCAGTAATACTCTCATATCTGAAATCCCTTTTTTGAGCGGTACACCCGGAGAGTTTTTTCCGTCACATCTTCCCAGCTGTACTTCCGGCAGATGTAATCCGCGGCCTCCCTGCTGTACCGGGCGGTCTCTTCCGCGTGGTCACAGGCATACTGCAGTTTGCCCGCCAGATCGTTTTCATCGGATTTCCGGAAAATCATCGCGTGATCCTCCGTGACCTCGGTGCACTCCGGAATATCCGAGACCAGACAGCACCGCCCGTAGCTCATGGCCTCGAGAAGAGTGAGCGGCATTCCCTCCAGATCGGAGGGGAGAACATAGAGATAGGCGTTGCTGTACAGCTCCCCGAGTTCCTGCCCCTCGACGAATCCGGTGAACAGAATGCGGTCATCGCCCTCCGCCATTTTCTTCAGTTTCTGAGGGAAATCCCCGCTGTCGCTCGTCCCTCCGGCGATCACCAGCTTCTTTCCGGTCCTGACCCGGCGGTAGGCCCGGATCAGATACCGGAGTCCCTTCTCCGGAACGATTCTGCCGACGAAGAGAATGTAACCGTCTTTTTCAAGGCCCCACTTCTTCCGGATCCGGTCCGTTTCCAGCCGTTTGGGTCTTTCCACCCCGTTCGGGATGCAGACCGTCCGGCGGCCGTACCGCCTCGCAAAATATTTCCGGTGCGCGGGATTGAGCACGATGATATCGTCCGCAAAACGAACCGCGCATTTCTCGCCCTGCAGAAGAAGCGCGCTGGCGATTCTGCCCCATTTTGCCCTGGCGTAGTCCAGGCCGTGGATGGTGCAGACTACTTTTTTTCCGGCCAGCTTCGGAATCCAGCAGAAAATCGCGGGACCCTCGGCGTGGACATGCACGACGTCATAGCGCCCGAAGGCGCAGGCAATCGCTGCGAAAAAGGAAGACGAAAAAGCCGCCAGACCTCTCCGGTTCACCGTCGGAACGCTCTTCAGCCGGATTCCGCGGTAAACATCTCCTGCATCCTGGTCAAATTCGGAGCCCGCGACGTGATGCCCACGCCGGTTGTAGCAGGTCACCTCACAGCCCCGCTGTACCATCCTGGCGCAGAGCTCCTCCACGACCACCTCGATGCCTCCCTCCCGCGAGGGAATCCGCTTATGGCCGTACATGGCAATTTTCATCGTCTTTCCTGAGGTTTTCTTCATTTCGGTCACTTCGCACCGCGGCCGCTGAACAGAATCCCGACCGTCTTCATCAGAATTTTAAAATCCCGGCTGAGCGACCAGTTATCGATGTAATTCATATCCAGCTTGACCACTTCGTCAAAATTGGTAATGTCCGAGCGGCCGGAGACCTGCCACAGGCCGGTCAGACCGGGCCGCAGTGTCAGGCGCGCGCGGTACCGCTCGTCATACTGCAGAAATTCCTTTTCTGTGGGAGGTCTGGTTCCCACCAGTGACATATCTCCCTTCAGGACATTCCAGAACTGCGGAAACTCATCGAGCGACGTGCGGCGGATAAATTTTCCGACCTTCGTGACGCGGGGATCATCGTCCATCTTGAACATCGGACCGTCCATCTGGTTCTTGTCCTTCAGGGCCTTTTTCTTTTCCTCGGCATCGACGCACATCGACCGGAACTTATACAGCTTAAACCGTTTCCCGTTTCTTCCGACGCGGATCTGCGAGAAAAAAATCGGTCCTTTTGAATCTATCTTGATCGCCGGAGCGAGAAAAACAAAAAGAATGCCTGTGAGGATCAGACCCACCAGGGCGCCGATAATATCGATAATCCGCTTGATCAGCAGTCCGGTTTCGCTGAAAACATGCTCCGAATAACTGACGCAGAGATAATTGTTTCCAAAATCATTCAGCTCCGCTTTCTGCCCGATTGCCTCCGGCAGATCGATGGTGACATGAACATGCGGACCCATTCCCGCGAAGCTGGTGACGATATTGAAAATCGTCTCCCGCGGGATCGACGGGGCGCAGATAAACACGTCGTCAAAAGCCGCCGTTACAATATCCTTCGGAATTGCCCCCGAGTCGGCACAGACCTCGCGGCCGTCCAGGGTTCCCGTCAGCTTATCCTTGTCCGCAACCAGAACTCCGACAATAATAAAGGTATAACCCGTCTCAAAATTGTTCAGCACACTGTCATGATTCTGCTCATCCGTGATGATCAGCATTTTTTTGCGGAACTGATCTCTCCCGTAAACGTGCCGGGCAATCTCCTTGAGCGTCATCCGCTCCGCGAACATGGCAATAATATTGATCAACAGAAACCGGCCGAATGTCAGTCTGGAAATATCCGTTGAACTGTGCATCAGAAAGAAAAAGACAATGACGCAGATCTCAAGGATAAAATTATGAACAATCACCGCGCCGAGCTCATCCGGCCAGGTACGGCCCATATAATTTGTATTCAGACTGAACAGCAGACTGATTCCGGTAGAGACAAGAGCCATCACGAGAAAGACATATCTCTGGGCAAGGGAATAATGCCCAAACGGCCCGTAACTGATAATTAGACTAATACCGTAGGCCGCGATTGTAACAACAAGGTCCGCTATCCACAGGACATATATCCGCAGTCTGCGTTTATTTCGATTCATAAAACTATCAGGCTTTCATTATGATTCATTTGTGACAGATCCGTTTTCCCCCCTGGATTCCTGACACGTCCGGAAAACGAAACAGGTAAGAATTGATTAGATAATCCCGGAAGAAACAATTCTTCCGGGGGCGCACCGAAGGCGTCAGCGTGACTTATTATAGCACACAAGGATGTGAAAGTGTAGTAAACCAGTTGATGATTCACACGAAAATCAAAAATCCGGACCTGTTTTTCCCCCGGAACCGGAAACAGGGAGCCGCTCCGTCCGGCATCATGCCGGGCGGACGGCTCCCTGTCAAGGGGGATAAAAACAGAAGATTATCTAATTCAGGTGAAAGCGCAGCTGGCTCGGCATATACGCGGGAGCCTTGTCATCTGTGTAGTGTCTGAGCTGATAGTAAATGCTTTTTTTGACATGCTCCGAGCAAAAGTGGGCGCCCCAGACACCAAGCCGGGCCACGCGGCCGAACCACTTTCTCCGCCTTCCGTACTCTTTTCCGAAAATACGTCCGATCTCATCAGAAGATTTCTTGTCGTAAAAATAAACGCCAGCGCGGTAAAATTCCTCCTGCAGTTCCCAGGGGCTCATATTTTTCGGACGGAAAACCACATTCATCATATCGTACCGCGACCAGTCATCCGTAATCATCCGTCTTTCCTTCACCATCTGCTCGTAGACCGGAGTCCCCGGATACGGAGTCAGCAGGGCGGGCTGAAGCTGGTATGCGTGAATATCCTTCGCGAACCGGACGCTTCGCCGGATGTCTTCCTTCTGGTCCGCGTCCAGTCCGAGGACGATGCTCGCGATCACCCGGATTCTGTATTTCCGGCAGGCCGCCGCGGCACGCCGGATATCCTCAATATTCTGACCCTTGTGGATGTCGTTGAGCGCCTGCTGGTTCAGGGACTCGATACCGATCAGGACTCTCGTCAGATGGGCGTCGTGAAGAAGCTGCAGGAGCTCCTCGTCATTGGCCATATCCGTCCGGCCGAAGAAGAACGTCTCTTTAAAGGTCAGCCCCTCTTTGATCATGCGCCGGCAGATTTCCTTCGCACGCTCCTTGTCCGCGGTGAAGTTGTCATCCTCGAAATTCATGTACCGGAATCCCATCTTCTTGTACATCCGGATTTCGCCGATGACATTGTCAACGCTCCTCTGACGGTACGGCGCAAACATCCGGGACGTCGTGCAGAAGGTGCACCGGAACGGACATCCGCGGGTAGATATGACATTGGCCGCCTCGCAGGGCGTCTTCAGAATCGAGTAATCCGGCCACGGGACCTCATCGAGATTTTCAATGGGAATTCCCTGTACGATGCGCTCCGTGCGGCGCCCCTCGACGACGTCCAGAATCACCTTTTCGCCCTCGCCGGTGATAACCTGGTCCGCATGCTTTGCCGCCTCTTCCGGAAGCGTCGTCACATGCATGCCTCCCATAATCACGCGCGCGTCTGACTTTTCGTGGATCATATCCGCAAGCTCATAGCCCCGGGGCGCAGTCGAGGTCATCACGGAAATGCAGAAAACATCCGTGTTTCTCAGCAGCCGGCGGTACGGAACGCCGCCGTTCAGTTCCTCATAGACCTCCACCTGATGGCCCGCTTTTTTCAGGATCCCACCCAGGATCAGCGGTCCGGTAATCGAATTGGACTGGCCGTATAGTTTTCCCGACCATCTGTAGGGCGGGAAACGGCGCAGCCCTGTTGTCGGAGTGATGAATACAACCTTCATGGCAAATCCCTCGCGCGAAATACTTATCACATGCCATATTAACTTTACTGATTTTTAACCGATGTAATTATAGAAACACGCGGAAATTGTTGCAATTACGATGGCAAACGTGGTGTCTGGTATTATTACAGACCATCTGTATTGTAAAACTCCCGGACTCCGCCGGTCAGCCGAAGAGGATTTTCTCCCGGCGGATCGTTCTTGAAAAAAACTCCGGTGCCCACCGCTCAGCGCGGAATACACCGGAGAAATAATAATAGCAATAGTAGCGAGAGGGGGACTTGAACCCTCGACACCGCGGGTATGAACCGCGTGCTCTAGCCAGCTGAGCTATCTCGCCGCAAACAGAAGCCGCCAGAAATGTCCTGTGTTCCCGGCGCAACTGCTTAAACATTATATAATCTGGCTTGTCGGTTGTCAATAAAAACATTACCTGTTTTTTACCTTCACTTCTCGATCTGTTCGCAGTACTCCTGGAGGTCCGAATTGATCCGTACCAGGCAGCGGTAAAAAACCTCCCGCTCTTCTTCCGTCATGGACTTCCCGCCGTTCTCGACAGCTGAAGTGATCTGCCTGTCCAGGTGCTCCGCGGCCTTCAGACCGGCTTCCGTCAGCCGGATCTTCGCACGGTAGTTCTTTCCGCTCTCGGAAGTCGCAGTGACATAGCCCATCTTTCGGAGGTCAGAGACATTTCTCGAAATCGCGGCTTTATCCTCCTCGCACGCTTTGGCGAGATTTACCAGGGTGATCCCGTCTCTGTTGCGGTACAGGTGGAAAAGGCAGTTCACGTTCCTCCCCTTCAGCCCGTACGGAGTCAGCGCGAAATCCTTGATCCGCTGGATGGAATGCGAGATACCCGAGACCGAAACGGTAAATTTCATATATCTCTCATCAATTTCCATAGATCCGTCAGCCCTGTCTTATTTTGCGTTTTTCGTATCCTCATCAATCGGGAATCCCCAGAAACAGACGCAGAAAAATTCCGGCCCCGTGTGGACTCCGATGATCGGCGATTCGCACATCGTCTCGATTTCGACATCGTCGCCGACCTCTTCCCGGACCATTTTTTTCAATTTTTCCACATCTTCATAGAGGGAAGAATGTCCGATGAAAATCGCCTTCGGCATATCCGGAACACCGCCGTCTTTCCATCTCGCCTTCAGCCCGGAAATCAGGCTCTTCAGAGCCTGATTGTGCCCGCGCGATTTTCCGACAACGTCCAGTTTTCCCGCGCTGTTGATGATCAGGAGCGGCTTGATGTTCAGCATCGTGCCGATCACCGCAACCGCAGCGGAGACTCTGCCTCCCTTGTGGAGATAATTCAGATCGCCCACGGTAAATACGTGGCGGATGTATTTCATGTGATCCTTCATCCAGTCGGCGTTCTCATCAAGTGTCATTCCCTTTTCCCGGTTCAGAACGGCCGTGTAAGCGACGAGCCCTTCTCCCGCGATGGCGGCCAGAGAATCCACAACCCGGATCTTCCGGTCCGGATAGTCCTCCATCAGCTGCTGCGCCGCGCTGACCGCATTGTCATAAGTCGCGGACATCCCCGAGGAAAAGCTCAGATACAGAATATCGTGTCCGGCTTCCAGCTCCGGGGTCCAGGTCTCCACGTAACGGTAAGGAACTATCTGGGACGTCTGCACGTCCGCCCCTTCCCGCTGCGCCGCGTAGAGACGGTCGCAGAAGTCATTGCGGTCCGGACTCTCGGAGTGAAACGTAACCGACTCCCCGTTCAGGACATAATCCATCGGAACAACGCGGAGATCATATTTTTCAACAAGAGACCGGGGAAAATCCGCCGCAGAATCCGTAAATACCAGATAATTCTCCATTCCCGTTTCCTTTCAATTCTGAGAATTTGTCAATGTTGATTCATCAACATTGAATGTAACTATTGTACAGAATCCATATGAATATGTCAAAGATTTTCCCTTGTAAAACTTGTATAAT
>JBMNRP010000006.1:0-126772 GCA_050944685.1 Bilifractor sp.
CCGGAATACTGCTGGATGAAGGCAAGGCATATGAAGTATCACATCATTCCGCTTTGAAAAAAATCTGATGGAAGAATCCGGAATCGAATGCAAAACAGCGAGAGCAGTTTGAGGATCCGTACCCGCGGGAATAATCAGAAAGGTATGAAATAACATGATTGGGTTTACGGTAAAGTATTACTGGTTTCAGATTGGCCGCAGGGATTACCTTCATTCCTTCTTTTCTGCGGTCTGCTATAACCTGGAAGACGGAAAATGGGGAAGCCGTTATCCGGTCCTGATGAATGAGCTTTACCAGGGACATCTGGAGTACGAGCATATCAATGACGCGATCGCGGAGCTGGACAGCATTACGGATGAATTTAAAAAACTTCCCCCGGAAAAGGCGGTCTGGGATATCGAGGATTTGTCGAAGCAGCCGCCCCAGTGGTATAAGTGCAACCCGGACGCTGCGGATCTGTCAGAATATTTTTTGAACAGCGACGGGGATGATTTCCTCATGATTTTCAAGCATGCACTTGAGATGGGGTTGAAAGTAAAACTTCCGGTTGAGATCAGTACCCTTTGAGGATCCGTACCCGCGGGAATAATCAGAAAGAGAAACAAATATTGGAATTTATATCTGGAATCTGGCATGATTTTTCCCTGGACAATATTATCATTGATTACAGTGATATAGAAATTGATCTGCTGGATTTCGATGATAATAACGTAAAAATTATTTGCAAAAATTTTTCCGGAATCGAATATCTTGGCGCATGGGATGAAAATATTATGGTATGAAATGAAAATTATTTTCGGATCAGAGAAGAAGAAATGAAAACGAATTCATTAAATCATAATGAGAAATGGAGAACGGTTATGAAATTGGAATTATTCAAGATGGATACCTGTCCGTACTGCAGAAAGGTCATGCGATTCATCGAGGAGTCGAACATTACGGATATCGAGATGCATGATATTATTCAGAGCCGGGCGGATCAGGAGCGGCTGGTCCGGGAGGGCGGCATGGACCAGGTCCCGTGTCTTTTCATTGACGGGAAGCCGATGTATGAGAGCGATGATATCATCGCGTGGCTAAAGGATCACTATACTGCCTCCGGAGGCAGGTAAGACGATCCGGCTTATTTGCCGGGTGAACGAAGCACTGAAGATTTCACAAATTGCAAAGAGGATCTGTTTATGTCGGTTTCTTTTTGGGTAAATGATGATTGTTATGATGTAGGAGCGGCGAGTTTCCTTCATTCTTTTTTCTCTACGGTCTGCTACAATCTGGAAGACGGAAAATGGGGAAGCCGGTATCCGGTTCTCATGAACGAGTTTTATCAGGGAAGCCTGGAGTACGCACATATTAAAGACGCGATCGCTGAGCTGGACAATATCACCGCCGGATTAAAAAAGTTTCCGCCGGACAAGGTGGTCTGGGATATCGAGGATTTGTCGAAGCAGCCGCCGTGGGGAGATAATATCGCTCCGGAGATTACGGATCTGTCGAATTATTTTGTTACGAACGACGGCGAGGATTTTCTCACGGTTTTCAGGCAGGCACTCGAGAAGGGACTTGAGAAAAAAGCGCCGGTTGAGATCATGTAAGGCGTGGGTCTGAGGCGGAGGAAGCGAATCGTTCTTTTCAGCAGCTCTCCAGGAAGACGTCAATCATTCCGCCGCAGACCATGCCCTCACGCTCCGCGGCGTCTGCCTGCAGGTCGGCGCGGAATAGCTCCGGGACGATCTCTTTTCCGGACCTGTCCGCCGCTTTGGCGAAACCATCCGTCCGGGTTTCGGAGAATAATTTCATCGCCCGTTCTGTGACGGCGGCTTCCAGGCTGCCGCCACCGATCGTTCCGACTGCTGATCCGTCCTCGCGGATCAGCATTTTCGTCCCTGCCGTTCTCGGAGCGGAGCCTCTGCGGCGGACGATCGTGGCGAGTATTTTCCGGGCGGCTGCCGGGGAGGTCTGGCCCGTTTCCTCTGTAATTGCTTTCAGCAGATCCTTCGGGTAGCCGAAGCTGTGTCTTTTTTCGTGCCGCACCTGTATGATTTCCGCCATGACGGATACGGCGATCTCCTGCGGGGTCTCCGCTCCGATCGCCAGTCCGATGGGAGCGTGCAGTTCCTGAAGCACTTGCGCAGAGACGCCCGCCTCTGCCATCTTTTCTTTCACTATGGAGATTCTTCTCCGGGATCCCATCATGCCGATATAGGCGCAGGGCTTTTCTGCGATTGCCTTCAGGCAGTCCATATCATAGTGGTGACCGCGCGTCATGATGACGAAGTAGGTTTCATTGTCTCCGCGGATCTGCCCGAGTGCTTCCTCGAACGGGGCGCAAATTACACGGTCCGCCCCGGCGTCTTCTGCCGCGCTGGCAAATTCCCTGCGGTCTTCCACGACCGTTACCTCAAACTTTGTCATTTTTGCCATGGAAAGAAGTGCATAAGCGACGTGCCCCGCTCCGCAGATCACGATTTTGCTGTCTCCTCCGAGGGGCTCCAGAAAGACCGGTATGCCGGAGATTTCTTCTACGGACGCGGCGGAAGAAGAGGAGATCTCCCCGGAGAGGGCCTGCCCGGAAGCCCGGCTCAAAGCCGAGGCGGCAGCCTCGAGATCGTTCTGGTGAGATGCCAGAAATCCGTCTTTTTCGGATAAAAAAACGACATGCCCTTTTTCCAGTATGCCCTTCTCTCCGATATGGTCTCCCGCGAGAACTGTTGCGGAGACGTTCCGGGGGGAAGCTCCCAGTTCTTTGATTTTTTCATAAAATCCGGTCATCCTGAATCCTTCCTTCTGTTATCTTAATTACTGCGAAAATAAAGTGGAGCCATCAAATCAAAGGGTGTGCCGCGGCTGTTCGCCGGGATGAAATCCGGGAATGCCGGAGCGATCAGCGGAAGGCGGACAGAATGATTCCGTCCGCCGGTCCGGAAATCTGCGCCGCGATACGTTCTCCGGATTCGCGCCGTTCTTCCGAGTCACATTTATTGAGCAAAATAAAATATTTCCTGTCCCGGACATCCTTCCGGGTTCCGCGGTCCGAGAGCAGAATGGCCGCCGCGTCCGTTTCTTTGAGAATATGATCCGGCGGGACATGCAGGAGTTCCTCCGCGAGCGCATGGCGGAAGCAGGCTTCGCTGACCGGATGACCGATCGCATCCAGCCCCATGACTCCGATCACGATTCCGGTTTCGGGGAGAATGACCGGCTCTCCCTCGCGGGGAACCTTCAGAGCCATGTGCTTCGCCCCGTCCGCCTCCAGGATCGTGAAATCCGCGAGATTCATGTACTGGCGGAGGAGGGCGAGGTCAGGACATCTGAGCTTTTTCCCATACCTTTCAGAGGGAGGCAGGGCCTTCCCGGATTTTCGTTCCCCATCCGAAGGATATTCCGGATTCGCAAACACCGCAAAGCTTCCTTTCTGCCAGAGCCTGTGGATATCTTCTTCCCTCCGGGCAAGGATGGATTCGTCAGGCTTTTCGATATGAGTGGTGGTGGATACCAGCACACGTTTCCCCTGTTTCGCGAGACGGCCGGCGAGATAATACATGGCCGTCGTTTTTCCGCCGCCGCCGACGAGGGAAATGATTCCTCTTTCGCTTTTCAGAAAAGGAAAAGCCTCTTCGGCGGAAACCGGTTCGGATCTTCCGGGGAGGAAAAAAGAGGGCTCGATTTTCTCGTCATAATCCTTCAGTTCCCAGGAAGGAACTTCAAACAGAGCCGTGTCCTCCGGGTGGCGAAGCAGAACCTTTTTCCCTCCGTGGTCTCCTTTCAGAGCGCGGAGTTCCGGAACGTAATCGGAAGAAAATATGACCGGATTGCCCGGAACTCTGCCTGAAGAACATGCCGCGATTTTCTTTCCGCTGTGTTCGTAGCAGCGGATCAGACCGGTCAGAGATTTCCGGGACAGATTCGGCTGATCTGAGACCGCAAAGAGAAAGGCGGACTTGCTTTTCTGCGTTTCCGTCATTTTGGAAGCTGCATCCAGACCCAGGAGGATAGAATGGGAAATTCCGAGATCCGGCCGGTCATTCCGGACCACCCGGAACCCGGAAAGAGAGGTAATGTCAAAGTCCTCCCGGATCCGGCGGACGATCTCATCATACTGTGTGACAATAATCATCCGGTCGATGATTCCCTCGCGAAAAAGCGAGAAGAGACGGTCAAAGCCCCAGCGGTACATCGGCTTTCCGCCGATATTGTATAGAAGTTTGTTTCCTCTGAACCGCCGGCTGTCTCCAGCGGCGAGCATAATGGCTGTAATCATTGGCAGAGCTTTTCACAGATGACCTGCAGAACGCTTCCTGCGATGCATCGTGCCTTGTCTGAGATAGTAAAGCAGTTTTCGTATTCGGATTTTCTGGGATCAATATCCGCGACCTTAAACCCCTCCGTCACCGGATAATTGTCCCGGATCAGACCGCGGATGATGCCGGAGAGAGAGGCGTTTACCGGCACTTCTTTTCCGGAGGATGTGCGGATCCGGGCAATGGGCGTCCCTTTTTCGACGAAGTCTCCGATCTGGTGAACGCCGAACAGAACCCCGTCTGCCGGCGCGTGCATGACACGCTCCTCTGAGAATCCGGCGATATTGCCCGGAATTCCGGTGTTCGGAAGGGCACTTCCCTCGCGGATGATCCGCCCCAGATTATGGCCGCGCATTGTCTCAATGACGACGTCCACATCTTTTCCGGCGGTGAAGCCGGGTCCGAGCGCGACGGTCAGCGGGGCCATGTCGCGGGTGGTCCCGAGATTGCGCTTCGCAAGAATGGCGTCTACCACGGCATCCGGATGAAGGAGGCGGATGGAATCTCCCTCCGGGTCAACCAGCAGCGGAACTTTTCCCTCTCTCCAGACGGAGGCTGTCTCAGAGACGTCACGGATGCGGACCGCCTCCATGTCCTCGACTCTGGCGACCCCTTCATACACGGCCTCGCAGATCGAGACCTGACGGCGGATGGCCGCCGGGCGGGCCGCCTCCAGAGAGAGCACCGGAAAACCGGCGCTCCATAGCGTATGAATGGTTCCGGTGGCCAGATCGCCGCCCCCGCGTACGATAATCAGATGATCCTTTTTCATGGCGGTTGAATGATCCCTTTCGTGAAATGCTGAGGTTTTATTCTTTTCTGATTTCTTTTATTACGGGCGGACCACATGGCCTGCCTGCAGCAGCCGCTCGGCGATCTCGTACATGTTTGTGACGCCTCCGACAGCCAGATCCTCCTTCAGGTTCTGAAAATCCAGGCAGGTTCCGCAGGTGAGGATTTCCACGCCCTGTGCCTCGAGAGATTTCAGATCCTCCAGAGACGGGGAGCCCTTGCAGGTTATTTTTGCCCCGGTATTGTAGAAGATCATGGTCTGGGGAAGTTTGTCCTGCTGTGTCAGGGCAAACAGGAACGATTTCATCAGAATATGTCCCAGTTCATCGTTGCCCTGTCCGATCCGGTCGGAAGCGATCGCCACGACGGTTTTTCCGTTTCTTGCGTCGGGCACGCAGGCAGCGGAATCTTCTGAAGTTTCCGGGCCGGATCCGGCAGAAGGCTCAGATTGAGATCCGGAGGGGATTGTCATCGTCACGGAATAATTATTCTCATCTATCTTTTCCGACTTTACGGCATACCCTTTCTGGTTTGCCATTTTTGTCAGGTTCTGCACGGCGATTTCATTGTCCACCAGGGTCTGGATTTCGCCCCCGCCCTTCATTTCTCTGATCGCGTTTTTGGTTTTTACGACGGGGATCGGGCATGCGTCTCCGCGCGCGTCTACTGTTTTCATCTGGATCTTCCTTTCTTCGGTTGTTACATAGTCAGTTCATGAACCTGCTCGTATTTCAGTGCATTGGTATCTATCTGGTTACGGAAAGCGAGGTAGTCTTCCGGCATCATGCGCCAGGCCAGTCCGCATCCCGCGGAGATCTCCCGCGGAACAGGGATCAGGCGCCCCGGAATTCCGTGCGCACCGCAGTATTTTTCCATGGCAATTGCTTCGTGCGTCGTGTGAAATGTGATCAGTCTGTATGGCCGTTTTTTCCGCATCTGCTGCCTCGATTTCCTGCCGAAAGATTCCTCCGGAACATTTTCCCGGAGTTTCATGAACAATTGTTATCAGTATATCATACTTATTGACACTGTTTCCGGTTTCCTTGCGTATCCGACGCTGAAAAGCTTTTTCCCCAGCTCATAATGAGTGCGCTACACTGACCCTGAAAAAATGTGTGCTGATTTTTTGTGCAATATGACGGATTTATTGTGAAGATGCATAATAATAAAATGAAAAATGTGGGAAATGGTGTTGAAAGTTTTGTCTGAGTGCGTTATAGTTAATACAGAAAAAAAGTAAGGACTAAAAAAATTATTTTAGATTCCGGAGAAGGAACAGCTGCTTTTTCAGCGGTTCCGGTTCAGTTTTTCATGTACTCAGCAGACATTTGCAAGTTCGGTTCCCGGAAAGAGCGGCGGATTCAGGTTTCAATTTTACGCCGGGGAGACCGCAATCAGGAGGATGAGACTATGAGTGAAACAACTGCTTCAAAGGCGGCGGATTACAACACACTGTTTGATTTCAAGGGCAAGGCCCCCAGGGCGGCGGAGCTGATTCCGCTCAGCCTTCAGCATGTGCTGGCTGCCGTCGTCGGCGTCGTGACACCGGCTATTATCGTGGCAGGCACCTGTAACATGAACGCAAAAGATACGACGATGATGATCCAGGCGGCCCTGATCATGACGGCGGTTGCCACGCTGCTGCAGCTTTTTCCGCTGTTCCATGTCATCGGAGCCGGACTTCCGGTTATCATGGGAACGAGCTTCGCGTATGTTCCGTCGCTGGAATCGATCGGAGGAGAGTTCGGACTCGGGGCGATTCTCGGGGCCCAGATCGTCGGCGGATGCGTGGCGATTCTTTTCGGAATCTTCGTCAAATGGATCCGGAAGCTCTTTCCGGATGTCGTAACCGGTACCGTTATTTTCACCATCGGTCTTTCCCTTTATCCGACCGCGATCCGTTACATGGCGGGCGGCGGAAACGCGGATTCGAATCCGGATTTCGGAAGCGCGAGAAACTGGATCATTGCCATCATCACGTTTGTGATCGTCTTTATTCTGAATAATTTTGCCAAAGGCATTCTGAAACAGGGTTCCCTGTTCTTCGGGATGGTCGTCGGATATATCGTGGCACTCTGCATGGGAATGGTTGATTTCAGCAGCGTAACGAGCACAAAGCAGATCATCTCCGTCCCGCAGGTCGGGCATTTCGCGATCAAGTTTGTTCCCGCTGCCTGCATTTCCCTGGCAGTCGTCTATATCGTCAATTCGGTCCAGACGATCGGAGATCTGACGGCTACTACCGTGGGAGGCATGGACCGGAAGCCGACGGATACCGAGCTCCGGGGCGGTATCATCACCCAGGGCGTTACCAGTATTCTCGGCTCCTTCATCGGCGGACTTCCGACGGCTTCCTACAGCCAGAACGTGGGGATCGTCACGCTGAATAAGGTTGTCAACCGCATCGTCTTCACCGTGGCGGCGGTCATTCTTCTGATCGCGGGCCTGGTTCCGAAGCTCTCCGCTTTCCTGACCACGATTCCGCAGGCCGTCATCGGAGGTGCGACGATCTCCGTATTCGCGGTCATCGCGATGACCGGTATCCGGACCTTTACTTCCGGAGGATTTGATTCCCGCAAGTCAACGATCGTCGGTCTTTCTGTGGCACTGGGCGTCGGCGTTACTTCCGTGACAAGTTCCCTCTCGGGACCGGGCATGGCTGAGTGGATCGATACGGTTTTCGGATCTTCTTCCGTCGTTGTGACTGCCATCATGGCCATTATTCTCAATCTCGTTCTTCCGAAGACTGAGACCGGAAAGGTCGAGACCGAAGAAACCGCAAAAGAAGCTATCGAGAAGATGGAAGAAAAAGAAAACAGGTAATGCAATCGGATCAATACGCAGCCGCACGGCGGATTTTCACCGTGCGGCTGTAAAAGGATACAGAAAGAACAGGAAACAGGGGTACGCAAAGACGAATGGAGGTATTACGTATGCTGCTGGTAGGAAACGGACAAGTCATCACGAGAAACCCGGAACAGCCGTATCTGAAGGACGGAGCCGTTCTCATCGACGGCGAGGCGATCAGGGAGGTCGGTGATTTCAAGACCCTGAAGGAGGCACATCCGGATGCCGAATTTGTGGATGCCAGGGGCGGCATCATCATGCCGGGCCTGATCAATGCCCATACACATATTTATTCCGGACTGGCGCGCGGCCTTTCGATCGAGGGCAATAATCCGACCAATTTTCTGGAAGTGCTGGACGGAACCTGGTGGGCGATTGACCGCCACCTGACGCTGGACGGAACGAGAGCGTGCGCCTATGCGACAATTCTTGACTGTATCCGCGACGGTGTGACGACGATTTTTGATCACCACGCGAGCTTCTGCGAGATCCCGGGATCCCTCTTCGCGATCAAGGATGTCTGCCGGGAGCTGGGCATGAGAGCGTGCCTGTGCTACGAGGTCTCGGAGCGCGACGGGGAAGAGAAGTGCGAGCAGAGCATTCAGGAAAACGCGGATTTCGCCAGGTGGGCCGCCAAAGAGGACGACGACATGATCAAGGCAATGTTCGGCGGACATGCGCTGTTTACGATCTCCGACAAGACCTTTGAAAAGATGGTCAAGGCGAACGACGGACTGACCGGATTCCACATTCATGTCTGTGAGGGAATGAACGACGTTTACGACAGCCTGCGCAATTACGGATGCCGCCCGGTTGAGCGTCTCCTCTACAACGGAATTCTCGGCGAAAAAACGCTTCTCGGTCACTGCATCCACGTGAGTCCCGCCGAGATGGACATCATCAAAGAGACGAACACGATGGTAGTGAACAATCCGGAATCCAATATGGGCAACGCCGTCGGATGCGCGCCGATTCTGCAGATGATGAAGAAGGGCATTCTGGTCGGAATGGGAACCGACGCCTACACGCACGATATGCTTGAGAGCCTCAAGGTATTCCTGATTATCCAGCGCCACAATGCGGCGCTGCCGAACGTAGCCTGGGGCGAGGATGTCCAGATGCTTTTCCGGAACAATCCGGCGATCGCTGCCAGGTACTTCAGGAAACCGCTCGGCATCCTGAAAGAGGGAGCCGCCGCGGATGTCATCGTTATGGATTACAAGCCGTTCACGCCGTTCTCCGATGAGAACGTCGACGGCCACATGATTTTCGGCATGATGGGCAAGAACTGCCGTACCACGATCATCAACGGAAAGGTTCTCTACAAAGACCGCGAGTTCGTTGGAATCGACGAGGAAAAGATCAACGCATGGACGCTCGAGCAGAGCAAGAAGCTCTGGGGCGAGCTGAATCACAGAACGTACTGATGCGGAACCGGATTTTCAGGAGATACGAAACAGGTCTGAAACGAATATTAACTGGAAACAAAACAGGAGGGTAACAAATATGAGCGATATCATGCGGCCGATGCCTTACGAACAGCTGCTGAACTGGGTTCTGGACGAGTATGAAAAAACCGGACGGATTTTCGGCGTCTCAAAGATTGTCCGGCACACGAACGGACAGGCATTGCCGATATTTGACGAGAAGATCGAGTCCCCGTTCGGACCGGCGGCCGGCCCGAACTCTCAGCTGACTCAGAATATTGTCGCTTCCTACGTGGCGGGATCCCGCTTCTTTGAACTGAAGACCGTTCAGAAAATGGACGGCGCTGAGCTGGCGGCCTGTGTCAGCAAGCCCTGTATCGCCTCCGGCGACGAGTGCTACAACTGCGAGTGGTCCACCGAACTGACCGTTCAGCAGGCATTTGAGGAGTATGTCAAGGCGTGGTTCCTCTGCCGCATCCTGGCGAAGGAATACGGTCTCGGCGATCCGGACGCGTTCGTGTTCAATATGTCGGTCGGCTATGACCTCGCCGGCATCCAGACAAAAAAGGTCGACGATTTCATCGAGGGAATGAAGAACGCCGCGGACACCGATGTCTATAAAGACGCCATGGAAGTCTCTCTGAAATATGTGAAGGAAGGACGCTTGAAAAAGGCCGACGAGTCGTTTGTCCGCTCAATTCCGGCGCGGATCTCGAACTCGATCACAGAATCCACGCTTCACGGATGTCCGCCGGATGAGATTGAGCGGATCGCTTCCTACCTGATCACGGAAAAGAAGCTGAATACATATGTCAAGTGCAATCCGACGCTTCTCGGATATGATTTCGCGAGAAAGACGCTCGACAGTCTCGGATTTGATTACATCGCATTTGACGATCACCATTTCCTGGAGGATCTGCAGTGGAAGGACGCGGTTCCGATGTTCGAGCGTCTGCAGAAGCTTTCGGATGAAAACGGCGTTGAGTTCGGCGTCAAGCTCACGAATACCTTCCCGGTCGACGTGAAGGCGGGCGAGCTTCCGTCGGAAGAAATGTATATGTCCGGAAAGAGTCTGTTCCCGCTGACCGTAGAGCTGGCCAGAAGAGTCTCTTCGCAGTTCGGCGGAAAGATCCGCATCAGTTACGCGGGAGGCGCGGACTATTTCAATATCAGGGATATCTTTGAGGCGGGCATCTGGCCGATCACGATGGCGACGAATATCCTGAAGCCGGGCGGCTATGAGAGACTTTCCCAGATCGCCGATCTTCTGATGGACTGCGGAAGCGAACCGTTTACCGGCGTGGACGTCTCGAAGGTCGAGACCCTCGCGGCTCTGTCTCTGACGAGCCCGCGCAACAGAAAGCCGATCAAGCCGCTGCCGAACCGCAAGAACGGAAAAGATCTTCCTCTTCTGGACTGCTTCGCTGCTCCGTGCCGAACCAACTGCCCGATCGATCAGGATATTCCGGGCTATCTGATGGCAATGGGCGAGGGACGCAGTGAGGATGCGTTCCGCATCATCATCGAGCGCAACGCGATGCCGTTTACGACCGGAACACTCTGCCCGCATACGTGTGAGGACCGCTGCATGCGCAATCACTATGAAGCGGCAGTTGATATCCGCGGCGTGAAGCTGCAGGCTTCCGAAGCGGCCTTTGAAAAGGTACTGCCGACGCTGAAGGCAGAGACCGTTTCCGACGCAAACAGGGGCAAAAAAGTTGCCGTTATCGGAGGCGGACCTGCCGGACTTTCCACGGCTTATTTCCTCAGCCGCGCCGGTATTCCGGTCACGGTATTTGAAAAAAAGGATGTCGTCGGCGGTGTTCCGCGTCATGCGATTCCGGGATTCCGGATCAGCAATGAGGCGCTCGGCCATGACGCCGGTCTCTGCCGGGTTTATGGTGCGGAGGTTGTGACCGGCCGCGAGATCCGGTCGATTGACGAGCTGAAATCCGAAGGATTTACCGATATCGTTTCCGCCATCGGCGCGTGGGCTCCGGGCCGCAAAGCGCTGAAATACGGCGAAGCTCTGGATGCTCTGGATTTTCTTGAGCAGTTCAAGGCGGATCCGGCCGGCCTGGATCTCGGTGAAAATGTGGTCGTAATCGGCGGCGGAAATACCGCCATGGACGTGGCAAGAGCCGCAAAGCGGGTCAAAGGCGTGAAGAATGTCCGCCTTGTCTACAGAAGAACGCGCCGCTATATGCCGGCGGACGAGGAAGAGCTGCAGATGGCGATCGACGACGGAATCGAATTCAGAGAGCTCCTCGCTCCCGATGGACTGAAGGACGGAAAGATCCGCTGCGAGATCTGCAGGCTCGGCGATCCGGATGCTTCCGGCAGACGTTCTCCGGTGGGAACCGGTGAATTTGAAGAGGTTCCGGCGGATACGGTGATCACCGCGGTCGGCGAGCGCATCTGCGCGGATCTCTATCGGAATTCCGGCGCCGCTCTCGATGAGAAGGGACGCCCGGCGGTCGATGAAAACCTGCAGACCTCGGTCGCTCATTTCTATGCGGCCGGAGACGGACGCAGGGGACCGGCCACCGTCGTGAAGGCGATTGCGGACGCGCAGACCGTGGCGAAAGCCATTGCCGGTGTCGATTTTGAGAAATATGTCGGGGCCAATGTGGCGGCAAGCGAAGAAAAGCCTCTCTCAAAGAAGGGCGTTATGGTTGACGACCTGGATCAGAAGCCGGACAGGAGATGTCTCGGCTGCCCGACTGTCTGCGAGGTCTGCGCGGATGTCTGCCCGAACCGCGCGAACGTGGTGGTTCACGTTCCGGGTATGCGGCAGGCCCAGATCGTCCATATGGACGGTATGTGCAACGAGTGCGGCAACTGCGCGGTATTCTGTCCGTACGACGGCCGTCCGTACCGCGATAAATTTACGCTGTTCTGGAGCGAGGAGGATTTCAATCACTCAGAGAATGCCGGATTCCTCGTGGTTGACGGCGGCGTAAAGGTCCGCCTGGGAGACAAGGTTATGACGGTCGATCCGGAAGATGAAAACAGCGGACTGTTCGATGGCGTCCGCAGACTGATCTGCGCCGTTCTGAAAGATTACAGCTGGCTGCTTCAGAAGTAAAGAACGATGGATGATTTCCTGCCTGCACCTTTTTTCTGCGGGCAGGAAATTTCCGCAATTCAGGATTGGATGAAAGTAGGTGACGCAGTTGGCTCAGATTTTGCGTATTAAGAAGAAAGCCGTAGTCTGCTGTACCGGGGGAAGTGAATTCCGGGTTTCCCGGGAAGAGATTTCCGCCGTGAAGCAGAAAGCCCTTGCGGAGAACGCACCCGCGGCTTCCGGTGGGAAAGCACCGGGGAAGGCGTCCTCTCCCATGGTAAATGTCTGTGAAAAGATTCTGGAAGCATTTCCGGACGGAGTCCGGGCCTGCCGGTACGGATGCCTCGGCGGAGGAAGCTGTGAGGCGGTCTGCCGTCTCAAGGCCATTCATGTCAGTGAGGAAGGAATCGCAGAGGTCGATGAGGAGAAATGTGTCGGATGCGGACTCTGCGCGAAGGTCTGTCCGCAGCACCTGATCCGTCTTTTCCCCGAGATCGATTCGATCCGGCCTCTGTGTTCCAATCAGGACGCCGGAAAGGACGCGGCGAAGGTCTGCAGGGACGCATGCATCGCGTGCGGAGTCTGTGTGAGGAACTGTCCCTCAGGTGCGATTGAGATCGTGGACCGGCACGCCGTGATTGATACGGAAAAGTGCATTTCCTGCGGCATGTGTGCGGTTAAGTGTCCGCGGGGCGTTATCCATGACCGCGATGGCATCATGACGGCGGAGTGATTCGGATAGTTCGCATTGGCAGTCAGGAGGCTGCGAGTTATGGCATATACATTTATTGTAAATGGAAAGGAGAGAAGCACAGAGGAGGACAAGCCTCTTCTGCGCTATCTCCGGGATGATCTGCACCTGTATTCCGCAAAAGACGGATGCTCTGAGGGCGCCTGCGGGACGTGTACCATCATCGTGGACGGAAAGGCGGTCCGCGCCTGCGTGCTGACAACGAAGCGAGCCGCCGGGAAAAATATTATCACGGTAGAAGGCATGAGCGTTCGGGAAAAGGAAGCGTTTGTTTACGCGTTTGGATCAAAAGGCGCGGTTCAGTGCGGGTTTTGCATCCCCGGGATGGTGATGTCCGGAAAAGCGCTGATCGACAAAAATCCGAATCCGACCGAGGAGGAGGTAAAGCTGGCGATCCGCGGAAATGTCTGCCGCTGCACCGGCTATAAGAAGATCATCGAGGGAATCATGGCGGCTGCCGCGATTCTACGAGGCGACGCCCGGATCGACGATCTGGAAAAGGGAGAGGATTACGGCGTCGGAAAGAAAGCGTTCCGTGTCGATGTCCGCCGGAAGGTTCTGGGATACGGAAAATATCCGGACGACATCGGGCCGGAATATTTCGTTCGCGAGGGAAGCGAGGAACTGGACGGGCTGAAAAAAGACATGGAAGAGAAGCTCGGCCGAAAGGTAAATCTCCGCGTCGGAATGGCCGTCCAGAGGACGGACGATCCGGGCTGCAACCTCTGTCAGATCGTGGAGTCCGACATGCCGGGGATGGTCTACGCGTCGGCTGTGAGAGCGAAATATCCCCGAGCGAAGGTTCTGAAGATCGACGCTTCCAGAGCACTCGCTCTTCCCGGCGTAGTCGGCGTTCTGAAGGCGGAAGATGTGCCGGTCAACAAGGTCGGACACATTCAGCAGGACTGGGATGTCTTTATCGCCGAGGGTGATACGACGAGGGGTCTGTGCGACGCGATCTGTCTCGTGACGGCGGAGTCCCCCTATATTCTGGAGAAGGCGAAAAAACTGGTTCAGGTGGAATATGAGGTACTGGAACCGGTGAGAAGCATTGAAGAGGCGAAGGCGCCCGGCGCACCGAAGGTGCACGAAGAGGGCAATCTCTGTCAGCAGCGCCACGTAGTCCGCGGTGACGCGGCGAAAGCGCTTGCAGAATCGGCATATACGGCTACGGGAACGTTCCGGACGCCGTCTACGGAGCACGCCTTTCTGGAGCCTGAGTGCGCGGTCGCCCTTCCCTACAAAAACGGTGTGAAGGTCCTCTCGACGGATCAGGGCGCGTTCGACAGCCGGAAAGAAATTCTCCACATGTTCGGATGGGACAATGAACCGGACCGTGTGGTCGTGGAGAATCAGCTGATCGGCGGAGGTTTCGGTGGAAAAGAGGATGTCTCCGCTCAGCATCTGTCGGCGCTCGCCGCTTACAGATACGGCCGCCCCGTGAAGGTGAAATTCTCCAGACAGGAATCGATCAATTTCCACCCGAAGCGCCACGCAATGGTGGGAACCTTTACGCTCGGATGCGATAAGGAGGGCAATTTCACCGGACTCGACTGCGAGATCCATTTTGATACCGGCGCCTACGCGTCGCTCTGCGGCCCGGTTCTGGAGCGGGCCTGCACCCACTCGGTCGGACCGTACCATTACCAGAACACGGATATCCGCGGCTACGGCTGGTATACGAATAATCCGCCGGCCGGCGCGTTCCGTGGTTTCGGTGTCTGCCAGAGCGAGTTCGCTCTGGAATCACTGATTAATGAACTGGCCACGAAGGTCGGAATCACTCCGTGGGAGATCCGCTACAAAAACGCGATTCAGCCCGGTGAGGTTCTGCCAAACGGACAGATCGCCGATCCTTCCACTGCCATGAGAGAGTGCCTGGAAGCCGTAAAGCCGTACTTCGATGAGAATATCGGCCATGCGGGAATTTCCTGCGCGATGAAAAATGCGGGAGTCGGAGTCGGACTTCCGGATGCCGGCCGCGCACGCATAACCATTGAGAACGGAGTCGCCGTGATTTATTCGGCCGCTTCCGATATCGGCCAGGGCTGCCTGACCGTGTTCTGTCAGGATCTGTCCGAGGCGACCGGCCTGCCGCTTTCCCGCATCCGGAACGGCATTTCCAACACGGAGAATGCGCCGGATTCCGGAACGACATCCGGCTCGAGACAGACGCTTCTCACCGGGGAGGCGGTCCGCGGGGCTTCCTTCCTGCTGCGCGACGCCATGCTGGCGGTCGATATCGCGAAAAAGCGGAACGAGGAGACCGGATCCGACCGTGTTACCTGGCAGGACGTGCTTCGGGAGTCGAACGGTTTTCTTCACCCGAGACAGGCCATGAACAAAGAAGCGGCTTACGGAACAGACATTACCTTCGCTCCCCGGCCGGATGCCAATGGCTTCATCAGTCCGCTGATCACGTTTGATCAGGATGGGACGGTATCGGCCATCGGAAGCGGACTGGATCAGGGTACGTACGGAGAAAACGGAACGCAGACGAAGTATTCCGGAAGCCCGGTGGAAAATCCGGAGGAAGCCCTCGAACTTCTGGAGGGACAGAGCTTTTATTACGGATACTTCGAGCCGACAGACAGGCTCGGCGCGAACCGTCCCAATCCGAAGAGCCATATCGCGTACGGATACGCCGCTAATGTCGCTGTTCTGGACAAAGACGGACGTGTTACCGATATTTATGCCTGCTATGACGCCGGAAAGGTCATCAACCCGATTTCCATACAGGGTCAGATCGAGGGCGGCGTGCTCATGAGCATGGGATATGCGCTGACGGAAAACTTCCCGCTGAAGGACTGTGTGCCGCAGGCAAAATACGGAACGCTGGGCTTGCTGCGCGCGCCGCAGATTCCGGCGATTCATGCGATGTTCGTCGAGAAGAAGGAACTGCTCGGTGTCGCCTATGGGGCAAAGGGGGTCGGAGAGATTACCACCATTCCCGCTGCGCCGGCGATCGGAGGGGCCTATTACGCGAAAGACGGGAAAATGCGCTACGAGCTGCCGATCCGGGATTCTTATTACAGCAAAAATCATTAAAAAGGGTGCCGCCTCTGCGTCTTTCCGGACGCGGATGCGGCACCTCCTCTCTATTTTTCCGTTTTATTTTCCTGTTTGATTTCTTCCAGGTAATTGTAGAGCGTGTATTTTGAAAATCCGAAGACTTCGCAGATGCGCGGCCCGGATTTCGTGATGAGCATGGCTCCGGAATCATTCAGAAAGCGGATGGCCTTCAGCTTGTCTTCTTTTGACATCAGGGCGACCGGTTTTCCGACGAGCTTGATGGACTGCGAAATGAGATCCTCCAGGAGATCCGATACGTTCTGTGAGATAGCCTCCGGCTCTTCTCCGTCTTCTCCGGTATCGGTCAGGGACCGGATGTTTTCGCCCAGGGCGATCAGAAGCGTGATGTCATAGTTGATGGAAAAAATCCCGGTGACTTTTCCTCTGGAATTCCGGATATAGATCGTGCTGGACCGGAGTATCCGTCCGTCTTTCGTCCGGGTCAGGTAGGCGAGCTTGTCCTCGAGATTTTCTGACCCGTGCTGCATGGCCTCGATCACGATATGAGAAGGCCCGTCACCGACCTTCCGCCCGGTGATTTCACCGTGCTCAATGGCGACAATCGAGTGCTCGGGATCCTTAGATTCCAGATCATGGATCGCAATCTCGCAGTTCGCTCCAAATTGTTCAGCAATGCCGTGCGCCAGACGCAGGCAGAAGTCCATTTCGTTTTTTGTCATTGGCGGAACCCTCTGAATGTATGTTTTTCTCTGACCATCAGTATATCAGAGGAATACGCTGAAAACAAACGTTCCGGAGGAAAAATGCAAAAAAAATTTGAGCCTCAAAATATTATTGTTGCATTCCCGCAAAGGCTGCGATACAATGAAATCAACTGAGATGAATATTTTTTAGCCATCCTTACAATTCTTTATTATCAACGGTAAACCGTCACACCACTTTTCAAAATATTCAGGAGGACGATCATGGATCTGGAGTATTGTATCAATCAAATGCCGAAGAGCGATGACAAAAATCTGCCGATTATGTCGGTTGAGGAAGTGAAGAAAGCACGTACTTTCCATGAGAGTTTTCCTCAGTATCAGCAGACGCCGCTCGCTGATATCAGGGGAATGGCGAAGTATCTGGGACTGGGCGCGGTCCGGGTCAAGGACGAATCCTACCGGTTCGGACTGAACGCGTTCAAGGTGCTTGGCGGATCGTACGCAATGGGAAAATATATCGCACAGGAAACCGGAAAAGACATCTCGGAGGTTCCGTATGACGTTCTGACCAGCGATCAGCTTCGCAAAGAATTCGGGCAGGCCACTTTTTTTTCCGCGACGGACGGAAATCACGGCCGCGGCGTAGCGTGGGCCGCGAAGCGGCTGGGACA
This sequence comes from Bilifractor sp., assembly GCA_050944685.1. GTDB lineage: Bacteria > Bacillota > Clostridia > Lachnospirales > Lachnospiraceae > CADBRN01. The sequence continues at coordinate 17,592 of JBMNRP010000006.1, forward strand.
GAAAGCCGTCATCCGTATGCCGAAGGGAACGACCCGGCGCCGTCTGGACAACATCAAGGCCGAGGGCGCGGAAGTCACTATCGAGGAGCTGAACTACGACGACTGCGTCCGCATGGCGGCGGCAGAGGCCGAAAAAACTCCTCACGGCGTTATCGTTCAGGATACCGCGTGGGAAGGATACGAGGATATTCCGTCCTGGATCATGCAGGGTTACGGTACCATGTCGGCTGAGGCCAGCGACCAGTTCGGTGAGCGTCCGACGCATATTTTCGTCCAGGCGGGCGTCGGTTCTCTGGCCGGCTCGGTCGTCGGATATTTTAACAATCTCTATAAAGATAACCCGCCGGTAATCGTAGTAGTTGAGACCTCTGACGCGGCATGCCTCTACAAGGGAGCGGTTGCCGGAGACGGAAAACCCCGCAAGGTCGGCGGAGATATGTTCTCCATCATGGCTGGACTGAACTGCGGAGAGCCGAACATCACCTCCTGGGATATTCTGAGAAACCACGTCACCTGCTTCGTCTCCGCGGAAGACGCGGTCGCGCGCCGCGGCATGCGCATGCTGGGCAATCCGTTAAAGGGAGATCCGCAGGTCGTTTCCGGAGAGTCCGGAGCGGCGTCGTTCGGCGCTCTCGCCACAATTATGCTGCAGGATGATTTCAGGGAGCTCCGGGAGCAGCTCGGACTGAACAGGGATTCGAAGGTTCTCTGCTATTCGACAGAGGGCGATACCGATCCGGAGCGCTATAAGAGAATCGTCTGGGAAGGAATGGATGACTGATGATGAGAAAGCTGATTACGAACGGAACGATCGCCAGTGATGCGGAAGTATACAGGGGCGATATCCTGATTGAAGAAGGAACGGTCCGGGCAATCGGCAAAGATCTTGCGGAGCAGCTGAAAAAAGCTGCTCCCGATCTTTATCAGGAGACAGAAATTATCGACGCCTCCGGAAAATATGTGCTTCCCGGCGGCATTGACGTTCACACGCATATGTCTCTTGATGTCGGATTTGCCCGCGCAGTCGATGATTTTTATGACGGAACGGTGGCGGCGGCCTGCGGAGGAACCACAAGCATCGTCGACCACATGGCATTCGGGCCGAAGGACTGCAGTCTCTGGCATCAGGTGGAAGAATATCACCGCCTGGCGGACGGACTTGCGGTGATCGACTATGGGTTTCACGGTGTGTTCCAGCATCTTCACAGAGAGACGCTGAGCGAGATGAAAGAGATCGCGCAAAAAGAGGGCATCACCAGTTTCAAGGTATATCTGACCTACGATTACCGGCTGGAGGATGACGACCTCTTCGAGGTGATGAAGGCAGCAAAGGAACAGGAAATCGTCATCCCCATTCACTGCGAGAATCACGGCGTGGTCACGAACCTGCGGAGGTCCTTCCTGGAGAGCGGGTGCCGCGAAGCAAAATACCATCCCTTAAGCCGCCCGGCGGACTGCGAGGCAGAAGCGGTCGGACGCGTCCTGCATCTGGCCAGGATGGCCGGGGAGGCTCCGGTCTATATCGTCCATCTCTCCAGCGCCGCCGGACTCGAGGAAGTAAAGCGCGCGCGGAAGGAACATCAGAGAGGCTTCGGTGTGGAGACCTGTACCCAGTATCTTACGCTGACCGACGACCTGTATGAGGACCCGGAGGAGGGACTGAAGGCCATCATGTCGCCGCCGCTCCGGAAAAAGGCAGACAAGGAAGCTCTCTGGGAGGGCCTTGCGGACGGCATGATTGACACCGTCGCGACGGATCACTGCCCGTTTCATTTCCACGCGGGAAAAGCGGAAAAGCAGTACGGGGCGGACGATTTCACAAAGTGTCCGAACGGGGCTCCGGGTGTCCAGGAGCGCATGAATGTGATGTTCTCCGAAGGATTTATGAAGGGAAGGCTGACGCTTCCGCAGGTCGTTCGCACATGCTGCACGGAACCGGCCAGAATGTACGGTCTTTATCCGAAGAAGGGCCTGCTCGAGCCGGGGGCGGACGCGGATCTGGTTCTCTTCGACCCGGCGAAAAAGCATGTGTTTACGAAAGAAGATATCAAAGGTGCGTCGGACTACACCTGCTACGAAGGCATGGAGCTCAAGGGAGATATTGATCTCGTCATGCAGCGGGGAAATGTCATCGTCAGAGATCATGAATTTCTCGGAAAACGCGGAGACGGACAGTACCTGAAGAGGGGACGCAGTGTTCTCTGCGGCTGAAAAAATCTTCGGGCAAAAAAGAAATCATAGACAGGACGGGAAGCCCCGCCTGAAAAAAGGGAAGAGAACATGATAACAGCCGGGAAAAGCATTACACTGGAAAATCTGAAGATTATTGCGGACGGGCTCGGCGCACATTTCGGCCGGGACTGCGAGGTCATCATTCATGACCTGAAGGCGGAGGATCCGGAACACACGATTCTGTATATCGTCAACGGGGAGGTGTCCGGGCGGAAAACGGGAGACGGACCTACCCGGGCTGTTCTGAAGCAGATCCGCAATCTCCGGGAGGGGACACTCCGTGAGGAGCGCACGATGTTTCTGTCCCGTATGCACGACGGCAGAGTTCTGAAGTCCACCTCCATGTTTCTGAAGGGGAAGAACGGAGAGTACCGTTTCCTTTTCGGAATCAATTACGATATCACGAGACTGGTCAATATCAATGATGGTCTTCAGCCTCTGATTGAGGTGGAGGATGAAAAGGAGCGGGAGGCAGAGAAGAACAGCGAGATCCCGACGACGGTCAATGAGCTCCTCGACCATCTGATCGAGGAGAGCGTCGCAATGATCGGAAAGCAGCCGGCTCTGATGACAAAAGACGAAAAAATCCGCGCGATCAATTTTCTCAATGAGGCAGGAGCTTTTCTCATTACCCGGTCCGGAGACAGGGTCGCCTCCGCGTTCGGAATCAGCAAATATACGCTTTACAGCTATATTGACGTGAAGAAGAAAACGGGTTCGGAAAAGACGGGGAAAACGGGAGAAAAACAAAGAACCTAAAAAATTTTTAGATAAGCTGAAAATATGTTGACAACGACTGTGAATCGTTTATAATTAGAATCAATAAGAGAAGCGGAACGAAATGGGCCGCAAAAATAAGCAAACGGAAACCACTGATCATTCAGACACATGTATTTGAGGAGGACACCTGCTATGGATTTTGAAGCTATTAAAGCTGCCGCGAAAAAGTACGAACCGGATATGGTGAAGTTTCTTCGCGACATGATTGCGATTCCGAGTGAGAGCTGCGAGGAAGAGGGCGTCATCCGCCGCATCGAGAAAGAGATGAAGGATGTCGGCTTTGATGAAGTAGTCGTAGATCCGCAGGGTAACTGCCTCGGATACATGGGAACCGGCAGCCGCATCTTCGCGTTTGACGGACACATTGATACCGTCGGTATCGGAAACCGCGCGAACTGGAAGTTCGATCCCTACGAGGGCTATGAGAACGAAACGGAGATCGGAGGATGCGGCGGTTCCGACCAGGAGGGCGGCATTGCCTCCGCCGTGTACGGGGCCCGAATCATGAAAGACCTCAACCTGATTCCGGACGACGTGAAGATCCTTGTCACGGCTACCGTCCAGGAGGAGGACTGCGACGGTCTCTGCTGGCAGTACATTCACAAGGAGGACGGCGTGACGCCGGAGTTCGTTGTTTCCACCGAGCCGACAGACGGCGGCATTTACAGAGGCCACAGAGGACGTATGGAGATCCGCGTCGACATGCACGGAATCTCCAGCCACGGTTCCGCTCCGGAACGCGGTGACAACGCGATCATCAAGATGGCCGAGGTCATTGAGGATATCCGTGATCTGAACGAAAACGATGACGCCGATGACAAGGAGATCAAGGGTCTCGTCAAAATGCTGAATCCGAAATATAACCCGGATCATTACGAGGATGCACGCTTCCTGGGCAGAGGAACCTGCACCATCTCCCAGATTTACTTCACTTCTCCGAGCCGCTGTGCGGTGGCGGACGGATGCTCGATCTCCATCGACCGCCGCATGACCGCCGGAGAGACCTTCGAGTCCTGCCTGGATGAGGTTCGCAATCTTCCGGCATGCAGGAAGTATGCGAAGGATGTCACCGTCTCCATGTACCATTATGACCGTCCGGCGTGGACCGGCCTGAAATACGAGACGGAGTGCTACTTCCCGACCTGGATCAACAAGGAGAGCGCTCCGCATGTCCAGGCTGCCGTAGACGCTTACCACGCACTGTACGGCGACAAGAGAATCGGCGCTCCCCAGTCCATGGACAAAAGAGAGGGACGTCCGCTGACCGACAAGTGGACTTTCTCCACGAACGGCGTTGCAATCCAGGGACGTTTCGGAATCCCGTGCGTAGGATTCGGACCGGGAGCTGAGTCACAGGCTCACGCACCGAACGAGATTACCTACAAACAGGATCTGGTTACCTGTGCCGCTGTTTACGCGGCGATGGTCCCGATGTACAAAGGAACCGGAAAAGAGGATGTGACTCAGTTCCGCGCACCGGGAACCGATAAATGATTTTTTCCGGATTTTTCCGGAATTGCGGGAGAACTGTGCCGCGTAGTATCGTGATGTATCATTTTATTTGGTCATGCCTGATTGAAAAGGAGAAAAGGTTATGTCAAAGACTGTTGAATTAGCCGGAAAACTGTCGAAGCTGGATTTCAGCAAGATGTATGAAAATGATTTTTACTGGACGTGGGACAAGACGGATGACGAGCTTGCGGCGATTTTTGCTGTAGCAGACGCTCTGCGTGATCTGCGTGAGCGCGGAAAATCCACGAAGATTTTTGATTCCGGACTTGGTATTTCCATTTTCCGTGATAATTCTACCAGAACCCGTTTCTCTTTTGCCAGCGCCTGCAATCTGCTCGGCCTTGAGGTCCAGGATCTGGACGAGAAGAAGTCCCAGATCGCTCACGGCGAGACGGTCCGCGAGACCGCGAACATGGTCAGCTTTATGGCTGACGTAATCGGTATCCGCGACGATATGTACATCGGACAGGGCCATGAGTATCAGAAAACCTTTATGGACGCGGTCACGAAGGGCCATAAAGATGGCATTCTGGAGCAGAAGCCGACCCTGGTCAACCTGCAGTGCGACGTCGACCATCCGACGCAGTGCATGGCCGACATGGACGCCGTTATCCACTATTTCGGCGGTGTGGAGAACCTGAAGGGAAAGAAGATTGCCATGACCTGGGCTTACAGCCCGTCCTACGGCAAACCGCTCTCTGTTCCGCAGGGTATCGTCGGACTGTTCACCCGTTTCGGGATGGATGTCGTTCTGGCTCATCCGGAAGGATATGACATCATGAGTGACGTCGAGGAAATCGCGGCGAAGAACGCGGCCGCTTCCGGCGGTTCCTTCAAGAAGGTCAACAGCATGGAAGAAGCATTCCAGGATGCGGATATCGTCTATCCGAAGAGCTGGGCTCCGTTTGCCGCCATGGAAAAGAGAACGAAACTGTACTCCGCAGGCGACCAGGCCGGCATCGACGCTCTGGAGAAAGAGCTGCTGGAGAACAACGCGAAATATAAGAACTGGAGCTGCACGGAGGAGATGATGGCCCGCACGAAGAACGGAAAGGCTCTGTACATGCACTGTCTGCCGGCGGACATCACCGGACTTTCCTGCAGGGAAGGCGAGGTCGATAACTCCGTATTCGACCGTTACATCGATCCGCTGTACAAAGAGGCTTCTTACAAGCCGTACATCATCGCCGCCATGATTTTCCTGGCGAAGGTAAAGGATCCGGTTGCCGCGCTGAAAACACTGGACGCCGAGGCCGGTCCGAGAATGAAATTCTGAAACCGGGCATAATACAGGGGGTTTGAAACCGGATAAGAAAGACAGAAGCTTGATAATTGGTTGATAAAAAGGGGAAGTCCGGGGCGGTGTTCCGTTCCGGGTTTTCTCTTTCCAGAGTAAAGGATGAGAGGGTAAAGATTATGGCAAATAGAAAAATTGTTGTCGCACTCGGGGGAAACGCCCTGGGGAAAAATCTTCCGGAGCAGTTTGTCGCGGTGCAGAACACCTCGAAGGCGATCGCGGATCTGATCGAGGCGGGCAATCAGGTCGTCATCGCGCACGGAAACGGGCCGCAGGTCGGAATGATCCAGGAAGCTATGACGCTGCTCACCCGTTCGAATCCGGAAAAATACGTTCCCTGTCCGCTGTCGGTCTGCACGGCCATGAGCCAGGGATATATCGGCTACGATCTGCAGAATCTGCTCCGTGAGGAGCTGTATAACCGGGGAATCAAGCGGGATGTGACCAGCTGCCTGACTCAGGTGGAAGTGGATCCGAAGGACCCCGCGTTCGAGAATCCGACGAAGCCGATCGGCGCTTTCCTGACGAAGGAGGAGGCCGAAAAGCTCGTGAAGGAGCGCGATTACAAGGTGATTGAGGACGCCGGAAGAGGTTACCGCCGCGTGGTTGCCAGCCCGAAGCCGAAAAAAATCGTGGAGATTTCCACGATCCGCGCGCTGGTGGATTCCGGACACATCGTGGTTGCCGGAGGAGGCGGCGGAATCCCTGTATTTTCCACGAACGGATATCATCTGAAGGGAGCGGCGGCCGTGGTGGACAAAGATTTCACCTCCGAGCTGCTGGCCGAGGAACTCGACGCGGAAATGTTTATCATCCTCACCGCGGTCGAGAAGGTCGCGATCAATTTCGGAAAGCCGGATGAAAAGTGGCTGGACGATCTGACCCCCGATCAGGCGGAGGAGTACATCGCCCAGAATCAGTTCGCGAAGGGCTCAATGCTGCCGAAGGTTCAGGCGGCCGTCAAGTTCGCCCGCTCCAAACCGGGACGTACCGCTCTTATTACGCTGCTGGAGCGCGCGAAAGACGGGATTGACGGAAAGACCGGAACCAGAATTCATCAGTAACAGAAAACAGACCATTCTGCGGTTCAGAAGCGGAAATCCCCGCTTTTCCCGCCGCTTTTTTCGATGAGATGGATATCGGTGAGCACCATGCGGCGGTCGATCGCCTTGCACATATCATAGATGGTGAGCAGAGCGATGGAGACACCGGTGAGGGCTTCCATCTCGACTCCGGTCTTCCCTTCGGTCCGCACCGTGCAATACGCGTGGATTTCGTGCTTTTCCGGATCCATGCGGAAGGTAAGATCTGAACCGGTAAGATTCAGAAGATGGCACATGGGAATCAGTTCGGAGGTTTTTTTGCAGCCCATGATTCCGGCCACCTGGGCCACCGTGAGCACGTCGCCCTTTTTTACCTTTTTCCCGAGGATGGCGTCGAAAACCTCAGCGCTGATACGGATCGTTCCGGACGCCGCTGCCTCCCGGTGTGTGACGGATTTGCCGGAGACGTCGACCATGCGGGCATTGCCCTGATTGTCAAAATGAGTGAATTCCATGAGATAATCCTTTCTTGCATTCAGATGGAAATTGCCTGCCTTTTCTATTATACTGTATGGAGCCGCTTTCATGCGGTCAGATTTTCGGTGGTGTATATGGTTCCGGATTTGAATGAGATGAATCGGACGGGCCGTGTCGAGGCGGTCTGTCTCAGTGAGAAAAAGGGCACGCAGAAGAGTGTCGTGCAGCAGATTTCACTCCGCGCCGGATGGGGCGCAGAGGGCGATGCGCATGCCGGAAAGTGGCACAGGCAGATCAGCTTGCTTCCGAAGGAGAGCATCGAAGCGTTCCGGAAGCAGGGCGTCGAAATAGCCTACGGAGATTTCGGGGAAAATATGGTGATTTCCGGGCTCGATCTGCCCCGGTTTCCCGTGGGAACCCGTCTGAGAATCCGCTCCGCCCTGCTGGAAATCACGCAGATCGGAAAGGCCTGCCACAATTCCTGCGCCATCCGTGAGCGGACCGGAGACTGCATCATGCCGAGGGACGGCGTATTTGCCGTGGTTCTGGAGGATGGAGTCGTGAAGGCGGGAGATTTGGTCGAGGTAATCGGGGCGGACCCGGAGCGGCCGTTTTCCGCCGCTGTGATTACGCTGTCCGACCGCGCCTTTTCCGGAACGTACGAGGATCTCTCCGGTCCGGCGGTCGCCGGGGAGATTCAGAAAAACGGCTATGAGGTGATCGAGCAGATTCTTCTCCCGGATGACCGGGAGAAACTTGAGGCGGAGCTTTGCCGTCTCTGCGACCAGCGTCAGGTCGATGTGATCTTCACAACCGGAGGAACCGGATTATCCGAGCGGGACATCACGCCGGAAGCCACGCTGGCGGTCTGCGACCGCGAGGTTCCGGGCATTGGAGAAGCCCTGCGGGCGTATTCTGCGAATTATACGGCCAATGCCATGCTCAGCCGGCAGACGGCGGGAATCCGCCGCAGGACGCTGATCGTGAATCTTCCCGGCAGTCCGAAGGCGTGCCGGGAGGATCTGGAATTTCTGTTGAAACCGCTCAGGCACGGTCTCGGTATCCTGCGCGGAACAGAGGACCACTGAAGAAAAAGACCCGGACCGCGGCGTTTTCGCTCCGCTTTTTCGGAGCGCGCGCCGCGGTTTTTTTGCCTGTAACGACACACCGCATGATCCGATAAAATTGCTTGATTTTCGGCAGTATATATCATAAGATTGTATAAAAAGGTGCAAAAATGATAAAAACTACGGACGAAATAGTAAACGAGCTGAAGGATTATAAGAACCCTAGGGCGAGGCTCTCCCGACTGGTGAAAGAGGGAGTATATACACCGATCGTCCGGGGGCTGTACGAGACGGATGCGGACGCGCCCGGCTGTGCCGTGGCAGGGGCGATCTGTGCGCCGTCTTATTTGTCGTTTGAATATGCGCTTATCCGGCATCATCTGATTCCGGAGCGCGATTGCGTGTATACGTCCGCAACCTGCCGCCGGAAGAAAAAGAAGCTCTATGAGACGCCGTTCGGGCGCTATGTGTTTCGGGATGTGCCGAAGGATGCATTTCCATGCGGAGTCACAGAAGAGAAAGAGAAAGGATATACCTTCCGGATCGCCGGTCCGGAAAAAGCGTTCTGCGATGAAATGTATATTCTGGCGCCGGTGGCCAATCAGCATGAAATGTGGGACCTTCTGTTTGACAAACTCCGGGTAAACGAGGATCTGCTCCTGAAACTGGACCGGAAGAAGCTGCAGGAGCTTGCCGCGAAATATCACAGCCGGAATGTCGTTCTGATGACGAAGGTAATTGAACATATTCATAAAGATTCGGAAAAACGGAGGTGTACGTTGAAATTAATGAAAACCGAAGATGCCGTCGGTCAGGTTCTCTGCCACGACATCACGCAGATCATCCGGGGAGAGAAAAAGGGGCCGGTTTTCCGCAAGGGGCATATCATCACGAAGGAGGACATCCCGGTTCTTCTTTCGGTCGGCAAGGAGAATGTCTATATCTGGGAAAATGACGACTCAAAGCTTCATGAAAATGACGCGGCCCGGATTCTCTGTGACATCTGCAGAAGCGATTATATGCACCCGTCCGAGGTAAAAGAAGGGAAGATCGAGCTGATCGCCGATCGGGACGGACTGCTGAAGGTAGACACGGAGAAACTGTATGCGGTCAATTCTCTCGGGGAGATGATGATCGCGACCCGCCACGGAAATTTCCCGGTGAAAAAGGGAGATCATCTGTGCGGGACCAGAATCATCCCGCTCGTCATTGACAGGGAAAAAATGGAGCGCGCCAGAAGGGCCGCCGGAGACGGCCATATTCTCCGCATCCTTCCGTTTCAGAAGAAAAAGGTCGGCATCGTCACGACCGGAAGCGAGGTTTATTACCATCGGATCGAGGATACCTTCACACCGGTTATTGAGGAGAAGGTCGGCGAGTACGGTGCGGAGGTGATCGGCCATGAGATCTGCAGCGATGATCACGAGATGATCACCGCCGCGATCCGGAAGCTGCTGGAGCAGGGAGCGGACATGATTTTCTGTACCGGCGGCATGAGCGTCGATCCGGACGACAGGACTCCGCTCGCCATCCGGAATACCGGAGCGGAAATTGTTACCTACGGTTCCCCGGTTCTTCCGGGAGCCATGCTGCTGATCTCCTATTACGGCGAAAAGAGGATCCCTGTCTGCGGGCTTCCGGGATGCGTCATGTATTCGAAACGCACGGTTTTCGATCTGATTCTTCCGCGTCTCATGGCGGACGATCCGATCTCGAAAAAAGATATTGACGGACTGGGAGAGGGTGGACTCTGCCTGAACTGCGACGTCTGCACCTTCCCGAACTGCGGCTTCGGGAAGTAAATGCCCGCAGCGGCATCTTCCGGAGAAAATGATCGGAGCGATGGAGGTGAAATCCGCATGAATGAATTACTGGATATCTTAAAATCCCTGGACTGGAGCCCGCTGTGGATTTCTCTGAAGACGGGAATCGTCGCGACGGTGATCTCATTCTTTCTCGGCATTTTTGCCGCCAGGAAGGTGATCCGGAGAGGACCGGGTGCGAAGTCCGTGATCGACGGAATCCTCACGCTGCCAATGGTTCTTCCGCCGACGGTGGCCGGTTTTTTCCTGCTGCTGCTGTTCAGCCTCCGGCGTCCGTTCGGCTCGTTCCTGTACGACCATTTCGGCCTGAAGGTGGTACAGACCTGGCTTGGCTGCATTATTGCGGCCACGGTCATCGCCTTTCCTCTGATGTACCGGAATGCGAGGGCCGCCTTCGAGCAGATTGACGTCAACCTGGTTTATGCGGCGCGCACACTCGGCATGTCCGAGGTTCGGATTTTCTGGAAGGTGATTCTGCCTGCCGCCGGTCCCGGCGTCGTTTCCGGTACGATTCTGACGTTTGCGCGTGCCCTCGGCGAGTACGGAGCAACCTCCATGCTCGCGGGCAATATTCCCGGAAAGACCGCGACGATCTCGCAGAGGATCGCGATGGTCATCCAGGACGGCGATTACGCGACCGCCGGCGTATGGGTCATTATCGTCCTTCTGATTGCCTTCGGCATCATTTTTGCGATGAATATGGTGACCGGGAAGACGATGAAAAACATAGAACGGTGGTAATCCGTCTCTCTTTCGGAGAAGATATGCAAGATACAGGTGACGGGGGACAGAAGCGGGAGCTTACGATCCGCCTTCGAAAAAAACTGAATGAATTCGATCTCGACATTGACCTGAAAGAAACCAGCTCCCGCATCGGAATACTGGGTCCTTCGGGATGCGGGAAAAGTATGACGCTCAAAAGCATCGCCGGCATCGTTACACCGGACGCCGGCCGGATCCGGCTCGGAGAGAGGCTCCTTTTTGACAGCGATTCGAAAATCAATGTCAGGCCACAGAAGAGAAGAATCGGCTATCTGTTTCAGAATTATGCCCTGTTTCCGACCATGACGGCGGAACAGAACATCGCTGCCGGTCTGACCGGGGATAAGCGGACAATCCGCGAGCGGGTGAAAAAGATGATCCGCGAATTTCATCTGGAGGGACTGGAGAAGGAGTATCCGGGGCGCCTCTCGGGCGGCCAGCAGCAGAGAGTGGCACTGGCGAGACTGATGGCCTATGAGCCGGATGTCATTCTCCTCGACGAACCGTTTTCCGCCATGGACGCATTTCTGCGCGATCAGCTTCAGGAACAGATGGCGGAAATTCTCGCGCGCTACGACGGAAGCATGATCCTGGTTTCGCACAACCGCGATGAGATTTACCGGTTCTGCGATCATCTGATCATTCTGGACCGCGGTCACGTGGTCTGCGAGGGGAACACCAGAGATGTTTTTGCCGATCCGAAGAAGAAGACCGCTGCGCGTCTCACCGGGTGCAAGAATTATACCGATCTGGTGCGGACGGACGTGCATCACGCCCGCCTCGTCGACTGGGGAATCGATATCGAGACGAAGCGGGAGATCCCGGAGGGCACGGACTGTCTCGGGTACCGGGCACACGATTTCATTCCGCTGTGGGGAACCCGGGAGACCAACAGCTTTCCCGCCGTTCTGAAGAACAGTGCAGATCTTCCGTTTGAACAGAATTTTTATTTTCTCCCGCAGGGGGAGATGCAGGAGGACAATCCGCGCTTTATCTGCTGGTTTGTCCAGCGGGACCTTCAGACGAAAATCCGCGAAAAGGGAATGCCGGATTTTCTTCAGCTCGCCGAGAAGGATATGCTGTTTCTTCAGAAGCAGTGATTTGATACAGGTGATTGGATTTGAAAGATCGTTTCGGAAGAAACATTCAGTATATGAGAATATCGGTCACAGACCGGTGCAATCTGCGCTGCCGGTACTGCATGCCGGAGGATATCGGGAAGATCCCGATGAACCGCCTTCTGACCTATGAGGAAATCGCGGAGGTGGCCGCAGCGGCGGCAGAGCTCGGAATCACGGATCTCCGGGTGACGGGAGGCGATCCGCTCGTGCGCCGGGAGACAGAGACCCTCATCGGAATGCTGAAGAGCATTCCCGGGATCCGCAAAGTCAGCATGACGACAAACGGTGTTCTTCTGGAAAACAAGCTGTCGTCTCTTCTTGCGGCAGGACTGAGCGGGGTCAATATCAGCCTTGACACGCTGAAAGAGGAGACATTCCGAAAAATCACCGGCTTTGATGCGTTATCCGATGTGAAACGGGGAATCCGTGCGGCGGTTCGTTCGGGTATCCCGGTCCGGATCAATTCCGTTCTTCTGAAAGGTGTCAATGAAGGTGAGTGGAGAGATCTCGCGGCTCTCGCCAGAGATTATCCGATGGATGTCCGCTTTATCGAGATGATGCCGATCGGTTACGGCAGGCTTTACCACCCGGTGTCTAACCGCGATCTTCTGGAAAGACTTCGTCTGGAATATCCGGACATGGAGCCGGATGATGTCCTCCACGGGAGCGGTCCTGCGAAATACTGGCGGGTACCGGGATGGAAGGGCAGTATCGGACTGATCAGTCCGATCAACGGTAAATTCTGCTCGGAATGCAACCGCATCCGGCTGACATCGACCGGAAAACTCAAACCATGTCTCTGCTACGGATCGTCGATAGATCTGATGCCGGTCCTGCGAGACGGGCATTCGGGGGGAACGCTCAAAGAAATCATCCGCCTTGCGATTCTTCGGAAACCCAAGGAACATTGTTTTGAGACGCGTTCCGAGGTGACAGAGAAGAATTCCATGAATCGCATCGGCGGCTGATGATAATCAACCAGTCAGACAGGAGGAAAGAAAAATGAAAAAGAAAGCACTGGCACTTGCTGTTACTGCCCTTATGGCGATCAGCATGACGGCATGCGGAGGATCACAGAGCGATTCTTCGTCCGGGTCCTCTTCATCCGGATCCGCGAAGGCAACGTCCTCCGCTTCATCCGCCGGAGAAGTGACGGAGAGCGCATCTTCCGTCTCGTCCGCATCCACGGGCACGGCGGAAGGAGGAGAAAAGACGGATGTCCAGGTATTTATCGCGGCCAGCCTGAACACGGTGATGACCGATCTGGCAGATCAGTATATGGAGCAGCATCCGGATGTCAATATCGTGCTGACGGCCGACAGCTCGGGCAAGCTGATGCAGCAGATCGAAGAAGGATATTCCTGCGATCTGTTCTTTTCCGCGGCACAGAAGCAGATGGATCAGCTCGAGACCGACAATCTGGTAGTGAGCGGAACCCGTCACAATGTGCTGAATAACCAGCTCGTTGTTCTGACGTACAAGGACAGCGGAACGGCGGTTACCGGCCTGGAGAACCTGAAGGACGCCAAGAGCATCGCACTGGCGGACGGCAGCGTTCCGGTCGGAAAATATACCCGCCAGGCGCTGATGAACCTGGGAATCCTCGCAAAGACGGATGATCCCTCCACCTACACGACACAGCAGGTCTCCGAGGCGCTCGGCGGAGTAGAGATCAGCGAGCAGGGAAATGTCAGCAAGGTTCTGGAGGCGGTCAAGGAGCATTCCTGCGAGGTAGGCACCACCTACTATTCGGACACGTACGGATTCGAGGATGAAGTGGAGGTGCTGCAGACCGTATCCTACGATGTATCCGGAGATATTATCTATCCGATTGCTCAGATTACCAATCAGGAGGCGTCCGGAGAAGAGACAGAGGCGGCAGCTGATTTCGAGAATTTCGTGCTCTCGGATGAATCCAAAACCGTATTCCAGAAGTATTATTTTGACACCAATGTAAGTGATTCCTGAACCGCATTTGTTTTCAGAAAGTACAAAAAGAGCGGCTTCGCGCGGAAGCGCGCGGCCGCCCCTTTTTCGGCCGGAAAAGGTATGAGGTTTCCTGAACATTATACTTTTTTTTATACACTTTTTTATCCAATTGTGATAATATATTATATGCTAACAAACTGGCGGGGGGATATCACATTAAAGATCCAGTGAATATATGCAGGAGATGCAAATGGGATACGTCAGTGAAGCCCCTTCAAACAGAGATGAGGAGGGCCGTCCCGAAGGGCGAACAAATACGAGCCGGAGCCGACTTGGGGCTGCGGCTTTGTTAGAGAGAAGGAGCAGACGCAAAGGAAAATCGGGCGGTGTAAAGAAATCGTCCGAAACGCGGCAGAGCCCCTCGAATCAGAAGATTTCTCAATTAATCCCGAAAAACGGAGCTCGGAAGTCCTCGGACATTCTTTCATCCTCGACGGGTGAGGGCCGGGGATTTGGGCCGATTACCTTTCTGCCGAAAACAGGCATGGCCCGGGGAGCCGCTGTGACGAGCTCCTCCGCTGCCGAAAACAGCAGTCGGAATAACTCAAATCCGATCGATGAGATGCCGGTATGCCCGTACGCAAAACGCTGCGGAGGGTGTGATTACCAGGGAATGGTTTACAGAAGGCAGCTCGCGGTGAAGGAAAATCTGGTGAGGCGGGAGCTTCGTCCGTTTGTTCGCATTCATCCGATCACGGGAGCGGATAATCCGTATCATTACCGCAACAAGGCGCATGCCGTCGCGACGAGGACACGGAACGGGAAAGTCGTCACCGGGATTTACATGGAAGGCACCCACAGGGTGGTTCCGGTCAGCAGCTGCCAGATCGAGGACGAAAAGGCAGACGCGATCCTGCAGACGATTACCAGGCTGATCATTTCATTTCATATCCGGATTTACGATGAGGATTCGGGAACCGGTTTTCTGAGACACATCCTGGTACGGGTAGGAAGAAAAACCGGTCAGATTCTTGTCATTCTGGTCGGCGCCTCGGTAGTATTTTCGTCGAAACACAGTTTTGTCAAGGCACTGGTGGAGAAGCATCCTGAGATCACATCGATCGTTCTGAATGTAAATCCCCGTCACACCAACATGGTGCTCGGAGATCGGGATATCGTTCTTTACGGGAGCGGAACCATCGAAGATGAATTGTGCGGAAAGAGATTCCGCATCTCTCCGAGGTCCTTCTATCAGGTCAATTCGGAGATGACGGAGCATCTCTACCGGAGGGCGATCAGTCTCGCTCAGCTGACCGGAAAAGAAAAGGTCATTGACGCATACTGCGGGATCGGGACGATCGGAATCATCGCTTCGGATTACGCGAAGGAAGTCAGGGCGATCGAGCTCAACCGGGACGCTGTGCGTGATGCGGAATATAATGTAAAGACAAACCGCGCCGGCAATGTCCGCGTTATTTCCGCGGATGCCACGCAGTATCTCGTTCAGGCCGCCGCGAGACAAGTTCAGGCTGACGTGATTTTCATGGATCCGCCCCGCTCGGGCAGCACGGAGTCCTTTATCTACGCGGCTTCTCAGATAAACCCGTCACGTATCGTCTATATTTCATGCAATCCGGAGACGCTGGCTCGTGATCTGGGTACGTTTGACCGATTCGGCTATCAGGCGCGGGAAGCATGGCCGTTTGATTTATTCTGTTTCTCGAAGCATGTCGAGACGGTGGTTTTACTGACGAGAGACAATTAAAGAGGCGGGGAAAGCCCGTAAATACGTGTTTTCTGCGGCACCAGTCTTTCCGGGAAGAGAGGCTGGTGCCGCTTGGCAATTGTATATGAAAGAGCAGTCTGAAAAATTGAACATTATTATCCCTCAGTGGCAGGGCAGCGGGCAGGATCTCTGTACATGGTATGGTGCATTTGCCCTCCGGGATAACTATCTGGATGACCCGAAGGCAGTGACTGTGAATATCGGGAGGGAGCCGCTCTCTCCGGAGAAAAATCACATTCTCGGCTACGACGATATTCTTCGGGATATGGATCGGGTGAATAAAATCCTGGAGGAGAAAAACCCGTCCAAAATCTTCACTGTCGGTGGCGGATGTGATGCCGATACACCATGTGTGGCCTGGCTGAACAGAAAATATAAAGGGGATATGGCTGTCGTCTATATTGATGCACATGGCGATCTGAATACGCCGGATTCATCGGAAAGCAAACTGTATTATGGGATGTCTCTTCGGGCACTGTCAGGGGAGGGCGCTTCCGGAATCATCCGCCGGCTTGCCTCCGTGATCCGGCCGGATCAGCTGATCATGTGTGCCGGCCGCTGCCTGGATCCGGAAGAAGTTCGGTATAAGAGAGAAAATAATGTATCCGATCTTTCCGTTGAGCAGCTGGAACTGGATCCGGAGGCTGCGGCAAAAGAGGTTATCCGAAAAGGGTATCACCATGTCTATATCCATGTGGATCTGGATTCTCTGGATCCCGAAGAATTCAAACTCACGCCGGTGCAGGAACCGGACGGTCTGAAGTGCAATACACTGAACTTGATTTTACGGGCATTGTCGACGTGCGGTGCCGGGATCGCCGGGCTGGGACTGCTTGAGTATTCGGGCACGGCAGCAAACGAAGGCAATTTTCTGGTTGAATCCGTGATATCACTTGGAAAAAATTTATAAGTCGGAACAGGTATTGTTTCGGCCCGGAAAAAAAGATCGCCGGATAGAGCGCTTCTGCATTTTTGCAGGGCGCTTTTTTGAATTTGTGAGGTGGACAAATTTCATGGTTCCGCATACAATATCTGTATTGACAGAGAGATATCAAAAAGGACCTGCGATAGGAGGGCAGAAAATGTATATTATTTTACTCCGGCACGGAGATGCAGAACCGGGAAAGGCGGACGTACCGGACGAGAACCGCAGAATCACGCCTCTGGGAGAGCGCGCCCTGCGCGCCGCTCTGCCGCGCACGCTGGAACTGATTCCGCCGGACGGTGCTGTGGAAATATGGTCCAGCCCCATGGTACGGGCGCAGCAGACGGCGGGATTCGTGACAGATTGTCTGAGTCGGACGCCGGCCGCGAAACGTCTGGCCGGGAATGAACCGGTGATCTGTGAAGAGCTTGCGGACTCCGGAACGGAGGCTCTTTCGGCAAAGGTCGCGGAGATCATGAGAGAGACAGCCTGCGGGGAGAACGGAAAGGACGGCGACAGGACCGTGATTCTCGTGGGACATGTGCCGCAGCTTGAGAGATTTGCGTCATATCTGACCGGACTGAATATCAAATTCAAGAAAGGTGCCGCGATGTGCCTTCAGCTGGATGAGAAAGCCCTTCCGGAAGGGGACAGCCCGGAGGAGGACGCGAAAGCACTTTCCGGATGCGGATCGCTCCGGTGGTTTGTACAGGGAGCTCCTCTTGACCGGTGGAAGGCAATCCTGGACCTGGAAGAAATCTTATCGGACGGATATCGGCGCGTCGCCGGGAATATGGAGCGGTTCCGGGGAAATCCCGATGACGTCGAAGCGGTTCACGATCTCCGCGTGTCGATCCGCACGCTCCGCTCGTTTGTCTCCTATATCGGGCCTTTCCAGCGGGAGAGACAGAACAGGCGCATGCAGCATTGCCTTCGTGAGATCGTGGCTCAGCTTTCTCTGCTTCGCGAATATGATGTGCTGATCGAAGAGGTCAGGAAAATGACGGCGGAAGAAGAGAAAGGCACGGATAAGCCCGTTTCCGCGTCCAAACTGGAAAAGGCACTGAATAAACGGCGCAGACGGGAGTGCCGCCGTGTGAGAAATACGTTTTCGAGCCGGCGCTATCTGAATTATCTCAGCACCGCGAAAAAAGATTTCAGCAATATCCGGTGGCGAGCCGGGGTGGAAAGAGAAGGAATCGGAAGGAAGACGCTCGAGGCGAGATTTGACGAGATTGCCGCGGAGTTTTCCGGCGCTTATCAGAACCTCGATTTTTCTGACGTCCGGATGTCTCACAAGGTTCGCAAGCTGGCGAAGAAGGTCCGTTATGTGGCGATCGGAATGAAAGACCTTGCCGGAGAGCACAGGGAGATTCTCACCGAGATGAAGAAGATGCAGGACGTGCTCGGGAGACTGTGTGATGTCCGTGTCAACATCCGCCTTCTGAAGGATCTCTGCCGCAAAAGAGGATTTTCCGGAACCGCCTGCAGACAGGCGGAGGAGATGATCCGGATGGAACACAAAGAGGAAGGGATGATGGAAGAGCAGATGGAAAAGGCGCGCGAGGCGGAATAAACTTCCACCGGACAGGAGAAAAAATGGGACAGAAATCGAATAATAGCAGCCGGAAAAGTGTGGATCCCCCACAGCAGGAAAGCGGCAGGATGCCGCTGCTTCTGCGCATGTTTCTTGTATTTGCCAAGATCGGTGTGACCACGTTCGGCGGCGGATACGCCATGCTCCCGATTCTGCAGGATGAGGTGGTAAAAAAGCATGGATGGGCCACAGATGAGGAGCTGATGGATTATTATGCGATCGGGCAGTGTACGCCGGGAATCATCGCCGTCAATACGGCGACGTTTATCGGCTATCGGTACGCCGGAATACTCGGAGGCGTACTGACCACGGTGGGCGTTGTATTGCCGTCGATTATCATTATCACCGTCATTGCGGCTTTTATCACCAACTTTGCCAGCCTTCCCGTGGTTATCCACGCTTTCAACGGGATCCGGGCGTGCGTCTGCGTACTGATCTTTGATTCGGTTGTGAAGCTCGGGAAAAAATCACTGAAAGACTACCGCTGCTGGATCATTTTTCTGTGTGTTCTCGGCTGCTCTCTGTTTACGGATCTCACGCCGGTTCTTCTGGTCGTGCTCGCCGGGCTGGCCGGATTTCTGGTCATGCCACGGAAGAACGAAAGTACGATCGTCGGCGAATCATGGAAGGAGACGGAGAGGGATCGGAACGAAAACAAAACAGATCAGACGGGAGGGGACAGATCATGATCGCGACAATCGGACGCCTTTTCTGGGAATTTTTTAAGACTGGTCTGTTTTCGGTCGGCGGCGGCCTCGCGACGCTTCCGTTTATTCAGGCGATCGGAAAGAAAACGGGATGGTTTACGACCGGAGACGTCGCGAATATGATCGCGATTTCCGAGTCGACGCCCGGACCGATGGGCGTCAATATGGCGACCTACACAGGATATACCACCGCCGGAGTTCTCGGCGGGCTGCTCGCGACCATGGGGCTGATTCTTCCCTCTATCGTAATTATCATTCTGATTGCCAATATTCTGGAAAAATTCAAGAATTCGCCTGTTGTCACCCGCGTCTTTTACGGTCTGCGTCCGGCTTCATGTGCTCTGATCTCTGCCGCGGGCATCGGCGTCGTGAAAATCGCTCTGCTGAATCTGGACGCGTGGAAAGCGAGCGGCGTGTTTACCGACATTTTCAACTGGAAGTGCATTCTCCTCGCCGCCGTGGTTCTGGTGGTGTACAAGAAGGTGAAGCATTCCCCGATTTTTTACATTATCGCGGCAGGTGCTGCGGGCATTGTTTTCAAACTGTGATTTGTTCCGCCGAAGACGGACCGCTGACAGAAAAGCCCGAAAATACGGTGCGGGCCGGAAGGATTCATTTGCATGAAGTACACGAAATCAACGGATTACGCTCTGCATGTCGTCGCCTATATCATTGAGGCCGAAGATGAGGGAAACATCAGCGTGCAGAAGCTGGCCTCGAAGATGGACGCCTCAACGACGTTTCTGTCTAAAATACTGACACAGCTTACGAAAGCGGGCATTATCCGTTCGACTTCCGGGAAAAACGGAGGATACTGCCTGCAGAAAAAGAAAGAGGATATTTCTTTCCTGGACGTGATAAAAGCGGTAGAGGGCAGCGGATATATGCATACGCCGCCCGTCTGCCGCTCGGAATCGTGCCGGATACAGGATATTATGAGGGAAGCGGAGGGAAAAATGCTCGCCTATCTGGAAAGCAGGAAAATTTACGAGGTTTTTTCCTGATCCCGGTTTCCCGCGTACGGATTTTTGAACATTCCGGCTGAATTATTCATCTTCGGACGGGTTCTTTTTTTCCAGAAGACATTTGTAGTAGGAATCCGCCATGTGCAGAGGCGCGACAGAATTGTGTGCGAGTGCGAAATCCTTGACGACCAGCGTCGACACCGGCGCTTCTGAGTATTTTGAGAACAGAGCGTCGTGTCCCACACACAGTCCGATGACGACATTGTAATCCGTATGATAGTCGTTCAGAATTTTTGCCTGTAAAATCGGGTTGCAGCTGGATTCCCCGGGGTAGGGATCGTCTTTCGGGGCGATTCCGAAGCAGGCTTTGTCCAGCGTTCCGACCTTGCAGTTTATTCCGAAGCACTCGAAGCCGTTTGCCCGGAGTATTTTGCTGAAGACGCGGGCTTCATTGAGAAGAGCGTAGCAGGTTGCGACGCCGATCCGCTTCGCACCGATGTTTTTCAGAAGATCAATCAGCATTTCGACCCGTGTTTTGGTTCCTCCGTGTACGCCTTCGCCCTTTATTCCCAGAAAGCCGCGGAATATTTTCAGGTTTTCTTCTTCCTGACAGATCTTTTTCACATCTTTTTCCATTTCCTCGAACCGTTTGGTCACGCAGGTTTTCGGAAGCCCCTTTTCATGATCCACGTCGCAGTCAATGCAGCTTCGGACTCCGCAGTCCGTGCAGAAAAATTCTCTTTTTTCCATGGCGCCCTCCAAATAAAAGATATTACAGATATATTATATCTATAATAAAGCCCGACAGCTCGCGTGTAAAGACGTTTGACGGGATTTTTACAAATTTTTTTCGAATGGTAGATTTTCCGGATTTAGGGAGTAAAATGGAAACAGATTTTTCAACAGGCCGGGGAAAATAATGAAACAGGTCGATTTCCGAAGCGGGAACATTTTTAAGAATATCATGCAGACGGCCATGCCGATGCTGGCCGCCCAGATCCTGAATCTGCTGTACAATATTGTGGATCGCATCTACATTGCCCGGATTCCGGAGACAGGGACGACGGCTCTGGGAGCGGTCGGTCTGTGTTTTCCGGTTGTCGTGCTGGTGCTCGCCTTTACCAACATGTACGGGAGCGGAGGTGCTCCGCTCTATTCCATCAAGTGCGGCGAAGGGGACCGGGAAGAAGCGGGAATGCTGATGAACACCTCGTTCTTCCTTCTGGTCGTGACCGCCGTGGTGCTGACCGTCGTTTTCGAACTTCTGGGACGCCCCGTCCTGAGGCTCTTCGGAACATCGGATAAGGAGATGTTTTTTGCCCTGCCTTACCTGAGAATTTATCTGACCGGAACGGTGTTTTCCATGACGGCGACGGGCATGAATCCGTTTATCAACGCGCAGGGGTTTTCGTCGGTCGGAATGACGACCGTTATGATCGGCTCGGCGGCGAACATTATTCTGGATCCGATTTTTATTTTCCGGTTTCAAATGGGTGTTCGCGGCGCGGCTGTCGCGACGGTCATCTCGCAGGCGCTCTCGGCCGCCTTTGCCCTGAATTTTCTGTTCGGAAAGAAAGCGGATCAGAATCTCCGTCTGCTGACCAGGGACGAGCTGCGGGAGAGTGGTCCGAGGGTCCGGCAGATTGTCGGACTGGGATTTTCTTCCTTTATCATGCAGTTTACGAACTCACTGGTCCAGGTCTGCGCCAACGCCGTCCTTTCCGTGACAGGAGGCGATCTTTATATTTCCATTATGACCATTGTTTCTTCCGTCCGCCAGATCCTGGAGACGCCGCTTCTGGCCATTGCGGACGGAACGACACCCGTCATCAGCTTTAATTACGGGTTCCGGAAACCGGACCGGGTAAAACGTTCGGTCCGGATATTGTTCTGGATGGGAATTCTTTATGCGGTGGTCGTCTGGCTTCTGATCCTGAGATTCCCGGAGTTTTTCGTGTCCATTTTCAGCTCGGACAGCACCATCCTGGACGACGCGGTCCCCGCCCTCCACACCTATTTCTTCGCCTTTTTCTTTATGGTTTTTCAGTACACGGGTCAGACGACCTTTAAGGCGCTGAACAAACGGAAGCAGGCCGTCTTTTTCTCTTTGTTCCGGAAAGCGATCATCGTGATTCCCCTGACCTTCCTTCTTCCGCACCTGTTCGGGTTCGGGACGATGGGAGTGTTTCTCGCGGAGCCGGTCTCCAATGTCATCGGCGGACTCGCCTGCTATATCACAATGCGCCGGACGATATGGCCGGAGATGAACCGGATGGAGAAGGAGATCCGGGAAAGCGGGTAAAAGAAATCACTCCCGATAGAGAAAGGAGACTCTGCGGGAAAAAATAAGACTGCCGGTTTGCCCCCGGGGCAGACTCGGCAGTCTGTTTTTTCTGTAGTGTATTGTTCTTCTTTTCAGGCAACCTGACGGCGCCTGAAAAGGCGGGAGATCCATGGCGTGTTTGCGCCAGGCTCTATTTCCTTGTTTCCTTCTCTTCCGGTCGAGGCCTCTCTCAGGGCGCAGTACTTGTCGGCCATGCTGACGAGCCAGGCCTCCTTGTGATGCGGAATTTTGGTAATGGTGAGCGGGAACATATGTGAGTATATGATATTGCGCTCACATTCATTCAGATCCCAGATTTCTTCCGCATTGTGCAGAGCAATAACAGGATGATCAATTCCGTGACGGTAGCCGTTTACCGGCTCCTCTGTCGCCGTGTACAGGTAGTAATCGTGAAGCATGGCTCCTGTCGCCAGGGCGTTTTCATCAATATTCCAGTGCAGTTTCTGCGCCAGATAAAAGCTGCACTTTGCGACATTTACACAGTGCTGATATGTTGTATTCCCGCGATGCTGTGAAAACTGCTGCATCTTCAGGACATTCCTGTCTCTTTTCAGCCGGTTCAGTGCCCGATGAAAGACCTCTTCCGAGTTCGTTTCCGTTTCTGTCTCCAATGGAATCACCTCCCTTTTTCTTTAGGTATAACACGTTCTTCCGGATCGCACAAGAGCGGAAAATCAAAAGTTTCCCCAACCCCTGTGCCTTTTCAGACGGCCCGGTGTGCCTTCAGATAGCGGTTCAGCAGGAAAAGCGCCGCGGCGGAGGCAACCGCCTCGCTGAAAATAACCGAGGATACGAGACCGTACGCCCCGAAAAGCCGGTCCAGAAGGAACATCAGAGGAATATAGAGGATGATCTGCCGGATCACGACGTGAATCATGGTGTCTCTTCCGTCTCCGATCGCCTGCATGCAAAATGAGGTGCTGTAGTTCATGAACTGAAACGGGGAGGCGAGGCACTGGATCCGGAGGAAAAGAGCCGCGTAGGAAATTGTTTTCGCCGCTTCCCCGGCTCCGGATGTTCCGGTGCTCAGGAAAAGTCCCGACAGAAAGTTCGCGGTGAGCTCGTAGAAAACCATGCAGATCAGGCAGATCAACAGGCCTGCTTTCCGCGAGGTCCGGATGGTCTCGTTCATCCGGTCGTGATCCCCGGAGGAAAAATTATAGGCCACGATGGGGAGCATTCCCTGGCAGATGCCAATGTTAATAGCGTTCGGAAGTCGGACTACCTTCATGACAATTCCGATCGCCGCGAGCATCAGATCCCCGTGGCCGGACATGATCGCATTCAGAAACGCGTTGGCCACGTCGAAAAGACCCGTCAGAAAGGCGGACGGAATCCCGACGGAGAAGAGCGCTTTCCGCTCCCCCGGAAGAATATCCCGTGCGTCCGAAATTCTCAGGCTGATCGGGGCGGTTTTCTGCAAGCGGAAGATGATGACCAGAAAATAGATCGCGGTACAGACGTTGGACAGCATGGTCGCCAGTGCTGCGCCGTAAACCTCCATCCCGTCCGGGAGAAGGACAAACATGAAGAGGGGGTCCAGGATGATGTTGAGGATCCCGCCGGCGGAGAGACCGAATCCGGCCTGCCTGGAATAGCCGATGTTCCGGAGCAGGTGAGCGGCCACCATTGAGGCAATGGTCGGGATGCTGCCCGCGACGACGACCCATCGCACATACTGCCGGGCGAATCCGATGGTCTGATCCGAGGCGCCGAGAAGCGTCAGCAGAGGATCCGTAAAGATCAGGTTGATGACAGAGTAGCAGGCTGCCAGAATAAGACACCCGAAAAAGGCGAAAGCGCTCACTTTTCTGGCTCTTTCGCCTCTGTGCTGACCGATCAGTCTGGCCATTTCGCTGCCTCCGCCGATTCCGAAGAGATTGGAAAAGGCGATGGTCATCATAAAGAGAGGAAACGGGACGGTCACGCCGGCCATCATATAGGAGTTTCCCGTTCTTCCGATGAAAAAGGTGTCGGCCAGGTTATAAATCAGATTGATCAGCTGGCTGATGATGGTGGGAACGGCCATAGTGAACAGAGCTTTCCCGACCGGCATGCGCTCAAACAGTTCCTCTTTATCAACTTCCCGGTGATTCATTTTTTCACCTGATTTCGAGCAGTTCGATCCGGAAATTCAGCTCTTTTCCCGCCATCTCGTGATTGGCGTCGAGAGTGATCGTGTTTTCGTCGCGCGCGGTTACCCGCACCGGAAGGATCTGTCCGTTGTCCCCTTCCAGATGAACGCGCTGTCCCACCTGAACCTGCTCGGCACCCGGAAGGCGGCTGATCTCAAATGTCAGAATACCGTCCGGATTCACTTCACCGTACGCCTCGGATGGCATCAGGTGAACATTGACCGTCTCGCCCGGCTCCATGTTTGCGACCGCCTGGTCGAATCCGTGAATCATCTGACCGGCCCCGCAGATAAACTCCATCGGTTCTCCGCGGTCGAAGGAAGAGTCGAATACGGTCCCGTCGTTGAAGGTTCCTTCGTAGTGGACGCGGACGGTTTTTCCGACATTTTTTCCCTCGACGGGTTCGCCCGCGAAAGGAGCGCAGCCTCCGCATCCGCCGCAGCTGCCGCCGCAGCCTCCGCATCCGCCGCATCCTTCCCCGGAAGCCTGCGCGTCGTCCGAGGCAGGATCTTTGCCGGAGCCGCAGTCTCCGCACCCGCTTCCTTCCTCGTGATGGTGGTCGCAGTTTGCCCCGGAACCGGTGAGCTCTCCCCGGAGATAGGAAGCGACCGCCTCATCCGCGCTGCCCCCGGCTCCCGAGATCACGTCTATACCGGCTGCCCTCAGAGCCTCCATGGCTCCGCTTCCCAGTCCCCCGCAGATTACCAGGTCCACCCCGTTTTCTGCGAGCAGGTCCGCGAGCGCCTCGTGGCCGATGTCTCCGGTTTCTTTCACGCCGGAAGGAACGGCTTTTCCGTCCGTCACATCGTAATATTGAAACGCCTCTGTCCGACCGAAATGCTGGAATACATTTCCATTGTCATAAGGTACTGCAATTTTCATGATAATCTCCGATCCGCCGCGATACTTCCGCGGCACAAGATATTGATGCGGTCCGTTTATTCATAACACGGATATCGTCGTTTATATTAACACATGTCAGACGGATTTTACAAATCAGCCCTCGTTGCTTCCGCGGCTGATGGCCTCCATGATCGACGGAACCATCTGCTTTTTCCGGGAGACGACCTTCGGCAGGATAGCCGTGTGATTCTCGACATGAACGCCCGGAAAGGCGTCTTCCACGAGCTCATCCGCGTTTTCGCCGCAACAGAGAATTTTGGAGGATTCTGTCAGAATGTTGGTCAGCATAAAGATCAGAATGTCCAGTCCGCGTGAGCGGCAGGCGGTCTCCAGGTACGGCGCCACCCGCTTTTCTGCCTCGTCCAGTTCCTCCTGGTCCAGGGAATTGACCTGACCGATGCCGAATTCGATCTCATTTGCCTCGAATTTTTTGAAATCCTGGAAGCAGATTTCTTCCGGCGTCTTGTTTCCCAGCTCCGAACCTGCCGAAAACATTTTCCTCGCGTGGTCCTCGCAGCGGATCCCGGCGATCCCTGCGAGCTCCTCCGCGGCGGTCCTGTCCAGAGGCGTGCAGGTGGGAGAGCGGAACATCAGCGTATCCGACAGGATAGCGCTGCAGAGAAGTCCCGCGATATTTTTCGGGATCTCCACCTGGTTCTCGCGGTAGATCTGCCAGACAATCGTTCCGGTGCATCCCACCGGCTCATTGCGGAAGTAGACCGGATTCATGGTCTCGATCGAGCCGAGCTTGTGATGATCGATGATCTCCAGAATATCGGCGGCCATGACATTGTCCACCGCCTGTTCGACTTCATTGTGGTCGACCAGGATGACTCCCCGTTTGTGAACGCCCAGCAGGTTCCGGCGGGAGATCATTCCGGTGTACCGGTCTTCCTGATCGAGAATCGGGAAATCGCGGAATCTCCGGCTGGACATGATGTCCTTGATATCGTCCGTGTAATCCGAGCGATGGAAAGTGACGAGATTGTCGCGCTTCATAAAAAAGGAGATCGGCATGCTCTGGTTGATCCGCCGCGCCACTTCGTAGGTATCGAGCGGCGTCTCGATCACCGTACAGTTGTGCTCCTTCGCGATCAGCCTGATCGTTTTCGAGGCGGGGGTGCCCAGGCAGATGACAATGCAGCCGGCGAGCATTTCGATAGCGCACAGCTGTGCCTCGTACCGGTTGCCGAGAATAACCATATCGTTTTCGTCGATATACTGTTCCATAACATCGGGATTGGCCGCGGCGATGATGACTTTTCCCTTTGTAAAGCAGGAATCCTCGTCTCCGACCACCATCCTTGCATTCAGAGTCTCCAGAATATTCCGGTACGGCGTGTTTGCACGGGAAACGATGGCGCTGTCGGTCTCGTCCATATAGGATTTGGCGATGTCATTGACCGTGATCAGACCGTGGAGACGGTCCTCCTCATCGGTGATGGGCAGCGTAAAAACGTTCTCGCTGCGCATCAGACGCCACGCTTTCCGGACGGAGATGTCTCCGGTGACGCCGGGTACCTGACGGATCTCCATATCTTTTACGCGCGTGCCGATATTCGTCAGCAGAATCGGACTCTCAAATCCGAAGGTGTCCAGCACATAGCGGGTCTCCGGAGCGATGTGACCGGCCCGGCACGGTTTATAATTCCTGTCCGGATCCAGGATGTTTTTGAGATAGGCGTAGGAAATGGCGGAGCAGATGGAATCGGTGTCCGGATTTTTGTGCCCCACGACGTAAACGGTTCGTCTGTGAACTTTATTACCCGTTTTCGTATCCTGTCCTGCTGTTTTTTCTTTTCCTTCTGCGATCGGTTCCGAATTTGTCATTGTTTTCTCCCTGTTATGACGCACTCCTCGTGACGTGTGATATTTCGATCCGGGATCCGCAGCGAACCCCCTGAATCCTGCTTATTTCCTTCATCGTAACATATGCCGTGGGATCGCACAATGTTCAAAAAGAGGTTCATTTTTCCTGCCGCTGCGCCGTTCAAAGAGTTATGGGAGACGCTCGGGGAGTTATCCTTTCGTTCGCAAAACCGCAGCTTTATGATGAAGCTGTCAGGAGGGAAGGAACGATGAAAACGAAGAAAAAGCGGAAAACCGATCTTCTCGTTTTTGCCGGGAATCACATCCTGATGTATGAGGATGTGAGGCAGATCAGGAGGATCATGACGGACAATCTCATACGGCGGGGCCTTGTAAAAAGTGCGTGCACGATTACATCCGAAACGTATCCGGTGGCGGGGTGCACATCCTGTCTAAAGTGCTTTGAAGACGGGGAATGCTTTCTGGATGAAGAAGATTCCATGAAAGAAATCAAGAGACTGGCCCTGGAGACGGAACTGATTCTTTTTCTGATTCGCGGATTCGGAAATGAGATTCCTCCGGAGGATCTGGCCGTCGCAGAGAGGCTGAGAATCTGGAACTATTCGATGCCGCTGATCGGCAAGCTCGGAGTTACGGTGACGCTGATCGATGAGGCGGGAGAACTGTTTTTATCCGGGTACGCGTCGAAACTGCTTTCGGCATGGGGATGCGGAATCGTGGATGAGCTGATTATGAGGAAAGGACAGGTCAGTGAGATGGTACAGATGAGAATGGCAGATCAGGTTTGCGGAAGGCTGGAAGAGTATTTAAGCGGAAGACGCAGGTTCGAGGTTCCACAGAGCCAGGATTATTACTTTCAGATGAGCCGCCGTGCTGTCCGGAAGCTGGAGGAAGATAATTTTCTGAAGAACAGCTGGAGAAGGCGGCGAATGCTCGACGCCGTCTCTCTTCAGAACGTTTTCGATGAATATTTTCTGAAGGAAGAAGGAGAGAGGCCTTAAGATGAACAGCTGTGACCTGAGTCTGGTTTCGGAAAAAATCGATGGCCTGGATTACGATGACGCGGTTCTCTGCGCAGGACTGAACAACATGCTCTGTGTCATACCGTATGCGGACGGGCAGATCTATATGGTCCGGGGAAGAGGAATCGAACTGATCGACCAGCTTTTTGCCAGACTTGGCCTGAAATACAGAAGAATCGGAATTCCGGAGCTGTTTGAGAACAGCGCTCTGGATCCCGGACGGGTTCTGGTGATCCTCCCCTACATAGAGTTTGACCGGATCGGGTCACTGAAGGAGAAAGTGGTTCAGTTTTTCACGAATTACAGCACCTATGCGGTGGTCCGGGTGACGGGAGAAAAAGCGGTGCTTCGGAGCGATCATACGATCGAAGAAGTTGAGAAACCGATCGACCGCTCTTCGCTGGAAAAACTGGCCAGGATCCGGACGAAGCCCATCGGCGTATCTGTGCGGATTCTCTATCTGGAAGAAGAGAGAGTCCGGTCCGATCAGATCCGGTCATGTATATTGGATGGAATTGAGCGGATGCTCCGCCCGGACCAGTGCGAGGACGATGAGGGAGCCTGGTACAAGGGAGGAAATTTCTACGGAAGAGTTGCGGATGTGCTGAAAGCCGGGTGGAATACGGGTTTTAACCGTGTCATGAAGTATGCGTTCCTTCAGAGTATTCAGACCGGAAGTTCTTTCTTTTACCGCAGAGAATATTACGAGGCACTGGAGCACAAGTATCTTGTGTCCGATCCGGAGCTGAAGACCGCGGGAAACCTCTGGAGAAAACTTTCCAGGGAGCTCAAATGCTCCGTGACGGAAAACAGACAGATTGAAAACAACCGGATCGACCGGCTGCTGGAGGATATCCGGGATCAGGAAGAGACGTTTTTTATAAAAATGAGAAAGGAGTTCTAATCATGCTTTGCGGAATTAAGGATGGTGTCTGGTTTGATGATCAGACGCTGCAGATATACAGAGGAGGAAATCCCTCCGTCGGATCCGGAACAGAACCGGTCGTCCGTGGAAAAGGGCGCTCCGCTCCATCGGTTCACGATGAGAACTGGAAGCCTACTCTGATTTTTCTCGCGTCAACCGCATGCAATCTGAAATGCAGATACTGCTATGCACACGAGGGAACCTACGGGATCCATTCCGGAAAGCGTTTTTTCGGGCCAGAAGACTTTATCGAAGTTTATGAGAAACTGCGGGATCTGTACGGTGGCATCCGGGCGGTATCCTTTTTCGGCGGAGAACCGCTTCTCAACTACAGAGCGATACGGAAATTTATGGATTATCTGTACGAAAAGGAGGATCCGGACCGGCTTCCGACCTTCGGAATCAATACAAACGGGACGATTCTGAATCCGGAGATCCTGGATCTGGTGCGGACGTATCACCCGATCCTCGGAACCAGCATCGACGGGACGCGGGAAGTTCATGACCGGAATCGGATCGGTGACGGGATCCGGAGCACCTATGAGTTGACACGCCGGAATCTGGATGTTTTCGCGGGATGCGGGGCGAAGATTTTTGTTCAGTATACGTTCACGAGACAGCATCTGGAAAGCTACAAACCCGGGGCGGGGATCCGCTGGTGCCGGGAGATGGAAGAACTGCCGATTCTTTCCTATGAGCTGGTTCCGGTCAGTACGTCAGACCCGGAATACCAGATCGATATGAGGGATCCTGTGATGCGCGGAAAATACGAGAACTTCTGCACGGAGATCGCGGATTACTATCTGGAAAAACTGAAGAGTGGGGATGTGGAGCGGGTTCCCCGCATGTTTATCGGCCTTTTTACGAGACTGCTTCTTCGGATGGAGCAGCGTGAGTGCTCGGCGGGCTACTCCATGTCGGTTACCCCGGATCGGATCGTGTATCCCTGCCACACCTTTACCGAATACAGGGAATACGGGATACCCCTGGCAGACATTCATACCAGGGACGATCTGGATCGGAATCCGCACTTCATCCGGGTGCGGGAAGCGAATCGCGACAGGAATGAGACGTGCCGCCGCTGCTTCGCATATAAAATCTGCGGGTTCTGGTGCAAGGGTCTGCAGCACAGCGTGAATGGAAGTCTCACAGAGGAACTGGAGGAACGGTGCGTCATGATGCGGATCATGGCAGGAAGGTGCATCTCCTTTATCGCGGAGGAGTACGGCAGGTACAGGACAGAAGTGAACCGATCCATCGTTCGGTATAACAAGACGCACGCAGCGTAAGGGAAGAGAAGAAAAATGAGAATCAGAAATGATGTCTGCTACAAAGTGAATTACACCCTGTCCGGGAAAATCCTTCTGGTCGGGATCAAGGGACTGAACAGTTTCGTAAAGCTGAACAGGGAGTACGTGACGCCCGCGATCGAGTTTATTGACCGGTACAAGAATGAAGAAATCGAGGAGAATGCTCTTGAGCCGATCGACCGGAAGCTGTACAAAAACTTCAACCGGGCGGGATTTTTGGAGAATGAAATTGAACCAAAAGCATCTTTTAACGAATTCAAGCAGATGGGCAAGGTTTTATTGACCATTCATCCGTCCGACCGGAAAATCCTGCCGGCTGTCAGCGACCAGGTAAAGGTTTTTGCCTTTATCGTCAGCGTCATCTGTATGCTTGGCTATATGTACCGGAACATCCGGCTCGCGCCTTCCGTCATAGATTACCAGCATATGAAGCTCTGGGAGATCGTTTTTACGATCGGGGTTTATCCGTGGGCCGTCCTGGCCCTGCATGAGATGGGCCACTGTTTTCAGGCGAAGATGTTCGGAGTGAAGATACAGAGTATTTCGATCGGGTGGTTCTACATCTATCCTCTGGTGCTGGTTCAGTACTGGGGGCTGAATCTGGAAAAACAGACGAACAAAATACTGATCATGCTCGGGGGAATATACGCGAATCTGGTTCTGGCGTTTCTCGGTTTTGTCTTGAAATCCGTGAGGCCGGATATCTTCCAGGGGGCCGTCACAGACATCTGGATCATGGCGAATATCAGCACGATTATCACGAACCTGGGGCTGATGGGCATGACGGACGGGTACTTTATAGTCTCGTCGCTGATCGGCATCATGAATCTCCGTCTGAAAGGCTACCGGTGCATCGGATCGGTGCTGAACAGGAAGAGGGTAACCAGACCGGAGGAAAAGATCTGCGGAATCGTTCTCTTCGGAATGTTTCTCAGCGGGCTGTACAGTCTGTACCTGAATATTACATACTGGCTGAACCTGTTTATGGTTCCGGTCCTGATTCTGCGGATTGTTTTTATGGGACTTGCGGTATTTCTTTTCTTCCGTTTCATGATGCGGATCCGGAATGTGCAGGTCTGACAGTAATCAGGTCATACGGCCGCGTCGATCCAGATATCCGCGTGCCTTATTGATAATACGAAAGGAGAGGAGGGATAAAAAAAGTGGAACCTTAGCGAAGCAATTCATATGAGAGGGATAGGAGTAAATGGTAAATCATCAAAATCAAAAGAGTCATTATTAAAAAAGGAGATAATCAGAATGGAAAATACGAAGTACACGAACCCGGAGCAGAACGAGGAACTGAAAGAGCAGGAAAATGAGGAGCTTCTCGAGGAAGTCGAGGAAGTCGTCACGGCCAGCTGGACCGGATGCGCGAACTGCTGCTGATTTCAGGTCGCAGCCTGATGAAGAAAAAAACGGAATCATTTCATCAAATCAATAGAAAAGGAGATCAGATATGAGTGATATTTATAAGAACCCGGAGACCAAAACGGAAGAGATTGTAAAAGAGGATGCCGCCGATAACGAGGAGATCTTTGAAGACGTCGAAGAAGCGGTTACGGCCAGCTGGACCGGATGCGCGAACTGCTGCCACTGACCGAGATACGCACGATTTGGATACAGATTATCTCCCGTGCCGTTGTACGGGACGGGAGATAATCACCGGATAAGGAATCATATCATGAAGACTTTATATCAGAAACTGAAAACCCGGAATCCGTCTCAGACGCTTCTGTTTACGCTGATCTCGACATTGAATATGGTCATTGTCGGAGTGTTCCTCAAACTGATACTGGAAGTGGGAAAAATCAGAAGCGAAACCAAAATCATCTCGCATGACCAGGAAATGATGGGATATCTAATGATTCTGATCGCCGTGTCGGTTATGACGATATTTTTCTCAGTCTGGATCATGCAGATTATCTGCCGGACCGTATTCCAGGCGAGAAAGGATTTCAATATTCAGGTCCGGCTGCTGGGCCTGAGCGGCAGAAAACTGACTTCAATTTATGTGAGGGAATTCCTCGGCTATCAGAAGTTATCGGTCCCTGCCGGAGGACTGCTCGCGGAGGTTTCCTACTTTGTCCTTTCCGGCATTCTCGAGATAGACAGCCGGTGGATACCGGCAAAGACAATGATGGCAGCGGTCATGATTCATCTTATTACGGTCCTTCTGTGCCTTGCGGCGACTTTCGGAAGAGCATCCGGGTTCGATCCTTTGAGAGAATCGCGGTCGGAGGATAAGTCGGAGAACATCCGCAGGCTCGGAAAATCGGATGTGATCACCGGAATCATCGGTGCGGTTCTGATCGTCATCGGGATATCGCATGACGGGGACAACAGCCTGTTTCAGATCCTTCCGATGGTCGGAATATTCCTGAATCTGGATCTGATTGTAGTCAGCCTGCAGTATTTTCTGAAATGGCTTTTCCGGGTTCTGAAGCTTCCCGGAGCGGAGCTCGGACAGAGACAGCTGCTCGGTGAGTACAAAAGGATGAACCCGATTCTGTCGACGCTTATGGTCGGCGTGATGATCAGCTTCGGTCTTCTGGGGATGTTTGAGACGATCCGAGGGATATCCAGAGCGACCGTAGAACAGAACATTTATTTTCAGGAACTTCTGGTCAATTCATCCGTGAAGCAGAACCGGTCTGAGGAGGAGTACAGAGAGATGGCCGCCTCGATCGATCCGGACGCAGAGATAGCCTGTGGAATCAATCTGGAGATGACGGATTCGGAAGGATATACGGATACAGTCTACGCCGTTGGCTCGGATTATGCGAAATACGGAGAAAAAATGAAGCTCGCGGACGGAAGCGACCCGTCAGAAAATCTGGACAGCGATTCCTTTGACGGAATCTATCTGCCGGATTATTTTATCGGAGATGATCAGATAGGGGACGACTACACACTGAAAATCGGGGAAAACGAAATTACCTTCCGGATCGCCGGCAGGTTCGTCGCGAACGGAAGCCGCGGCAGATACGGATTTATCAGCAAGCGGTATCTCCAGAAACGGATGGGATCCGATATGGTCAATGCTCTGTACATTCACCGGGCCTCGGACGAGCTGCTGTATTCCCTGAATCATGACGAAAATGTCACGGACCGTTACCTGGTTACGAAGGATCAGCTCGCGGCAAACAGCTACGAAAACGCGATTAACGGAGTGGAAATCTTTGAGATCGCCGCATTCATGATTATCCTGATTTCTTTCCTGATGTTTGTGCACTTTGCGGTCTCAGGAGGAGAAAAAAACAGGAATACGATCACCAGACTGCGTGAGATCGGCGTAAGAAAGAGTATTCTCCGAACCGCATATGTATATCAGGCGGTCAGTGTTTTTTCCATCGCTTTCCTGCTCGGAATTATCTGTGCGAGAAGTTTTATTTCGGCCGGTGTGAATATGACGCTTGAATTTATCGATGTGCCTGTCCGGATCTGTTTCCCGACCGGTACCGCGGTTCTGGTCTATCTGGCGATGGCGGCGGCAGGCAGCGCGGTGATCACCTTCACGACACGAAAGGCATACGGGAAAGAGATCAGCAGATCGTTTATCCTGGCGGAATAAGGAGAAATTAATATGGAAAATGTATTATCGGAAAACCTGGTCCGCGTCATTCCGGATCAGGCAGCAGAAAAGGAAAGCGCGCGGGAAGCGGCAAGAGAAATCGTTGTGAGAAATCTGACGTACACGATCACGGAGGGTGTGAAAAAGAGAAATGTGCTGGACGGGATCGATTTTGAGATTCCTTCCGGGCGGATGACAACGATATCCGGTCCTTCCGGGTCCGGAAAAACCACTTTTCTGAACACAATCGCGGGACTGCTCCCCGGTGTAAAAGGAACGGTCCGGTACGGGAACACATCGATCTACTCTCTGTCCGAAAGGAAGAGGGATGATTTCCGGCTGAATGAGATCGGATTTATCTTCCAGGATAAAAATCTGTTCAGCTTTCTGAACGTCGAGGACAATATCCGCCTTTACGCGATTCTGAGAAACCAGAAGACGTCGCCGGAGTTCGAGAGAAGGCTGGATAACTATCTTGCGAGGATGAACATGAAAGGATTCCGGAAAAAAGAGGTCCGGACGCTCTCCGGCGGAGAAAAACAGCGGGTCGCGATCCTGCGTGCCTTTCTTTCCGGAGCAAAGTATATCTTTGCCGACGAGCCGACCGGCAGCCTGGATTCGGAAAACAGCCGGATTTTTATGGACAGTCTGAAAGAGATTATGGAGGAGACGGGCATCACGACGGTCCTGGTCACGCATGACCCGAAAGTGTTCGCCTACGGAGACTGCCAGGCGATCCTGGAAGACGGAAAAATCGCCTGAACAATAAATTTACAGGTTGAAAAAAGATCAGAAATGAGGGAGAAACAAAAGAGATGATTGCAACAGCTATGACAGTGGAAGACAGATGCGCGGAAGTGACGCAGATGCTGATCGAAGCGCTCGGACTGGATGATATTGATGCGGCAGAGGTTAATTATGACGCCCCGCTTTTTGCCAGCATGGATGATGATGAAGAAGGAATCGGCCTGGACTCCGTCGACGCCCTGGAAATTATCGTAATGCTCCGGAACAATTATGGAATCCGGATGAAGGATGAAGACAAGAAGGCACTCAGAAGCGTCCGCTCGATCGCGGAATTTGTAGAAACGCATATGGGAGATGAGGAATAAGTGACAGAGCGAAGCGTAGTTGTGACCGGGCTCGCGATGATGAGCGCCGGAGGAAACGATGAGAAGGAATTTACGGATCACGCAAGAAACGGCTTCTGCGGTATCCGCAGGACGGATCTGTTTCCCACGGATAAGCTTCGTACGGACTTTTTCGGTCAGCTCAGCCGGGACTATGTCTATGAGGTCCACACGCTGGAGGAGAAATCCAGGACGGAATGTATCTTCAGGGATCTGGCGGATCAGCTTCTCGCGGACGCCGGGATTACCGCAGATGATATTCGCGAAATGGGCGGAAAGGCCGCCTTTTCGATGGCGACCTCCGTGGGAGTCAACGATTATATCACGGCACACGTGAACGGAACTCTGAGGGAATCCCTTGCGAGAAGCAATATCTACACAATGCCTGAAAGTCTCGGAATCCGTGGCGCAGTCTACGTCAATACGTCCGCCTGCGCGGCGGGAACAACGGCGATCGGCACCGCCTATTCGCTGATCCGCTCCGGAGAGGCGGATCTGGTGATCGCGGGAGGAATTGATCCGCTCACCGAATTTTCGAGTTACGGATTTCATTCTCTCCGGAACCTGAGCGGAAGACCGTGCAGACCATTTGACAGGAACCGGGACGGCATCACGCTCGGGGAAGGGGGCGCCTTGTTCGTTGTCGAGGACAGAGAGTCTGCCAGAAAGCGCGGAGCGAAAATCCGGGCGGAAATTCTGGGATACGGTCTCGGAAATGACGCTTATCACCCCACCAGTCCGGATCCGACCGGGCAGGGAGCCTGCCGCGTCATGGAGCAGGCGATCGAACAGGCAGGGATTTCGGAAAAGATGATCGATTATGTCAATGCGCACGGCACGGGGACGGTCATTAATGACGACATGGAAGTAAAAGCGCTGGATCTGCTGGGAGCCGAGTGTACGGTTACTTCGACAAAATCCCAGATCGGGCACTGCCTGGCGGCAGCCGGGGCGATTGAATTTGCGGCGACTATTCTCAGCATGGAAAAGGAAGAAATTTACCCGGTTCTGAATCTGACCGATCCGATTCCGCTCGGAAAAGATCAGGAATACGTTATCGGGCAGACGGAACACCGGAAAATCCGCTACGCGATGTCAAATTCCTTTGCTTTTGCGGGAAATGCGGCGTCCGTCGTCATTGGAAGGGGCGAATCATGAATACGGAAGGAATCCGCTATACCTATCTTTGTTATCCGAGATTTGAGGATACGGATGCCTACGGGATACTTCATCACAGCCGGTATCTGATTTTTGTCGAAGAGGCGAAGCTGGCCTTTATGAGCGACGCGAAATACTTCGGCACACAGATCATGGAAATGGAGGACTGCAGGTTTCCGGTGACAGAGGTGAAGATGCGGTATGTCAGCGCGGTCCGGTACCATTCCGGCGTCCCGGTAAAGGTGCAGATGGTTTTCCGGATCGATGAATTTGCCAGAGTGATCTTTCAGTTTCAGATATATTACGAGGGACGCCTTTCGGCAAAGGGTTACGCGATTCACGTCCTGGCGGACCGGAAAGGCCATCTGAGGACAGAGATGCCTCCGGAACTGACGGAGCGGTATCTGGCCCTGAAAGGAGAGGAAAATGATCAAGATCTGTGCGTCCGGTGAAGTAACTCCGATGGGAAATTCGGAAGACGAAATCTGGACCAATCTGAAAAACGGAACCGGCGGGAGACTGGACCGGAAGCTGGATTATACATCGAGGCTGAAAAGAAATGTAAAGAGACGGAGCAGCCGGTTTTCAGATCTCGCGGCGGCAGCGGCGGTGGACTGTTTTGACCGTCTGAGCGAAAGTTATCCGGTTTCGGACCGGAACCGGGTCGGCTGTATTCTTTCAACCGACTACGGCCCTCTGGAGTCCAATCTGGAGTTCGCGAAGCAGCTGGAGATGGGAGATCCGGATCTTTGCAGCCCGATTCTTTTCTCCAACACGGTTCATAACGCCTGCCTCGGGACAATCGCTATTCATCTGGGAATCACAGGCCCGAATACCATGCTGATGGGTTCGAACCACATGAGACTTTCCGAGATGATGCTGCGGGAGAAAAAAGCGGACTACATGCTTACCGGAGCGGTCGAGGAGTACAACGACGAGCTGAAAAAGTCTCTCGGGCATGTCAATATGATTCCGCAGTCCTACTGCGATGCCTCTGTGGTTTTCGCCATCTCGGATTCGGATGAGAAGAAGGGCGCGCGAGTCGCAGCCTGCGAGACGAGAAATTTCGGACTGAATCCGTTCAACGCGGATTCGGCTGATACAAAGGAGCTGGAGTGCTTTCTGGAGGAAAAACTGGATCAATATGATCCGGACGCGGTGATTCTGAATCATCCGTTGTCTCCGGCGGGAAAAAGCGAGGAACGTGTGATCTCCCGAAGACCGGAGATTACCCGGATTAACCGCTATTACCAATATTTCGGCAATGCGCTGGGGGCGGATATGACCTTAAAGATTCTGGTCGCCAAAATAATTCTGGAAAGGCAGGAGATACCGGCATGCCTGACGGAGGACGGACACGGGCCGCGGGGACCGGAACGGATCGCCGTCTGCGGGACGGATATCACCGGAAATTATTACTTTACCGTACTGGACTGAAGGAAAAGATGCGCGGCATTTCGGCATCGGAAGAAAAGGTGGAAGAAATTGAAAAATGCAGTTGTGATCGGAGGTTCCGGCGGAATCGGACATGCCGTAGTGGAAAAATTTCATGAAAACGGGTATCACGTGATTTACAGCTACTGCCGCCGGAACAGCAGAGAAGAAAAGAAAGACGGGGAGCCGTCCGGCTATCATCTGGATATACGGGATCCCGGCTCGGTCAGTGATTTTGCGTCCTTTGTAGAAGAGGAGGCGGGTGTCGTGGACGCTGTCGTCTACTGCAGCGGAATTGTGAGAGACAGCGCTTTTATCATGATGGATCAGAAGAACTTCGACGATGTGGTCGACGTCAATCTGACCGGATGTTTCCGCGTGATCCGCGAGCTGTTTCCGCTTCTGAACTTCCGGGAGGGGGCCAGTATTACCGCGGTCAGTTCCACCGGGGGAATCCGCCCGGGAGCCGGACAGGCAAACTACGCCGCTTCAAAAGGCGGGCTGAACGCTATGATGACTTCCATAGCCCGTGAGTACGCGAGAAAAAAGATCCGGGCCAATACCGTTGCGCCGGGATTTATCGACACAAAGATGGTGGATGTATCGAATCCGAAAATCAGGAAAGCGATCGGTGAGATTCCGATGAAGCGTCTGGGAAAGCCGGAGGAGGTTGCCAACGCTGTTTATTTTCTCGCGGGGGCGGAGGCATCTTATATTACGGCTCAGACGATCGTGGTAGACGGCGGAAGAATCTGATGACGGAGGATCAGGACGGAGGAAGAAATGAAGACAGGCGGGAAGAGAGCAACCATTTCCGAATATTTTTCAGCAGCGGCGGATCGATATCCGGACCGGGCTGCGGTGACGGACGAATCGGGGAGGGAATATACCTATCGCGAGCTGGATGCAAAAAGCAGTGCCGTCGCACGCATGCTCCAGGCGAGGGATGTTCTTCCCGGCAGCAGCGTTGCCATCCAGATGGACCGATCATCTGACGCGGTGGCTGCCATGCTTGGTATCCTGAAGGCGGGATGCACCTATATGTTTGTCGACCGGAATTATCCGATCGAGCGCATTCGATTTATGATCCGCGATGCGGAAGCGCGCCTTGTCATCTGCGACACTATCCCGGAAAATACGGCTGAACGGGAAGAAAATATTATCCTGTTTGAGGAGATCTGCGATCAGTTTCCGGGCGGCGGACCGGTTACGAAAAGAGACGATCCGGATACGGGAGCGTACATTATTTATACTTCCGGTTCGACCGGAAAGCCGAAGGGTCTGAAGGTGTCTAACCGCAATTTCATCAGTCTCTACGAATGCTGGGGGAGAGAACATCTGCTTCTTCCAGGCAGGAAGATCGTCCGGACGGCCGTGATTGCGCCGTTCGCTTTCGATATGTGTGTGCTGATGATTTTCGGTTCGCTCCTGTCCGGCGCGCATCTACACATCCTTTCCGAGAGGACGAAACAGAGCGGAGAGGGGATTCTGCATTTTCTGGACCGGTATCACATAGATATCATGGACGCCACTCCGAATTATCTCCGCATGATTGACGACGCGCTCCAAAATCCGGAAGGAATGCCTTTCAGGCTGAAACGGCTTTTCTGCATCGGGGATGTGCTGAATTATCAGCTTGCCAGAAACCTGATCAATGCGTCAGAGGATCCGGATTTTGAGCTGTACAATACGTACGGACCGGCGGAATGCACGATTCTTATGACCAGTTTCAGGATGAACCGGGAAAACGCGGACCTTTTCCGCGAATTTCCGATCGGAACGGTTACGGAGAATGCAGATGTACGGATTGTGGACGAAAGCGGTGCGGATGTTCCGGAAGGCGAGACAGGCGAGCTTGTGATTCTGGGACCGTGTGTCGGTCTCGGATATTTCAGCCGTCACGCTCAGAATAACGACGCCTTCCGAAGATTCGGCCCCGGAACATACCGGACAGGAGATCTGGTCAGAAGAGACGGGGACGGGGTTCTTCATTTCATCGGCCGTGTGGATCGTCAGTGCAAGATCAACGGCTACCGTGTGGAACTGGAAGAGATCGAGCGCTGCACCGAAAATATGCCGGGAATCCGAGAGGCGAGGGCGGTCGTAAAGAGGGAGGATGACGGATTCGTCCGTCTGCTGCTGTTTTATACCGGACACATGCGGAAGGACGTCAGAACCGTCCTGAGAAAAAAACTTCCCTATTACGCCGTACCAGAAAACGTCCTGTACTGCGAAGAATTTCCGGTTTCACCAAACGGAAAGGTGGATTACCGTGCGCTGATTTCTCTTGCGGAGCAAGCGGAAAAAGAGGAAAATCCCGGGCGTTTTCTTCTGGGCGAAATCCGGCGTCTGACCGACTGCGAGGAGGCGGATCAAAGCGATTCGTTCTTTGAGATCGGCGGAAATTCGATCATGCTGCTGTCTCTGGCCAGTTCCCTGTCGGAAAAATTTCATATTCACGCGCAGCTTTCTCATTTATTTCTGGCGGAGACAATCGGAGAGATGATGGATTACGCGGAAAGTCTGAGGAGGGAGGAGGCGGCCGGGCGGAAAGACGAAACCCGCAGCTTCTGCGTCCTTGAGCAGGCGAAAAGGCTGATGGCTTTCGAGCACCGGCTGGCTCGTTCCGATAAAAGCCTCGCCTATTCTCTGATTTACCGCATTTCGTTCCGGCATCCGATCGACGGGGACAGGATGAACCGGTGTATCGGGAAGGTCGTTCGCGAAAATGAGATTTTCCGCGTCCGGATCACGCGCGCGGGGAATCGCTGGCGCTATGAAAAGACAGAAACTTCACCAGAGATCCGGATCCGGAGAGGAACGGACGAGCGCAGGGTGCAAAAAGAACTTCGGTATTTCTCCGTGGACTCCTCTCCGTTTATGGAATTTGTGCAGTACGGAGAGAACGTTCTTTATCTGAATATCAAGCATGTCTATATGGACTTTATCTCGGTTCAATATCTTTTGAAGGACATAACGGCGCTTTATGAATGCGGGACGGTTCCTCCCGTCCGGACGGGATTTCTGGAGTATCTTGGCAGCAATAATTTCTCCGGGAAGGCGCAGCTTTCCTTCTGGAAAAACAAGCTGACCGGGGTGACTGAAAAAACAATACTTCCCGGGGATCTTCATGGACACTCGTCTCAGAAGTTTGTGAAGATTGACTGCGGACATCCGTTTTACGAGATGATCCGGGAGAAAGCGAGGGAGCATCATTCATCCCTGTTTATCCAGATGCTCACCGCATTTGTCCGTACACTGTGTGAATATACCGGGAAGGACCGCCTGATCATCGGGTGCTACTGTCCCGGCCGGAACAGCGCCCTGGATCATGGAATGATGGGCATGATGACCTCCGTTCTCCCTCTGGTGCTGGATGCAAAAGACCGGGAGCATCTGGAAGACACGGTCCGAAAGGAGACGCTTCTTCTGCTTCAGAATCAGAATGTTTCGCAAAGCAGGCTGTTTCAGCTGGCGCCGTTTGATCTGATCAGCGACGGAGAGATGTTTGATATCTGCTTTAATTATCAGAATGACTGGATGTGTATCGAGGAAAGCGGAGAAATCGAATCCATCGAGTCCCGGAATATACTTCCGGATGTGACAGAGAAGGGACTGTATTTCGGAATTGTAGAGGAAAACCGGGAGCTGAAGCTGGAAATCGGGTATGACCATGGAAAGTATTCCGAACTCTATATCAGACAGTTCGCGGAACGTGTAAAGGATCACTGTTATGGAATGCAAGATAAAACTGATGCAGTACTCGTATCATGACAGAAAGAAAAAAATCCGGGACGGAACGTTTTTTCTCGGGATCGCCGATATGGGGTATGCCTACTCGGAGGATGAGGCGAAAACCGTTTTTTCCGGGCAGGAATGGCAGAACTACATCCGGCTGAAGCGGCCGGGCAGAAGAAGGGAAATTTTCTGGAGCAGAGCGCTCGCGAAAACGATGCTTTCAGCAGCTATTCGGCATGAAACTTCAGCGTCCGGTCCGGATCCCTCGTCCATACGGATCGGAAAGGGGATGATGGATTATCCTATGGTCGAGGGAGCGGATATCGGGTTTCAGGTATCCATCGCCCACGGAAAGCGATATGCGGCCGTGCTTGCTTTCCCGAATGAAGTGATGTTCGGAATTGATCTGGAGGAAGTTTCGGATGTCAGAAGGCCCTTCCTCATGGACGGACTTTCGGAAGAGGAGATCGGACTCGCAAGACGGTTTCGAAGCGACGAAGAGGCGGGACTTGTCCTCTGGACGGCAAAAGAAGCGCTCGGGAAATTCCTGCGCGTCGGGATGACTCCTGACTGGAGAATATACGGGGTTTCCGGGGCAGAAAAGGAAAACGGCAGATGGGAGATAACCTTCCGGTATTTCCCTTCCCTGACCGTTCACACGTATATCCGTGACACATATCTGTTCAGTGTCGCCGGATACCGTGACCTGACTTTCCGGGAAACCGGGACGCTTCCGGGGATATTGCCTTTCGGCAGGTGAGAAACCAGAACAGGGAAGGAAGGGAAACCATATGGAAATGACATTGGAAAAAACAAATGAAAGGGAAGTAATTTCACCGCAGCAGATGCTGAAAGTGCTCCGGCACAGGTATCCGTTTCTTCTGGTGGACCGGATCGTCGACTATGAGTGCGGGAAGTATGTGGTCGGAATCAAAAATGTCAGTTTTAATGAGCCGTGGATGCCCGGACATTTTCCGGAAAACCCGATCTATCCGGGGGCCTTCATCACGGAAAGTGCCGCTCAGACGGGAGCTTTCCTGTTTTTCAATCCTGAGAAGGCGGAAAGGAATAACGGGGGGATGCTGACGGGAATCGAAAAATTCCGTTTTAAACAGGTGGTCCGTCCGGGAGATCAGCTGATTATCCGGGTGGAGGCGGAAGACCGATTCGGCCGGTGTGTCATGGCCAGAGCAAAAATTTCAGTCGGGGGGAAACGGGTCGCGGAAGGAAGATTCTCTTATGTTCTCCAGTGAGAATGTGTTACAACAGACGGGCAATATGCGCTTCATTGAATGCTACCTCATGAAGGAAGGGCATGTGGCAGCGTCTCCCGTTTTTCGGGATCTGGCTCCGGGGGAGATCGTTCCCGTCTGTATGTGGATCGAATCCATCGGTCAGTGCGGAGAGATCTGCTGCAGAAATCATCTCCGGTATTCCGGTCCGGTTCTTCTGATCCGTTACTCGAATATCCGGCTGCCGGGTCTGCGGAAAGAGGAAAGCAGCGCCATCTCGTATTCGGCTCACATTCAGGAAGTGGCATGGCCGTATGTTACCTCAGAGGTAAGCGTAAGCAACCGGGGAAGAGAACTTTTCCGCTGTGCTTATGTGTATTATTTTTCAGGAGGAAAGAAAAGAAAAAAATGGAATGGATGAGAAATTGCCCGGAATGCGGGCAGAAACTCTGGAACAGTGCACTGAGAAGAAATGCGGGCGTCTGTCCTTTCTGCGGTCACTACTTTTCGCTCAGCGCCTATGACAGACTTGATATTGTGATGGATCCCGGTACGTTTCAGGAACTCGATGCCGGTATGAGCACGGAGGATCCGCTCAATTTCCCGGGCTATCCGGAAAAAACAAAGCGACAGGAAAAAAAGACGGGACTGACCGATGCCATTGTGACGGGCGAGGGAAGAATCGACGGGATTCCGGTTGCCGTCGCGGTGCTGGATAACCGCTATTTCATGGGAAGCATGGGCTGCGTCGTCGGGGAAAAGGTTACGAGACTGGTCGAGTACGCGGATCAGTATCACCTTCCGCTGATTATTTTTTCCTCCAGCGGAGGCGCCAGGATGCAGGAAGGTATTTT
Source organism: Bilifractor sp. (assembly GCA_050944685.1). Taxonomy (GTDB): domain Bacteria; phylum Bacillota; class Clostridia; order Lachnospirales; family Lachnospiraceae; genus CADBRN01. The sequence continues at coordinate 61,204 of JBMNRP010000006.1, forward strand.
CAGCCTGATGCAGATGGCGAAGACATCGGCAGCCATCGAACAGTTCTCGGAACACGGCGGACTGTACATCAGCTGTCTGACAAATCCCACGACAGGAGGAGTGACAGCAAGTTTCGCGACGCTCGGGGACTATACGCTCGCCGAGCCGAATGCCCTGATCGGTTTCGCAGGTCCGCGCGTGATCGAACAGACGATTCACAGAAAACTGCCGGAAGGATTTCAGAGGAGCGAATATCTGGAAAAGCACGGGTTTATCGATCGCATCGTTTCACGGCCGGAGCTGAAAAGTCAGATATCCGGAATTCTGAAACTTCACGCGAAAAGGAGAACTTATCTTCGCGGCAGATTCCCGGACCGGATGGGAACGCAGGTCACCGGCATTTTCCAGAAGGATTCCCCGGCGGTTCATTCGCCCAGAGAGAAGGTGATTCTGGCCAGAAAAATCGACCGGCCTCATATCGATGATTTTATTGAAGGGATATTTGATGATTTCTTTGAGCAGAAGGGAGACCACCTGTTTGATGATGACAGAAGCATTCTCGGCGGTGTCGCTCTTTTTCAGGGGGAACCGGTTACCGTGATCGGCCATCGAAAGGGTCATGACGGGAAAAGCTGTATGGAATACAATTTCGGAATGCCAAAACCGGAGGGATACCGGAAAGCGATGCGCATCATGCGGCAGGCGGAAAAATTCGGGCGTCCGGTCATCACATTTATCGACACGCCCGGGGCTTACCCCGGGGCGGGCGCCGAAGAGAGAGGACAGGGGGAGGCTATCTCCAGAAGCCTTGCTCAGATGAGCCGCCTGAAGGTTCCGGTCATTTCAGTTGTGACAGGAGAAGGAAATTCGGGAGGAGCTCTCGCGATCGGAATGGCGAACCGGATTCTGATGCTGGAAAATGCCGTGTATTCGGTACTCAGCCCGGAGGGCTTCGCGAGTATTCTCTGGAAGGATTCTTCCCGGGCGGGAGAGGCGTGCGAGCTGATGAAGCTGACCGCCCAGGATCTTTACCGGGCAAAAATTGCGGATGAAATTATCCGGGAACCGGAAGGCGGAGCTCAGTGCGATTATGAGACAACGTTCCGGAATATTTCCGATGCGCTGAAGCGTACCATCGGAGAATTTGACCGGATGACCGGGAAGATGGTGAGGGAGGACCGACTGCGAAAATTCAGACGGATCGGGCAGGAGAGCCGCCGGACGCCCGGTGCGGAGGACCTGCGATCCGCCATATCGTGATGCGCCTTGTGAAAAAACCGTATCAGAGGCGATCCGCCGTACCTGCCGCGATTTTCGCCTTCGTATCGTCGGAGGGAATCGCGGATTCCTCGGATCGCAGAGGAAGTACGACTTCCGCGCAGAACATGCCGTCACGGACCGCCATGTGAAAAGTTCCGTTTTCCCGGTCGACGGTGCGCCGGACGTTGCGCAGACCTATCCCGTGATTTTTTTTATCGGCCTTGGAGGTGGAACCGGTTGCGACTCCGATTCCCGCTCTTTTCCGCATCGAATTCTGAATCTGTATTTTCAGAAAGGAGGAACCGGTCCGGAATGTGACACGAAGCTTCGGCCGCCCGTTCTCTGTGCCTCCCACGGATCCGTCGGACGAGGATTGCGTCAGAGAAGCTTTCCTGTCCCTCAGGCGCAGAATTTCTTCCACTGCGTTTTGCAGAAGATTGGCGTAAATGGTACAAAGAGAACTTCCATCCGCTGCCGTTTCCCGGGTGATCTGTCCGGATACACGGACATCGGCGAAATCACGGACGGGTCCCAGGTGATGGTTTGAGATGGCGTCAATAATGGTGTTTCCCGTGGAGTAAAGAGCGGGGGAGATATCCTGAAAATCCGCCTCGATGTTCCGGAGATATTTTTTCAGATCCTCTTCCGACCCGTTCCGAAGCAGAGCGTCGATGCAGATGAAATGATTTTTCATATCGTGACGGTATTTCCGCGTCTCTTCTTCCCGTTCCAGAAGCAGAACATAGTATTTTCGCTCGATATCATTCAGCCGCCGCTCGGAGCGGATCAGGGTCCGGATCTCAAAATTTACGGAGAGAATGTACCAGACCTGCATACCAAGGAGAGCTACCCCGAGAAAGCCCAGACTGCTCACCAGAAGATAGACCGGACTGTGTGAAAGACCGGCCTCATGGCTCATGTAGTACATGAAAGAGGCACAGATGCAGAAGCAGATGTTGGAACATACGATGATGATCTGAACGACGGACGTTCCGTGAAGTTCTCCGGCTCCTTTCGTTTTTCGGACATACTGTCTCTTGATCTGCAGAGCAATCCGAAGAACCAGAAAGGAAAAAGAACTCCATACCAGAATCTGAATTTCTTCTGTCTGCGCCAGCAGGAAATCGATCTGTTCGAAAAGATGATCGATAATGCTGTCCACCGAAGTAACGCACAGGATCAGGATGAGCATATGCCAGATACGGGTTTTCCAGATTTCGTCAATCATCAGATACATACAGATGACGGCGGCGCCCATCAGAATGATGTACGCTTCTTCGATCGTGATGTGAAGCCGCAGAATTGCGGTGAGAATAAAGGGGAAAAGCGCGGCGCATCCGATAAGAGGGGTGCGGCGCCAGCGAAGGCGGGGATTCATACTGATAAGATATGCGGTGGAATATTTCAGGATTTCGAGAAGAAAAACAGCTTCCCATTCTAATACTCGTAAGGGGATCATAGCCTGTACCTGTAATTCAGATCAAAGTCGGTATAGCAGCTCATAAAGTCGGTCTGTCGTCTCTTTGAGACGGGCAGCCGTATTCCCCCCATTGTGATTTCGTTTTTGGAGAAATCGTCCACGTATTTCAGGTTCACAAGGTATTGGCGGTGGATTCTGAAGAAAAGACGCCTGTCCAGACTTTTTTCCATCTCATCCAGAGTCACGTCTTTCCGGAATATGCTTTTTCCTGCCGCGATCTCCACGTATCCGTTAAACGCCCGGACATATTTTACATTTTTCTCCTTGATCCGGTAGCTGATTCTGTCCCGGAACATTTCGATCAGATGTTCTCCGATGTCGACATCCAGTGAAGCCTGGAGCGCTTCTTTGATTTCTTCCCGGTCAAACGGCTTTGTGATAAAGCGAATGGCATGGATGTGAAAGGCTTCTTTTACGCGGTCCAGGCGGGAAGTCGCCATGATGACCCGGCAGTCCGGGTTCAGTTCCGCGATCTGTTTTCCTGCCTCAATGCCGTCCATGACCGGCATGTCGATATCGAGAAAAAGGATATTGATTTCCCTGACCACTTTCAGCATCTCTGCGGCCGACAGAAAAGTGAGGACTTTCCAGTTCGTGTTCTGCAGATCTGCGCGGAGATCCCTGAGGTACTCCATCAGCAGCATAACCGATATTTTCTGATCGTCGCAGATACCAATGACTGTCTCGGACATGATGAATTCCAATCCGGGTATTTTTATGAAAAGGCCTGGGCGCACTTCATAAAAACCACTTGAATAATATTGATAAATCGTACTGATTTTGATGAATCGTTGAACAATACCTACTAAAGTCTACATGATTTCAGAAGAAATGTCCATATATTGCCCGGCAAAAAATGTGGGAAATATTGTAAAATATACGAAATCTTCGCGAAAAAATCGTGAAAAAACAGCTTCGTACAATAAAGTTTCCGCCGGTTTTTTCCCGCTGACGGAGTTTTGAGAACGTTCAAGGAGTTATCGTTGAGGACGAAATCCGGGACTGCTATGATGTGAACAGAAAGAAACAAAAGAGATCAGAGAAAGAAGAGAATGTGGGAGGTGAAAGCCATGATGATGTGTTCTTTCTGGGACTGGTTTTTCAGACATTTCAAGTAATCAGTAAATCATTCAAAGCAATAAATTCAAAGCAGTGGTTCAAAGAAGAAGGGCGAAGTTTCTGACGCAAGTGCAGTGGACTTCGTTTTTCTTTTTGTGATTTTTCGCCGGAAGAATTCTCACGAGGGGAATACCGTGCTCCCTCCGCGGCTTGACTGGCGCCGGGAATGATTTTAATATTGAGGTAAATGAAGAACAGCCCGCGGAAGATTCTCCGTGAAAAGGATCGGGGTCTGTTAAATAAGATCCATGAAAGGAGGAATGATTCATGAGTCTGACCAATAACGCAAAAGAATATCACGACAGGATGTTTCCGGGACATCACGCGGAATTTTCCGGAACGGATCCGGAGTATATCGAGCGTTTTCAGAACTTCGCCTACGACGAGGTGGTGAATCAGGAGGGCGCGGAACTGCCCGGACGCACGCGCTTTATGGCGATTCTTTCGGTTCTGATGGGTTCGTCCTCTATCGATATGTTCCGGGAAATGATGCCCGCGGCCCTGAATTTCGGGGTGAAGCCGACCGAGGTCCGGGAAATTGTCTATCAGGCGACCGCCTATCTCGGAATCGGACGCGTCTATCCGTTCCTGAAGGCGATGAATGAGATTTTTCAGGAAAGAGGCATTTCCCTTCCGCTCGAAAAGCAGGCGACGGTCTCTACCGATCCGATGGAACGCCAGCAGGCGGGAACCGATGTTCAGGTTGAGATTTTCGGCGAGGGGATGAAGGATTTCTGGAAAAAAGGTCATATGAATTACTGGCTGGCGGATAACTGCTTCGGGGATTACTATACGCGCGGCGGCCTTACCCTGGCGGAGCGGGAAATGGTCACGTTCTGTTATATTTACGCCCAGGGAGGCTGTGAGAACCAGCTCCGGGGACACACGAACGGAAACCTGCGCATGGGAAATGACCGCGATTTTCTGATCCGTGTCGTATCCACCTGCGTTCCTTTCATCGGGTACCCGAGAAGTCTGAATGCCGTTTCTGTCATCAATGAGGTGGCAGATCAGTTCGAAAAAACAGAAGCATGACCTGAATATGGACTAAATTACTCGATACTTTTTCAACATTGTTTTGTGAATTTTGCTCAATTGATGTTGTGCCTTCCATACTATTGTGTTAAAATATTTAGTAAGTTTAGACGAATATTCTGTTCTGATTCTAAAAATTTTTTCATAATTTTTTTCTCTTTTGGATTCATTTTATTGAAATCGGTATTGACCGGGTCAGACAGCTCCGCCTGTGAAATGAGATCATCATGAAATCCGGATTTTTCCCGAGATCGTATTGATCTTTTTCTTTGTGCTTTCTTTCCGTTCCGGTTCTGCCAGTCAAAGTGAGATCTCTGCGAGCAATCGTATTGAAATCATGCTGATCCTGAATTTCGCTGGAGTGGGGCTTTTGCGCCGGAATTTCTGCGATGAGATGGGTCAGCATGTTTTTTGATGGATTTTCGGAGGGACAGAATGTTCGCCGGCAGATTGTGTTTCCTGAAGTCGCCGTGCCGCCGGACATCAGGCCACACGGCAGAGGTTCTGTTTCTGTAAGAGAGGTAATGAAAGGGACATGAGCAGATTAAGTATTGATACGCAAAACAGCGCCCAGCAGACTGTAGAGGAACTCTACAAAGATCTGGAACGCCGCATCACTGCCAGCCAGCCGGGGCTCTGTCCGGTTGATCTGGCATCGTCATTTCTTCATATCTGTCATTCTCAGTCCTGCGGAAAATGCACGCCGTGCAGAGTGGGGCTCGGGAGGCTGGAAGATCTGATTCATTCCGTCCTGGACGGAACGGCAAAGGACGTCCGTGTCGTGGATCTGATCGAGAAAACGGCAGAGTCCATTTACCGGACGGCCGACTGCGCGATCGGTTCCGAGGCGGCCCGCATGGTTTTAAAGGGTGTCCAGGGATTCCGAGACGACTATGTCGAACATATTGAACACGGCCGCTGCCAGGGCCTGCAGAATCAGCCGGTTCCGTGTGTATTCCAGTGTCCGGCGCATGTCGATGTTCCGGGATACATTTCTCTGATTCACGAGGGAAGAAACGGCGACGCCGTGAAGCTCATCCGAAAGGACAATCCGTTCCCGGCGGTCTGCGGCCTGATCTGCGAGCATCCGTGTGAGGTTCGCTGCCGCCGCACGCTGGTCGATAATCCGATCAATATCCGCGGCCTGAAGCGCTACGCAACAGAGCACGAGGGAGAGGAGCCCTCGATGACCATCCAGGCGCCAACCGGCAAGAAGGTCGCCATCATCGGCGGAGGTCCGAGCGGTCTGTCAGCCGCTTATTATCTGTCGCTGATGGGGCATGATGTCACCGTCTTCGAGCAGAGAAAGAAACTGGGCGGCATGCTCCGCTACGGCATCCCGGCTTATCGCCTGCCGCGCGAGACGCTTGACAGGGAAATTGCCTATCTGCAGAAATCCGGTTTCAAAGTCGAGCTGGAAAAGAGTGTGGGCAATAATGTATCGATCGAGGATGTCCGGAAGAAGTTCGATGCGATGTATATCGCGATCGGAGCGCACACCGACCGCAAGCTCGGGATCGAGGGAGAGGAAGCCGAGGGTGTGATCTCCGCGGTTGAGATGCTCCGCGCGATCGGCGATGACGAAGCTCCCGATTTCAGCGGACTGGATATTGTCGTAGTCGGCGGCGGAAACGTGGCGATGGACGTGGCGCGCTCTGCGATCCGTCTCGGCGCGAAGAGCGTAACGGTCGCTTACCGCAGAAGAAAACAGGATATGACCGCTCTGCCCGAGGAAGTGGAGGGCGCCATGGCGGACGGATGCGAAATCTTTGAGATGGATGCTCCGGTCCGTATCGAGAAAGACGATTCCGGCAAGGCTGTTGCTCTCGTCGTGAAACCTCAGCTGGCCGGCCCGATCAAGGGCGGAAGACCGACACCGGTTCCGTCATCCCAGGCCGAGATTCACATTCCGTGTGACCGCGTTCTGGTTGCCATCGGACAGGGTATCGACTCCCAGAAGTTCGGGGAGTATGCGAACATTCCGATTGTAAAGGGAAGAATCGCGGCGTTTGACTGGAGCGGAGTCGGCGGTGAAGAAGGGATCTTCGCCGGCGGTGACTGCGTGACCGGTCCAGCTACGGTAATCCGGGCGATCGCGGCAGGAAAAGTCGCGGCTGCGAATATTGACAATTATCTCGGATTCAATCACGAGATAGAGGCGGATGTCGAGCTTCCGAGGATCCGGTTTGACGATCACAAGCCGTGCGGAAGAATTAATATGAAAGAACGTCCGGCCCGTGAGAGAAGAAATGACTTTGATCTGATGGAGTGCAGCATGACAGAAGAAGAGGCCATTCAGGAATCCGGCCGCTGCCTGCACTGTGATCACTTCGGCTATGGCATCTTCAAAGGAGGGAGGGTCGCAAAATGGTAAACGTTACGATTGACGGAAAAAAGGTCAGCGTTCCTGAGCGGACGACAATTCTGGACGCGGCTCGCACCGCGGGCATTCAGATTCCGACACTCTGCTTCCTGAAGGATATCAACGAAATCGGCGCCTGTAGAGTCTGCGTCGTGGAAGTCGAGGGATATGACCGCCTGTTTACCGCGTGCAACAACACGGTGGACGAGGGCATGGTGATTCACACGAATTCGAAAAAGGCGATCGAGGGAAGACGCACGAATGTGCAGCTGATTCTCTCGGAGCACAATACTTCCTGCACGACCTGTGTCCGCAGCGGAAACTGCCGTCTGCAGGATATTTCCAGAGATCTGAATATCCTGGACAATCCCTACCCGATGCATCTGCCGGAGCAGAAGGGAAATCCGGATTTCCCGCTGATCCGTGACTATCAGAAGTGCATAAAGTGCATGCGCTGCGTCCAGGTCTGCGATAAGATCCAGGATACTCATATCTGGGATGTTATCAACACCGGCGCCATGACCAGCGTCGACGTCACAGGCGCCTACTCGCTCGAGGATTCGAAATGTGCCCTCTGCGGCCAGTGCATCACGCACTGTCCGGTCGGAGCGCTGCATGAAAGAGACGACACGGACCGCGTCCTCGAGGCGATCCAGGACCCGGAGATCACCACGGTCGTTCAGATCGCTCCGTCGATCCGGACCGCCTGGGGTGAATCCTTCGGTATGAAGCCGGAGGAGGCCACGGTTGGCCGGCTGGCAGCTGCTCTTCGAATGATCGGAATAGATTATGTATTTGATTCGGACTTTTCCGCCGATCTGACGATCATGGAGGAGGCCAACGAGTTTCTTGAGAGACTGAAAGCGGGAGACAGGTCCAGATTCCCGCTGTTCACCTCGTGCTGCCCGGGCTGGCTCCGCTTCGCGAAGGGCCACTATCCGCAGTTCGTGGATCGCATTTCCACTTCGAAGTCCCCGCAGCAGATGTTCGGCGCGATGATCAAGAGCTATTTCGCTCAGAAGATCCAGGTAGATCCGTCGAAGATCTGCAGCATTTCCATTATGCCGTGTCTGGCGAAAAAGGCCGAGTGCGATTATCCTTCCATGAAGGATGCGAACGGCAACGCGGATGTGGATATCTCGCTGACGACCAGAGAGGTGGACCGCCTGATCCGCATGGCTCACATTGTGCCGCAGGACATCCCCGAAGAGGAGATGGATGCGCCTCTGGGCATCGGATCCGGAGCCGGAAATATTTTCGGCGCGAGCGGCGGCGTAATGGAGGCAGCTCTGCGCACGGCGTACAACTGTGTGACCGGAGCGAATCCGCATCCGGATCACTTCAAGGCGGTCCGCGGAATGAACGGCTGGAAAGAGGCCGAGTTTGATCTGGCCGGAACGACCCTGAAGGTCGCGGTCGTGAACGGTCTCGGCAATGCCGCGAAGCTGCTGGATGCTCTCGATTCCGGAAAGGTGGATTACGATTTCGTCGAGGTAATGGCATGTCCGGGAGGCTGCGTAGGCGGTGGCGGACAGCCGATCCACGAGGGCGTGGAGATGGCCCCGAAGCGTGCGCCGGTTCTTTATGAGCAGGACAGCCGCATGAAGCTCCGCTTCTCGCACGAGAATCCCGCGATCCAGATGGTTTACAAAGAGTATCTCGGACAGCCGCTTTCCGAGCTGGCGGAGACGCTGCTCCACACCGACCATCACGGCTGGAAGATGCCCGGGGAGGAGTAATCCGTAATCTTATATGAGAAGACAGAAAAGGCCGCTGCGTCCCATGCCGGACGCGGCGGCCTGTTGCGCGGAGTTCACCGCAGATTAGACCTCTTCCGCGAGTGTGACATTCTTCAGTGACTTGAGGGCGGTAAGAATTTCGTCGGCTGTGACGCTGCGGTTCATGCGGACGCAAGCGATGGCGCAGGAGATCTTCTTTCCGGATTCTTTGGAGCGGGAGATTTCCAGATCGATCAGACGAAGATCTGTTTTTCGGAAATACTGGGTGATTGCTTCCAGTGTATCACTTTTTTCATATTCAATGTAGAAGGTGGCCGAGGGAGATTCCTTTTCCAGGGCGTGGTCGATCCGGGAAAAGAGCAGCTCCGTCATAAGAATCAGTCCGGTCGCAATCAGACCGCCCTCATAAAATCCGGCCCCGATGGAGAGACCGACGATCGCGGCCGCCCACATGCCGGCCGCCGTCGTCAGTCCGCGGATGTGTTCGCGCCTCATGACGATGGCCCCTGCCCCGATAAAGCCGATCCCGGCGATCACCTGTGCGCCGAGCCGCGCGACATCGGTGTAATACTTCATGTAAAGGAGAAGATACTCACTGGTGAGCGTGGTGATGGAAGCGCCCAGACATATCAGAATATGGGTGCGGAAACCGGCGGCCCGTCTGCGCAGCTCACGCTCGAGTCCGATAATACCGCCACAGACGGAGGCCAGGATCAGGCGGAATGCCGTCGTCGCTATATTCAGATCACGAAAACCGTCGAAGATGGAGAGCATTTCTGTTTCGCCTTTCTGAATTATCCGGAATCAAATCTCATAGATGGTGATGATGGAATCAAGTTCCGCCAGTATTCCGAGCAGAGCGGAGTGAGGTTCTTTCCGGGCGAGATAGACGCTGATGACGGCGCTGTGTCTGGTCCCCCGCCGTGGATTTCTCTTTTCCAGCTCGATTTTTCGGATCGAGGCCCCGGTATTCTTGATGCATTCGATGATCGCTCCGATATCGCTCATCGACTCGTATTCGATGTACAGAAGCATATTCCGTGAGGAACTGACGATCTTCAGTTCCAGGTCCCGCAATACGGTGACGGTGACAAAGATCAGGGCGATCGCGATCAGAGCGCATTCATAGAAGCCCGCGCCGATCGCAAGTCCCATGCAGGCGGACGCCCAGAGCGCGGCCGCCGTCGTGAGGCCCTTTACTTCCTGGCTGGAAGTGACCAGAATCGTGCCGGCTCCCAGAAAACCGATTCCGTTTACGACCTGGGCCCCGAGACGGGAGATGTCCGTCTTTGCGCCGGTCTCCCCCGCAACAGCGGACCACTCGCCCGCGAGCATTACCGTGAGATACTGGCTGAGTTCAATGGTCAGGGCGGAGCCGACGCAGACCAGCATGTAGGTTCGCATGCCGGCAATCCCGTAATTGCCGCGTTTCTGTTCCCGCTCGAGACCGACAATCCCGCCGCAGAAAAGGGCGAGGATCAGCCGTACGATGACGCCGGCGATATTCATTTCTCTGAAATAATCCAGAGCGTGAATCATGGCTTTATCCCCCGTGCTCCGTCTGTTTCGCGGGAAAATCCGTTCGGAAATCGTGCCGCGAAAAATGTTCCGTCGCGTCGCGAAAAAATAAAGTTCTTGTAAAATCACGATAACATTGATGCGATTTTCTGTCAAACATCTCTCGCTTTTCTCTCAATTATCCGTTATTATTATTGTGATATCAGAAAAATAAACCGGCTGGCGCCGGCGTTTTGCGAGGAGAACAGAATGAAATCGATATTGATGGTCGGACTATCTACCTATGATATAACGGTTCCGATGGACGGACCGCTCGTGGAAAACCAGAAGTACCATCTCCATGTGAAGCAGGAGGGAGGAGGAGGACCTGCGTTTAACGCGGCCTATCTCTGCGCGAAGTGGGGAGCTTCCGTCTATCTGCGAACCAGAATCGGAAACGATCCTTATGGGGACCGGATGCATGAGCTGATGCTGGAAGCGGGAATCCATGACGAGGAGGTACTGAGAAGGGATGAGTTTCACACGCCCTACAGCTATATATATATCAATTCCGAAAACGGGAACCGGACTATCATGAATTTCCGGGATGACCCGGAAACACGTTCTTTTTCTTTCCCGGATCATGGAATCGGCGTCATTCTGGCCGACGGACACGAGAAACAGCTCAGCCTCGACGCTTTCCGCCAGTATCCGGACGCGGTGCGTGTCCTGGACGCGGGAAATTTCAGAAAACCGACGCTTGAGCTTGCGGAGCAGGTCGATTATCTCGTCTCTTCCCAGGTCTTTGCGGAGGGATATACCGGAAGACGGATCGATGTGAATGACGAAGAGTGCTGCCGCTCTGTGATGGAAGCCATGGAGGGGATCCATCACAACACCGTTGTCATAACGCTCGGCGGGGACGGACTTCTGTACCGGGTTCCAGAGGACAATGGAAGAGAGGACGCGGGGATGGTCCGCCGTATGGAGGCTTTTCCGGCCAGGGCGGTCGACACGACGGGGGCAGGAGACATCTTCCACGGGGCATTCTGCTACTGTCTGTCCCTGGGGATGGAACTGGAAGACATCCTGACCATTTCTTCGCTGACTTCCGCGATCTCGGTGGAAAAGGAGGGAAGTCAGACCTCCATCCCGGACCGGGAAACGGTCCGGAAACGCGCAAGGGAAGAATCGGTCTTCGTGGAAGGCTTCTGACAATAAAATCAACAGATAACCGGAATTGACCGATACCATTCGAAACGGTCTTTTCCGGTCATTTTTTCACGATTTTTCGTCATCCTTCATGAAAAAAGAATGAAAAATTTGTAAAATCGGATAGCCGGTTTTGATTGACATTGACCGAAAATGAGAATAAAATGAAATCATAAGAGAGAAACAATCATAAACAATCAAAAACGGTCAAATTGGAGTAAGAATATTATGCTGGTCGAGGAAAGAAGAAGAGAAATCCTTTCTCTGGTGGAAGAGAGAAAGACGGTGACGGTGGAAGAGCTGACCAGGATCCTGAACGCCTCAGAGTCGACGGTCCGCCGTGACCTTTCCCAGCTCGCCAGAATGGGACGAATCAACAAGGTACACGGGGGCGCTACCGTTCTGGACCGCCGGTATATCATGTCGGATCAGTCCATGTCTGAGAAAAGCGCCATTCACTCCAGGGAAAAGCAGGAAATCGCGCGGTATGCCGCAAAGCTCATCGAGCCGGATGATTTCATTTATATCGACGCCGGGTCGACGACAGACCGGCTGATCGACTGCATCGAGGAAGACCGTGCCACTTATATGACCAATTCCATCGCACACGCGAGGAAGCTTGCGGCAAAGGGATGCCGGGTTCTTCTTCCGGAGGGGGAGATGAAATTTATTTCGGAGGCTCTGGTCGGACCGCAGACGGTCCTGTCTCTCCGGCGGTACCATTTTACCAAGGGATTTTTCGGGACAAACGGAGTGACCGATGAGACCGGTTTCACAACTCCTGAAGTCGACGAGGCGATGATCAAACACAGCGCGATGGAGCAGTCGCACACCCGATATGTGCTGTGCGATTCCAGCAAGTTTTCGCTGATTTCGCCCGTGACTTTTGCGGAATTTGAGAGCGCAAAAATCATTACCGACCGGATTCCCGATCCGGATTACAAAAAATATCAAAATATTACGGAGGTATCGAGGCAATGATCTACACAGTTACTTTTAATCCGGCGCTGGACTATGTCGTGCGCGTCAAGAATTTCCGCGCGGGAGAGCTGAACCGCACCTGGTATGAGCAGATTCTGCCGGGCGGAAAGGGAATCAACGTTTCGATTGTCCTGGGAAATCTGGGACATGAGAGCACGGCGCTTGGATTTGTCGCCGGATTCACCGGGCGCGAGCTGGAGGTGAGACTTGCGGATTACGGCGTGAAGAGTGATTTTATTCACGCGAAGGAAGGCCTTACCCGAATCAATGTTAAGTTGAAATCCGATTCCGAGACGGAGATCAACGGGATGGGACCGAAGATTTCCGACGAGGAGATCGATGCCCTTTTCGCGAAGCTCGACGGTCTGAAGAAGGGCGATACCCTCATTATTTCCGGAAACGTTCCGGGAACGCTGCCGGGCGATATGTATGAGCGCATCATGAGCCGCCTGGACGGAAGAGGAGTTGAAATTGTCGTCGACGCCGAAAAAGATCTTCTGGTCAATGTTCTCCAGTACCATCCGTTCCTTGTAAAACCGAACAACCACGAGCTCGGCGCGATCTTCGGAGTGGAGCTGAGAAAGAGAGACGAGGTTGTCCCCTACGCGAAGAAGCTGCAGGAAAAGGGAGCCAGAAACGTTCTGGTTTCCATGGCCGGCGAGGGAGCCGTCTTTGTTTCCGAGAAAGGGGATGTCTCCATGAGCGAGGCGCCGAAGGGAACGGTTGTCAATTCCGTCGGAGCCGGCGATTCTATGGTGGCCGGTTTCATGAGCGGATATATGGAGACGGGAGACTACGACAAGGCGTTCCGCATGGGACTGTGTACGGGATCGGCAAGCGCGTTTTCTCCGGAACTCGCGACCAGACCCGAGGTGGAAGCACTGCTCGCGACGCTGAAATAACCGGATTTTTTTCATCGTGTTCAGATGGTTCGGCCGCCGGAATTTTTGCAGAGGCGGCCTGATCATAGATAGGGTTACTGTATTTTGTCTGTGCTGTGCGGGTATTTCAGAAATAACAGACAGGCGTGGTTCATCATCCGCGTGAGCAGGGCATGCATTTATTCCATGATCATCTAAAGAGGAGGAAAGTGTCCATGAGAATCAAGGATCTGCTGAAGGCTGAGGGCATCAAGCTCGGTGCTACCGCCACAAGCAAAGAAAATGCGATCGACCAGCTCGTTGATCTGCAGGATGCTTCCGGAAATATTTCGGACAAATCGAAATACAAGGAAGCCATCCTCGCGAGAGAGGCCGAGAGCACAACGGCTATGGGAGACGGAATCGCCATTCCCCATGCCAAGACGGCGGCGGCAAAAAGGGCCGGTCTCGTCGCGATGACCGTTCCGGACGGAGTCGATTATGATGCACCGGACGGAGAGCCGTCCGATCTCTTTTTCATGATTGCCGCCCCCGAGGGTGCGAACAATGTTCACCTGGAAGTTCTGAGCCGTCTGGCAGAGATGCTGATGGACGACGATTTTACGGATAATCTTCGGGCCGCGAAGACGCCGGAGGAATTCCTGAAGATCGTTGATGAGGCAGAGACCGAGAAAAAGGGGAAAGAAGAGGAAAAAGCCGCCGCTGCTGCATCGGGGAACAATCCTTTCCCGGATGTTCTCGCTGTCACGGCCTGTCCGACCGGAATCGCGCACACCTACATGGCCGCTGAGGCTCTGGAAAAACAGGCGAAGGAGATGGGCATTACGCTGAAGGCAGAGACTCAGGGCTCTGTCGGAGCGAAAAATGTTCTGACCACGGAAGAAATCGCTCACGCAAAGGGAATTATTATTGCAGCGGATAAAAACATTGATCTCGCCAGATTCCACGGGAAACAGGTTTATCAGTGTTCGGTTTCCAAGGGAATCAATGAGCCCGAGGAGCTGATCAACAAGATTCTTCATAATGAGGCTCCGGTTCTGGAGGGCTCCGTCAACACGGCTGCCGCTTCGGAAGAAAAAGACTCCGCCTGGCACGTGATCTACAAGAACCTGATGAACGGTGTTTCGCATATGCTTCCGTTCGTTGTCGGCGGCGGTATCATGATCGCTCTCTCGTTCCTTCTGGATACCGGGTCGATCGGTCAGAGCTATTACGGTTCCGGAACGACTATCGCCAAGTTCTTCAACCAGATCGGAAACGTCGCATTCAGCTTCATGCTGCCGGTTCTTGCCGGATATATCGCCGAGTCCATTGCCGACAGGCCGGGACTTGCGGTCGGCTTTGTCGGAGGCTGGATCGCCAAGGAGGGCTTTACCTTCGCTTATCTGGCGGATCAGGCGAAATCGGCCGTCAGCGGCGCAGATCCTACAGTTACCGCGGTCAGCGCCGGATTCCTGGGGGCGCTGCTGGCAGGATTTATCGCCGGATATCTGACTAAGTATCTGGAAAAGCTCTGCGACCATATGCCTTCTTCGCTCGAAGGAATCAAGCCGGTTCTGATCTATCCGCTGGTCGGTATTATCTGCATCGGTCTGATCATGTGTGCGATCAACCCGATTATGGCTGCGATTAACACCGGAATTACCAACCTTCTGAACAGCATGGGTACCGGAAACCTGGTAGGTCTTGGAACCGTCGTCGGCGGTATGCAGGCAACCGATATGGGCGGCCCGATCAACAAGGCAGCGTATCTGTTCGGTACCGGAATGCTTGAGGGCGGAACGGACGCCGGAAAATCCATCATGGCATCCGTCATGGCCGGCGGAATGGTTCCTCCGATCCTGATCGCATTGTCCACCACGTTCTTTAAGAACCGCTGGACTCCGGATGAGAGAAAGGCCGGTGTTGTCAACTACATTATGGGTCTTTCCTTCATTACCGAGGGCGCGATTCCTTACGCGGCAGCCGATCCGGGACGTGTTATTCCGTCCTGCATCGTTGGCTCGGCAATCGCCGGAGCACTTTCCGCAGCGTTCGGATGCCAGAGTCCTGCTCCGCACGGCGGCATCTGGGTTATCGCGGTGATCAAGAATCCGGCCGGTTACATCTGCGCGATTCTTGCCGGTGCGGTCATCGGATGCCTCGTTCTCTCCTTCTGGAAGAAGAAACTTCCGCCGGAGAAGAGCGGACTTGCCGCAAAAGCGTAATTTCACAGGCGATTTATACCTCCAGACAGTATGTATGGCCGGGACCGTGGCTCTGCAGCGCAAGACCGGTTCCGGCCGCTTTCTTTTTGTTAATATGATCAATATCAGGAGAGGCGGAATCATGAAGGAATATAACTGGGCCATCCTTGGCTGCGGTGTTGTGGCAAATGAGATGGCAGTGGCTCTGACCAATGCCGGAAAAAAAATATACGCGGTTGGTAACCGGACCCATGAGAAGGCGGTCGCTTTTGCCAGGAAATACCATGTGGGAAAAGTTTATGACGATCTGAACGAGATGTTTACCGATCCGGAGGTTGACGTGATCTATATTACCACGCCTCATAACACCCATATTGATTTCCTTCGCAAGGCGCTCTCGAACGGGAAGAACGTGCTCTGCGAGAAGTCGATCACGCTGAACAGCGCTGAGCTTGCGGAGGCGAAGAAGCTTGCAGAAGATCATCATGTTATCCTGGCTGAGGCGATGACGATCTATCACATGCCGGTTCACAAAGAGCTGCGCAGACGCGTCGCCGCCGGCGAGTTCGGTGACGTCAATGTCATCACGGCGAATTTCGGAAGCTACAAAGACTATAATATGAAAAACCGCTTCTTTAACAAGGCTCTGGCCGGAGGAGCAATGCTCGACATCGGTGTGTATGCGATTACGGCCGCCCGGTGCTTCCTGAAATCCAAACCGACGAAGGTAATTTCCGAAGTGACCTACGCGCCCAGCGGGTCGGATGAAAAATCGGGTATCGTCATGATGAATCCGGAGGGACAGATTGTCACGATCTGCCTGACCATGCATTCCAAACAGCCGAAGCGAATCATGATTTCCTGCGACAGGGCTTACATTGAGATCATGGAATATCCGAGAGCCGAGGAGGCTGTCATCACCTGGACCGAGACCGGAGAAAAAGAGACGATCCGCCTCGGAGAGCACGATAAGGCGCTCGCCTATGAGATGGAAGACATGGAAAAGGCCATGAGCGGGGATCCCTCCGACATCTATCTGGATTACACGACGGATGTAATGGACCTGATGACCGGAATCCGGAAAGACTGGAATTATACTTACGATGGCGAGACGCTGTGAACTTATTAGTGGACAGAAGCCTGTAAACGGTTTGGCTGAGCCGTTTGCAGGCTTTTTTTTATTATCAATTACACCAGATAATAAAAAAGGATCCGGCGGAAGTGATATTGTGTTGTTGTAACGGAAGTGGCTAATAAGATGTTATTACCGAAGGAAGGCAGTATATTTTGAAAAAGAAGGCAAAAATCATTGTGGCAGCAGCCGTTATTGCAGCAGCGGCGATTGCCGCCGGCGTGGCGTATTACGGCTTTTCGATGGCAGAAAAACCGGATCCCGACGTATTCGAGGGAGCTTACATAGAAAAATATTCCCATCCGATGGAGTGGAAGAACATCAGGGATGTCCTGTTGAAGTCCGGCTCCTCCGAAGATGGAACGGCGCATTTCGTCGTCTACAGTCAGCCGGAGGATTCCACTTATATACAGATTTTCCCGGCGGGAGATTCCTACTGCACGTTCGTATCGGTCAGTACGCCGTGCGTCATTTCCTGGAGGAACAATCCGACGCGGGGCTGGATCTCCGGAAATATCCGGAAGGTCCGCTATGTCACTTATTCTTACGGGGACGACCGGAAACAAAACTCCTGGGATCTGACGAAATTCTTCCGGAACATGAAAGATTACCGCTGCAATATTCTCGACACCCGTTTTCTCGGCGGGGATGAGGATCCGGAAATTCTGATCCCATCCTACCCGGTGCCGGACGTCCCGAAAGAATTCCGGAACATCGATGGCAAGAGGATGCTGGTGACTCTCGAAGATCCGGAAATACTTGAAGTGAAGGATGACCCGGAAAAATCACAGGCGTTTATCGAGGGTGCCTGGCGCTTCTGCAATAAAGCGCACGGCCATCTGACCGTCGATCCGTGGGAAGTTCTTGCGGGCGGAGAGGAGAAAGAGATCGAGCGAGAGGTCGTCGCGACAAAGAAAGACGGCTCGGACCCGGTGGCGGTGGTCAGCCTTCCGTGCTCGGTTCTGCCGAAGGAGAACAGCACACTCTACAGCCTTTTTCCCGAACTGAAGGAGTATGCCGGAAAAGAAGGGGTAAATGCGTTTCTCTGTTTTGAGCAGATTCCGACTGAGGAAGAGACCATGCAGATGCTTCTTCCGGAGGGACAGAAAATCGATTTCAATGGTGCCACCCTGGACGAGGGGCACGAGAACGCAGGGAAGGAGATCCGCTCTTTTGACGACCTGTACCGTCTCTATTTTGGCCATTCTCTGGAAGAAGGACCGACGGAATACTTCATTCACGATATGACCAATTGACACGGTCAGAGAAGGACGAAATATGAGAAATCACTGAAAGGCGGCCGCAGGAAAGAAAAAGTTTACGTAAAAATATTATGGAGACTTCCCGTTTTCGCATCAGATTTTGATGATTCCGAACACGTTCATCACAGAACTGACCAGGATGATCGCCAGAAAAGCGATGGCGAGGTACTTGATAATGAAGCGGTAGGTTTTTTTTCGGCGGAAGGGCTGACCTCCGGAGGTAATCTCCGAGCTGATTCCTTCCAGCGTGACGCTTTTCAGAACGAGAATGCAGGTCGCGATAGCGGCGATCGGCATCATGACGGAATTCGAAAGAAAATCAAAGAAATCCAGGAAATCCATTCCGAGAATCGTCACCTCTGACAGCACATTAAAGCCGAGACTGGAGAGGGTTCCCAGAACGATCATGATCACGGTGACAACCAGGGAAGCTTTTTTTCTGCTGACGCGCATTTCGTCCTCTACGGTAGAGACGCAGCTTTCCGCGAGGGAGATGGAGCTGGTGAGGGCAGCGAAGAAAACCAGCAGAAAAAAGGTGATTCCGATAATGGTTCCGGCGCCCATGCTGTCAAAGACCTTCGGCATGGTAATGAACATGAGCGAAGGTCCTGCCTGAAGATTGTCCGCGGCCTTGTTTCCGGAAAACGCAAAAACAGCGGGGATGATCATCAGTCCGGCGAGGACGGCGACGAGGGTGTCGAAGAATTCCACCTGGGAATTGCTTTTCTCGATGCTGACATCTTTTTTCATATAAGAACCATACGTATAGAGAATTCCCATCGCACAGGACAGGGAGTAAAACATCTGTCCGAGTGCGGATACCACGGTCATCCAGGAAAAATTGCGGAGATTCGGGATCAGGAAATATTTGATTCCGGCAACCGCCCCGGGACGGGTCATGGAATAGATCGCCACTACAATTGCGAGGATGATCAGGATGGGCATCATTACCTTTGAGGCGCGCTCGACTCCGCTCTGCACGCCAAGAAGAATGACGATCATGGTGCAGGCCGCGAAAATGAGGAAATAGATCTCGACCGACAAACCGTCCGAGATAAATCCGGAAAAAGCATTGTCACCCGAGAGAGTATGCACCGCGCCACGGAAATAAGAGACCAGGTATTTCAATACCCATCCGCCGATTACGCTGTAATATGGGACGATAATCATGGGGATGACGGCATTGATCCATCCTCCGAAGCGGAAAGGAGCGCTCTTCCCGAAGTGAAGGAAGGCTCCGACAGGACTTTTCCGCGTCATCCGGCCGATCGAGGTTTCAGACATCAGCAGCGTGTAGCCGAAGGTCAGAACGAGAACCAGATAAATAACAAGAAAAATGCCGCCTCCGTATTTTGCGGCAAGATAGGGAAAACGCCATATATTTCCGAGGCCCACTGCAGATCCGGCGGTCGCGAGGACGTAGCCGATGGTGCCGGAAAAGCTGGACCTGGCTGAGTCATTCGAAATTGCTGCCAATTGATTTTCCTCCTCCTCCGAATCTGTCATCATTTCTCAAGAAAAATTTTCCTCGTGATAAAGTTATATACCATGACAATAGCGGTCGCGCCCAGTTTTACCAGCATGTAATTGAAACCCAGGCGATCCACGCCGAACCACATGATCAGCTGGTTGATCCCCAGCCCGATGACGCTGAACGTGATGAATATGATGAAATTCCGAAACTGGCTGTGTTCTTCATTGACCGTGAAGACCCAGTGGACGCTGGCCAGATAGTTGAATACGGTTGATATCGCGTAGGAAAGAAAGGAAGAGAGCAGGTAATAGAGCCCGACCCATTCCGTGAAAATATACAGCAGGGCGTAATCGATGGCAAAAGCGGTCACCCCGACGATTCCGAAGCGAAACAGTTGTTTGATCAGTTTTTTCATAATATTTGCAAAAAGTATCTTTCATAACATCAGCAAGGTGCACCTATATAAAATACATGATTTATTGCCGGAATGCAAATATTTTGGCAAATACACGCCGTCCATCCGAAAAACATGATAAAATCATCTGGTAGCACTTCGAAACGGAAAAAATACAAAAATCACGGAATCATGAGAATTAACAAATATCTTTCTTCCTGCGGGATCTGCTCCCGGCGCGAGGCCGACCGGCTGATTTCGGACGGCCGCGTGACGATTGACGGCAGACCTGCCAGACCCGGCGACCAGGCAGAGAAGGGGATGACCGTCTGTCTGGACGGGAAACCGGTGGAGCCTCTTGCCCAGAAGACCTATCTGGCTTTCTACAAGCCGCGCGGGATTGTCTGTACGGCCAGCAGGAAGGAACCGGACAATATCATTGATTATCTGAATTACCCCGTCCGTCTCACCTACGCCGGACGTCTGGACAAGTGGTCCGAGGGGCTGATTCTTATGACGGATGACGGGGAATTGATCGACCGGATAATGTCCGCGGGAGATTTTCATGAGAAGGAGTACGAAGTGACGGTCAATGAGCAGGTCCGTCCGGAGGATCTTGCCCGGATGGAGCGGGGCGTCTATCTTCCCGATCTGAACCGCACAACGCGTCCGTTCCGTGCCAGAATGCTTGACGATCACCGCTTCCGGATCATTCTGACGGAAGGAATGAACCGGGAGATCCGCAGAATCTGCGACCGGTACGGATACCGGATTTCGAAACTGAAGCGGGTGCGTGTCATGAACATCCTCCTGGGCTCACTGCGACCGGGAGAATACCGGAAACTCACTGCCGGGGAGATCCGCGAACTGAAAGACCGCTCGGAGAGAAGCGGATCGCTTAAGAATGGAAGGAACAGGGAATCATGAAGGAAACCAGGACAGCGGAGAATGACACAGCGCGCATGAAGGAGCTGGTGAACCGGCTGAATGAAGCTTCCCGGGCGTATTACGCCGAAAACCGGGAAATAATGAGTGATCACCAGTACGATACGCTTTACGATGAGCTGGAGGAGCTGGAAAAAAGAACCGGAATCGTGATGGCAAATTCGCCGACGGTCCGGGTCGGCTACGAGGCGGTCGATTCGCTGCCGAAAGAGACACATGAGCGTCCGATGCTTTCGCTCGACAAGACGAAGGATGTGGAGCAGCTTCGCGGATTTATCGGATCCAACCGGACGCTTTTGTCCTGGAAGATGGACGGACTCACGGTGGTGCTCACTTACAGAGGAGGGGAGCTCGCAAAGGCGGTCACCCGGGGAAACGGTGTTACCGGAGAGGTGGTGACGAACAATGCCCGCGTCTTCGTAAATGTCCCCCGAAGAATTCCCTACACCGGCGAACTGGTGCTTCGGGGCGAGGCGTTTATCACGTATTCGGATTTTAAGCGCATTAACGAGGAAATTCCGGAGACTGAGGCCAGATACAAAAATCCGCGGAATCTGTGCAGCGGATCGGTCCGTCAGCTGAACAATGAGGTCACCGCCAGGCGCAATGTTCATTTTTACGCCTTTATGCTTGTTCGGGCGGACGGCGTCGATTTTGAAAATTCGAGGGAAAAGCAGTTCCAGTGGATGCGCAGCCAGGGGTTTGACACCGTCGAGTACCGGGTCGTGACAGCGGACACGCTTGACGAGGCTCTGGATTATTTTCGGGAGCAGGTTAAAAAGAATGATTTCCCGTCGGACGGGCTGGTCGCATTGTACGATGACATCGCATACGGCGATTCTCTCGGCTCCACCGCGAAGTTTCCCCGCAATTCCTATGCGTTTAAGTGGGCGGACGAGATGCAAAAGACCAGACTGACCGAGATAGAGTGGAGTCCATCGCGCACGGGACTCCTGAATCCGGTTGCAATTTTCGAACCGGTGGAACTGGAGGGTACGACGGTTTCCCGCGCGAGCGTACACAACGTGAGCATTGTCCGCGATCTGAAGCTCGGGATCGGAGATGAGATTGAGGTCTATAAGGCAAATATGATCATTCCTCAGATCAACCGGAACCTGACCGGCAGCGGGACCGCGGAAATTCCGGACAGATGTCCGGCCTGCGGAGGCCGTACGGAAATCCGGACAAACGGCGATGTGGCGACTCTTTTCTGCGTCAATCCGGACTGCCCGGCGAAGCATATGAAATCCTTTACACTCTTCGTGAGCAGAGACGCTATTAATATAGAAGGAATTTCGGAGCAGACGCTGGAAAAATTCATGGCCCACGGCATGGTCCGGACCCGGGCGGATCTTTTCCGGCTTGGCCGCTTTCACGACCAGATCGTGAAAATGGACGGATTTGGTGAAAAATCTTTTCAGAATCTGATGGAAAGTGTCGGGAAGGCGAAAACGACCACAGTTTCACGGCTTCTTTACAGCCTGGGTATCCCCGGGATTGGTGTGGCGACGGCGAAAATGCTGAGCCGTGCCTACGACGAGGATCTGGATCGGATCCGTCATGCCTCTCTGGAGTCGCTGACTGCAGTCGAGGGGATCGGTGATGTGACCGCATCCGATTTTGTCTCCTGGTGGGGAGATGAAAAAAATTCAGATTCTGTCGATGAGCTTCTTCCGATTCTGACATTTGAGAAAGAATTTTCGGAGGAGGGGCAGGAGAGACTGGCCGGACTGGTATTCGTCGTGACCGGAAGCCTCACCCGTTTTGCAAACCGGAAAGCCCTGAAGGAGCTGATTGAACGGGAGGGCGGAAAGGTAACCGGATCGGTCAGCGCGAATACTGACTTTCTCATCAACAACGACGTTCATTCCACCTCCGCCAAAAACCGGAAGGCCGCTGAACTGGGCATCCCGATTCTCTCGGAAGAGGATTTCATCAGAAGGTTTCATTTGGAAGAGGAAGTATGATATAATAGCCCTTGCTTTGATGTTCACAGTGGGGCTTTCCGTAAACGTCTGTTGCCAATGCGCTTACGAGGGGCCTTTGTTTTTCCAGAAAACAAGAGAGGAGAGTATACTATGCCTCTGAAGGTACAGAGTGATCTGCCGGCAAAGGAGATCCTGGAATCGGAAAATATTTTTGTGATGGATGAGGACCGGGCGATGCATCAGGATATTCGTCCTCTTCAGGTTCTGATTCTGAACCTGATGCCTCTGAAAGAGGATACGGAGCTTCAGATTCTTCGGTGTCTCTCAAATTCGCCGCTTCAGGTCGATGTGACCTTCATGGTAGTTTCCAGCCACACGCCGAGTCACACCTCGAGAAGCCACCTGAATAAATTTTATGTGACCTTCGAGGATATCCGCAGGAAGTATTATGACGGAATGATTATCACGGGAGCCCCGGTAGAGCTGATGGATTTTGAACAGGTCGACTACTGGGACGAGCTGGTTTCCATCATGGACTGGACGGATACCCATGTCACCTCTACGATGTATCAGTGCTGGGGAGCACAGGCAGCCCTGTATCATTTCTACGGAATCAAAAAGCGCCTCCTTCCCAGAAAACTGTTCGGCCTGTACTGGCACGATGTTCTGAAGAGAAAGATCCCGCTGGTCCGGGGATTCGACGACAAATTTCTCGCTCCGCATTCCCGGTACACCGGGGTAAATCTGGAAGATCTGGCTGCGCACGAGGAGATCACGGTTCTGGCTCAGTCCGAAGAAGCCGGATTTTTTCTCGGGATGGCAGACGAGGGCAGCCGTATTTTTGTTCAGGGTCATCCGGAGTATGACAGGCTCACACTGGATTCGGAATACCGCCGCGACCAGGGAAAGGGACTGGACACTTCGCTTCCGGTCCGCTATTATCCGGATGACGATCCGGAGAAGAAGCCCCTGCTTCTGTGGAGGTCTCTGTCATTCAATCTGTACAACAACTGGCTGAATTATTATGTTTATCAGGTGACACCTTACCATCTGTACGGAGCTCCGGATTTTGGAAAATAATCCTATGTCTCGGGAAATGAGATGACTGCAGGGGAAAATCCGGCGAAAACGAACGGATACCCTGTAAAACAGCGGTTTTACGCCATTTTTGCGGCCACGGTACCGTTCAGGTACCAGGTGGGTACCAAGCTGTTACAAGGAAAATTCCCGGCCGATTTTCACAATAATTGCTTTCAATCAGATTAATTTATTTCATACATATTGGAAGGAGCTGCTATGCTGACAGATGTCCTTGCGGATGCTGTTCTCGATACGCTGAAGCTCCTCCCGTTTCTTTTTCTGACCTACCTGCTTATGGAATATCTTGAGAGCAGGACGGAAGAAAAAACGGCAAACGCGCTGAGAAAAGTGGGGCGCTGGGGCCCTGTTTTCGGAGGGGCGGTCGGAATAATTCCGCAGTGCGGCTTTTCCGCTGCGGCCGCCAGCCTGTTTTCGGGAGGAGTCATCACGGTCGGGACTTTATTATCCGTTTTTCTTTCCACATCGGATGAGATGCTTCCCATTCTGATCTCGGAAAGAGCGGGGGCCTGGCCGATTCTGAAAATCATTCTGGTCAAAATGACGATCGGAATCATTACCGGGGTGGTCGTCGATTTTCTGAACCGGCGTTTCCGGAAGAACCACAGGAATCCCCATGAAATTCACGAACTCTGTGAGAGAGAACACTGCGGGTGTGATGAAGAGGGAAATGGTTCCGGCATCGTACTTCCGGCGCTGAGGCATACCTTTCATATCGCCTTTTATATTTTTTTGATTTCCGTGATCCTGGATCTGATCCTGGCTGCGGGCGGCGAAAATACGATAAAATCAATACTTTCCGGGGAAAGTACCATAGGGGTACTGCTCTCGGCACTCATCGGACTGATCCCGAACTGCGGGGCATCCGTCATTCTGACAGAGCTTTTCCTGAAGAGAATCCTCGGATCCGGTCAGATGATCGCCGGCTTACTGGTAAATGCCGGGCTTGGGCTGCTGGTTCTGTATCGTACGAACCGCCACCCGAAGGAAAATCTTCAGATTACCGCGGTATTATACGTGTGTGGAGTGTTATGGGGTCTTTTGATCGATCTGACGGGCATTTCGTTTATTTAGGCAATAAAAGAGTATTACTTCAATAATAAAATAACGATTGGACTCAGGTGGCGTTGGGAGCGCTGACAAGAGTCTGTTCTTGCCGGGCATCCGTACTGATCAGGTTTGGATGCCCGGCTTTTTTTCCGGACCGGAAAAATCGGGAGACATAAAATATTTCCGGCAACCGATTCAGAACCCCTTGTAGTACATACCGGAGACAGAGTCCCATTTCTTCCGGAATTATCAAAGGTTCACAATTAAATCCTGTAAATTGGTTTTATGTCACACCATTGAGATTATCAATTAATTTCAGTGCTGACGAAGCAGCAGTTCATATGAACTGCAGGGGGGATAATCAAAAAAAGGAGGCATTTAGCATGAAGTTCGCAAAAGTATTATCTGTTATTGGTATCGTTTGTATCGCTGGTGTCAGCGGATCGACTCTCATGCCGAAAGCGCAGGCCTCTGAAACGGAACAAGCTGCAGTTGAATGGAGTGGATGGGATACTGTAAGTGGTGCCACAGTTTATCGTACTCAGAGCGGTTCTTTGTTAACCGGCATTCAGATGATTGATGGAAAGATTTATGTTTTCAGCAACAGCGGATCCCTTCAGAAAGGAATGTTCACTTTTGGCGGCAACGTTTATTACGCGGACGCTTCTGGCGTATGTCAGACCGGATTCCAGAAAATAGGTAATGCCACGTATTATTTTTCCGAAATCGACGGAAAGAGACAAACCGGCTGGGTCACGAAAGATTCAAAGAAATATTTCTTTGATAGGCAGACCGGAGCTCTCGTTCATTCCGTTGATCATAAAACTGTCGACGGACATGTTTATAAGTTCGCCGATGACGGATCGGTAGTCAAAGACTATGGCACGGTCCAGCAGGTAAATGCCCAGAATGGAGGAACTGCGAGCACTGCGGCAAGTGGTTCGAATAGTACTGCAAAGACTTCGACGAAGACTTCAACAGTAACGGGGGGAAGCGGCGCAGTTTCTTCTAATCAGGGCAGTGCAGGAAATGTAACGATTCCGTCTCAGGGAATCAACACTCGTCTGTACAGTGTTTCGATCACGAACAGTTCTTCTCAGACAATCGTGAACAATCAGAATTCCGCTGCATGGCTTACCGGCGGTGCGCAGCCAATCATCGCGGATCACTGCAACCAGAATAACTTTGGAAAGATTCAGTATTGCTCGGGCAAGGTAGCTTACATTTCAAAAGGCAACTCCGTAACGCGCTATGTGTGCACAGGAGTTTATCACGGACAGAACACCGGTTATGATATCGTCTTCAACGGGAAGTCCGCTATTACTTCTCATGTCGGTGACCTTGTCATGTACACCTGCAACGGAAACTGGCAGAACGTTTGGGTTGCTGTCTGGAAAGCAGCTTGATTAACTACAGGGAAAGAAAAGTGGAACAGAAAAGATCTGAAAAACAGATTTGATTCATGGATATGTTGTGATAAGATTGTGTCGGGATTCCGAATGGAATCCCGGCATTTTTCGTTTTAGAGGTAAAAGTGTTTATGTCTTGTAATTATCTGGATTATTTAAACGAACCGCAGCAGGAGGCAGTTCGATGCACGGAAGGGCCGCTGCTGATTCTGGCAGGGGCCGGCTCGGGAAAGACGCGCGTTCTTACGAACCGGGTCGCCTATCTGATTGATTCCTGCGGTGTCGCCCCGTGGAATATAATGGCAATTACCTTTACTAACAAGGCCGCGGGAGAGATGAGAAGCCGTGTAGAAAAGATGGTCGGATCCGGGTCCGGTGTCTGGATTGCCACCTTTCACTCGAGCTGCGCCAGAATTCTCCGGCGTTATATCGACCGCATCGGATACGAGACGAATTTTACCATCTATGATACGGATGACAGCCGGCAGGTGATGAAAACCGTGATTGCCCAGCTGGGGCTGAATACGAAGGTTTATAAGGAACGCGGTATTCTGGCGCGGATTTCGTCCGCGAAAAATGAACTGATCGGTCCGGATGAGCTTGAAGCCGGTGCGGTCACGACGGATGATCGGAATATTGCAGATGCTTATCATCTGTATCAGCAGATTCTGAAAAACAACAATGCGCTGGATTTTGATGATCTGCTGATGAAAACCGTTGAGCTTTTTCAAACGGATCCCGAGGTTCTGGGGTATTATCAGGAAAAACTCCGCTATATAATGGTCGACGAGTATCAGGATACGAACACGGCGCAGTTTGTTTTTGTGAAGCTTCTTGCGGACCGCTACCGCAATATCTGTGTAGTGGGAGACGATGACCAGTCGATCTATAAGTTCAGAGGGGCGAATATTCAAAATATCTTAAACTTTGAGGATTCTTTCCCCGGGGCCAGGGTGATCCGACTGGAGCAGAACTATCGTTCAACACAGAATATTCTCAGTGCAGCGAATGATGTGATTGCCAATAATACGGCGAGAAAAGTGAAAAGGCTGTGGTCGGATCACGGATCCGGCGCGAAAGTGCATTTTTACCAGTTTGAGTCCGCGAATGAGGAGGCTGCTTTTGTCGCGGATGATATCCGGCGAAAGGCTGTCCGCGAGGGCAGGCCATACAGCAGCTTCGCAGTCCTCTACCGGACGAACGCGCAGTCCCGTCTGTTCGAGGAGAGGTTCGTCGCACAGGATATTCCGTACAAGCTGGTCGGCGGGGTCAATTTCTACGCCCGCAAAGAAATCAAGGATCTGCTCGCCTACCTGAAAACCGTTGACAACGGAATGGATGACCTCGCCTGTGAGCGTATCATCAACGTCCCGAAGCGTGGGATTGGACAGACCTCAGTTGGGAAGATTGCTTCTTTTGCCGCGGATCAGTCGATCAGTTTCTATGAGGCTGCGGTGAGGGCGGATGAAATCAGCTCGCTTTCTTCACGCGCCCGCTCTAAAATTGCCGGATTTACCAATCTGATCCAAAAATATCGTTCCGTGACGGATTATCTGAGTGTCCGGGAACTTCTGGAAGAGATTATCCGGGATACGGGGTATCGGACGGAGCTGGAGGCGGAAGGGACGCCGGAAGCGGACGGGAGGATTGAAAACATCGATGAACTGATTACAAAGGTCGCTGATTTTGAGTCGGGGAATGAAAATGCCACCCTCTCGGAATTTCTGCAGCAGGTATCTCTGGTTGCAGATATCGACACGGTTGACGATGCCAGTGACTACGTCCTTTTGATGACGCTTCACGCCGCGAAGGGGCTGGAGTTTGACTCGGTTTATATGGCAGGGATGGAGGAAGGAACCTTCCCCGGTTATCTCTCCATCAATTCCGGAGATCCTTCTGAACTGGAGGAAGAGCGCCGCCTCTGCTATGTGGGAATCACGAGGGCGAAGAATGACCTGACCATGACAGCATCGAAGACGCGGGTGATTCGCGGAGAGCTGTACCGGATGAGAACGTCGCGATTTGTCCGCGAAATCCCGGAGGAGCTGATCGAGACGGATATGGATACCCATTATAATATGAAGAAAGACAGTCAGTCTCAGATCCTGTCCGGCCGAACTTACGGCAGCCCGTACGGAAATGGATTTCGCGGTCGGGATGCGTCCGGGGAAAGTTTTGCGGGCGGTTCCAATTCTTCGGACCGGAGGAAGTACGGAAGTGCCGCGTACCTGGAGAGACAAAGATCCGGAGGAGCGGCTCCGTATCAGTTTAAACCGCGAAATTACAAAGTGGTGAGAGCGGATCATCTGGATTATACGGTGGGGGATCGCGTGCTCCATAAAAAATTCGGAGAAGGAACCGTCCAGGAAATTGTGGAGGGTGGCCGGGATTATGAGGTGACGGTCGCTTTTGACCAGGCGGGTGTCCGGAAGATGTTCGCGTCCTTTGCCAAGCTGAAAAAACTGCCCTGAATCCGGAAAGTGAAAAAGCAGGAGCATAGGACTCCTGCTTTTGATTTCATAAAAACATATTTATAATAGAAGAAACCCGTATCATTCTGCCTGAATGCTGGGCTTGTTTTTTGTGTCCGCACTTCCGATCCAGACCGGACGATATACGAGCTGATAGACGACGAAAAACAGAACGACTGCACCGATCACATCGAGAACAGAATGCTGCTTCAGAAAGACGGTTGAGAGGACAATCAGCAGAGTCAGTATTTTGACACTGATCGTGATCCATTTTTTATCCCGGAGCATTTTGCAGCTTATCAGCGCCTCACAGGCACACAGTGAATTGTAGATGTGCATGCTCGGAAATACATTAGTCGGTGTATCTGACCGGTAGAGAGCCTGAACCATACGGGTAAAAATATTATCCCTCGGGAAGACGGACGGGCGAAGGAGCAGTCCGTTGGGATAAATCCAGGATATCAGAAGAAAGACGGACATGCCTGAGATCATGGTGATCTCGAACCGCTCGTATTCCTTCCGGTCGCGGTTGACCAGAATAAAGAAAACGCAGGTTCCCATGATAAAGGCAAACCACAGATAGTATGGAATGATGAAGTATTCGCAGAACGGAATCATGTGATCGATCGGCGTGGATATTACGTGGTAATTGCTTGATGCGCTGACGCGATCCTCCAGAATCGTGAACAGGATAAAGTAGACCAGGGCATAGACTGGAAGAATCCACCAGCGGTATATGCAGCGTTTCCTCAGTTTCTGGAATTTTTCATTTATATTCATTTATCAGCCTCGATTCATGCCGCTCCTCCGAAAATTCTGATCTATATTATAAGTAGTTTCCCGGGGAGAATCAACCGGACAAGTGTACAAAAGGCAGGATGTATTATAATATTTTTATAAAGTTTTTCCGGAAAATGGTCCGGGCTCCGGAAGATAATGTTCAAAAATGATGGCATCATACCGATCTCCGCAGGAGAGAGCATCTTTTTCACTCCGCACCGTCCAGGCGAAACAGGGAACGTGATAGAGAGACCGGCAGAGAGTGAAGCCGAGTCCGGTATCCGTCTTGTGGTTGTAGGCAATAAAGTGCGGGCGGCTGAGAGCATTTTCCACCAGAGAGGTGGAAGCGATTTTGATCAGGGGATTCATCTGAAAGGAAGGACTGTATTTTGTGGAGAGCTGTCCCCTCGGGATTTCAGGATAGCGGCGGCGGAACCACCAGAGCACGAAAGGATTGAAGGATTCGATCAGAAATTCTCCCGGATAATCGGAAAGCAGTTCCATCACTTTTTCGCACAGGCGATAGCGGATGCCGGAAACCTTCAGCTCGATCAGCATCGGTACTTTACCGTCGACGATCTTCAGGACATCGCCGAGGAGTGGAATTTTCTGTCCGGTATCGGAAAGATTCAGAGTCTGCAGCTCTTCGAAGGTTTTTTCTTCGCAGGAGCCGGAAACGCCGCAGATGCGGATGAGAGTATCATCGTGAAAGACCGCGAGCTTTTCGTCCTTCGTCAGATGAACGTCCAGTTCTATTCCGTAGCCGTGTTTCACGGCCAGGCGGAAGGCGGGAAGAGAATTTTCGGGAATCCCCTGCTTCAGATCCCAGAGGCCGCGGTGGGCAAAGTTTTTCCTTCCGAAGGAAAGGCATTTTCCGCGCTCTTTTCTGTCCGGGTGGATCAACCAGAGAAACAGGAGAAAAAGTCCGGACGGTATTCCGATTGCAAGAATGATCTGTGCCATTTGATTATCCTCCAGAGCAATATTTTACATCATATAGTGCCGGCAATAAAGATTTTACTAATTTTCTGAACTATGCTATTCTAATTAAGATGAGGCATAAAACGATTCCACTACAGGCGAAAGAGCCGGCCGGGATCTTATTTCAACGAATTGCCCGCGGGCCGCTTTTGCAGAAAGGCTCTGTTTTTATGGGAAAAGTCAGACGTGTTTATGTAGAAAAGAAACCTGATTTTGCTGTCGCAGCGAAGGATCTCCGTCATGAGCTGCGCCATTATCTGGGACTTCCGCAGATCAGTGGCGTGCGGATTCTGATCCGATATGACGTGGAAAACATTAGCGACGCGATTTTTGAGGAGGCGTGCCGGGTGGTGTTTGCAGAGCCTCCCGTCGATATTCTGTATCACGAAACATTTCCGATGGAAGAGGGAGATCAGACCTTCTCTGTCGAATATCTTCCCGGGCAGTTCGACCAGCGGGCGGATTCTGCCGTCCAGTGTGTCCGTTTCCTGAAGGGCGATGAAAATCCGATCATCCGCACGGCGACGACCTACGTGTTCAGCGGAGGACTTTCCGACGAAGAGCTTGAGCGGGTAAAGAAGCACTGTATCAATCCGGTGGATTCACGTGAAACCGGTCTGGAGAAGCCGGATACGCTTGAGATGACATTCCCGGAGCCGGACGATGTGGCTGTGTTTGACGGATTTACGGCGATGGACGATGTTGAGCTGAAAAGACTTTATGACAGCCTGAACCTGGCGATGACCACCAAGGACTTCCGCTTTATCCGGAATTATTTCCGGAATGAGGAAAAGCGCGATCCGACGGTTACGGAGATCCGTGTTCTGGATACTTACTGGTCGGATCACTGCCGTCACACCACCTTCCAGACGGAGCTGACCGATGTGCGGTTCGGTGAGGGAGATTACAGAAAACCGATAGAGGATTCCTATCGCCGCTACGTCAGCGACAGAGAAATTCTCTATAAAGGAAGAGACGACAAGTATCAGTGTCTGATGGATCTTGCCCTGATCGCCGCCAAAAAACTGAAAGCGGAAGGCAAGCTGACCGATCAGGAGGAATCCGACGAAATCAATGCATGCAGTATCGTCGTTCCGGTCGATGTGAACGGGAAGAACGAGGAGTGGCTGATTAATTTTAAGAATGAGACGCACAACCATCCGACGGAGATCGAGCCGTTCGGCGGAGCTGCTACCTGTCTTGGCGGCGCGATCCGCGATCCGCTTTCCGGAAGAACTTACGTATATCAGGCCATGCGCGTGACCGGAGCCGCAGATCCGACGCGGCCGGCCGGCGAGACGCTTCCGGGCAAACTTCCCCAGAAGAGTCTGACACGCGGAGCGGCCAGAGGCTACAGCTCGTATGGAAATCAGATCGGTCTCGCAACCGGATATGTAAAAGAAATATATCACCCGAATTATGTGGCGAAGCGAATGGAGATCGGTGCCGTCATGGGGGCTGCGCCGAGACGGGCGGTGGTCCGCAAAACATCGGATCCGGGCGATGTGATCATTCTGCTCGGAGGAAGGACGGGCCGCGACGGAATCGGGGGCGCGACCGGATCTTCCAAGAAACACACGACAGCTTCTCTTTCCACCTGCGGGGCGGAGGTTCAGAAAGGTAACGCTCCTACGGAGCGTAAGCTGCAGAGAATGTTCCGGAAAGAAGAAGTCAGCCACATGATCAAGAAGTGCAATGACTTCGGAGCCGGAGGCGTTTCTGTTGCGATCGGCGAACTGGCTGACGGACTTCGGGTTGATCTCGACAAAGTTCCGAAAAAATATGCCGGACTGGACGGGACGGAACTGGCGATCTCCGAATCTCAGGAGAGAATGGCGGTCGTCGTTGCTCCGGAGGACGAGAAGAAGTTCCTGGAGTACGCCTCGGAGGAGAACCTCGAAGCCGTCCGGGTTGCGGTCGTCACAAGAGAGCCGAGACTGGTTCTCACCTGGCGGGGGAAAAAAGTTGTCGATCTTTCGAGAGCCTTTATGAATACGAACGGAGCGCACCAGGAGACGGGTGTCTTCGTGGACATCCCGAACCGTGAGGGCTGCACGATTGGCAGACACTGGGAATACGGCGACGTGAAGGCCGAGTGGCTGAATGCGCTTTCCGATCTGAATGATTGTTCGCAGAAGGGCCTGGTCGAGATGTTTGACTCTTCGATCGGAGCGGCGAGCACACTGATGCCTTACGGCGGAAAATATCAGATGACCGAGACACAGGCGATGGTGGCAAAGGTGCCGGTCGCCGACGGTGAGACCAATACGGTTACCATGATGAGCTACGGCTTTGATCCGTATGTCTCTTCCTGGAGCCCTTATCACGGATCGGTCTACGCCGTCACCGAGTCCATCGCCAGAATTGTGGCGGCGGGAGGCGATTTCCGGAAAATTCATTTCACCTTTCAGGAGTATTTCCGCCGGATGAGCGAGGATCCGGAGCGGTGGAGTCAGCCGTTTGCGGCTCTTCTGGGAGCCTATGAGGCACAGATGCGCTATGGGCTTGCTTCGATCGGAGGCAAGGACAGTATGTCCGGCAGCTTCAATGAAATTGATGTTCCGCCGACGCTCGTGTCGTTTGCGGTGGATGTGGCGAAGGTTTCGGATGTGATCACACCGGAGCTGAAAAAAGCCGGGGACAAGATTGTCTGGATTCACATTCCGCGCGATGAGTATGATCTTCCGGTTTATGATGAGGTCATGGATCTGTACGGGCGCGTGCATGCGGATATGCAGGCCGGCCGTGTGGCGGCTGCATACGCCCTGAACCGTTTCGGCATCGCTCCGGCGCTGTCGAAGATGGCTTTCGGAAACGGGCTCGGTTTCAAGATCGAACACAATGTCGATAAGCGCGACCTCTTCAGCCCGTACTTCGGGGATCTTGTCCTCGAGGTGCCGGATGGAAAGGTCAATGAGCTCGCGTCCACCTATACGCTGATCGGAGAGGTTGCCGACGACGGCATGTTCCGCTACTGTGACACCTGTATCAGCGAAGAGGAGGCCCTCGCCGCGTGGAGCAGCCCGCTCGCGGGAGTCTTCCGTCAGAAATCCGAAGAGAAGCCGAAGGGAAGAGATATCAGGGATGCCGGCCTTTTCAGGACGGAATCGGTTCATATCTGCTCTCATAAGATCGGGCGTCCGACCGTGTTTATCCCGGTCTTTCCGGGAACTAACTGCGAGTACGACAGCACGAGAGCGTTTGAGAGGGCAGGTGCATCCGTTATCACGAAGGTGTTCCGAAATCTCACCGCGGCGGATATTCTGGATTCCGTTGAGGAGTTCTCGAAAGCGATCGGAAAATCCCAGATCATCATGTTCCCCGGCGGTTTCTCTGCGGGCGATGAGCCGGACGGATCCGCGAAATTTTTCGCCACTGCTTTCCGGAACGAAAAGATCAAAGAAGCCGTCACCGAACTTCTGGAGCAGAGGGACGGGCTGGCACTTGGCATCTGCAACGGATTCCAGGCCCTGATCAAACTGGGACTTGTCCCGAACGGGGCGATTACCGGACAGGATGAGGATTCCCCGACCCTGACATTTAATACGGTCGGCCGGCATATCTCGAAAATGGCCTATATAAAGGTCGTCTCGAACAAGTCTCCGTGGTTGGTCGGCGCGACTCTGGGCGGTATCTACACAATGCCCGCGTCCCATGGCGAGGGCCGGTTTGTCGCGAGCCGTGAGTGGATTGAAAAGCTGCAGAAGAACGGCCAGATCGCGACCCGGTACTGTGACCTCGGCGGAAACTTTACCGATGACGAGTACTGGAACATCAACGGTTCCTACTTTAATATAGAAGGAATTACCAGTCCGGATGGGCGCGTCTACGGAAAAATGTGCCATGCGGAGCGCCGCGGGGACGGCGTCGCCATCAACATTGACGGCGAACAGGATATGAAGCTGTTCGAATCCGGAGTCGCGTATTTCCGGTAAATCTCTTCATGAATGAAAGCATGCGTTGCATGCCAGGCAGATTGTTTTTTTGAAACCCGATGGGAGGAATATTAAAGTGGACAGTGGCCCGTGGATACTTCCGGTGCTCCTGCAGGCAGCGCTGATTGCGGTGAACGCGGTTTTTTCCTGTGCGGAATTCGCGGTCGTCTCAGTCGGCGAAGCGAAACTGGAAAAGATATTGGAGGATGGTGACAAACGAGCGAAAACGCTTCTGAAGCTGAAGAGGCAGCCGGCGAGACTTCTTTCGACGATTCAGGTGGCGATTACTCTGGCAGGATTTCTTGGCAGCGCTTTTGCTGCGGACAGTTTTTCTGACCGTCTCGTCAGTCTGCTCGCCAGGGCAGGCATCCAGATGCATTCTTCTGTGGCGATCATCCTTATCACGCTCATATTGTCCTATTTTTCTCTGGTTTTCGGCGAACTGGTTCCGAAACGGCTCGCGATGAAAAATCCGGAGGGGGTTGCGCTCGGCATCTCAAAGGTGCTCTATGTGATCTCGATTATTTTCTTTCCTCTCGTGTGGCTGCTGTCGGTTTCCACAAACGGGGTGCTTCGCCTCATGGGAATCGATCCGAACGCGGAGGAAAACGAGGTGACCGAGGATGAGATCCGGCTGATGGTGGATGCCGGGAACGAGAAGGGAACGATTGACGAAGATGAAAAGGAGATGATCCAGAACGTCTTCGAGTTCGACGATATTACGGCAGACGAGATCTGCACGCGCCGCATGGACTGTACCATTCTCTATGAGGAAGACCCGGTTGAAGAGTGGAGACAGACGATTCATGAGAGCCGTCATACGCTTTTCCCGTTTTGCCGGGACACCGCGGACAATGTCATCGGGGTGCTGAATGCGAAGGATTTCTTCCGTGTCGACTCGGATAATAAAGAGGATGTGATCGCAGAGACGGTGAAACCCGCCTATTTCGTACCCGGAAGCATCAAGGCGGACGCTCTGTTTTCCAATATGAGACGGACCGGCAATTATTTCGCGATTGTGCTTGATGAGTACGGTGGAATGGACGGAATCGTCACGGTCCGTGATGTGATCGAGGAAGTGGTGGGCGATATTATTGAACCGGACGATGAGGCGAAGCCGAAGGATATCGTCCAGATTTCCGAATATACCTGGAGAGTTCAGGGAAGCGCCCAGCTGGATGAGGTTGCGGACAAGCTGAAGGTGGATCTTCCGCTGGAAGAGTACGATACGTTCGGAGGATATATCTTCGGAGTCCTCGGGGAAATACCGGAGGATGGAACCCGTTTTGAGGTGGATACGGACGATCTTCACATCCGCGTCTTTGAGATTCGCGATCATCGTATCGAGGGAACGATTGTCCGGGTTCATAAAAAAACCGACGAGGAAGAGAAGGATTCGGATTCGGATGCGGGCAAAGAGAAGACTCAGGATACGGGCAGTTCCAGATCGTGATTCTGGATTTCTTGCTTTTTTACAGTGGTTCGACTATACTAATGCTTAGCCGGAGACGGGACACTTGATCCGGTCATATTCTTACAGACAGGATGGTTGAGAGAAAATGGGTTTACTTGAAGAATGGCGTCAGAAGGCCTATGACGAGAAGGAAGATCCGAAAAAGCTGAAGAAGTTCTGGAGCGACTATTTTTTAATTGAAAAGGGCATTTACGAGCAGCTCCTTTCGGATCCGGACACTGTGGTTTCCGGGACGGTCAGGGAGCTCGCGGAGAAATATGATACAGACATTATGACGATGACCGGATTTCTGGACGGAATCAATGACAGCCTCGTCAAGCCGAATCCGATTGAGAACGATCTCTCCGAGGATACGGAGTGCAGCCTGGAGTTTGACAAAGCAAGTCTCTATAAAAACATGGTGGACGCAAAAGCGGAATGGCTTTACCAATTGCCACAGTGGAACGACATTTTTTCCGCAGAAGAGCAGAAAAAGCTGTATCTTGAGCAGAAAAAATCCGGCACCATCGTGAAGGGAAAAAAGATCGGAAGGAACGATCCCTGCCCTTGTGGCAGCGGAAAGAAATATAAATATTGCTGCGGAAGAAATAAGTAATGAAGAAATAAGTTTGGATGAGAGGGATTCGGGATCCGTTGCTCCGCCGGGTTGATCCGGCGCCGGGTCTGCGAATCCCTGTTGTTTTCGGCACCGCCGGTTTTTCATCCTTTGTTCGTGTGGGGCAGGATATTCGGGAAGGAGGACGCTCTTATTGATTCTCGGGATTGACATTGGAAACAGCAACGTGATGTTCGGCGGTATTGACGAACACGGTGTAAAGTTCCGGGAGGTGATGGCGACCGATCTGAACCGCACTGAGATTGAGTATGCGATCGATCTGAAAACGGCGCTGGAAATTTTCGGAATTTCGCCGGAATCTCTTGAAGGCTGCATCATTGCCTCCGTGGTTCCGCAGATCACCGGAGTGCTCCGCTCCTCGATTTACAAGCTGACCGGAATCCGGGCAAAGGTCGTCGGGCCGGGCCTCCGGACCGGACTGGATATCCGTCTGGATGATCCCGCTACACTGGGAAGCGATCTGCTGGTCGATTCCGTTGCGGCGGTCGCGGAAAATCCCGTGCCGATCATTCTGGTTGACATCGGAACGGCGACCACGATCTGCGTGGTGAATGAAAAAAGACAGTATGTCGGTGGCGTGGTGATGACCGGCGTCCGTACGGGCCTGAATTCTCTTGTAACGAACACGTCTCTTCTTCAGCAGATCAGTCTGGAGCCCCCGAAAAAGCTGATCGGAAGCAATACGATTGACGCCATGAAGAGCGGAATGATTTACGGGCACGCGGCCATGCTGGACGGCATGATTGACCGCATCGAGGAGGAGATGGGAGTCAGCTGTACTCTCGTTGCGACCGGATTTCCGGCAGATAAAATCATTCCTTTCTGCCGCCACAGGATCCATATTGACGAGGATCTGATGCTGAAGGGGCTGAAAATCATCTATGAAAAAAACAAAAACTGATGTCAGAGAGTATCTTACCGTTTTACGGAGGCATGATTAGTTTGGCAAATTCACATTATACAGCGCAGGCGGCCAGGGCGCTGAAACTGGCACGTCAGATCGCCGAAAATATGAGTAACGGCTATATCGGAACGGAGCATCTGATCGCGGGACTTCTGCGTGAGGGACACGGGACGGCTGCCATGATTCTCTCCGAGGCGGGAGTTTCCTACGACCGGTTCATGGAGATGGTCGATGTCCTGATTTCGCCGGGCGGAAACGGAGATATCACGCAGCACCCCGAGTATACCCCGAAGGCGGAGCAGATTCTGAAAGCGGCCGATGAGGCGGCGGCCCGTCTCTCCAGCGAAAAAACGGGAACGGAGCATATCCTTCTGGCGATCCTGGAAGAGCCGGACTGCGTGGCAACCAGACTGCTGTTTACCATGGACTTCGATCTGCAGAATCTCTATATCAACACGCTTCGTGCCGGTGGTGAGTCGGAGGCCACGATTCACGCTCTGATCGAGGATATGGGCCGGGACGAGGAAAAGGCCGGAGACACCCCGACACTGGATAAATACAGTCAGGACCTGACGGAAAAAGCCCGGGAGGGGAAGCTTGATCCGGTGATCGGCCGGGACGAGGAAATCAGCCGTGTGATCGAGATTCTCAGCCGCCGGACGAAAAACAACCCCTGTCTCGTCGGTGAGCCCGGAGTCGGAAAGACGGCCGTCGTCGAGGGCCTTGCGACCCGGATTGTCCGGGACGAGGTTCCGGATTCGGTACGCGGAAAGAGACTTGTCGTGCTGGACTTATCCGGCATGGTTGCCGGGTCGAAGTACCGCGGCGAATTTGAACAGCGCATCAAAAAGGTGATCGCCGAAGTGTCCGGAAACCGCAATATTCTGCTGTTCATTGACGAAATTCATACCATCATCGGTGCCGGCGGCGCAGAGGGTGCGCTCGACGCGTCCAATATTCTGAAGCCGTCGCTCTCCCGGGGTGAAATACAGCTGATCGGGGCGACTACGCTCGATGAATACCGTAAAAGGATCGAAAAGGACGCCGCACTGGAGCGGAGATTCCAGCAGGTAACGGTAGAAGAACCGACGAAGGAAGAAGCGTACGAGATACTGAAAGGGCTGCGTCCCTGTTATGAGCATCATCACCGGCTGAAGATTTCGGACGGTGCGATTCATGCCGCGGTCGATATGAGCGTGCGCTATATCAATGACCGCTTTCTTCCGGATAAGGCTATTGATCTGATGGATGAAGCCTCTGCGAAGGTCCGGCTTTCGGAGGGGCGCTCGGATGGAAAGTCCGGTAAAATCGCCGCCAGGATCCAGAAGGCAGAGCGGGAGAAAGAGACGGCACTCCGAAAGGGAGATGTCGCAAAGGCCGGAGAGATTCAAAGGCTTCAGAATGATCTGAAACAGGAGCTGCAGAAAACACGGAAAAAAAGTTCCGGGCGCGTTGTGACGGAGAATGATATCGCCAGAACCGTCTCGCAGTGGACTAAGATTCCGCTGGAAAAAATCGCGGAGAGTGAATCCAGACGCCTCTCGCGGCTGGAGAGTAGCCTGCATAAAAGAGTGGTCGGGCAGGATGAAGCGGTGACGGCGGTCGCAAAAGCCGTCCGCCGCGGAAGGGTTGGTCTGAAGGATCCGGACCGTCCGATCGGTTCCTTCCTGTTTCTCGGGCCGACCGGAGTCGGAAAGACGGAGCTTTCAAAGGCTCTCGCGGATGCCGTTTTCGGGAGCGAGAGCGCGATGATCCGCGTTGATATGTCTGAGTACATGGAAAAACATTCGGTATCGAAACTGATCGGATCTCCGCCCGGCTACGTAGGCTACGAGGAGGGCGGCCAGCTCTCGGAGAAGGTCCGGCGCCATCCCTACAGCGTGATTCTGTTTGACGAGATTGAAAAGGCCCATCCGGACGTATTCAATATCCTGCTGCAGGTTCTTGACGACGGACATATCACGGACGCGCAGGGAAGAAAGGTCAACTTCAAGGATACGATTATTATCATGACATCCAACGCCGGTGCGAACCGGATTATCCGCCCGAAGCATCTGGGATTCGGCGGAACCGACACGGAAAAAGAGGATTACGAGCATATGAAAGAACAGGTGATGGATGAGGTTCGTCAGCTGTTCCGCCCGGAATTTCTCAACCGGATCGACGAGATCCTGGTATTCCATCCGCTCACGATGGAGAATATGCGGTCGATCATTAACATCCTGCTCTCGGATCTTACCGCGCGGTGTCAGGATCAGATGGATATCCGGCTCCGCGTCACGGATGGAGTCAAGGACAGGCTCATCAAGGACAGCTTTGACGCGAAGTATGGCGCGCGCCCTCTGAAGAGAGCCATTCAGAGCCGTCTCGAGGATCCGCTCGCGGAGCAGATCCTTTCCGGAAAAATCCACCGCGGAAAAACGGTTACCGTGCGTCTTTCCGGAAACGAGCCGGTCTTCAGGGAGAGCTGACCGGAAACATGGTCTCCGGATGGCCTGCCTTCGGGAGACATCCGGGGTCCAGCTATCATCGTGTATTCAGCCGGAAAATATTCCACATGATATCCGGCTATATACAGATACACCATGGTGCGTGGCATTCCCGCATAAATGCTAAACTATTGGGAGGAAAAAATCATGGCAGTCATTGAGGAACTGATTCGCACAGAGCCGGACGGGGGCATCAGCTTTGGAAATTATAAGCTGGACAAAAAAACAAAGCGCACGGATTTTGAAGTGGGCGCTGATCTTTATTATGTAAAGACCTTTAAAGAGATTACCCGGCTGGAGCGCAATGACACGGTGCTTTACGAGTCAGTGCCGGGAACATCCGTGACCGGAATGAAGCTGGAAGACGGATGTCTGAGATTCACCGTCGAGGGAGACCACGATGTGCAGATTACGCTCGGACTGAGCGAGGACGTGGAGTACCGGGTCGTGATCAACGGAAATCCGGCCGACCGGATCCGCACGAGCATGGGCGGAAAGCTTGCATTCAGCGTGAATCTGGCCGGAACCGGGAAAGCGGAGATCGAGGTTACGGAAGTCGACGATTGAACCGGCGGCTTCCCTGTGATGGATGAACTGCAATGACAGAATCGTAAAATATGGCAAAAGATAAAAAAATCGTATATTTCTGTCAGAACTGCGGATACGAATCCGCCAAATGGATGGGGCAGTGTCCTGCCTGTCACGAGTGGAATTCTTTTGTGGAAGAGCCGTCTGTCCCGAAACATCAGGGAACCGGGAGGTCATCAGGACGATCTTCCGGACGCGGCGCGAAGCCGAAGAAGCTCTCGGAGATCGACCTGGACGAGTCCACCCGGATCCGGACGGGAATCGGCGAGCTGGACCGCGTACTCGGGGGCGGAATCGTGAACGGATCGCTGATTCTGATCGGGGGTGACCCGGGGATCGGCAAATCCACGCTGCTTCTGCAGACCTGCCAGGCGCTCACCAACCGAGGAATGCGTGTGCTGTACGTATCCGGGGAGGAATCGCTTCGGCAGATCAAGATGCGCGCGAACCGGATCGGTACATTTCAGGACGCTCTGGAGCTGCTCTGTGAGACAAATCTGGATGACATTGTCCATGTGATCGAGAAAAATCAGCCGCAGGCGGTCGTGATTGACTCGATCCAGACGATGTACAATGAAAACGTATCTTCCTCTCCGGGAAGTGTCTCTCAGGTACGCGAGTCGACAGGAGTCCTCCTTCGCGTCGCGAAAGGGATGCAGATCCCGGTGTTTATCGTCGGCCATGTCACAAAAGACGGGAGCGTGGCCGGTCCGCGTGTTCTGGAACATATGGTGGATACCGTTCTGTACTTTGAAGGTGAGCGGAACGCTTCATATCGTGTGCTCCGCGCGGTGAAAAACCGCTTCGGGTCGACCAATGAAATCGGCGTGTTTGAAATGCGCACCGAGGGTCTCGCGGAGGTGGAAAATCCTTCGGAATACATGCTGGACGGGCGTCCTTCCGGGGCCTCCGGTTCGGTTGTCGCCTGTTCTGTGGAGGGCAGCCGGCCAATCATGATCGAGATTCAGTCTCTCGTCTGCCGGAGCAATTTCGGGTATCCGAGGCGCACGGCAAACGGCACGGATTTCAACCGGGTTAATCTCCTGGTTGCCGTACTGGAGAGAAGAGCGGGCATGAATCTGTCCTCCTCGGATGTTTATGTCAATATTGCCGGGGGCGTAAAGATGACGGAGCCGGCGGTGGATCTGGGGATCGTATTGGCGATTGCCTCCGCGATGAAGGATCTTCCGGTAGATGATCGGACAGTCGTATTCGGAGAGGTAGGATTGTCGGGAGAGGTCCGCGCCGTCAGCATGGCACAGCAGCGGGTTAATGAGGCGGAAAAACTGGGATTTTCCGTCGTGATTCTGCCGCGCGCCAGTATGAAAAGCGTCCGGGTTCCGGACGGCAGTGCCCTGATTCTGAAGCCGGTATCCAGTGTCCGGGAGGCGATCGGGCTGCTTCATAAGTAAACGACTCCTGTTTTGGAAGAATTCAGCTGAAAAGAAGAGCCGGAAAATACCGCATGATGCGATGTTTTCCGGCTCTTCCTTTCTTACCAGTAAGCAGGGGATGAGAGAATCGAACTCCCGCTAAGAGTTTTGGAGACTCCTGTCATGCCATTTGACCAATCCCCTGTGTGCACGCCGATGTGGCTGACAACTATCTTAAAATACCACAGCTTCCGTGGAAAGTCAATGTAAAATGCCCCGGGGCCGGAAAAGAAATGCCCCGGGGCCGGAAAGAATCCCTGTTTACGCGCATGGTACTGCATGGGTACATATCGGAAATAGCCGTGGTTCTTGCGGTACCTTCGGAAGTGAGTGAATTTTCTTGCAGTATTCTATCAAAAATACCTTGATTTCTGTTGATTTTTTCTTTTCAGTACCTTGACGGGCACAAAATGAAGGCCCGGACTCACCCGATTTTCCTTAATTGCTTCAAACTGCCATATTATGCAGAGTATTATTTCAAAGTGCGTTTGTCATATCAAATTGATATGCCTGCTTTAACCGTATGATTTTCGTACCGGCCTGTCATCTGTTGAGTTCTTGCCGCTGTCTGAATCGGGTATTATGATTCAAATATCAAGAAAATCATTTTATTTAGCACTTTTTTTCATTTGTATTGGTATTTGAATTTTTTGGCAGCAGCAATGAAAAAGAGTAGAGGGGA
Source organism: Bilifractor sp. (assembly GCA_050944685.1). Classification (GTDB taxonomy): domain Bacteria; phylum Bacillota; class Clostridia; order Lachnospirales; family Lachnospiraceae; genus CADBRN01. Next base: position 103,981 of record JBMNRP010000006.1, read on the forward strand.
AAATCATGAGCAGTAACAGCAGTGCGAGAATCATTCATATGCCGGTGGGCAGAATCAGGGACAGGGTTCCGCTCCGTGATCAAATGGATGAACATCAGAGAGAAATGTTTAATCACATGATTTCTGTCTCGAATCGCGGCCTTCTCCACAGGGAGTATCTTCAGCAGCTCTTAAGGATCTGCAGCAAGTCTCCCCGCGCACTTCTTCTTCGCGACGATAATATGACAGAGGAAGAATATAACAATGTCGCTCTTGAGGCGGCTTTTATCTGTGGGGCAGCCGATGTGAAACTGGTTCTTCATGATCATGTCGAGATCGCCAGAGGTCTTGGCCTGAGGAGCATTCACCTTTCCTATAATCAATTGGAAAGAATGACGGAATGCGGAAGAGATCCGTACGAATATTTTGATGAGATCGGATGTTCGGTGCTTACCAGATTTGAAGCGAAGAGCGCGGAAAAGATGGGCGCCGGATACGTGACGGTGGGTGAACCTTCTTCCGAAGAAATGCTTTGGGGAAAGAGCATGAAAGAAAGATGCGAGGAAATCAGCGAAATCGTGAGCATTCCGGTGCTCGCGGAGGAGGATGTTCTTCCGAATCTGCAGCAGATCCGTGAAATGTTCGGGGCAGAAAGCAGCGGATGCATCTTTTCTGCCATGATGCAGGTCTGAAACCATTCTTTACAATTTCATACGGGAAAATATAAAGCCGCCGCTGGCGGCTTTTTTTCGGGTTGAATCTCCCGTTGTATTTTTGTTATAATACCAAACATACGGTTGACTGAAATAGAATTGCATTGCCGGAAATATATGGGATTTGGTTCTTACGGTCCGGAGATGGATCCGGAATATCAATATGAAGAAAATCGGCGGAGGGTCCGCCGGGATCGAAAAAAGCGCAGGAGAAGACATACAATCCGGAATTGGATGGTTTTTCTTGCTGTGCTGTGTGTTGCCTGTCTCGGACTGAGGTGGTATTCGGAAAAAACCGGCCGGACTTTCCGTGAAATGCTTTCTTCCGTTCCCGGGATCGGAGAAAGGTTTCAGGAGGATCCTGCGGAAACGGGCGGAGTTTCCGCAGGTTCGTCGGTCATTCCGCCTGAAGCCTCTTCCGTTTCTGACGGCGGTTCTTCTGATTCCGCGCCGGAAACGACCGATTCTCAGGAGCAGGAAAAGCCCGGTGCGGGACAGTTCGGGGTGATGACCGGTGACGAGGGATATTACGCGTATCTTCAGCTGGATGAAACCGATCGGAGTGTTTACGACAGGATTCTTTCCTCCATCGAAAACCGGGAAGAGGTGAGTTTCCTCGAATCTGAGGCGGACGGGGATGACATCGGACGCATTTTCCAGTGCGTTCTGTCCGATCATCCGGAAATATTTTACACGACCAGCTATGTCTGCGTAAAGCGCACACATTCTCTTTTCCCGACCACCTATCGTTTTCTCGCGAAATATGATTATTCAGAGGAAGAGACGGAGAGTCATCGCGCACAGATCGAACAGATTTCATCGCAGATTCTGTCCGCTCTGGCGGCGGATGCGGATGACTATACGAAAGCAAAATACGTCTATGAATATATCGTCGGGCACACAGAGTATGACAGCAGCGCAGAGAACAACCAGAATCTGCTATCGGTTTTTGAGAACGGCAGGTCGGTCTGCGCCGGATATTCGAAGGCGACGGAATATCTTTTCCAGAAGCTGGGAATCCGCTGTGGGATAGTGTACGGGACGGCCACGGACGAGAGCGGCACCAGTGATCACGCCTGGAATGCCGTATTTCTGGACGGGGCATATTATTATGTTGATTCGACTTTCGGGGATCCTGTGGTTTCGGACAATTCCGGGTACGACCGCGGCGTCGATTATAATTATCTCTGCGTGACGACGGAAGATATTCTGAAGGATCACACCATCGATGAGACCCGCATGAAGGCGCCTGAGTGCACCGCGGTCGATGACAATTATTACCGTCGCGAGGGCGCTTATTTTACTTCCTATGACAGGAATCAGCTGGCGTCCCTGTTTTCCCGCATGTTTGAGAGCGGAGCGAAGAATCTTTCCATCCGGTGTTCCGATGAGACAGTCTACCGTGAGATGTACGATGATCTGGTTGACAATGGAGCTATATTTCATTATCTTCAGGGCAGGGACCGGTACGGAACCACCACAAACAGCCAGCTGTACTCGATCACCTTCGCGGTCAACTGACAGAGGGGGAAAGAAATGACGGATTTTTTTACCATAGAGAGGATTGAAAATTATATCGTCAGCGCTGTGATTGTCGGCGTTGGCTGGCTGCTCTGGCGAATTATCCGAAGACTGCTGGAGAAAAGCATACAAACCAGGCGGGAAAAAGGCGGCCTCGATACGCGCGAGAGTCGCAGCGCAGCAGAACTTGTGTTCAATGTAATCAAGACGGTTCTGATTGTGCTGATCGTGCTGGCCGTTCTGCAGGTGAACGGGATCAACATTAATTCGCTGGTGGCAGGGCTGGGAATTTTCAGCGCCGTTGTAGGTCTTGCCCTGCAGGATCTGCTCAAGGATGTAATTATGGGTACGCACATCATGAGCGACGACTTCTTTAAGGTCGGCGATGTTGTGCGCTACAACGGAGAAGAGGGAGTCGTGATTTCCTTTAATCTCCGTACCACAAAAATCCGGAGTATCTCGGACAATGCCGTTCTCACCGTCTGCAATCGGAATATTTCTGAAATTTCGCAGTGTTCTGATGTATTCTTCCTGTCGGTTCCGGTATCCTACGCGACTCCCTCGGAAAAAGCGGGGAAAGCACTGGACGAGATCCGGGACAGGATACGGGCGCTTGAGGGATGTCTGGAATGCGAAAACCTCGGGCTTACGGCATTTGAGGATTCCGACATTGCCTATACCCTGCAGATTCGCTGCAGCCCGGCGAAAAAGCCGTATTTCAGGCGGCTGGCCAATCAGATCATATGGGAAATTTTTCAGAGAGAGGATATTTCGGTTCCCTATCCCCAGGTGGACGTTCATTATTCCGGGGAGGCGGATCGACGTGCCCTCTGAAGGGCAGGGCCGTCTGGACTGACTGGAACAGAAATGGAGAATTTGTATGAGATTGCTGTTTATCCGGCACGGAGATCCGGATTATGACAGAGACGGGCTTACTGAGACCGGAAAAAAAGAGGCGGAGCTTCTTGCGGAGCACATCGAAGAGGAAAACATCGATGTGATCTATAAATCTCCGTACGGACGGGCGCAGGAGACAGCTGCCTTCAGTGAGAAAAAGCTGGGAATAGAGGGAATTACTTATGACTGGCTGAAAGAGTTTCCCGCCAGGGTAAATGTTACGGGGAATGAATTCCTGCAGAGGGCCTATCCGGATGCTTCCGGCAGGCTGGATGCATGGACAGAGCCGGGCAGCTGGATTGTCTGGGATATTCTCCCCTCCGAGATGGCAAAGGATCCGCGCTACTTTGATTCTTTCGAGTGGAGAAACAGTCCTACCGCCCACCACAGCGATCTCAATGAGACGTATGATTATGTGATGGGAGAGTTTGACAGCCTTCTGGCCTCTTACGGATATGAGCGGGACGGGTATTATTACCGTGTTACAAAGGAAAGCCGGAAAACGCTGGCATTTTTCTGTCACTACGGAGTGACGACTATGTTTCTATCTCACCTCTGGAACGTTTCGCCATTTTCGCTGTTTAACGGGATCGTGATTTCACCCACCGGCGTTACCGAACTGGTCACGGAGGAGAGGCGTCAGGGGACGGCGAACTTCCGGGCCGTCCGCATCGGAGATATCAGCCATCTGCGCCGGGCAGGCCAGGAGCCATCCTTCATGGCGCGTTTTACGGATGTCTATTCGGACCAGACACTGAGACACTGATTTTTATGGTTTGTCAACGCGCATCATTCGGTATCCGATACCGACATGTGTCTGAATATAATCCTGACCGACGCCACGGGGAAAGAGCTTCTTCCGCATGGTCGCCATACACACTCGGAGACTTGCCATATCGCCGTCCCAGGAGCTGCCCCATATTTTCTGCGTAAGATAGTGATAAGTCAGCACCTTGCCGCAGTTTCGGGAGAGCTGGCAAAGAAGACGGTATTCGGTAGGGGTAAGATGGATTTCCTGCTTGTCCCAGAAAACCGTCCCCTCTGCATAGCGGACAGTCAGTTTCCCATTGGCAAAAACGGCATCTTCTTTCGGCGTCGCATTATACAGCCGACGGAGCGTCACGCGCAATCTCGCCAGCAGCTCTTCAACAGAAAAAGGTTTGGTCAGATAATCGTCCGCCCCCTCATCCAGCGCTGCGATTTTATCGGAATCTTCGCTCCGGGCGCTGATAACGATGATCGGTGTCTTTGACCAGCTGCGCACCTTCCGGATCACTTCGACACCGTCCATATCCGGGAGCCCCAGGTCAAGAAAAATAACATCCGGGTTTGCGCTCGCAGTTTCCATTACCGCTTCCTGTCCGTTCACCGCCGTCATGCAGGCATAGTGATTTGCCTGCAGTGCCATCGTAATCAGATTTCTCACGGACGCATCGTCTTCCACCACAAGAATTTTTGCCTGATACGCCATTGTCGTTTTTTCTCCTGTCATTTCTGCATATTTGCCGCCGGCAGCTCAAACGAAAAGATGCAGCCATGCGGCTCATTTGGCGTGAGCAAGATATCACCGCCGTGCATCTGCATAATCGAGCGACAGAGCGCAAGCCCCAGCCCTGTCCCTCTTTTTCCATCCGCGACCTGACCGCTTCTGCTGTAGAACATGTCAAACACGCGTGCGCGGTCTTCCGCGGGAATGCCTGGCCCTTCATCTTTCACCGCAAACAGAACCTGTCCGTTCTTCCTGTTCACACAGAGTGTAATCGGCGTGCTTTCCGGCGTATAACGGACCGCATTGTTTATCAGGTTGACGAGAACCTGAACGATGAGCGACGCATCCATACGCGCAAAAAGAAATTCATCGGGGATGTCGATCTTAAACGGATGCTGCTTCAGATTCTGATCGCTGTGCCGGACCGCCTCATCGACGACGTCACCGACAAATTCGGCCTGCATCTGCAGCGGCTGACGTCCATCCTCAATTCTCGTGAGAGAAAGAAGATTTTCGACCATTTCCCCGAGCCATACGGCATCGTCATAAATGTACCGGTACAGCTTCCGCCTCTCTTCCTTTCCCAGATCTTCCTCGGACGAGAGCAGAAAACCTGCGTTCCCGGAAATCGTTGTGAGTGGTGTGCGGAGATCGTGAGAGATCGAACGCAGCAGGTTCGCCCGTTCGTGCTCGCGGTGTGCAACCAGATCCGCCTGTTCTTTTTCCTTCAGATGATTGATATTATCCAGTGCAAGGGCACTCTCCTGCAGAAGTGAGAAGACGATGCTGCCGGAACGCGCCTCAAGCTCGTGCTTCGAAGTGTCAATGCCGACGACCGCGTAAATGTGATCGGCGGAATGCAGAGAATAGTACAAACCTCCGGCACCCGTGCAGACACCGGTACCACCTCCCGGGTTCCGCTTTTCGGAAAATGCCCGCTCTGCGGCTTCCCTGTCCCCGTCTGTCCGAAAAAACGTAACGGTATTCCCGTCTTCCGCCGGGAGTGCCTGCGGATTGCCAAGCGTATTGTCGATAACCGGAAAAAGAACAATATCTCTTTGCAGCAGTCTGTGGAGGTTTTGCGCGGTTGCCTTTAAAATACTGTCCACATCGTGAAGAGTCCCCAGAATGCGGTTAAAGTCAAACAATATCGCCATGCGGTTCGCGCTTTCGGTCGCATTTTCCGCCTGTTTCTTGATCTTTGCCGCCATGGTTCCTGTAAGAAACGCGATCAGAAACATGAAGAGAAACAGAATCGTATACCGGTTATCATACGCGCGAAGCGAATAATGCGGCTCGGTGAACAGAAAATTGAAAATCAGTACGCTGAAAAGCGACATTCCGGTGATCAACATACGGTCCGCCGAGAGTACGGCGATCAGAAACACGGCAAAGATGTACAGGGCAACGATACTGACTTCGGCAATTCCGGCATATGAAAAGAACACGCCGACCACCGACACAAGAAGGAGAAGCAGCAGACTGAAGAAAATCATCTTTATCCCGACGAACCGAAGTTTCTGCAAATGAATCCGATGGTGACGGCGTCTCTCGTGCATCTGGTCGGGGATAATGTAGATGTCAATGTCCGGCGAGGCAGCGATCAGACGATCAACCAGACTCGCGGACGCCATATGTTTCCTGCTGCTTTTCATGCTCCTGCCGATGACGATTTTCGTTACACCGGATGCGCGTGCATACTCCGCGATCATAGCAGGCACGTCCGCTCCGTACATTTCCTCGTAGCGGGCTCCGAGCTCCTGCGCGAGACGGGCATTCTCCTGCTTGCGTTTACTGTCTTCTCCGGACATTGAAAGATCCGCATCCGTTTCGATATAGAGCGCCGTAAAAGCAGCTCCGAACGCCTTTGCGAGCTGGTACGCCTTTCGGATCAGCCGCGCGTTGGTCGGCGACGACGAAACGCACACAAGCACGTGCTCCATAAAGCTTCCTCCGTTCCTGCCTGCCGGTCCCACATCATTCCTCTTCATGATAATAATAATGTTTCAGATATTCGTCAAATTTCCGGATCAGACGCAGGCCAAGGATGGCGTACAGGGTCCCGGCTCCGGTCAACAACAGAATACAGACTGCAAACATAGGACCACTCCCTTATTAGATGCCGTTTTCAGCTTTTTCATCATCCGACGGTGAGTTTTTCCAGCGGGTTTCGTCCGGTGGTGCGACACCCGGAGACGGCAGCGAAGATGAGCGTAAGCCCGCCGACGCGGCCGAAATACATAAGTGCGACGAGCAATGCCCGGGAGAAATAAGTCAGCCCCGGCGTAATACCAAGTGTAAGGCCGACCGTCCCGATTGCCGATGCCGTCTCAAACAGACAGGTCTGCACCGGAATATCCTCCACGACACTGATGATCATACCTGCCACTGAAAACAGAAATATGTACATGAGAAACAGCGCGCTCGCCCGCATATTGGTCTCTTCGTCCAACCGACGGCGAAACAGATTGACGTCCTTTTTCCTGCGAAAAACCGTAAATGAGTTCGAGAAAAGGACTGCGACCGTCGTGGTTTTCATTCCGCCTGCGGTCGACCCGGGAGATCCGCCTGTCAGCATCAGAACTGTCATGAGCAGAACTCCCGCGCTGTCCAGGTTTGTGAGATCGGCCGTATTAAAGCCTGCTGTTCTGGTCGTCACGGACTGGAACAGCGAGTACAGCACGCGAAGCTTATGCCCTCCGGTTGTATATTCAAAGAAATAAAAAAACAGAGAGGGTCCGATGATCAGAATCGTCGTCATAAAGATTACGACCTTTGTCTGCATACGCCATCTGTGAATGTGCTGCCGGCAGGACAGGACGTCGTACCAGACCAGAAAACCGAGTCCGCCGGTCACAATCAGCGCCATGATTGTAAAGTTTAATAACGGATCCGAGGCGAAGCTTTTCAGCGAACCATATGGTCCCCGCACTCCCATCAGGTCAAAGCCGGCGTTGCAGAATGCCGAGATCGAATGAAACACGGAATACCAGGTTCCCTTTCCGGGCCCGAATTCCCGGATAAAAACAGGCATCAGCATCAGTGCACCCGCTCCTTCCGTGATCACAGTGAACGAAAGGATGAACCTCGTAAGACGAATGATTCCGGACATTTGCGGCGCGTCAATCGTGCATCAGATTGCGCTGTACGAGGTTGATCTTTTTCCCGGACAGAATGGCAATGGCCATGGCTACGGTAATAATGCCCATTCCTCCAATCTGGATCAGTGCGAGGATCACGATTTGTCCGAACAGCGACCAATAGGTGCCCGTGTCCTGTACGACAAGCCCCGTCACACACGAAGCCGACGTTGCGGTAAAGAGGGCGTCGGCGAACGACGCGTGTCCGGGTCCTGCCTTTGCTCCCGGCAGCATGAGCAGCATCGTTCCCGCGAAGATCAAAAAGGCGAACCCGAGTATGATAATCTGAAACGAACTCCGGGAGTTCCATCTTCTTCGTAACATATCCGATTTCCTTATTCTGCCAGCATTCAAACGATTCGGTTTACTCCATTTATCCTTTTCCTTTATTCAGATTTTTGCACGTTTCACGTAAACAAGGTATTAATATCTCCGCCACGATGTTAAAATCTTATTAATGTGCAGACCCAGGAAGCTGTGTTGTGAAAAGAGGGTGACAAAAATAAATAACAGGGCCGCTGTATGAAGAATTCATACAGCGGCCCCGTTTCATTCAGATGTCTGCGGCCCGGATTTATTCAGATGCCTGCGGCGGTATTTTCGGATGAGGTTCCGTTTTCTTCTTCGCGGAGATTTTTCATCGCCGTAGTCAGCATCAGCTTGATCCGATTCAGCTGGTTGACCTCGGACGCGCCTGGGTCGTAGTCGATGGCGGCGATGTTCGCGCGCGGGTATTTCTGGCGGATAGCCTTGATGACGCCTTTTCCGACAATGTGGTTCGGGAGACAGGCAAAAGGCTGAATGCAGATAATATTGTTTACACCGCCGTGAATCAGCTCCATCATCTCACCGGTCAGGAACCAGCCCTCGCCGGTCTGGTTTCCGACGGAAACGATCGGGGAGGCATACTCCGCGAGGGTCTCAATGTCGACGGACGGGGAGAAATGTCTGCTCTTCGCAAGCTCATCGTTGGACGCCTTCCGGATGAAATTGACGCCCCTGATTCCCAGGCCGGTCAGATTCGCGCTGGATTTCTTTCCGCCCAGATGCTCATATTTGAATCCGGAATTATAGAAGCTGTACATGAAGAAGTCGACCAGGTCCGGAACGACTGCCTCCGCGCCCTCGGATTCCAGCAGATCTACCAGGTGGTTGTTCGCGAGAGGAGCATATTTGACGAGAATCTCGCCGACAATGCCGACGCGCGGTTTCTTTTTTTCAGTGACCGGCAGACGGTCAAAATCCCGGATAATCGCGCGGCAGAGTGCCTTGTACCGCCCGAAGGATACACGCGGCCCCGACAGAAAGTTGATCACGATCCGCTCCCATTTGTCGTGCAGACGGTTTGCGGATCCCTTCACCTTTTCGTAGGGACGCATGCGATAAAGACATTTCATGAAAATGTCTCCGAAGAATGCCGCGTATACCACACGGATTCCGAGCCCCGGAGTAATTTTGAAGCCCGGATTTCCCTCCAGGCCGACGAGATTTGCCGAGATGACGGGAATCTGCTCCATACCTGCCTTTTTCAGAGCGCGGCGGATGAATCCGATGTAATTGGAAGCGCGGCAGCCGCCGCCGGTCTGGCTCATCACCAGAGCCGTCTTGTTCAGGTCATATTTTCCGGACTGAAGCTCCTCCATCATCTGCCCCACGACAATCAGAGAAGGGTAGCAGGCGTCATTATTGACGTATTTCAGGCCGACATCGACGGCGGATTTATTGTCGTTCGGGAGGACCACAAAATTGTAGCCGCATGCCCGGAAAGCCGCCTCAATCAGCTTGAAGTGAATCGGAGACATCTGCGGACAGAGAATCGTGTAACCCTCTTTGCGCATTTCTTTTGTAAATACGACGCGGTCCTGTGCAGAGGAATGAATCTCACGCTTTTCGTTCTTTTTCTCCCGGGCGCGGATGGCCGCCAGAAGAGAGCGGACCCGGATGCGGACCGCACCGAGGTTGTTGACCTCGTCGATCTTCAGACAGGTATAAATCTTTCCCGCGGAATCCAGGATCTCATAGACCTGATCGGTGGTGACCGCGTCCAGACCGCATCCGAAGGAGTTCAGCTGGATCAGATCCAGGTCGTCACGCTGATTGACGTAATTGGCTGCCGCATAGAGCCGGGTGTGGTACATCCACTGGTCGTTTACGCGGATCGGACGCTCAATCGGCTGCAGGTGTGAGATCGAATCTTCGGAGAGCACGGCGACCCCGTATGAATTGATCATGTCGGGAATCCCGTGATTGATCTCCGGGTCAATGTGATACGGGCGGCCGGCGAGCACGATGCCGTGATGGCCGGTTTCCTCCATCCACTTCAGAACTTCTTCGCCCTTTTTCTCGACGTCATGGCGGACCTGATCCATCTCAAGCCAGCCGGCGTGGGCGGCGGCACGGACCTCGGCCTCGGGAATGGTGTGGAAAATCTTTACCAGTTCCCTCGTCATCACTTCCTCGTTTGTGAGAGCCAGGAAAGGGTTCATAAAGTGAATCGACGGGTCGTTCAGCTCTTCGACGTTGTTCTTGATATTTTCCGCGTAGGAGGTAACGATCGGGCAGTTGTAGTGATTGACTGCCTCCGGAAATTCGTTTCTTTCATACGGAATACACGGATACCAGATGTTCTTCACACCCTGGCGGATCAGCCACGTCACGTGTCCGTGGGAAAGCTTCGCCGGATAACACTCGGATTCGCTCGGAATCGACTCGATGCCCAGTTCATAGATCCGGCGCGTGGAATTGGGTGAGAGAACGACCTGGAATCCGAGCTTCGTGAAAAAGGTAAACCACAGCGGGTAATTTTCGTACATGTTCAGCACGCGCGGGATTCCGATTTTGCCCCTCGGAGCCTCATCCTCCGTGAGAGGTGTGTAACCGAAGATACGATTGTATTTGTACTCGTAGAGATTCGGAATGTGGTCTGCGTTTTTTTCCTTTCCGATACCGCGCTCGCAGCGGTTCCCGCTGATGTACTGGCGGCCGCCGGAGAAGCGGTTCACGGTCAGACGGCAGTGGTTCGTGCAGCCCTTGCAGGTGGCCATTTTTGTTGAATACTGCAGCGCGTTGATTTTTTCAATCGGCAGCATGGTGGTCTGTTTCCCCTCGCAGCGGTCGCGGGCAATGAGAGCCGCGCCGAATGCGCCCATGATTCCGGCGATATCGGGACGGATAGCCTGGCAGTCGGCAATCCGCTCGAAGGCGCGCAGAATGCCGTCGTTGTAGAAGGTTCCGCCCTGCACGACGATGTGCCGTCCGAGCTCAGAGGCATCGGAAACCCGGATAACCTTGTAGAGGGCATTTTTTATGACGGAGTAGGAGAGACCGGCGGAAATATCCGCGACGGATGCGCCCTCCTTCTGCGCCTGCTTGACCTTTGAATTCATGAAGACCGTGCAGCGGGTTCCAAGGTCGATCGGATGCTTCGCGAACAGAGCCTCCTTTGCGAAATCCTGCACGCTGTATCCGAGAGACTCGGCGAAATTCTCGATGAAGGAACCGCACCCTGAAGAACACGCCTCATTCAGCATGACGGAATCCACCGCCTTGTTTTTGATCTTGATGCATTTCATGTCCTGTCCGCCGATGTCGAGAATGCAGTCGACGTCCGGCTCGAAGAACGCGGCGGCAGTGTAATGGGCGATGGTTTCGACCTCTCCCTCGTCCAGCATCAGGGCAGCCTTGATCAGCGCTTCGCCGTATCCGGTGGAGCAGGCATAGGCGATGCGGGCGGTGTCGGGCATCTTCGAGTAGATATCCTGGATAGCGCGGATTGCCGTCGCGAGAGGACTTCCATTATTATTGCTGTAGAAAGAATAGAGAAGAGAACCGTCTTCGCCGACGACTGCGGCTTTCGTCGTCGTCGAACCGGCGTCGATGCCGAGATAACAGTCCCCCTCATACGTCTCGAAATCGGCGGTCGCCACGTTATTGACCGCCTGACGGTTCAGAAAATCCTGATAATCCGCCTCGTCTTTGAAAAGCGGCTCCATGCGGGCCACCTCAAAATCCATCTTGATACCGTGCTCAAGCCGGTCCTTCATTTCGGTGAGCGAAGCGGAACTGTCCTCGCGGAAGTTCATGGCAGAACCGATCGCGGCGAACAGGTGCGAATTTTCCGGCACGATGGCATGCTCGTCGTCGAGCCGGAGTGTGCGGATAAAAGCCGCTCTCAGCTCGGAGAGATAGTGCAGCGGGCCACCGAGAAACGCGACGTGGCCGCGGATCGGTTTTCCACAGGCGAGGCCGGAAATTGTCTGGCTCACGACAGCCTGAAAGATGGAAGCAGCCAGATCCGGCTTCGTGGCTCCCTCGTTGATCAGTGGCTGGATATCGGTTTTTGCGAAAACACCGCAGCGCGCGGCAATCGGATAGATGTCTTTGTATTCTTTTGCGTATTCGTTCAGCCCCGGCGCGTCGGTCTGCAGCAGGGCGGCCATCTGGTCGATGAAGGATCCGGTACCGCCCGCGCAGGCTCCGTTCATGCGCTGCTCGATGTTTCCATTCTCGAAGTAAATGATCTTTGCGTCTTCTCCGCCGAGCTCAATGGCTACGTCGGTCTGCGGAGCGTAATGCTGCAGTGCGGTGGATACGGCGATAACTTCCTGGGTAAACGGCACGTCCAGGTTTTTGGCCAGCGTCAGTCCGCCGCTTCCGGTGATAACCGGGTGAACCTCCAGTTCACCGACCCGATCCAGCGCCTTGCCGAGCAGCTCGGCAAGCGTCTCCTGAATCCGCGCGAAATGTCTCTGGTAATCGGAGAAGAGAAGATTGTCCTCTCCGTCCAGTACCGCGATTTTTACGGTTGTCGATCCGATGTCAATTCCGAGTTTATATGCATTCTGGTTTTTCATTCAGTATTCTCCTTTAATGCGAATCATCTGAATTATACGCCCGAATCATATTTTGTACAACCTTTTCTGGGATACAATCATTAAAAAAGTCTAAACTACGGGAAATCTTGAACATATCAGGAATAATTGTCATTAATATGGCAGGGCGATTGGACACAATATATAGATTGGGAAAATACAAAAATCACACGGCTCCGGAAGCTTTTCCGAAGTGAAGCGAATGATTCTGAGAACAGAATAAAATTGACATTTAAATATTAATATATTAGTATTAATTCATAGAATTAGGTCTGCATTAAAGGAGTCTGTGATGGAGAATACGAAGAAAAAAATCGCATTGATATCCGGGGGCAGCTCCGGAATCGGCCGTCAGGTCTGTGTCAAGCTGGCAGAGCGCGGATACTTGGCTGTTTTTACTTATCAGAATCCGGATGGTGCGAAAGAGACGATGCGCCGGATCCGGGAAGCAGGAGGGTCCGGATTCTCTCTCCGCTATAATCTCCGGGAATGTTCCGGAGCGGCCAGGCTGGTTGAAGAAACAGAAAACCGCTTTGGTCAGATCGATCTTCTTGTGAACTGCGCCGGCATTTCCAATACCAAAAAGATCGATGAGATTGATGAAGCGGAGTGGGATACCATGCTGGATGTGAATCTGAAAGGAACATTTTTCCTGAGTCAGGCGGTTTTCCGGAAAATGAGAGAACGCAGAAGAGGGAGGATCGTCACGATCACTTCCATCGCCGGAGAGAGAGGCGGAAGATTCTCCGGAATTCATTACAGCATTTCAAAGGCCGGTCTCGAATGTATGGTGAAATCGCTTGCTCTTCTCGGAGCGGAATACGGAATTACATCGAACGGCGTCTCTCCGGGCGTCATCGATACGCCGATGTCCAGAAGAGAAGGCATTTCTTCGGACGATGTGCCGCTCGGGCGTGCCGGAACCCCGGACGATGTAGCCGGAGCGGTCTGTTTTCTCGCTTCGGATGAGGCGTCCTATATTACGGGTCAGACGATTGACGTAAATGGCGGACAGTATATGAGATAGAATCGTTTGCGCATTTGTGCTTCCGCACGTATAATGGGCTGTGAGTGAATGTTTTGATTAACGGGAGTGATTCATGGCGAAGTATACGATTGCGGCTGAGGACGGAAGGGCGAAAAGTGCCATATTCGAGACGGTACACGGGACGGTCGAGACGCCTCTTTTTATGAACGTAGGGACGGCGGCTGCGATCAAAGGGGCGGTTTCGACGGAGGATCTGGAACAGATCGGAACACAGATCGAGCTGTCCAATACATACCACCTCCACCTGCGTCCGGGTGACGAGACGGTGAAAAAGCTGGGGGGTCTTCGGAAATTCATGTCCTGGGACCGGCCGGTTCTGACGGATTCGGGCGGCTTTCAGGTTTTCTCACTCGCATCTTTGCGCAATATTAAAGAAGAGGGCGTGACGTTCCGTTCACATATTGACGGTCACCGGATTTTTATGGGGCCGGAGGAGAGCATGCAGATCCAGTCGAATCTGGCGTCGACGATCGCCATGGCTTTTGACGAGTGTCCGTCTAGCGTGGCAGAACGTTCGTATGTGCAGCACTCGGTGGACCGCACGGCGCGCTGGCTGGTCCGGTGCAAAAAAAAGATGGACGAACTGAATGCGCGGGAGGACACGATCAACCGCGAGCAGATGCTGTTCGGCATCAATCAGGGAGCGATCTATCCGGATATCCGCGTCGATCACGCCAGGAGGATCCGGGAGCTGGATTTGGACGGCTACGCGGTCGGCGGGCTCGCGGTCGGAGAGACGCATGAGCAGATGTACGATATTCTGGACCGGGTCGTACCGGAGCTTCCGCATGACCGACCGGTTTATCTGATGGGCGTCGGTACTCCCGCCAATATTCTGGAGGCTGTGGACCGGGGTGTCGATTTCTTTGACTGCGTCTATCCGAGCCGGAACGGACGCCACGGTCACGTGTATACCCGACACGGTCACCTGAATCTGTATAACGCGCAGTACGAGCTGGATGAGCGTCCGATCGAGGAGGACTGCGGATGTCCCGCCTGCCGGAGATACAGCCGGGCTTACATTCATCATCTGTTCAAGGCGAAGGAGATGCTGGGAATGCGGCTCTGCGTACTCCATAATCTCTGGTTCTACAATCATCTGATGGAAGAAATCCGCACGGCGATCCGCGAGGGAAGATTTTCTTCTTATAAAAAAGAAATGCTGGAATCGATGTCTGAACAGAAATAGGAATTTTACGGAGGAAGGGAAATTACCCTTGCTCATGAAAAGAAGTTTGTGTATGATGGAATGTATTGAAGTGAAGGAATAAATGGAGGTATTTTCAATGGTTATTCTCAGCAGTACATCAAGTTCCAGCAGCGGTATGGGCAGCATGCTCATCATGATGGCCGTTCTGATTGCGATTATGTATTTTCTTATGATTCGTCCGCAGAGAAAAGAGCAGAAGCGGATTGATGAGATGCTGAAAGCAATGGAGGTCGGAGATGCTGTCGTCACCAACAGTGGTTTCTACGGAGTCCTCATTGATGTGGGAAAAGATGATTGCATCGTCGAGTTCGGGAATAACCGCAACTGCCGCATTCCGATGAAAAAGACTGCGATCGCCCAGGTTGAGAAACCGGCGGACGCGGTGGCGAAAACGCCGGAAAAGGACACAAAATCAAAGAATTCTTCGGATTCGAAGGACACCAAAAAGAAATGATTTTACCCGGGGCCTGTAGTATATTACAGCTTGCCCCGGCTTTTTTTGCTCCGGAAAATCCGGAGAATGACGCCTGTTTTCCGACTTGCCATCGGGAAGGGAGCCCCATTTTTCATTGAAATCTCAATGGACATGAAGTATTATTGAGAATAAGGCTGATCGCCGTCGATTTTTCGGCGCGCGGGATGCCCGCTGATTTTACAGGAAAAGAGGTTTATGAACGGATGAACGCAAAGATCGGATTGATCCGCGGCGACGGCATCGGGCCGGAGATTGTCACGGAGGCAAAGAAAGTTCTGGACAAAGTGTGTGAAAAATACGGACATTCCTTCCAATATGAGGAACTGCTTCTGGGCGGCGCTTCGATTGACGTCCACGGGGTTCCGCTCACGGATGAGACGGTAGATGCTGCGAAGAGCTGCGATGCCGTTCTGATGGGCTCGATCGGCGGCGACGCGAAGACGTCTCCGTGGTATAAGCTGGAGCCCTCGAAGCGTCCTGAGGCCGGCCTTCTGGGAATCCGCAAGGCACTGGGACTTTTCGCCAATCTGCGCCCCGCGAAGCTCTATAGGGAGCTGAGGGATGCCTGCCCGCTGCATGACCGCGTGATTCCGAACGGATTTGATCTGATCATCGTCCGGGAGCTGACCGGAGGCCTCTACTTCGGCGAGCGGAAGACTTTCATGGAGAACGGAAAAGAGACCGCGATTGACACGCTGAAATACAATGAGGACGAGATCCGCCGGATCGCGATCCGCGCGTTTGACATAGCCCGAAAGAGAAAAAAGAAAGTGACCAGCGTCGACAAGGCGAATGTTCTGGACTCCTCCCGCCTCTGGAGAAAGGTTGTCGAGGAGGTATCTCACGACTATCCGGACGTCACACTGGAAAATATGCTGGTGGACAACTGCGCGATGCAGCTGGTCAGGGATCCCGGCCAGTTTGACGTTGTCCTGACCGAAAATATGTTCGGCGATATCCTGTCCGATGAGGCCAGTATGATTACCGGCTCAATCGGCATGCTTTCGTCCGCTAGCCTCAACGAGACGAAATTCGGGCTGTATGAGCCGAGCGGCGGCTCCGCTCCGGATATTGTCGGAACCGGAAAAGCCAATCCCATTGCCACCATTCTTTCTGCCGCGATGATGCTTCGCTTTTCGCTGAATCTCGATAAAGAAGCAGATGCCGTGGAAGCGGCGGTTCAGCAGGTGCTGACGGAAGGAATCCGCACCTTCGACATTATGTCCGAGGGCTGCACTCTCGTGGATACCGCGGGAATGGGAGATGCCATCGCAAATCGTGTCTGAGCCATAAAAAAGATCTTTGGCGCCCGTTATTGCCCCCGGCAGGCGGACAGAAGATATCAGCAGAATAAAAGAGAAGAGGAGAATAGCGTTATGAGAAGTGATGTGGTCAGAAAAGGAATGCAGCAGGCTCCTCACAGAAGCCTGTTTAACGCGCTCGGCATGACGGAGGAAGAGATGAACCGGCCGATGGTTGGAATCGTCAGCTCGTTCAACGAGATCGTTCCGGGCCATATGAATCTGGATAAAATCACCGAAGCGGTCAAGCTCGGTGTGGCCGAGGCCGGCGGAACGCCGGTGGTTTTCCCGGCGATCGCGGTCTGCGACGGAATTGCCATGGGTCATTCCGGCATGAAATACTCCCTCGTTACCCGCGATCTGATCGCGGATTCCACCGAATGCATGGCTCTCGCACACAAGTTTGACGCGCTGGTCATGATCCCCAACTGTGATAAGAACGTGCCCGGCCTTCTGATGGCTGCGGCCCGCATCAATATTCCCACGGTGTTCGTCAGCGGCGGACCGATGCTCGCCGGACACGTGATGGGAAAAAAGAGAAGTCTTTCCTCGATGTTCGAGGCGGTCGGTGAGTACACAGCCGGAAAACTGACCGAGGACGATGTGAGAAATTATGAGGAGAATGTCTGCCCGACGTGCGGCTCCTGCTCCGGAATGTACACTGCGAACAGCATGAACTGTCTGACCGAGGTCCTGGGAATGGGACTCCGCGGGAACGGCACGATTCCGGCGGTTTATTCCGCACGCATCAAGCTCGCGAAGCACGCCGGCATGCAGGTGATGGAGTGTCTGAAGAAGGATATCCGCCCGCGCGATATCATGACAAAGGATGCGTTCCTCAATGCCCTGACGGTTGACATGGCGCTCGGATGTTCCACCAACACGATGCTTCATCTGCCGGCGATCGCACACGAGGCGGGATTTGATTTCGAGGCGGAGCTTGCCAACGAGCTCTCGGAGAAGACCCCGAACCTCTGCCATCTGGCTCCGGCCGGGCCGCACTACATGGAGGAGCTCAACGAGGCCGGCGGAATCTACGCCGTCATGAATGAGCTCGCTTCCCTGAATCTGCTTCATCTCGACTGCATGACCGTAACCGGGAAGACGGTCGGCGAGAACATCAGGGGCGCGGTCAACCGCAATCCGGAGGTAATCCGTCCGGTCGACAATCCCTATAT
Organism: Bilifractor sp.; assembly: GCA_050944685.1. Lineage (GTDB taxonomy): Bacteria > Bacillota > Clostridia > Lachnospirales > Lachnospiraceae > CADBRN01. The sequence continues at coordinate 121,803 of JBMNRP010000006.1, forward strand.
GAAGAACGGCGGCATTGCCGTCCTGAAGGGCAATCTCGCTCCGGATACCGGTGTGGTCAAGCGCTCTGCGGTCGTACCTGAGATGATGGTTCACGACGGCCCTGCCCGCGTGTTTGACTGCGAGGAGGATGCGATCGCTGCGATCAAGGGCGGAAAGATCGTCGACGGCGATGTGGTCGTCATCCGCTATGAGGGCCCCAAGGGCGGTCCGGGGATGCGGGAGATGCTGAATCCGACTTCCGCGATCACCGGAATGGGTCTGGGAAGCACCGTCGCCCTGATCACCGACGGCCGGTTTTCCGGTGCGTCCAGAGGCGCCGCGATCGGACACGTGAGTCCTGAGGCAGCGGTCGGCGGACCGATCGCCCTGGTTGAAGAAGGGGATATCATCCACATTGACATCCCGAATTATAAACTGGAGCTGAAAGTCAGTGACGAGGAGCTGGAGAGACGCCGCGCCGCCTGGAAGCCGAAAGAGCAGAATGTGACCGGCTATCTCGCCCGGTACGCAAACCTTGTGACCAGTGCAAACCGCGGAGCGATATTGAATAATTCCGCCACCTGAATAATGATAGATAAATAGAATAGGAGAGAGATGATTCTATGCAGTTAAATGGTTCTCAGATTATCATAGAATGTCTGAAAGAGCAGGGCGTCGACACGGTGTTCGGATATCCGGGCGGCGCTATCCTGAATGTCTACGACGAATTGTACAAACACCCGGAAATCCGGCATATCCTGACTTCTCACGAGCAGGGTGCCTCTCACGCGGCGGACGGATATGCCCGCGCGACCGGAAAGGTCGGCGTCTGTATGGCGACCAGCGGCCCCGGCGCGACGAACCTGGTGACGGGAATCGCCACCGCATACATGGATTCGGTTCCGATTGTCGCGATTACCTGCAACGTCGGGAAGTCCCTGCTGGGCAAGGACAGCTTCCAGGAGGTGGATATTGCCGGCATCACCATGCCGATCACCAAGTACAGCATGATCATCAAGGACATCAGCAGGCTGGCGGATTCCATCCGCCGCGCATTTTACATTGCGAAGAGCGGAAGACCCGGTCCGGTTCTGGTGGATGTCACAAAGGATGTCACGGCTGCGACCTGTGAGTACGAAAAGAAAGATCCCGTTCCGGTCGAGCCGATCGTTGACATCATTTCGGACAGCGATGTGGATACGGCGGTACAGATGATCAATGAGGCGAAGCGCCCGATGATTTTTGCCGGCGGCGGATGCATCATTTCGGACGCGTCGGAAGAAGTTACAGAGCTGGCGCACAAGATCAGCGCACCGGTCTGCGATTCTCTGATGGGACAGGGAACTTTCCCGCAGACGGATGACCTGTACCTGGGAATGCTCGGAATGCACGGGACGAAAGCCTCCAATCTGACCACCTATGACTGTGATCTGATGATTATCCTGGGCGCCAGATTCTCGGACCGCGATGTCGGAAGCCCGAAGAATTTTGCACCGCAGGCGAAGCTTCTTCAGATCGATGTCGATCCGGCGGAAATTAACAAGAACGTCGTCATCGACGCCTCCGTGACGGGCGATCTTCGAGCGGTTCTTCAGCGTATTCTTCCCCGCGTGGAAAAAAAGCGCAGCGAGGAGTGGCTGAAAAAGGTCGAGCAGAACAAAAAGCTCAACCGAGACCTGATCTCGGGAAAAGTTCTGACCGGACCGTACGTCATTGACCAGGTCTATCGGGTCACGAAAGGAGACGCGCTGATCTGCACCGATGTCGGGCAGCATCAGATGTGGGCCGCCCAGCATTATAAATTCACGAAGCCGCGCACGTTTTTCACTTCCGGAGGACTGGGCACCATGGGATATGGCCTGGGTGCTTCCATCGGTGTGAAGACCGCATTTCCGGAAAAAACGGTCATTAATATTACCGGAGACGGCTGCTTCCGCATGAATATGAACGAGATCGCGACGGCGACCAGAAGCGAGATCCCCGTGATCGACATTATTCTGGACAATCACGTTCTGGGCATGGTTTATCAGTGGCAGACGCTTTTTTACAACCGTCACTATTCTCATACGATCCTTCGGGACAAGGTGGATTATGTGAAGGTTGCGGAGGCGATGGGCGCGGACGGCTACCGCGTCACAAAACCCGAAGAATTCGCTCCCGTACTTCAGAAAGCAATAGATTCGGGCCATCCTGCCATCATTGACTGTATCATCGATTCGGATGAGAAGGTGTTCCCGATGATCCCGCCGGGCAAAGAAAACGGTGATGTTTTTGACGAACACGACCTTCAGAAGGAAGAGCAGGAGAAGTGAGATCCCTTTCCGGGAGGACTGTTGGCACTTGCATAAACGGCATGGTTCGAATATAATGGAACCGCTGTTTTCAACTGCATGATCGGAGGTAGTACCATTGAGCAGAGTATATAACTTTTCCGCGGGACCGGCGGTTCTTCCGGTGGATGTCCTGCGCGAGGCACAGGAAGAGATGCTTGATTACCGCGGCTGCGGCATGTCCGTGATGGAGATGAGCCACAGATCAAAAATGTTTCAGGACATTCTGGCGGAGGCAGAAGCGGATCTTCGTGATCTTCTGAAAATCCCGGATGATTACGCTGTCCTTTTCCTTTCCGGAAGCGCACACCATCAGTTCGCGGCTGTTCCGATGAATCTGATGAAAAACCGTGTGGCGGATTACATTATCACGGGTAACTGGGCGCGCAAGGCTTTCAGAGAAGCAGCTATCTACGGCAAGGCGAATGCCATCGCCTCTTCCGAGGACAGAAACTTCACCTATATTCCGGATGTGAAAGAACTTCCGGTCAGTCCGGATGCGGACTATGTTTATATCTGCGAAAACAATACCATTTACGGAACGAAGTATCATGAGCTTCCCGATACCAAGGGGAAGATCCTGGTTTCCGACGTTTCATCCTGCTTTCTCTCCGAGCCGATGGATGTCACGAAATACGGCATGATTTACGGCGGCGTCCAGAAAAATATCGGGCCAGCCGGCATGACGATCAACATCATCCGGAAAGACCTGATCACCGATGATGTCCTGCCGGGCACGCCGACAATCATGAAATATAAGACACAGGCGGACGCGGGCAATCTTTACAACACGCCGAACTGCTACGATATCTACATCTGCGGAAAGGTCTTCAAGTGGATCAAAAATCTCGGCGGACTGGAAGCGATGCAGAAAATCAACCAGAAAAAGGCCAAAATGCTGTACGATTATCTTGACAGCAGCAAACTGTTCCACGGCACGGTCGAGAAGAAGGATCGGTCCATGATGAATGTTCCGTTTGTAACGGGAGACAAGGATCTCGATGCGAAGTTCATCGCCGGTGCCAGGGAAGCCGGTCTTGAGAACATCAAGGGCCATCGTTCCGTCGGAGGCATGCGCGCCAGCATCTACAACGCGATGCCGGTTGAGGGCGTCGAGGCACTGATTGCCTATATGAAGAAGTTTGAAGAAGAAAATGTCTGATCCCGGACTGAAATAACGGGAGGAGAAAGGAAAAACCGTCATGTATCATTATCTGTGCCTGAACCCGATCTCCAAAGTAGGACTTGACCGGTTTAACGGCAATTACGCCAGAACGGAAAAAATTGACGATGCGGATGTCATCCTCGTGCGCAGTGCGAAGATGACGGATATGGATATTCCGAAGGATGTGGTCGCGATCGCGCGCGCCGGAGCGGGAGTAAACAATATTCCGCTGGACCGCTGCGCCGAGAACGGCATTGTCGTTTTCAATACGCCCGGAGCGAATGCGAACGGCGTCAAAGAGCTGGTGATCGCCGGTATGCTTCTGGCCTCCCGCGATATTGTAGGAGGCGTTGAGTGGGTCAAGTCTCACGCAGATGAGCCGGACGTCGGAAAACTGGTCGAAAAGAATAAAAAACAGTTTGCCGGATGCGAAATCAGCGGAAAGAAGCTCGGTATCATCGGGCTCGGCGCGATCGGTCAGCAGGTGGCCAATGCCGCGACGCACCTGGGCATGGACGTCTACGGGTATGATCCTTATATCTCGGTGGACGCCGCCTGGAATCTCTCCCGGACGATTCACCACGTTCAGAATGTCGAAGATATCTATCGCCACTGCGACTACATTACCATCCACGTTCCCGCACTCGACAGCACGAAGGGCATGATCAGCCGCAAGGCGATTGAGATGATGAAGGACGGCGTAGTCGTTCTGAATCTCGCGAGGGATATTCTGGTGGATGAGAACGCCATGGTGGAAGCGATTCACGCGGGCAAGGTGAAAAAGTACGTGACAGATTTCGCCAATCCGACCGTCGCCGGCGTGGACGGTGTTCTGATTACGCCGCACCTCGGCGCCTCCACGAAGGAATCCGAGGATAACTGCGCGGTAGCAGCTGTCAAGGAGCTCCGCAATTTCCTGGAAAACGGCAATGTCGTCAATTCGGTCAACTATCCGAACTGCGATATGGGAATCTGCAATGCTGAGGGACGTATTGCTGTCTGCCACAAAAATATCGCCGGTATGATCACGCGGTTTACAGGAGTTTTTGCCGATTCCGGCGTCAATATCAGTGATATGACAAACAAGAGCAAAGGTTCCTACGCTTATACGCTGATAGATCTGCAGTCGCCGACCACAGAGGATATGGTAAAAGAACTCTCCGCCATCAGCGGTGTGCTCCGTGTCCGGGCTATCAAATAAAGAGGAAAAGAAATATGGCTTCAATCAGACCGTTTAAGGCATTGAGACCATCAAAGGAAGCCGCAGCGAAAGTTGCGGCTCTTCCTTATGATGTATATAACCGCAGGGAGGCGAGAAAAGTGGTGGACGCGAATCCGCTTTCTTTTCTTGCGATTGACCGCGCCGAGACGGCTTTCCCCTCCGGAACGGACATCTACGCGCCCTGCGTCTATAAGAAGGCGGACGAGCTTCTCCGGAAGGCCGAGGCAGATGGCATCATGCGTCAGGACGATTCTTCGTGCTACTATCTGTATG
>JBMNRP010000007.1:0-124511 GCA_050944685.1 Bilifractor sp.
TCCGGCTTCCTTCGGATCCCATCTCGCGATGGGCACCCTTGCCTTCGGCTATGTCCTTCCCACTACCGGGCGGACTCTGGACTTTCACCAGCTAGGAACGTGCGCCGCCGGGCGCACGCGCAAAAAGACCGCGAATCGGATGTTTCCATCTGATTCGCGGTCTTATCGTTAAACACTCCCCAGACCGAAGAACTTATACAAGACGCCGGATCGCAAGGATCGTGCGGTAGGAAGCATTCGTGTACTTGATTCCGCCCGCCGGATACGGCTTGCTGTTCGAAGCATTGACCATCGTGCCTCCGCCGACATAGATTCCTACGTGACCGGAGTAGCAGAGGATATCGCCCGGCTGTGCCTCAGAGAGACTGCTCACAGCGCGTCCGACCGAACGCATCGCGGAGGATGAGTGCGGCAGACTGTACCCGAAGTGTGCGTATACCTGCATTACAAATCCGGAGCAGTCGCATCCGTTTGTCAGGCTGGTCCCGCCGTAGACATACGGATTTCCGATAAACTGGCAGGCGTAGTTCGCGATCGCTGAACCGAGCGAACTGTTTCCGGTGCTTGTCGACGTACTCGTGGAGCTGCTGCTTCCCGAAGATTTCGTGGAGCTGCTGCTTCCCGAAGATTCCGTAGAGCTGCTGCTTCCCGAAGACTTCGTCGAACTGCTGCTTCCCGAAGATTTCGTGGAGCTGCTGCTTCCCGAAGATTTCGTAGAGCTGCTGCTCCCGGAAGATTTCGTGGAGCTGCTGCTTCCCGAAGATTTCGTGGCGCTGCTGCTTCCCGAAGATTTCGTGGAAGTACTGCCGGAAGACTGGGTCGAAGATCCGGAAGATTTCTGCGAGGAACTGGTTCCGGAACTGCCCGAATCTTCATCCGAGGAGGAAGAAGTTCCATCCGAAGAACTTTCTGCCGCGACCTCCGCCAGCTCGGCGATCTTCGCGTTTTCCTCCTCCAGCAGCTGCTGATACTCTTCCGCTTTCGCGTTCGAATCGGCGAGCTGTGCGTCGTAATTGGAAGAGGTTGCCTTCGCCTGACTGAGAAGCGTCTCCAGGTGAGACTTGTTCGTCTCCTGGTCCTGCTTCATATATTCCAGATTCTGTTTCTCCGTCTCCTGCTCTGTCTTCAGGTCCGTGATCTCCTGGAGCGTATCGGAGTATTCCTGCAGGCACTCCCGGTCGTAATCATACATCTTCTCGGTGTACTCGGACTGGGTCAGCAGTTTGGAAACATTTCCGGTGCTGAGGAAAACCATTCCCCACCCGGCGTCTCCGCCATTCTCATAGATATACTGAATACGCTTTTTCATCGCTTTGTATTCAGTGTTTCTCTTCTCTTCGGCGCTGTTCAAATCCTTTTGAATCTGCTCCAGCTGGGCATTCTTCTGATCGATCTGATCCGAGAGATCCTGAATCTCCGCAATCGACGTGACCAGCTGACCGTTCAGACTGTCGATCTGACCCGTAACTTCGCTTTTCTTCTTTTCCAGTTCGGTGATTGTATTCTGAAGTTCGGTCAGCTTTGCGCTCGTATTTTCCTTTTCTTTCTGAACACTGGATATGGTCGTATCAGCCATGACCGCAGGGGCAAACTGTCCCACTGCGACGACTGCCGCCAGTCCCATCAGGAATAACTTTGACTTTCGCATGAATATCATCCCCCAATGAATTAGCCGTGTGAACTGTTAACTCATCATGTAACATATTTGAAATATTTTCTTCAATCTTTCTACATATTAGCATAATTCAATCGTTCACACAAGCCATATCTTTGTCATTCATTTGAAAAAAAACAATATACATACGAAGATCGGCTATTTGTTTTCAATTTTACATATGGTAATTCCGTTCTTTTCCGGGTTTTTCGACACATCCTTTCCCGTGATGCGGATTTCCCCGCTCTTGATCTGTTTTACCACCTCGGAATACTGCTGTACCGTGAAATTTTCAAAGCCCGTATCGGAAAACGCCATCCGGACTCCGTTTTCTTTAATACCGTATTCCGTGATCTCTCCGCCCTTCAATGTCCCGTTCTGAACCTGCTGAAGCGCCAGCCTGGCGACCTTCGTATAATTGATCCCGGAAGCGGCCGCGACCACCTCGGAATCCAGCTCCGAGTGATTCATGTCGGCGGTGATAATTTTCCCTCCGGACTCTTTTGCGCTCTCGATCCCGATGAATTCCGGACCGTTTCCGCTAACGGAAATGATCTGGCACCCCTCCTGAAACCACCCGTTGATCTCCGCAACCTGGGCGGGATCCACCGCGTCGGAGGGAATCAGACCGTACATCACGGTAATCGCTCCGTCTCCGAGCTTTTGCGAGGCCCCGGCGTACTCGGCCCCCTGAATAAAGCCTGAACCGTATTTCACATTTTCCTCTTCCCGGCTGCCTCCCAGATAGCCGATCGTCCTGCTGCCATCCATCACAGCGGCATATCCGGCCAGAAATCCGGCCTCCTCCCGGTTAATGCGAATGCAGTATGTATTTCCCCGGATCCGCTCTCGGCTTTCTCCGGTTCCGTCTGTCGGAAGTGCGTCCACCAGGACAAACTGTGTGTGATTTTCTCTCTGCTGCAGATCGTAAACCGCGTTCCCCATTTGTTCGCCGACACAGACAATGACGTCCGCCCCCGCGTCGATCGCTTTTTCCATCGCATCCCGCCCGGCCGATACGCTCGTATCAGCGGGCACGTAGTTCTCCGCCTCGGCGTTATGATCATTCAGATAATCGGAAATGCCGTCCCACAATTCTCCGCATGCGCCCTGATACTCCCCGGATTCCGTGTCTCCCACAAATGCAATCCTCATCGGATCCTGATCCGATCCGCATCCGCCGAATATCAATCCGGCTGCGAAAACGGAAGCCGCCAGCAGCGCGATCCATTTCCCCCTATGTCTGCCTTTCTTCACAGCAATCTCCCCTTTTATGATTCATGCAGAACATGCATATATGCAATTTTACCGATAAAAAAGCGCTCCCGTCCGCGGGAGCGCGCAAGATTTCCCTATGAAAAAATCAGCCCGGCCGTCCCGCGCGCTTCTTCCCCCTCTGCGCAGCGTCCGATCCGAACAGATTCCCTTTCTGTTTATTATTTCCTACTCCCGATATTAAGTATACCTATTACCAACTTTGATTGGAAGCCTGCCAATAAAAAGAATCGGTTATGAATCCATTAATTTTATTTAACAATTTCTTCCGCCGAAGTATGCTAGAATGAAGCTTGCGTTTGCCGGATTTCCGGACTTCCACTAGATATGGGACGGCATCCGCCGGAAATGCCCAATATCCGCGCAGGCGGAATTGTTACAAATTTTTACAGACGGGAAAATCACTATGCGGGACAAAACATTCTGGACCAGAACACCGGTAATACTTCTGATGACGTTTATCTGCTGCTTCCTCTGGGGCAGCGCTTTTCCGTGCATCAAAATCGGATACCGTCTCTTTTCGATCGCATCCGAGGACACGGCGAGCCAGATTCTGTTCGCCGGGCTCCGCTTCACGCTCGCCGGAATTCTCGTCATGATTCTCGGAAGCATCCGCTCAAAAAAGGTTCTGGTCCCCTCGAAAAGCAGCGCCGGCTGTATTCTGGTTCTCGCGCTCGTCCAGACGATCGGACAGTATTTCTTCTTTTATATCGGACTGGCTCACGCCTCCGGTGTCGCCTCCTCGATCATCGAGGCATCATCGAACTTCCTGGCCATTCTGATCGCCGCGCTGGTTTTCCGCTACGAAAAACTGACGCTGCCCAAAATCATCGGCTGTCTCGTCGGATTCGCGGGAATTCTTCTCATCCAGCTGCCCGGCAGCTCCACTGCATTTTCCATGCACTGGAACGGGGAGGGATTTATCCTGATCTCAGCGACGATGTACGCGTTTTCTTCTTCGCTGATCAAGCGTTTTTCCCGGAATGAGAATCCGCTGATTCTCTCCGGATGCCAGTTCATCCTCGGAGGACTGGTTCTGACCGCAGCGGGGGCTCTCATGGGAGGACATCTCTCCGGATTTACGCCCGCGTCTTCGATGCTCCTTCTCTACATGGCTCTGATTTCCGCCGTCGCCTATTCGCTCTGGAGTATTCTGCTGAAGTACAATCCGGTCAGCCGTATCTCGGTCTTCGGATTTATGAACCCGGTGCTCGGAGTGATTCTCTCCGCCCTGCTCCTGAACGAAAAGAATCAGGCGTTCAGTATCTTCGGACTGCTCTCTCTGGTCCTGGTCTCCTTCGGAATCGTGATTGTGAACCGGGCGGACGCGGAAAAATAAGTGCCTGAGAGTTCACACTTTCTTCCAAATTAATACACAAAGTCACCACCACACCCCTTTATAGTTATCCTTGTAAAGAGAAAACAGCAGCAAATTCCCCGGGAAATCCCGGACGGAGCCAAAGCGATATGATTTATGAGGGTCTGATTCCGGACCAGCGCGTCAGGCAAATGGACAAGGAGAACAGAAATGAGTGACTATTATCATAATGACTGGAATCAAAACGAGTGGAACACCGATGACATCAGCAATACATCCGGAACAAAGGAGGATGGGAATTCCGGAACAAAGAAACGCCGTACCAGAAAGGCGCGAAAAAAGAATCCCCTCCGCCGCAATATGAAAAGAGTGATCGCGTCGGCTCTCGTATTCGGAGTCGTGGCGGGCGGAACGACATGGGGTGTCGCCTCCGCCGGAAATCACTTTTTCTCCTCCGATTCGGAGCTCACGGATTCCGCGGACTCTTCGGGGGACTCCGCCACAGGAGAGCTGACCTCCCTGAACACTTCGGACAGCGGTGAGGCGGACGGAACGGTCGAGGGCGTCGCGAGCTACGCGATGCCGTCAATGGTAACGATTTCTACGCTCTCAGTCGAGCAGATGCAGAATTTCTTCGGCGGCTCCCAGAGCTACGAGGTGGAGGGCGCCGGAACAGGAATCATCATCTCAGAGGATGACGACAGCTACTACATCGCGACCAACGCCCACGTCGTATCGGGAGCTCAGCAGATTTCCGTCGGATTCATCGATGAGACCGCCGCAGAGGGCACGATCCTCGGCGAAGACGATGACAACGATATCGCCGTCGTAAAGGTGAGCAAATCGGATCTTTCCGAGGACACCATCAGCCAGGTGACAGTCGCCACCATCGGAGATTCGGATGAGCTGGCGCTCGGCGAGCAGGTCGTCGCGATCGGAAACGCTCTCGGCTATGGTCAGTCTGTCACGGCCGGTTACGTCAGTGCCCTGGACCGTGATCTGGAGACGACCGACGAGAGCGGTTCCACCCAGACCTCCGAGGGACTGATCCAGACCGATGCCGCCATTAACTCCGGAAATTCCGGCGGCGCTCTTCTGAACATGAGCGGCGAAGTCGTCGGCATCAACGAGGCGAAAAGCTCAACGACCTCCTCGGGCGTCACGGTCGATAATATCGGCTTTGCGATCCCGATCTCAAAGGTTCTGCCGATCATCCAGTCGATGATCGACGGCACCTACACCGACAGCAGTTCCTCTTCTGACAACTCGTCTTCCGGTGGAAACAGCGAACAGAGCACCGGCTCTGAGAACGGAGCTTCCGGAAGCAATGGCTTCGGAAACGGAATGTTCGGCTGATCAAAATAAATCCGGACCCGTGAACGCATTCCCCGGTGCGTGACGGACGGTCTCCGGAAACAAAAAAATACAGAATATGGGCTGAACGGCGAAATGACCTGCCCCAGGTCGGCCGCTCAGCCCTTTTTTTGATTTTTTGTACCGGAAAAAATGCAAAACGGGTTCATATATGATACTCTATTGATACAGATACTGCATGATCTTCGCCGGCTGACGCAAAGCGCAGGATTTCGCGATGACTGGCACGCTCTGGTTCTGATATTTAGAGCAGATTTCGATAATGAAAGGGGAAAAAATGAAAAAGAATCGGTTTCGAAAGACTCTGGCACTTCTGATCGCGGCGGTGTGTTTCATGGTTCCTGCGGCTTCGGTGAAAGCCGCGTCAGAATCGGCTCCGATGTACCGCTTTTACAACCCGAACAGCGGGGAGCATTTTTATACCGGCTCGCTTCGGGAGGGCGCCAATATCGTCAACGCCGGGTGGCGGGCCGAAGGTGTCGGCTGGTACCAGCCCTCTTCCGGCGCAAACGTCTACCGGCTCTACAATCCGAACGCCGGCGATCACCACTACACGGTCAATCCCGCTGAGCGGAACCGGCTGATCTCTTTGGGCTGGCGCTACGAGGGCGTCGGATGGAAATCCGCCACATCGGGATCGCGCGTCCCGATCTACCGCCAGTATAACCCGAACGCCAGGAGCGGGGCGCACAACTTCACGGCGAGCCGCAGCGAAAACGACAGCCTCGCAAGGATCGGATGGCGGGCCGAAGGAATCGCGTTCTACGGAGTCTCGGGCGGAACGCTGAATTTCACTTCCGGCAGCGGACTGAAAACCGCGGCAGGAAACTATTCCGCCACAATAGATTATCGAAAATCGATGAACGACGAGACCAACAACCGCCTCGGAAGAGCCTTCGCGATATTTCCGGAGGAAAATTACCTCATCGTGCACGGCGGAATGGCCTATGACAGGAACACAGATTTTGAAAATTTCGATTACCCTTCCGGCAACAATAACCTCTACATCTTCCGGATGAACACGAACACAAGGTTCGGATACTCCGGCGGCGACGGGCCGACCGAGTATACCACACGGAAGAATTTCTTCCGGACCTGCAGAGATTACAGCGGCCTCGGCCTCCTCATTGAAGTCGGCTCGGACGGATTGGCCCGGGAAGTACGGATTGCGTCATAAACTCTCCGGTATTTGCGCCTAAAGCTCCTCATGCGAATAGTGCAGAAACCCTTCGCCGCGGATTTCCGTCGCCTCGGTGATGATCAGAAAAGCGTTCCGGTCATACTCCTCCACGATTTCCTTCAGAAGAGGGACCTGCCGGTCGGATATCGCGCAGAACAGCACCGGCTTCTCCGTGTTCGTATAGAGCCCGGTTCCCCGGATCTGTGTCACCCCGCGGTCCAGCTCTTTCATCATCACGGGGGCGATCTCGCTGCTTTTGTCGGAAATCACATAGGCCAGATACGCGTTTCGCGCACCGCTGATGACCCGGTTTGATACGATTCCGCTGATTATCACGGAAACAACCGCAAACATCGACCGCTCCATTCCGAAAACCCACACCGAGAGCACGATGATAACCATGTCCATCACCGGAAGGATTTTCGCCGTGGGAATATGCGGATAATAATGCTGCAGAAGAGCGGCCAGCGTGTCGGTTCCGCCGGTCGTCGCCTTGCCCAGAAACACGGATCCGATTCCGATTCCCATGATGCCCCCGCCGATCACCGAATTCAGATACAGGTTATCTACCAGAGTGTGCTCCGGAATCAGGAAGAGCCACAGGGAAAACAGGACCGACGCAATCAGCGTTCTTCGAATAAATTTCCACCCGCGTATCCTGACGGAAAACAGAAGAAGAGGAACGTTCAGGATCGCATTGCCCAGCCAGACCGGAATGCCTCCGAAGGGCAGTTGCTCCGTCCATCTCCGGATCAGGATCGCCAGTCCGGTGAAGCCTCCCGGCACAAGATCCGCCGGGGCAAAGAACAGGTTGGTGGAGACAGCCATCAGTACCGTTCCGGCCAGCACCCGGATCATGTTCTTTTTCTGATCTCGCTTTCCTTCCCGCATCGCCTTTCCTCCTCTCCGTCAAATTCGCACACGGAGAAATCTGTGTTCAGCATCCCCGCCGCTTCCGTTTTCCAAAAACCCCCGCAGCCGGATGATCTGAACCGTGAAAAACTGACATGTATTATCATACCATGAACTGTATGTATATTGCGCTTTTTCTTATGGATCGCGCCTTCTTTCCGGAAAGAGGCAGAGCAATCTTTCCCGAAGCAAAAAAGCCGCTGCTCCGCGACCGAAAAAGTCTGAAGCAGCGGCTCCTGTCACAGGATCCTCGCGATTCCCCGTATTACTGATTAAATTTCACACTGATTTCTCATCCGGAAAAAATGAGGATACGGATCCTTTCGTCAGCAGAGGATCCTTTCGTCAGCAGAGCGAGAACACCATCTGTCCGCTCCTCCAGCTCTCCTGTCTGGCGTCCGACACCTCATCGGCCGGAAGCGCATGGCCGATGAGAAACGGCGAATCCGGGTCGTGGTTTCTCATCGTATTGCGCACAAGCTCCCGGTCCTTGTTTGCGTAGCAGTAAAGACATCCGTGTCCGCAGGAATTATAGGCGCCGATGTCATTGCCGATGAGGCACCGGCACCCCGGCCGCGCATACGAAATCCCCGCGGGAATGACGAGCTCCTCTCCGATCGCCCGCTCCAGAACTTCCTTCGTCATACACCCGGTGCAGTCAAAGCCGAACTTCGAAAGTTCCTGCCCCTCGAAGCAGGAATACGGACGGATCCCGTGTTTCCGGGCAATCTCACCGAGACGTCTTCCGAGCTCCGTGCGGACGGAAGCCGGAACCGGACGGACGCCGGGAAAATTCACCTTCGTCTTTTCGTACAGATCAATGAAGCTGATCACCACCTGCCTGGTGAAGCCCTCGAGCTCCTCGCAGATGCGGGTGAACGCCTGCACATGAAAATCCGGCGAATATCGCTCTGTGAGAAAAATCGGATCATATCGCCACCCGATCCTTTTTGCCGACACTTTTTCCGATAACCGCCGGAAGCTCTCGACGACTTCCGGCACCGGAGGCACATTTGGCTCAATATCGTTCCCGTACGGTGTAATCGTCACAAACCAGAACTGGCGGAACGCGTCCAGCTCATCCAGCCGGTCCAGCATCGGCGCCGGATTTTTGGTGCAGAACGCGATGAGATCCACCACCTCCGGATCCAGCCGGTACCGCGTTACCTTCACCGGGTAATACGGATTCCGGGCCATCACATAACCTTCCCGTATTCGATTGAAAAACCAGCGGCTGTAAAATGCCGGGATGTCGGTGCGCTGGCCGGTGTTGATAATCAATAAACGATCCTCTGCATCCTGATCTATGGTTCCAAAAATGCAAAATACAATTCTCAATACAAAATATTATACTACGACAGGAAAAAGCGGCAGATTTTTTTCAAATAATCCAGTGCGGATGCGAGAGCAAGAGCGGCAGCAAGCGAAACCAGCCCGAAGAAAAACGAGTCCATACTCCACAGATGAAAACGCGTCACGTATTCTCCTGCAGGATCTGTTTCAGGGATGCCATCGAGCTTCTGTGAGAGCGGACGATCTTCGTTTCTTTTCCGGCGGCATCCGTGGCGCATTGGATCATCTTGTGCGACACCGTATGCGTAAACAGAATCAGCAGATCCGGATCTCCGATTCTCCTTGCCATCCCGCCCTTATATTTGCAGAAGACCTTGGCGGTGCAGCCATGCTGCCCGCACAGTTCCAGATACTGCCTCTCCATGCATTCATTTCCCCCGACGATCACTACACTCATGCTTCCTCCGTTCTGTCCGTCTGTTTACTTTCTGAACAGCGGTCTTTTTTTCTTTTCTGTCTCTTCTGCGGTCTGCGTGCCATCAAAATGATAACCGGTCGCTTCGATCGCCCTGCGGATCACACCGGGATCCGGCTTTTCTTCTGTCAGAAATTCCGCTGTGTTTTTTCGATACGATGATTTCACTTTCTTTGCACCCGGAAATGTCTTGCGGATCACATCATTGATGTGAGCTTCACACATTCCGCAGCTCATTCCCCCGATACGGACCGTCGTCTTGTACATGATTCTTCACCTCCCCTGCCGCCGTCGGCTCTTCTGCCTTACTTATTTCAAGGACAATTCATCCACCAGTCTGGCCAGCTCTTCCTCCCGCTTCTTCGCGGCAAGCTCCATCTGCTGCCCGCTGTGTCTTTTTCTTTTGCCCGAACCGCATTCTCCGGAACACGAAGCGCAGGATCCGCTGCATTCCGCGCACGAACTCCCATGCCGCACGCAGTACCGGACAGCCAGAATAAAAAGAACCGCTATGACAGCACTGATTATTACAGAAATCGCATTCATTTATTACATCTCCTTTCCGGCACGCGCGCGGCATTTCCATGAGTCCGCAACAAAGTAATGGAGGTCTGAAGCATACTTTCCGAAAACCCGTCAGGTACGGGCTCCCGCTGTCTCTGTCTTTCCTCCGGCTGCGCTCCGCAGGTACGGATTCGGCCGGAAGACAAACCAGCATCCGAGAAGTACCAGAACAAAGGCGACAGCCGTGCCGACTCCAAAGGTTCCGCTTCCGATCAGCGCGCCGATCTGATATACGCACAGAGACAGGCAATAGCCGATCATCATCTGGAAGCCGAAGGTGATCCATCCCCATTTTCTGCTGCCCTGCTCACGGAACGCGGTCGCGATTGCGACCATGCACGGAGCGTCAAATACGTTAAACAGCATAAAGCTGAATCCGACCAGTGCGCTTCCTCCGAAGAGGGAACCGATCGCGGCGGCCACATCCGCTTCCGCGTCGCTCGCCGCGTGAGCCAGCATGCCGAGTGTCGCAGTCGCCTGCTCCTTCGCGACCTCCGCGGAAACAGAGGCGACGGCACCCTGCCACGATCCGAAGCCAAGGGGCTTGAAGATCCAGGCGAGCCCTTCTCCGATGTAACGGAGGAAGGAATGATCAATGTCATCCGCGAGGAATCCCGTCGGGCCGAAATGCATCAGGAACCAGATGACGATACACATCGTGAAAATAATGGTTCCCGCCTTGATCAGGAACGCCTTCGTTCTCTCCCAGACATGCGTCATGACGCCCTTTACGGTCGGAATGTGATACGCCGGAAGTTCCATGACAAACGGGGCGGGATCTCCCGCAAAATATTTTGTCTTTTTCAGAGCGATGCCCGAAAATATGATGATGCCGAGACCGATGAAATACATGCCCGGAGCCACGAATTTGCTTCCCGGAAAGCAGACAAGCGTCATCATGGCGATGATTTCCATCTTCGCTCCGCAGGGGAGGAATGTAGCGAGCAGAATCGTCATGCGGCGATCTTTCTCATTTTCAATCGTCCTGGACGCCATGATCGCCGGAACACCGCATCCGGTTCCGATCAGCATCGGAATGAAGGATTTCCCGGAAAGTCCGAAACGTCGGAAAATCCGGTCCATGATAAAAGCGACACGCGCCATGTAGCCGGAATCCTCCAGCAGGGACAGGCAGATGAACAGCAGAATCATCTGCGGAACAAATCCGAGAACCGTCCCGACGCCTCCGATAATACCGTCAACCAGGAGGCTGATCACCTCGTCAGAAGCTCCCAGCGCCGTCAGGCCGGCGGTCGCGCCGTTCGTGATCCAGTCGCCGAACAAAACATCGTTCGTCCAGTCGGTCAGCCAGGTGCCCAGCGTCGTGACCGAAATAAAGTAGACCGCCCACATGACCACGGCAAAAATCGGCAGCGCCAGAATACGATTGGTGACAATACGGTCGATCCGGTCGGAAACCGTCAGATCATCTTTTTTTCTCGCCTTGCTGACCGATCTGTCGATCACCTGGCGGATATATTCGTATCTCTGGCTTGTTATGATGCTTTCCGCATCATCATCCAGTTCTTTTTCGCAGTCTTTGATGTGCTCTTCCAGATGGCTCATCAGATCCGGGGAAAGATGCAGCTGCTCCACGACTTTTTCATCTCGCTCGAAGATCTTTACGGCGTACCAGCGGAGGTTCACCGGGCTTACCTTATCCTGAATGGACTCTTCGATGTGTGCGATCGCATGCTCCACACTTCCGGTGAAGACATGCGGAAGTTCGCCCTTTCGCCCTTCCTTTGCTGCCCGAAGGGCCATCTCGGCCGCCTCTTTTGTGCCCTCACCCTTCAGGGCGCTGATCTCCGCGATCCGGCAGCCGAGCGTCTCTCCGAGCTTCCGTGTGTCGATCCGGTCTCCGTTTTTCCGGACCAGGTCCATCATGTTGACCGCCATTACCACCGGAATGCCGATCTCGACAAGCTGTGTGGTCAGATACAGATTTCTCTCAATATTCGTGCCGTCGATGATATTCAATATGACATCCGGCTTCTCGGTAACCAGGTAGTTTCTGGAAACCACTTCCTCCATGCTGTACGGACTCAGCGAATATATTCCCGGCAGGTCCTCAATGATAACATCGCTGTGCCCTTTCAGGCGGCCCTCCTTTTTTTCGACCGTAACGCCCGGCCAGTTTCCTACATATTGCGTGCTTCCTGTCAGGTCATTAAACAGGGTCGTTTTTCCGGAGTTCGGATTCCCCGCCAGTGCGATTTTGATAGACATGTTTTCTGATTCCTCCGTTGATGATCACCTTTTCATTTCCAGAATATCAGCCTCGTCCTTGCGGATCGAGAGCTCGTAGCCGCGGACGGTTACCTCGACCGGATCGCCGAGCGGGGCAATTTTCCGGACATATATCTCGGTTCCCTTCGTGATCCCCATATCCATGATCCGCCGCTTCAGCGCCCCGGATCCGTTGATTTTGGCCACTGTCGCCGTTCCGCCGACCGGCACGTCTCTTAATGTCATATGTTTTCATCCCTCCTGACTCAAAAAATAACTTCAGACTTCTTTATTCCGAACCGGAATTTCAGACAGGTGATACCAGGATTTTCCCGGCCAGCTCTTTCGTGAGAGCAAGCCTGGAATCTTTCAGGTTTACGATCAGATTGCCGTTCCCCTGCGCATTCATCACTGTAATTTCGGCACCGGTCACAAAACCGAGATCCGCCAGATGCTGCTTCATTTCATCTGAGCCGCCGATTCTGGAGATCATCGCGCTTTCTCCGCTGTTCATCACGGATAATGGAATCATGTTCCGCCTCTTTCTTTTGCCATGCGAAAGGTGCTGCTGCATTTGACGCACCTTCGTTTTCATTTCCCTTCATTTGGTAATTATTACTATGTTTATATAATTATAATGATGGTTAGTCTTATCTAATTCCAGGACAAGTATACCTTTTGTCCGCCTCTTTGTCAATGATTCATCTTGAACGAAATTCCGCAAAATGGTAGTATTACCATTAATTAAACACAGAATACAGTGGTTTTACGGACAGAAATCCTATGAGAAAATCCAATACAAACATCAAAACCGAAGAAGATTACCTGGAGGCAATCCTGATGATTCAGGAAGAGCAGGGCTATGTCCGCTCGATTGACCTCGCGGAACATATGGGCGTTGCAAAGCCCAGCGTAACTTATATTACGAAACGGCTGAAGGAAAAAGAATACATTACGACCGACCACGCAGGCATGCTGGTTCTGACGGATGCGGGGGCAAAGATTGCCCGGGATACATACACGCGTCATAAAACCCTTGCGAAATTTCTCGAAATGCTCGGCGTCAGTCCGGAGCAGGCCGTCACTGACGCCTGTCTGATCGAACACGACGTCAGTCCCGAGACATTCCGCGCACTGAAAAAACACATCCAGGCCATGGAAAAGGATGCCGTGCAGAATTGACCGCGTACCGCATTCTTTCCATCTTGATCCGAAAAAATGCTCCGGAACTCATTTCAGAGTCCGGAGCATTTTCGAATGCTTCATTCCATATGGGAATCTGCGAATCTTTGTCCTTCACGGATCGGTCCGCATGGAATCCTTTTTGTCGCCGCTCTTTACCGTTGTCTTGAAAAGCGATCGGCGGATCACACCTCTCGGATCCTTTACCAGAACGACGATGATCCAGATAACGAGCCCCAGCGCGATAACCGCCAGTCCCAGGAAAAAGTCATTGAGCATATCCGCCGCCGCGGGCGTGAAATAATCCGCCTGCAGCTCGGCATATTCAAAGATGGCGTCAACCAGCCACATGATGGAGGCGCCCCAGTACATCCAGCACAGGACATGCACCATCATCGTATCTTTCTCCGCGTGTGTATACCAGATAATTGTGCTGATAACGGCAGCAAAAACCGTCATTAATAAGGTCATTTTCCTGTCTCTCCCCGATGGAATTCCGTTGGCTGTATCGCGGAAATATCATGAAATATCCGGCAGCTTTTTCGTCTTTTCGACTTTTTTCTCCATCGAATTCGTCACAGCCACCATAACCGCCCATACGGCCGTCACCAGCAGGGCCATGGTCACGCCGACGGTCGACATCTCATGAAGCATGGAGACGGTGTCCTGCGGATTCACCGCGGCCGAAAGGAACGGAAACCACGGAACCACCTCCCCGTGCCACAGGTGCTCAAAGAGGAGAAGAACCGACCCTCCCCAGAGCATATTGGTAAGCCATTTCAGCTTTCTGGAAAACGGAATGTGCTGAACCTCTTTTACCTGTCCTTCTTCCGTCTGAACCCGGATCTCTTCCGTTTTTTCTTCATTCTTTTCCGTATTGTGACGGGCAATCGTCACCACGACGGCCTCAGCCGCCGGAACCAGAAAACAAGCCATATTTTTTCCTCCCGCAAATAATTTGAACATTCTTTCAGGCAATAAATTATGCCGACTTTATTTTATCACCCGCACGTTTCCGATACAAGAAAAACAGCATCCCGTTTCGCGCCGGTCAGGTATCCTTCGCCCACCCGCGCGTGGCAGACACCGCTTTTTCCCAGCCCCGGAGCCTCTTTTCGCGGTCGTTTTCGGACATCTCTGAAATAAATTTCCGGTCTTCCTGCCAGTTTTTCACAATATCATCCGTACTGTCCCAGTATCCGGCGGCGAGTCCGGCGAGATACGCCGCCCCGAGAGCGGTCGTCTCCACTCCCTTCGGCCGGACGACCGGCGTGTCGCTGATATCCGCCTGGAACTGCAGCAGAAAATTATTCCGGCAGGCGCCTCCGTCCGCCTTCAGAACGGACAGACGCGTTCCCGTATCCGCCTCCATGACGGCGAGCACGTCATTGGACTGAAACGCGAGCGATTCCAGCGTTGCGCGGATGATGTGATATTTATTGACGCCGCGCGTGAGGCCGACGATCGCGCCGCGCGCGTAGGGATCCCAGTAGGGAGCACCCAGACCGGTAAACGCGGGAACCACATAGCACCCGTTCGTATCTTCCACCCTGGTGGCAAAATATTCCGAATCCGGCGAAGAATCCACCAGTCTCAGCTCATCGCGGAGCCACTGGATCGCAGCGCCCGCCACATAAACAGATCCTTCCAGCGCGTAATCCACGCGGCTGTCCAGTCCCCAGGCGACGGTCGTCACCAGCCCGTTCTTTGAAAAAACGGGTTTCTCACCGGTATTCATCAGCAGGAACGCTCCGGTCCCGTAGGTGATCTTTGCCTCCGCTTTCTCAAAGCAGGTCTGGCCGAACAGGGCGGCCTGCTGATCCCCCGCCGCACCGGAAATCGGAATCGGTCCCCCGAAAAATTCCGGATCCGTCTCTCCGTACACGCAGCAGGACGGCTCAGCCTCCGGGAGAAGCGACTCCGGAATGTCCAGTTCGTTCAGAATTTCTTTGTCCCACTGAAGCGTATTGATATTAAAGAGCATCGTGCGGGAAGCATTGGAATAGTCCGTCACATGAACGGCTCCCTTCGTCAGATTCCAGATCAGCCAGCTGTCGATGGTTCCGAAAGCCAGTTCTCCCTTTTCTGCCCGCTCACGGGCGCCCTGTGTGTGGTCCAGAATCCACCGGAGCTTCGTCGCGGAAAAATACGGATCGATTACCAGCCCCGTCTTCTGACGGAACGATTCGGTCAGTCCCCTTTGCTTCAGTTCCTCCGCGTAATCCGTCGTGCGCCGGCACTGCCAGACAATCGCGCGCGACACCGGTTGTCCGGTCGTCCGGTCCCACACGACTGTCGTCTCTCTCTGGTTCGCGATCCCGACCGCAGCGATTTCCCGGAAGGATACGCCTGCTTTTTTCATCGCTTCCCGCGCGACCAGAAGCTGCGTCTCCCAGATCTCGCTGGCATCGTGCTCCACCCAGCCGGGCTGCGGAAAATACTGCGTAAATTCCTTCTGCGCGACCGAGACCGGATCTCCGCGCCGGTTAAACAGGATGCACCGGCTGCTCGTTGTTCCCGCATCCAGGGCCATTATCAGTTTTTCCATTTCCTTAACCTCTGTTCTCTTTGAATTTCCGTGCGGGCAGGAGAATTTTCTTCACCAGACCTGCAATCCACGCTCCCAGCATCCAGACTCCGAGCAGTTCCAGCTCATAGAATACCGCCGGGATAGTATCGTCAAACAGCACAAAATGCGCCGATCTCGTGATATACAGGAAAAAATGCTCATGAATCAGGGCATACACGCCGAAAGCCGCGGCCGCGGCAAAAAGGACCTGCCGCACCTTCTCTCCTCTCCGGCCGCTTCTCTTTCCGCGGGACTTTCCCATATGAAGATGTGCGTGAAAGCCCATCAGCAGGAATCCCAGGTAACCGCACATCAGATGTGTGACGACCGCCGCCTCACGGTCAATCGGAATCAGATGGCGGGGCAGATAGTATTCCGCCATCGAAAATCCGCAGACAATCAGCGCGGCCATGTCCGCGAGCAGAGCCAGGTCCGTGACCAGAACCACGATCCGCATGGCGTTATATTTTCCTTTCAACAGTGACCGGTACCAGCGATAATTGATCACCTGATGGAAAACCACCGCGACCGTCATCAGGATTCCGAACAGCTCGTGGTTCTTCAGCCCGGTATACTGCGACGACATCTGAAAAAACATCAGAACGCCGATCGCGAAGTCCGTTATCACGCGCAGAGAGCGCCTGTTCCGATTTTTCATAAACTTATTTGCAAAGCGACACCCGCTTTTTCCCTTTCCATTAATCTATTCTTTATCATACCATGACAGAGTCCGCGCATCCATGAAAAGAGACTGTGTTTCTTGCCAACCATTTCGGGCCTGCCTTATAATAAATCCGTCAGGATCTGACGAATCAAAAACGTTAATGAATATGCCTGAAGGGAGACGGATTTATGGTCGCCGGGATGACGTATTACCAGATCTGCATGTATTTTCTGATCTACAGTTTTCTGGGCTGGGTGATCGAGGTAGTATACCACGCCGTGACGCTGGGAAAGGCGGTAAACCGCGGCTTTCTGAACGGACCGGTGTGCCCGGTCTACGGGTTCGGCATGCTTGCGGTTCTTTCGGCGGGCAACGCGATCTCCTCCGCCGCTTCCTCCGCTTCCTCCGACGTGACAAAGATGAATGCGCCGGAACTGTTTCTTTTCGGGATGCTTCTCGCGACTGCGGTGGAGCTGATCGCGGGATGGCTTCTGGACAAGCTGTTTCACGCCCGGTGGTGGGATTACAGCGACAAACCGCTGAACCTCCACGGCTATATCTGTCCGGAATTCAGCATTATCTGGGGACTCGCCATTGTTCTGGTCGTAAAGGTGGTTCACCCCACGCTCAGCGACGGAACGGTCCGGACTATTCCGGAGCGATACGGCTGGCCGGTCATGGGCGTTCTGTATCTGTTATATTTTGCCGACCTGGTCGTCACCGTTCTCACCGTTCTGAAAATCAACCAAAAGCTGACCGAACTGGATCATATCCGCACGGTCATGCGGATGCCCGGAAACAGGCTGAGCAGGGATGTCACGGCCGGCACACTGAAGACCGCCCGGCGCATCCAGGAGGGACAGGTTCAGGCCGCCCTCGCGAAGGCGGAAATGAAGGACCACGTCGATGCCGTCCGCGAAGAACGGGACCTGAAACGTGTCATGCGGAAGGCGGAGCTGGAAAGGCGGGCCGAAGAGCTCCGGAAAGAGCTCACCAGCCATTCCGCCAGACGGCTCCTGCGGGCTTTCCCGACTCTACGCCACGAAAAATACGACGATCTCGTGCGGAAACTGAAAGAAAGTCTCGACCGGCCGGAAAAACACTGACAGAGTGTCAAAAAATATTTTTACAGATTTTTAATTGAATTATCTTTTCCCACAGGTATTGGAAAACTGCTGTGAATCCCGGCACAATAGGATCTCCCCTTCGCGCTTTTTTTTGATATAGTAGCATTGTAAAGTTCAGGAAAAATTCAGTCAGAAGGTGATTTCCGTGAAATCGGATTCGGTTGGTTTCTATAAGAATAAATATAAGACGATCTCGTTTATCCTGACGGCCCTGGCAGGAATCTGGAGTGATCTTCGGATTTCGTGGATCTTTACCTCTGCTCTCCGCCTGGTCATACTGCTTCTGTCCCTTTTCTACACGGCGGCCGCTCTCCTTTTTCAGCTGTATTCCCAAAACAGCGGCGCCTGCTTTCCTCATTACGCGGCAGCCGTAATGCTGTCGGGGCTGTATGTGGCATTTCTGATCTTCCACCTGTGCGGCCTGCTGGTTTTTGATCTCGTGCGGCTGCTGACCGGGGGTATCATCCGGGGAAAGAACTGGAGCAGAGCACTCTCTTCCGCGGCGGCCGTCACAGGTATCGGCGTGACAGAATACGGCCGCAGACATGCACAGACGCTGAAAACCGTGAAATACTCCGCCCGGATGGAAAAGCTCCCGCCCGGAGAAAAATACCGGATCGTACAGCTCAGCGATCTCCACATCGGAGCCATCATCGGGAAAGACTATATCCGCAGGGTCGTTCAAAAGGTGAACGCCGAACAGCCGGATGCCGTCGTCATCACAGGGGATATCTTCAATCATTCCACCGCCCGGGAAATCACCGATTACCGGGATATTTTTGAAGAGCTGGCCGGCATCCAGGCCCCGGACGGTATCTTTGCCGTGCGCGGGAATCACGATCCCGAAAAAAACAGCAGGGCCTGGCAGGAATTTCTTTCCGCATCCCATGCCATCGATCTGGACAATCGAAGCGCCGGGGCGGGTCCGGTCAGCCTGGTCGGACGTCCCGGTCTTTGCGGATGGCCGGAGCGGATGCCTCTGCGGAAGCTGACTGACTCTTGTGATCCCGGAAAGCCGGTCGTCGTTCTGGATCACGACCCGAACGGCATGGAGGAAGCGCGAAATCTCGAGGCGGACCTCGTCCTTTCCGGGCACACCCATAACGGACAATTTTTCCCCTGCAATTATTTTACCCGCTTCTGGTACGGAAAAGAGCGCTGCCACGGAAAGCACGCGGAGGGCGGCACCTTATGCATCACCTCTGCGGGAACCGGGTTTTTCCAGACGCCCGTCCGGATCGGAACAGACAGTGAGATCGTAGTTGCGGATCTGACCGGAACCGGAGATCGGACCCCGGCCGGAAAACAGGAACATGCAGTATGAATATTCTCGTGACAGTAGATGAAAATTATCTCTCCCCGCTGACCGTCATGCTGAAAAGTCTGGCGGCAAACAACGCGGATGAACCCATCGATGTATATGTAATGAGCCGCAGCGTAACAAAAGAGCAGATTGGAAAAGTCAGGGAAAGCCTCGCGGAGCCCGGGATGCAATTCTTCCTGATCCGTGTGGAGCACTCTCTGGCGGATCAGGCGCCGACATCCTCACGATACCCGCTCGAAATCTATGACCGCCTGTTTGCGGCGTCTTACCTCCCCGCATCCCTGCATCGGATTCTGTATCTCGACCCGGACGTGATCGTCATGCGGCCGCTGAAGCAGCTGTGGGAACTCCCGATGGGCGATCAGATGTATGCCGCTGCCAGCCACGTGGGGAAAATAGGGAATGCACTGAATTCTGCCCGCGTAAACGCAGAAGAAATTGTCCCTTACATCAATACCGGCGTCCTGCTCATGAATCTGGATATTCTCCGGGCGGAACAGGTCCCCGATGAGATTCTCTCCTATATTTCCAGCCGAAAAGCCTTTCTGCTTCTTCCGGATCAGGATATTATCGCCGGTCTCTACGGAAAGAGGATAATCCGGCTGGATCCGTACATTTACAACATGACCGAACGGCTTCTGAAAAAGTCCGCCCTGACTCCGGAATCGGATATCAATGCGGAGTGGGTGATGGAGAATACCTGCATTTTCCACTATATCGGGCGGAACAAGCCGTGGAAGCCGCACTACGCCGGTCAGATGCGCGGACTGTATGAAAAATATTCGTCAATGGTCAGCGGATGATATCCATGAACGAACCGGTCTGTTCCGGACAGACCGATGGAAAAACGCAGAGCATCCGAAGGAGTGCGCTATGCTCGAGCTAAAGAACATCTGTAAAGAATACCGAGTGGGAGATACTGTGCAGAAGGCACTGGATCACGCAAGTCTGACGCTTGCCGACACGGAATTCGTGGCCATCCTGGGACCTTCCGGCTCAGGGAAAACGACTCTCCTGAACATCATCGGCGGTCTGGACCGGTACAACAGCGGAGACCTTATCATCGACGGAATCTCGACAAAAGATTATACCGACCGCGACTGGGACGCTTACCGGAACCACGCGATCGGTTTTGTTTTCCAGAGCTATAATCTGATCATGCACCAGAGTGTGCTCTCCAACGTCGAACTTGCCCTGACGATCTCCGGGGTATCCGGGGAAGAGCGCCGAAAAAGAGCGGAGGAGGCCCTCGTCCGCGTGGGACTCGGCGATCAGATTCACAAGAAACCGAATCAGCTGTCCGGCGGACAGATGCAGCGCGTCGCCATCGCCCGCGCGCTTGTCAACAATCCCCGGATCGTACTGGCCGATGAACCCACCGGAGCGCTTGACAGCGGGACCAGCATCCAGGTCATGAATATCCTGAAGGAAATCGCCCGGGACCGCCTGGTCGTAATGGTGACGCACAATCCGGATCTGGCCGAAAAATACGCCACCCGGATCGTGACGATCAAAGACGGCCATATCGCCGGGAGCCGCGACCTCCCGCAGAATGCACCGGATTTTTCCTCTTCCGCGTCCATCCCGGAAGATACCGCTGTCTCCGAAAATACCCCGGAGACCGGAAAGACTTTTTCCTCTGCCGGCCAGAAAGCCCCGGCCGGGCGGTCTGTGAAAAACGGCAAATTCCGCCGGACCTCAATGAAGTTCCTCACCGCACTGGAGCTGAGCTTCCAGAATCTGCGCACAAAAAAAGCCCGGACCATCATGGTTGCCTTCGCCGGATCGATCGGAATCATCGGCATCGCACTGATTCTGGCAATCGAAACCGGTCTGCAGCAATACGTGAAGACGACGGAAAGCGCGACCTTGTCCCAGTATCCCATCGAAATCTATTCGACAGGTATCGACTGGCAGACCCTTCTGTCCGAGACCCCCGGTACGTCCCTCTCCATGAGCGGCCTGTCCGGACAGAGCAGTGACGAGTCGGTGAAAACCGGTTCCGGCGAGATCTCCGTAAACCCGCTCGCGAAGAATATTTTCACCGGTATGAACAGCAATGACCTGGCTTCCCTGAAAAAATACCTGGAAAGCGACGAGACGGATATCCGGGATTACGCCACGGATATCGAGTATCGCTACGGCGTGGAACCGCAGATCTACGAGACAACGGACGACGGAGAGATCGAGCAGCTCAACCCGAACCGGATGCTGTCGGACATGCTGACATCCATCATCGATGTCAGCAGCATGATGAACGGTTTTGTCGGGGAATCCCTTTTTCACCCCATGCCGACCGATTCGTCGCTCTACAGGGATTCCTACGACGTAAAGGCCGGACGATGGCCGAAAAATAATCACGAGCTGGTCCTCGTGCTGACCGGTGACGGCCATATTTCAGACTTTCTTCTTTACGAGCTCGGAATAATGGACACGGACGAGCTGCGCGAGATGATCCGGGAATTCTCTTCCGGCTCGGACAATTCCCTGCTGGCGATTTCCGGAAGGGCAGCGTCTGCCATCGAAGAAAACGGTGGCTCGGAACAGATTTCCGTAACCGGTTCTTCCTCTGAAGATGCCTCTTCCGAAGAAAGCAGTGCCGTCTCTTCCGTTTCGTCCTCTTCATACGGCGGAGAAAAGACCTTCCGGTACAGTGATTTTCTGGGGAGAAAATTCAAGATGATTCTCGCAAGCGATACCTTCGTTTATGATCCGGATATGGGCGTATGGAACAGCCGCGCGGATGACGATGATTTCATAAAGCAGCTGGTTCAGAACGGTGAAGACCTCGAGATCGTCGGTATTGTGCAGGCGAAGAAAGACGCATCGAACCGGATGCTCACCTCCGGCCTGGCCTATCCCGGCGACCTGATCAGCGAGATCATCCGCCGCGAAAGCAAGAGCGAACCCGTACGCGCCCAGCTGGAGCATCCGGATATCAACATTTTCACGGGGAAAAAATTCACGGATGAAAGCGGAAGTGACCTTGATCTGAGACGCTTTGTCTCTCTGGACCACGACGACGTGGCAAAAGCCTTCCACGTCACGACGGACTCGGCATCCACCGGCTTTCTCCAGGATTACCTCTCCTCTGAAATTGACAAAATGGCCTCGCAGATCGTCCAGTACGCCTCCGACAAGGCCGAAGGCGAGATGGACCAGATATCGCTGTCGGATTTCATCGACCTCGACCAGCTGCAGAAACAGATTCCGCAGCTTACGGACGAGGACCTCGAGGCGATCCTGAATGCCGCGTTCTCGGATCTGTCGGAGGAGGCTCTGGTAAACGCGATGCAGGAGCTCGGGAGCGGATGGCTCGACTCTCTGAAAGAAAAGTGGGAAAAAGGGGAGAGCTCCGCGGATCAGAGCGAATGGATGAAGATCGCGAAGTCCCTGGGAGAATATATTTCGGGCTACCTCGTTTCCGACGATGCCCGGCAGGTAATACAGGACCAGCTTCAGCAGATTCTGGAACAGAACGCGTCGGATCTCTCGTCCGGCGAAATTCAGTCGATGATGCAGGATGAGATCCAGGCATACGTATCCTGGGTCAGCTCCGCCAACGCGGACCGGTCGCCGGACGAACAGCTGAATGCGGACGATCCGGCGGTCATTTCCCTGTACCTCGCCAGTTCCGATGGTCAGCAGCGGCTCAGCGCACTCGCCGCTTCTCTCTCCGGGAAAACGATTCAGATCAGCGACAGCCAGATGCAGCAGATCAGCGCGGCGCTGCTCCAGTCCTTTACCGCCTATGCCGCAAAACAGGGAACGCCGGATCTGACCTCCATCGGCAATGAATTGTCCCGCGAGCTGGCCGAAAGTTTTGCCGATTATATCACACAGGATTCCACAAAAAGCGCGATTCTGAGCGCCGTCCGGCAGACGCTGAGCGGGGACGCTTTTCAGAATGCGGTTCACGACGCCGTAAAGGAAAAGATAGCCGGTCTGGAAGCGAACGTGAGCGACGAGATTGCTTCCGAAATCTCGGAGGCAGCCGGCGGTATCATCACTTCCTTTGCCGATGACGTGGCGAACCAGGCAAAAAAGGTCGTCCTCGGGACGATCCGGGAGGACTCCCCGGAACTTGCGGACAAGATCAATCAGAATATCGGCGACTTTTTCACCGTCGACGAGGACGCGTTCCGCCAGGCGATCCGGGTGAACGCCGGCATGGCGGAGCTTCAGTCGATCCTGGAATCCTTCCTGGGCAGTGATAAGGCGACTCTCTCGGAGAATCTGACCTCTCTGGGCTATGCCGACCTGGAAAGCCCGACGGAGATCCTGATCTATCCGAAGGATTTCGACGCCAAAAATCATATTGCGGATCGGATCAGCGAGTACAACGATACCATGAGAGCCCGGGGCGAGGATGACAAGGTCATCACCTATTCAGACGTCATTGCGACGATGATGCAGTCCGTGACGGACATCATCAATTCCATCAGCCGGATTCTGATTGCGTTCGTGTCGATCTCGCTCGTCGTATCCTCGATCATGATCGGCGTCATCACGTATATCAGCGTGCTCGAGCGCAAAAAAGAGATCGGCATTCTCCGCGCCATCGGCGCCTCGAAGCACAACATCTCCGAAGTATTCAACGCGGAAACCGTCATTACCGGCTTTATCTCAGGATGCCTCGGCATCGGAATCACATTTGCACTGATCCCACTGGCCAATCTGATCATCCGGAACAAGACAGGACAGGTCATAAGGGCCGTCCTTCCGCCGCTCACAGCGGCTGCACTCGTGCTGCTGTCCGTCATACTGACTCTTCTGGCAGGTCTGATTCCCTCGGGGCGCGCTGCGAAAAGCGATCCGGTCGAGGCGCTGCGGTCCGAATAAGGTTTGCGGACCGCGCAGCAAACCGGAACACGGCCCGGCGGCGGGTATAAAGAGACGGGGCTGGTGCGATCGTGTTTTCAGCACGATCGCACCAGCCCCGTTTTTCTCAGCGGAGAGCAAGGGATTCGAACCCTCGCACCGGTTGCCCGGCCTAGCGCATTTCGAGTGCGCCCTCTTAGACCACTTGAGTAACTCTCCCTGCCCGACCGGAAAGGTCAGCTTACTTATAATATCAAAAAACACCCGCGACTTCAATACCGGACCGGAAGATTTCCAGAGTCCGTCCGGAAGGGCGGCGGAAGAACTTCATTTTCTTCCGCCAGTCCCTCACAGGGACCGTGCCTTACTCAGTGCACGCGCTTTTTTCCATGACGAAAACAGAGGACGACCGCGAGCGCGGCGGCCACACACAGCAGGGCGATCACCCGGACGCTGCCGCGGGAAGACGCATCCGGCAGCTCCGCGAGTTTCTTGTCGACCATCGTGATCATCCGATTATCCGCGTTCTCCGCCCCGTCAGCATTCTCCACGGCAACCGTCCCGTCCTCGCCTACCGAAAAGGCAATATCCCGCGCCCAGGCATAGTCTGAGGGAGCGGCTTTTTCATGAAGCGCATATTCTCCGGCCGGAAGAGAGAATGTCCTGTTTTCCCCGTCCGAAGTCGTCCATTCCGCCTGGCTGCCTTCCGCATCGGCAACGACATTCCCATCGTCTCCGAGGATCTGGAGCGTCGCCCCCTCCACGAACATGTCGCTTCCGTCCCGCTTCGTGAAAGTAACAGGAAAGCGCTGTTTCCGGTTCGTAAAGGTGATCGTCACATCCTCTTTTCCGCCGGAATCGTCCATGTCGGCGGTTTCCTTCTCCGTGGAAAGTGCTGTCCGGGATTGTGTGTTCGTCCCTTCCTCCGAGACGATCCGGCCGAGACCGTTCGCATCCTCCAGCGTATAGGATGCCACGAAGGCAGAAGCTTCCTCGGAAACCTGATACGCCGAACCTGCCGGCGCGGTAAAGACGGCCTTTTCCCCGTTCTTCAGCGAAAGCGTCAGGATGGCGGCACCGGAGGCATCCGCGGTAAAGCTGACGGTTTTTCCCGCTGCCGTGTATTGATACGTTTCATCCGGAACCAGATCCGACAGGCTGACGCGGAACGGAAATTCCGTCTCCGTGTCCTCCGGGCAGGATTTTTCGAGTGTAAAGGAAATCGTTTCCCTTTGGGTTTCCGGCCGCGTATTGCGGCAGGTGGCCGAAGCCGTCGAATCCGCCGCAATCGTTCCGGAAGGATTTCCGGACCACGAAGGGCTGTAGGCTTCGTATCCGGCATCCTCCGAGATGCTGTAATGATATCCCGCCGGAATGTCCGTAAAGGTAACCGATTCTCCCGTCTTCAGCGATACGTGCGCCACGCCGTCCGAGAACGCGGTCGATCCGTAGACCGCGGTTCCGGACAGGGCATTCCCCGACTGGTCCGTCAGCGTTACGGTAAACGGAAACGCCGTCTCATCATCGCTCAGGCTGTTTCCATTTTCATCGACCAGCTGTTTCTTCAGGGAAAGATTCCCGTATGTCGCCGGCCTGGTATTTGTCACAACCGCCTCTTTATTGATTCCATTCGTGTAATCAACCGTAAGCCTGCTGTTTTCCGTGTAATCCGTCGTGTAAGACACTCCCCCGCTTTGGTACGGCGTGTCCTCCCAGACGTCCCATTCCACATCCGGATCGTAAACAAAAAATGTATACGTCCATGTGTCATCCGATACTTTCGTCCAGAACCCCGTCAGGTCCCCGTTCTGGTCCACAAAGGAATCCGTATCCGAGGATTTTCCGGTAGAAGAATACCCCGAAGTACCGGCAGATACGTCATAGACGTTGTGAATACCGGTTGCGCTTCCGTTTTTCCAGACGATTCCGTCATCAGACTGATAGACCTGCTCGTATTTCCGGTAGCTCTCCCGTTTCTCCCGGACCCAGGTCACTGCCTTCCCTTCACCGTACGTCGAATAGCTGCTCATGAGGGCAGATGACGTCACGGCGCCCGAATGGTTGTACGGCGTCGTCATCGCCCAGTTCCCCGTATACTTTTCGCTGGAAGGAAGACCGGGCAGACCCGCTGTGTAGCCCTGCTTTGCCAGGACCACACCGGAGCCGAGCGTCAGACTGGTCAGACTCGAGCAGCCGGAAAGCATGCGCTCTATACCTGTCCGGCTGTTGAAGCCCGTCAGATGACTGGAACTCATATCAAAATGGGACAGATCCAGCGATTTCAGGGAGGAGCAGCCGGAAAACATTCCCGCCATGTCTGTTGCGTTCGTCGTCCGGAACCTGCTGGTATCCAGCGATGTCAGCGAGGAGCACTCTGCAAACATCCGTGTCATCAGTTTCGTTTTGGACAGGGTGAAGTTTTCCCCGAAGGTAACCGATTTCATACTCGAACATCCGGAGAACATCTGGTATGTCGAATTCAGCTTGTCCGACCGGAATCCGCTCAGATCGAGCGTTTCCAGAGAAGAACAATCCATAAACATATTCGGCATGTACACAACATTCGCCGTGGAAAAACCGCTGCCGAATCTGACGGACTTCAGGCTGGTGCAGCCGCTAAACAATCCGCTCATGGTTCTTGCGTTTGTGGTGTTAAATCCCGTGAGATCTGCTGTCTCGAGATTACTGCACCCATTGAACAGATTCGCCATTTCGCCATCGGAGGCAGGCTTCACCGTTCCCGTAACCTTTACTTTCTTGATTTTATCCTTGTAATCGAGCCACTTGGCATACTTGGAGGATCCTGACGGTATACTCTCACCCACGCCCGGTCCGATGGTCAGGGTGCCGGCCGAATCGATGGTCCAGTTGCACGTTCCCCATTTTCCGTTCGCGATATTGCCCGCCGCGTAGACCGTCACTGTCCCGCTCAGCATCTTTCCGAGAGAAGACAGCGCGGATTTTGCACCGGACAGAAGCGACTCTCCCGACGCGGTCTCATCCGAGACTTCCTCATCAAAAACAGCCGCTTTCGCGGAGGAAGAAGAACTCTCTTCCTGCGCCTCTATATGGATATTCGGATAATTTCTTCCGGCCGCGTCCGCCCCGGTCAGACCGTCCTTCCACTTTTTCGTCACAACGACACGTCCGGTCGGAATCGGTCTGTCGAGAACGACAATACGTCCGCTGCCGTCATCCTCCAGTCCCTCGACGGTCACGGTGCCGTCTTTGGCAATGCTTACCGCTCTTTTCGCGGAGTCCGGATAATAACCGGATGGGGCGGCGGTTTCCTGAAGAAGATACGTCCCGGATTCCAGCCCCGTGAACGAGACGAGCCCGCTGCTGTCCGTCGTCGCGGTCACATCGACCGATCTTCCGTAATCGGAAGTGCCGAAAAGGCGGAACTTTGCGCCGGCGAGCACATTTCCGTTCGTCTCGTCTTTTTTGACCAGCTTCAGACTGTGATACGGCTCATTCGTGATCACCGTATCCCCGCTGCTGTTCTGGGTAATTCCGCTCACCGAGACGACACCGTCCGAATCGCAGGTGACCGTCCACTTCGGATTGGCGGGCCGAATATACCCGTCCGGAGCCGCCATCTCCTGCAGCTGATAGGTTCCTTTCTCAATATCGGAAAACCGGACGGTTCCCGTCTCGTCGGAGGATTCATATACCTGGACGGTATTGCCGTAATCCGAGACGCCGGAGAGTTTAAACTCCACCCCCTCCAGCACTTTCAGCGCGTCCGATCCGTCCTGCGTTCCCATCTTCCGGAACTCCAGATCTCCGTGGACCCTGGGCTCATCCGACAATACATAGCGCCCGGAGCTGTCGGCCGTCATCTGATCAACCGAGGCGGTTCCGTTCCCGTCTATCACGACGGTCCGGACCGTATCGTCTATCTGATAATCGCTTACGCTGTCCTCCTCCCGAAGGGAATACGTGCCCTTTTCAATGCCGAGGAACGTGAGTTCTCCGTTTCGGTTTGTCGTCATCTCCCTGTCCACCGCTGTCCCGTAGTCTGAGGTCCCGTACAGGCGGTAGGTCGCTCCCTCGACGGTTTTCGCCGTGTTGGTACTGTCCACCTTCAGAAGCTTCAGATCGCCGCGGGTGTGGCAATGGATCCTGGTATTATCCTTGTGAATCAGCGAGGAGGAACTCTTCGATCCGTTTATCGTCGTGCTGTAGAGATATACATTATTGTAAGCGGTCGGATCCTCTGAACCGGAAGGTTCTTTGGCCGGGGCCCGCATATAAACGGTCGCCGAAACGGCCTGGTCCGTTCCGAGAACAAATTCCCGGTTTTCGGAAGTCCTGCGCATATCAATCGCGATCGCCTTGACAGCAGAAGGGTCGGAGGGCATTGCCGTGCTCCATCCGTTGGCAGACGTCAGACTGTCCGGAGTGAATCCGCTCAAATCCGGAAAGCTGTCGGTCTTATAGAATATCACCGGATTCATTCCCATGGCGGTCAGTTCGGTGGTGTCGACCGACACCAGGGTTCCGCGCCAGTCGGAGGCCTTCCCATCGGATCCCGTGAAATTTTCCAGAGAATCGACCAGGACGAGATCCTTCGCCGTCGTCTCGCTGTCCGTCGAAAAGCGAAGTTTGTAGGAGTACAATCCTCCCGGATATGTCGTCGCCTCGCTCTGGTAATAATCGTCCTCCTCCGCCTTGACTTTTTTATACAGGCCGATTGAGGTGGAAGTCGGGACATTGATGGAAGCCTTTTTTTCCGCATACATGAACTTCGGGGCGTCCGTTTCGCTGTCCAGATCCGTCATCCATTCCTTTTCCGAAATCTCAGCCTGTCCCTGGTCCGAATCAGCGGGACGGTACGGGCTGTCCTGATATCCTTTCCCGATCTTTTTATTGCCGGTCTCGTATGCGCAGGTATTCAAAAGATCACTTCCGAGATCCTTCAGAACATCCCACGAGTGAACGGTGCTGTAGGTGAGAAAATATTTCTCGGCCGGACTGTCGAGCCGGACCGTCACCATCGTGCGGCCGCTTCCCTTGTAATTGTCCGTTGTCGAAACCGTATACTGGCCTTCTTTCAGTGTCTCTCCGTCCGCCTGGACGATGACCGACCCGCTCTTGAACTGCGCGCCCTCCGGAAGAAGGTCGTAGAATGTCCCGGACGACTGCTTTACATACGTGTTCTGCGTCTTGTTTTTCTCATAGATTTCAGAAGACCATGTGACCGTCGTGGAACTGTGCTTTGCGTCGTTTTTGTAAGAAACGAGATCTTTCCGGATCGACCCTTCCTTCTCCTCTTCACCGGTATAGGCGGACCCGGTTTCGCTTTTTTTGCCCAGCAGCTCGGACCCGTTTCGCTTCAGACTGTAGTCCGCGGTATTGCGCAGAATGACGAGGTCCGAGTGGTTTCTGACATAATTCAGCACCTTTTCGGAGCGCTTCAGCGTGACGTACGGCTTCGCTCCCAGGTAGGAATAGTAATGCTTATTGGACGTTTCCAGCCGATAACCGGAAACCCCGTCCGCAAATTTCACCTGAATGCCATCCGTGCTTTTTACGTAGCTTCCGCTGACGTCCGTCCAGGTTCCGGTCCCGGGATGATAGGAAGCCGCCAGGGCGTAGGCTCCGCTTCCCTTTTTGGCGTACAGACGGATAACATCATCGGAATAATCCGCACTCACACCATAATACCGGTTGTAATTGCTATCGAAAGAACCGTCGTAAGCACAATACAACAGATCAACACCGCTGATGGTATAATCATCCGCCCCCAGGCTCACCGCCGTGCCACTGTCACTGTCATACAGTGTCAGTTTTTCATCGGTCATCTGATACGTGACCGGAATTTTCCCGTAATTGGCCGGATCGCCGGAAGAAGCCCCGTCCGGGAGGGTCCAGCGATACGCGAACGCATATAGAGCTGAAATATATGGAAAGCTGCCCAGTGTGGAGGAATCTCCGCTGATAAAATCCTCCACTTCATTGCCTACGAGACAGAGTTCCGTGGAATCATCCGCGACGTAGTAGTCATCCTCATTCCAGCTGTCGTAACCGTATTGCTGGGCTTCATAAGTCCCGGAGGTTACAATGGCATTCTGCCCGAATGCGTTCAGGCCAAACTTATCGCAATCCCAGTACCCCGGCGGCTCCTTTATATGACTGATCCGTTCATAATACCAGGAGCAGCTGTCCGTCTTGCTGCTTACGGGGTCTGCCCCGTCTTTCGGCTTCACGGAGGCGGTCACCTTGTTGACCACCGTATAGCTGTCCTGGTTTTGATATTCGGACGCTTTCATCCTCGTGATGACGGTGTCGTAGCGTGGATAAACGCTGTAATCCTTCGTCTGGTCTTTCAGTGTATCAGAGGTCGTGAACGAATCCTCTCCGTCGAATTTCCAGGCGACCGCCTGTCCGTACGGAGAAAAATTATCCGCCAGCGTAAAATCATACATTCCCGTGGCGGAAATGTTCGTCTTGACATTCCACAAAACGTAGATATAATCTCCGCTCACATCCAGCCCCGCCGGAGGATCTCCCCAGCTGCTCTGCCAGCTGCTGTAATACTGCCAGGACTGATGAATCTTCGTCGTCTGCTTCACTTCGACGGAAGTATCAATGTAAACCGGATCCACAGACCCGCTGAGGGTCTGGCTCCCCGCTTTCAGAGTCGCCGTAAATGAGGAGGAAGAGGCGGAGGAGTCCGTCCCGTCATAATCCCGATAATAAAAAGTCTCTTTCGACGTGCTGTATTGAATCTCGATGTATCCGCTCTGAGCCGCGGGAATCGAAACCCGGTTATAAACCAGAATATGATCCCCTTCCTCTTTGTACGCCCAGATATCGGCATCCGTGAGATCGGTTTCGCTGTATTCCGGCACGGACACGACATACGTATCCGCCGCATTTCCATCCCGGTCCTTCAGAAGAGTCTTCGGAAAGGTAAAGACCACTTCTCCCGCATCATAATTTCCCTCTCCGGACATCGAATAGGCCGCGCGGTAAATAAATCCGTGGTTGGCCGCGTTCGTATCTGCTGTCCATACATTCCGTCCGCTGCTGTCTTTTTCCGCGCCGAAGGAAATCGTCGTCTTAAAGGAATCGACCGTTTTCTGAGCGGCTGCCGCTCTGCGGGAAGCGGTTTTTTTCACTTTCAGGGAAAACCGGGGAGCCGAACCGGATTCATCTGCGGAAGCCGCGCTCTGCCCGCTTTCTGCGGAACTGTTCTGTGTTTCCCCGGAACTTTCCGCAGCAGATGATGAGCTGTTTCCGGACGCGCCGTCTGTACTGCCGGAAACATTTTCTGTATCGGCGGTACTGTCTGTTCCGGTCCCGGAGGAAGCATCTGTCTTTTCGGAATCCCCGTCCGTGCTCTTCTTCTGCTCTTCCGCGGCTTTCTGTTCTTCCGATGTCATGACAGCAAAAACAAACGGTGAAAAAGACTTTGCCGTGAAGGTCACCGTTTTCGCATTACTGTCGTATGAATAATCCAGCTTCTCTGCAGAAGGATGATCCGTGGAAAAATCTTCGAT
Source organism: Bilifractor sp. (assembly GCA_050944685.1). Classification (GTDB taxonomy): domain Bacteria; phylum Bacillota; class Clostridia; order Lachnospirales; family Lachnospiraceae; genus CADBRN01. The sequence goes on from JBMNRP010000007.1 coordinate 31,470, forward strand.
ATGATACAGGCCGGTGTGATCCGGATCCCCCAGCGAATAACCGGAAAGCGTGACCGTTACGCCTTTTTCCGGATCCTCAACCGATCCTTCCGTGACCGCGATATCAAGCGGATCAACAATCTCCCTGTCTCCCAGGACATTTTTCAGACGCGAAAGAACAGCCGTGTCGCTAATGCGAACGGCTTTCATCTGATAATCGCCGGAAAATCCGGAAGCGGACGACGGAATCGTCTCCTCCCCGGTTTTCTGTTCCTCCCCGCTTCCGGACGCAGACGAATCCGCTGTATCGTCCGAGGCGGAAGAATTTCCGGAACTATCGGTATTCACATTTTCGGATGTGGAACTGGTGCCGGCAGAATTACCGGAAGAAACCGGATCGTCTGTCGAAGCGGCATCCGGATCGGCCGCGGCGTCTGTATCCGGGGCCGAGCTGTCCGTGACGGAATCCGTGCCTGCACTTTCCTGAGCAGAAGCCGTCTGGGCGGAAACAGGTCCGGCAAGCGGCATCAGAACAAATAACAAAGACAATATAATAGAAATGGCCTTCTTGTAATATTTCATTTGAATCCCCCCCAACAAGTACACAGAAATAAAATCTTAACAAGAAGCATCCACTATTGTTTTTCTCTTTACTCTATATCCGATCCATAAAAAAATCAACCCCGAATAATGAATACGGCGGATTTCATTCTGTTTTTCCACGCCGGTTCTCTTTTCTGTAAACCTTTTTGTACCGGCACGTCTTTTCCCTGCAGTTTGCGCACTGAAGATTCTGATTGGACCCCTCCCAGAAGCGCTCCGGATACCGGGCATACACGATCTCCCAGTGAAGCAGAACGACGCAGGAAGTAAAAAACAGACTCCAGCTGTAAAAATTTTTGATGAACAGCATCGGAGTAAACATCATAAAATGGCCCCAGTCATAGATCCGGCAGTTAATGCAGCATTTATTATGCATGAAAAATGACTGAAACGGGCAGAACAGAAGGATGCAGATGTAATCGCACAGAAAATAAAACACGGTGAGCATCAGCAGATCCTGCGGGCCGATCACGCCGGTCAGATAGAGGGCGCCGAACACGGCGTTGCAGGAGAGCCAGACGAGCATGACTTTCCAGGCGCCCAGATTCATCCGCTGCACGTATTCGAGAAGCTCCAGGCGGTCGTACTGCTCCGCCGGTTCGTATTCCGTCCGGAAAACCTTCCGCCTCGCCATGGACAGGATCTTGATATTCGGCATGAGATGGGCGAGCATCAGCGCCATAAAAATGGCCCAAACGATATGAATCGGGGTAAACCGGTAAAAAAACGGCTGGGTGATAAACTCTTCCAGCCTCGCCCGGTGAAACAGATAATAGTAGAAAAAGATGCCGAAAACGCTGATTCGCATGGCGAATTTTATGAGATAATTCCGCAAATAGGAAGTCACAGTGAGCCTCTCTTTCTGTTAGAAACCGCTATAGATCATAGTATACGGTTCCGCCGCCCGATCCGCAAGCCTGCGGGTGAGGAAACCATCCTGATATGGTATAATATTCCTGCTTTTCCGCCGCAAAAAACGGCGGACGAAAGGACTGAATCATGAAGAATCAATACAAACGCATGGAACTGATCTATGGTCCCGGTCTTCTCACTCTTCTGAGGACAAAGCGGGTCGCCGTTTTCGGGATCGGAGGCGTGGGCGGATATGCTGTGGAGGCACTCGCCCGCAGCGGAGTCGGAACGATGGATCTGTTTGATCACGACACGGTGGACCTCACGAATCTCAACCGCCAGATCATCGCGCTTCACAGCACCATTGGAAAATACAAGGTCGAGGTGGCAAAAGACCGGATCCGCGATATTGACCCGGACATCACCGTCAACGCTCACCGGACCTTTTATCTGCCGGACAGCCCGGAATCCGAGCATCCGGACTTCCGGGAATTTGACTATGTGATTGACGCCGTCGATACGGTCACCGCGAAAATCTCCATTATCACAGAGGCGCAGAAGGCAGGCGTACCGGTCATCTCCTGTATGGGATGCGGAAACCGCGTTGACCCGGCGAAGCTTGTTCTCTGCGATATTTATGAGACAAAAAATGATCCTCTCGCGAGGATCATGAGAAGAGAGCTGCGTAAGCGGGGTGTGAAAAGCCTGAAAACCGTCTGCTCGACCGAGCCCGCGATCCGGCCGCTCCGATACCCGGATATTGACTCGGATGAAGACTCAGAGCCGGCCCGGGAGGCTGCCGCCGAAAATGACTCCATCCGCTCACAGCGTTCGAAGCCACGGCGGCGCGACGTTCCCGGATCCACCGCCTTCGTTCCCCCGGCCGCCGGACTCCTGGCAGCCTCTGCCGTGATCCGCGATCTGACTCAGTTTGATCCGGATGACCGGGTGAAGGGAAGATAAATTTATTCGCGGGTCACGGCGGTCTCCGCTCCCGCACCGAAAGGATCCCCCGCACCTGAGGGCAGACCGCATTCGACGATAAAGGCTTTCGTCATGTCCCCGAAGGGCTGCTGCAGACGCAGACGCCATCCGTGCATCTCGATGATTTTCTTCGCGATGGACAGGCCGAGACCGCTGCCTTTCTCCGCGCTTCTCGCTTCATCTTCCTTGACGAAGGGCTCAAAAATCCGGTCCGGGTCCCCTGTGATTTTTCTTCCGCTGTCCTGAACAATCACGAATTCTATCCCTGCCTGACGGACCGCCGAGAGGATGACCTTCGTTCCGGACGGATTGTGCCGCATGGCATTCACCAGAAGATTCGTAAATACCCGGGAGAGCTGGATCGGATCCGCTGTCACTCTGCATGGTTCTTCCGGAATCTCCACCGAAAATTCCATGCCTGCCTTCTCCATATCCGGATACAGGGCGGCCGCGTCCCGCAGCAGCAGCTCATGCAGATCGACCTGCTTCAGATCCAGCGAAAATCCGGCGCTGTCCAGCTTCGTATACATCATGAGCACATTCAGCAGCTCGCTCATGCGGCCGCAGTTGCTGACAATCTTGTCCAGATAGTCCTGCTTCTCCCGCTCATCGGTGATCATACCGTCCCGCATCGCCTTTGAATAGCCGGACACCGTCGTCATCGGGGTCCGCAGATCGTGGGCGATATCCGCAAACAGCAGATTCCTTTTTTCATCGAATCTTTCGTGCTCCTCCTCCCGTTTGCGTTCTATTTCATCCACCTTGCGGTCCACCAGCCGCGAATAGATTACAATTCCAATGGCCGGCGGGAGAAGAATCAGCGCCAGGATGGTGAAAAAGAGAATCAGAATCAGGGCATTGTCCCGGATTCCGGAAGTAGGATTGCGAAGTGCCGCAAAAAACAGGATCTCCAGGGCCTGCAAAACGGCTCCTGCCCCGCTTCCGGAGACCCCAATGGCCTCCATTCTGCTTTGAAAGCCGCCGCGCAAAAGAGGAAGCAGCAGCGATCGCGTCAGAAAGAATATGAAGTATTCTGCGACCACCACACAGACAAGAATCGCCAGAAAAGACAGAATGAGATATTTGCGGAGATCCTTCCGGTCGTAATACGATCTGTCCTCTTTCGTATGTTCTCTGCTGGCTTTGTTCACTCTTCCGGCACCTCCAGGCGATAACCAAGTCCCCGGATAGTCGAGATATAGCGGTAGGGATCTTCGGAAAGCTTGTCCCGCAGCCTGCTGATGCAGACCATGACGCTGTTGTCAGAAGCGAAATACTCCTCTCCCCAGCCACACTCATAGATCTGCTGCTTCGTAAATACTTTCCGGGGATTTTCCATGAACATCATCATGATCTTCAGTTCCGCGGAAGTGAGTGCAATGGGCTCTCCACCCCGGGTCAGCGTGCATGTATCCGGGTCCAGAACCAGATCCCCGGCTTCCAGCTTCGGGGTTCCCGTCTTTCCTTCCGCCCCGCCCATCATCCTGACCCGGCGGATGTTTGAGTTGACACGCGCTATTACCTCCAGCGGATTAAACGGCTTTACGATATAGTCATCCGCCCCAAGATCCAGGCCGAGAATTTTGTCGGAATCCTGATCTTTCGCGGACAGGATAATGACCGGAAGCGCACTCTTCTCCCGGATTTTCCGCATCACATGAAAGCCGTCCAGTTCCGGCATCATGATATCCAGAATGCAGAGGTCGACCTGATCCTTTCGGATCAGGTCCAGAACCTCTGTCCCGTTCTTTGCCTCCAGCACCCCGTATCCGGCATTTTCCAGATAAAGGCGCAGAAGACTTCGTATTTCGCTCTCATCGTCTGCAATCAGAATTTGATACACTGCGAATTTTCCTTTCTGTCACCGGCCCGGATTCAGGGTTCCTGTGCAGCCCAGTCCCGGGTCTAGCGTCATCCGATTCTCACAGCCGAATCATCAAACACCCGTCAGGGAAGGTCCGTGGGATCCGGAGTTTCTTCCGCATCGTCCCCGGCAGAATCCGTTCCTGCCGCGACATCACTTCCGGCATTTCCCTCCGGCTCCGTTCCTGCTGCGACATCGTTTCCGGCATTTTCCGTCCTCTCCTGCCCCGATGCAAAAGCACCTGTATCCTGCTCCGCGGGATTGCTGCCAGAGGCCCGGCTGTTCCAGCCTCCGTCCGTGTTCTGTGAAGCCTGCTGATTCCAGGAATACCCCGGATACTGACCTCCCTGCCAGCTCTGGCCGTTCGGATTGTTCCAGTTTCCGTTCGGGTTCTGGCCTCCCTGCCAGCTTTGACCGTTCGGATTGTTCCAGCTTCCGTTCGGGTTCTGGCCTCCCTGCCAGCTTTGGCCGTTCGGATTGTTCCAGCTTCCGTTCGGGTTCTGGCCTCCCTGCCAGCTTTGACCGTTCGGATTGTTCCAGTTTCCGTTCGGGTTCTGGCCTCCCTGCCAGCCTGGACCGTTCGGATTGTTCCAGTTTCCGTTCGGGTTCTGGCCTCCCTGCCAGCTTTGGCCGTTCGGATTATTCCAGTTTCCGCTCGGATTGTTCCAGCTTCCACCCTGCGGTCCCGCGGGATTTCCATAGCGGAGTCTCTCATAGAGAGCCGCCGACGTCATCTCTTTGTACGGTCCTACATAAAACAGTCTGAGAATTCCAAGCGTAATGACACTCAGAAGTTCCCATCCGATAAAGGAAAGATCCAGCAGAAACGCGTGCCACTTATTGCCTGTCATCATCTGCTTGCTGCGGGCAAAGGCTTCTTCCCTGGTCATGTCCGGATCCTCCGCCAGCAGATAAGGAATCATCCGGTACTCGTAATACTTTATGATTCCGGGAATAACAAAGAGCAGGCTCCAGAGGAATGTATAAAGCGCGCGGAAAAACATGGTCCGCACCACAGACTTGTAGTTGCTGTCAAATACATAGGTCACTTCCCCCACCTGGGCAGGCCGGTTCAGATTCAATATCGTATAACGCCTGCCTCCTACTTCCAGAGGATTCAGCAGGAAAACGGAAATCACGATGACAATCGCGACGGCAATCAGCGAAATCACGATGATACCGACCGTCACGCCCACGGTGAACATTCCGCTGGGAAATCCCGAAACGTCACCCTCATCCTGAGATGAGGAATCACCCTCCCAGGATTCTTCCCCGTTCCAGGACTTTTCACTGCCCCGCAGATCGCGGTTGTCCTGATCCCTGCCGTCATTCCAGTCGTCATCATACTCCGTTATCGAAGAATCATTTTCCTGAAAAATCTCCTTAATATCGGAGCCGTTGACTCCGAAACCGACGCTGCCGAAGGCCCCTCCGGCCACGATCGCGAGAATCAGGGCAATCACTACCGTCTTCCAGTAATTGGCCTGAAATGCGGCTTTCCCCTTCCTCTTCAATTCAGATATTGTCCACATCTTTATTTCTCCTTATGATTTACCTTCCGACAATTTCCACTCGGTGATCTGCGGCATTCCCCTGCCCCGTCCGAAAACGAACGGAAAGAAATGAACCAGAGGACCTCCCGTATTTTCACCGGATAACCCTACCTTATCAGAGGAATCTTTCTGTTCAATCGGAAAAACCTTTCAGCTATCTTAAAATTTCGCCGGTAAATAAAAAAAGACAGGGACTCCCGCCCTGTCCTGTTCATATCGGGTTATTCTGTTGTCATCACGATTCAGCAAGTACGGAACTCCCTCTCAGAGCTTGAATCCGGTAAAGACGATCTGCGCGATATCCCGTCCCAGATCGTCGACGACATCGACGTTATAAATCGCCGAGCTGCGTCCGTTCTTTTTGCAGACGGCAGCTGCGATCAGTTTCGTGCCCTTTGACCCGGCGAGAAAATTTACGCTCACCTGCTGAGCCACCGTCGGCCGGTGCACATTGTTTGCGGCCGCAGCAAAAGCAAGGTCGGCCAGCGTAAAGATCGCACCGCCCATGACACCGTTATTCGCGTTTTTATGATCGGCGGTCAGATCCAGACTTGCCCGGCTCCAGTCCTCGCCCAGCTCGTCCAGATGTACGCCGTTTACCAAGGCGAAGCGGTCATGACGGAAATATTCCCTGGCCTCTTCGACCGAGTTAAAAGTACTCATCCGTACTGTTCCTCATTCCCTCATACCAGGCTTTGAAATCGTCTATGTTCAGACGTTCTTCCAGATGGTCGCTCGGGCGGGAAGCACCCTCGATGATTTTCCTGCAGGAATGCTTCTTGCTGTACAGCTGATCGTACGTCAGTCCGATCGGGTTCCCGTATTTCAGGCTGGTCTTGTAACAGGTATATTCCCGGATCAGAGGAGGCGTCGCATCCCGGAAATCACGAGCGAGATTTCTCCGCTCCTGATAGATCTCCCGGGCAATCTGTTCCTCTTCCATCCCCTCGGCTTCCATCTCAAAGGCTCTCAGCTGAAGTCTGCTGATCTTCTCGAGATAGTCTTTTCGGTAAGGATTCCCGGCGAATCCGCCGTTTTCCAGTATCTTCAGTTCCCTCTCATACTCCTCGTCCATACGGTCGAGATCTTCAACAGAAAAAAATATGGTCACTGAATTCACCTGCCTTATTACATTTGCCGGCGTAAATCTTTCATATATTTTACACTATACCATTTCCGACCATTTTAGTCGCGTTTTTTTCTTTGAACAAAAGCAGGAATTTCCCCGGCACGCAGTACACAGGACTGCGGGGACAGGGTATAATAACAATATCTTTTTTTCTGCAGGAGGAATTAGCCATGTTGATGGAGCTTGCGCGAATTGAAATCGTGGAATACGGAAAAAAAATGGTGTCCGGAGGTCTGACGCAGGGAACTGCCGGCAATCTGAGCATTTTTGACCCGGAACTGGGCCTGATGGCGATCAGTCCGTCCGGCGTTCCCTATGAAGATACGCGCCCGGAGGACGTCGTGGTCATGCGCACAGGAGGAGAGATCGTCGACGGAAACGCCCGTCCGTCCAGCGAATATCTGCTCCATTTCGCGATTTACGAAAAAAGGAGCGACGCCCGCGCCATTGTCCACGCTCACTCGATGTTCTGCACGACGCTCGCCTGCATGAGAATGCCGCTGAAATCCATCCATTATGCGATCGCGGGCGCCGGTGCGCCGGAGATCCCGCTTGTGCCTTACCACACGTTCGGAACAAAAGAACTCGCGGACGCAGTCCGCGAGTCCGTCGATCCGTCCGCCCGGGGACTGCTTCTCGCCAATCACGGAATGCTCGCCTTTCACGAATCGATGAAAAGTGCCTTCGGCCTGGCGCTCACCATGGAGTGGTGCGCGGAGGTGCAATGGAGATGCCTGTGCGCCGGAACCCCGAACTATCTCACGAAGGAACAGATGAAGAGGGCCATGAAGCGGTACGAGAGCTACGGTCAGATCTCGGAAGACGGGACACATCCCCACGGATACATGTAATCCGGAGCAGGCCGGAAATACAGAAAACGATTTCCGCGTCAGCGGGTGATTTTCACATACACCTTGCGCGTCCTCGGTCCGTCGAACTCGACGAAATAAATGCCCTGCCATGTACCGAGCAGAAGATGTCCGTCGTTAATAATGATCTGCTCGGAAAATCCGATCATACTCGCTTTCAGATGCGCCGCGGAATTTCCCTCGGCGTGAAGATATCCGTCCTCCCAGGGGACAATCTTGTTGATCTCTTTCGTAAAATCTCGCACGACGTTCGGATCGGCATTCTCATTGATTGTGACCGCCGCCGTCGTGTGCGGAATAAATACCGTGCAGACGCCGGAATCGACGCCGCTCTGGCGGACGATTCCCTCGACCCTGCTGGTAATATCCAGCATCTGCGTGTGCTTCGTTGTCCGGACCGAAAATCCTTCGATGTCTCTCATAATTCCCTCCTCACTTCTTCTCTTTCGCCTCCGCTTTTTCCAGCTCCATCTGCCGGATCAGATTCTGATGAAGCTGCGGAAATTCTTTTTTCAGGGCAATCACTTTCCCTTCCCCGTTCAGAAAGCAGTGCTCCGTCACGCCCGTGGCGACCAGACTCCCATCCGGCCGGCTGACGACATATTCAAAATGAAGGCGCACTCCGTTGTATTTCCGGATTTTCGCGCAAATCTGCACCTCGTCCCCGAAGCGCGTGCTGGATTTAATCTGACAGGAAAATCCCGTCACCGGGGCAGACAGCCCCATCGCCTCGCACTCCCGGTATCCGCACCCGATCTGCTCGAGATAATCAATGCGCGCGTTTTCCATCCAGCGGATATAGTTGGAGTGATGCGTCACGCCCATTTTATCGGTTTCATAATAATGTACCATGTGGGTGATCGGTCTCATTTTTCTCTCCTGTCCTCCCCCGGTCTTTTCTTCGTGCTCTGTATCCGGTCCCACGCTTCCAGCAGCTTTTCATCCGCCGACATTCTTTCCGGCGCAATTTCCCGGCAGATATTGAGATACTCCTCTATCTCTGTCGTTATCGCACCGGGACATTTCCCGCGAAGCCTGGCGAACAGATCTCCCGTTTCGGGAAGGGAAAACAGCGGCTTCCCGCTGCCATCCATGGCATTCATGAAATCTCCGAATCTCCGGTGATACGACTTTGCGGACGGACCGAATTTTCCCGGAAACGGGTGAACGCACGGCCCCACGTCTCCCCGGACGATATATTTCACTTCCTTGTATGGGACAATTCTCCGGACCACGCCCATATACACTTCCGCCGAATCCTTTCCGAAACGGAAATACCAGTTCTGTCTGCTGTCAAACAGAACGAGAAACAGCGCGAAAAAAATCACCGGAGCCAGATACCCGAATATCAGATAAATATTCATCCAGTAAAAATAGGTCCCGAGCGCTGCGTCGACCGCAACCTTATTGACCCGGATCAGTATGTCCGAAATCAGAAACGCCGCAGCCAGAAGCAGGCAGGCCCGCTCCGCTCCGGAACAGTATTTCCAGAAATTCGAGGGGTAAAACCGCTTCCCTGTTCCCCGGAACAGATAGATTCTTCCGTCCGATTCCCTGTCTTTTCTATTTTTCTTTTTCTGTTCTTCCCGGATAATCATGTTTCTATTCTATCATATCATCGCTCGGATGGGCGATCATTCCGTCTGTTCCGCCTCTTCTTTCCGCACCGCCGAACCAGTGCCGTCAAGAGCAGGCCCGCGGCGGCGCCGCCCGTATCAATCATCACATCCGAAAACCGCCCCGAGCGGCCCTCGACGAACAGCTGATGAAATTCATCGGTACATGCGTACAGAAACGCAAACGCCAGTCCGGAAAGCGCAGCCTTTTTCTCATCAGAGGGCTCTTTTCTGCTGCGCAGTACAGTCCGCACAAAGACTGCCAGGACGGCATATTCCGCTGCGTGTGCGCATTTGCGGACGAAAAAATCGACATTTTCCGCAAACATCAGCTGACGGGAGGCCGTCCAGCTCTGGAAGCCCGGCACGAATATACGGTACAGGAACCATCCGACCGACAGGCTCATATCCGACGATTCTTCGCCCGGCGTTGCCGACATGCAGAATATCAATACCATCCAGGCCGCCGTCAGACAGGTATATATTTTCTCTTTTTTATTCATTCTGAACTCGTTCCCTGTATCCTGTTTCCGGGGAATCCGGCAAATGTCCGCAAAATATCTGCCTCCCGGATTTTTTCAGGCCAATACTGGATATTATAGAAGGAAATTCTTCTGCATTCAACCAAAAAAGGATTGACATCCGATCAATATATGATAATATATTCATATGAACGAACAATCATTATACCGATGAGCGGAGGTGATTCAGCAAATGCCGATCCCGATGAAGAACAGAGAGGAACACTGTACGAAACTTCTGGAGCAGATTTCGGAAGATGAGCTGATCGACATGGCGGAACTTTTCCGGATATTCGGCGACTCCACACGGATCAAGATCCTGTACGATCTGACCTGCGGAGAGCGGAATGTGACGGAAATCTGCGACGATCTCGACATGAACCAGTCAGCGATCTCTCATCAGCTGAAAATTCTTCGGACCGCCAAACTCGTGAAAGCCCGCCGGGAAGGGAAATCCATCCTCTACTCCCTCGCGGATGACCACGTTCTGACAATAATCGCAATGGGCAAGGAACACGTCGAAGAGCCGCAATAAGCTGTTGGTTTCGCTGCAGAATATGCGGCAGAAGGAGATTCCCCATGAAAAAAAGATATGACTGCGAAGTAGACTGTGCAAACTGCGCCGCAAAGATCGAAGAAGCTGTCAGCGGCATCGACGGCGTCAAAAACGCCCGGGTCAATTTCATGACCCAGAAATTTACGCTCGAAACCGATGACGATAAATTCAATGACATCCTGCAGTCGGCGATCAAAATCGCAAAAAAAGTGGAGCCGGATTTCGAGATCAAGCTCTGACCATTCCACGGAATAAACTATTTGAAGGAGGTTTACAGCCATGGCGGGCCATTCCATGACCAAAAAGCAGAAAAAATCTCTGCGGAATATTCTGATCGCCGCCGCACTGTACGCAGTTCTGATCATTCTCGGGCACGCCGGCGTGCTGCCCGGTCTGTTCAAAAACCGCCGGATCACGCTGATCCTCTACCTGATTCCCTACCTGATCGTCGGTTTCCCCGTACTGAAGAAGGCCGTGATCGGGATCGGAAACAGGCAGATGCTTGACGAGTCCTTCCTGATGACTCTGGCGTCGATCGGAGCCTTCGTCACCGGCCAGACCAGCGAGGCGGTCGCTGTCATGCTCTTCTATCAGGTCGGCGAGTTCTTCCAGGATTACGCGGTAAACCGCTCCCGCGCCTCTATCCGGGATCTTCTGGATATCGCGCCCGAGTACGCGAATGTGGAACGGGCGGACGGAACCGTCGAGGAGATCGATCCGGAGGAGGTAGCGGTCGGAGATATCCTCGTCATCATGCCCGGCGAGAAAATTCCCGTCGATGGCACGGTCGTCCAGGGTGACAGCATGGTCAACACCGCCGCCCTGACCGGAGAATCGGTCCCGCGCAGCGTCCGGACCGGATCGCAGCTCTTCTCCGGATGCATTAACGGAGACGGTCTTCTGAAGATGCGCGCGGAAAAGCAGTACGACGACTCCACGGTCGCGCGCATCCTGGAGCTGGTGGAAAACGCCTCCGAGAAAAAATCGCACACCGAAAATTTCATCACCCGCTTCTCCCATTATTACACGCCTCTCGTCGTGCTGGGCGCCGTGATTCTCGCGGTCATCCCGTCGATTATCACAAAAGACCCGATGACCTGGATTTACCGGGCATGCACTTTCCTGGTCATCTCCTGCCCCTGCGCCCTGGTTCTTTCGGTCCCGCTCGCCTTTTTCGGCGGAATCGGCTCCGCGTCGAAAGCCGGAATCCTCGTCAAGGGCTCCAATTATCTGGAGCTGATGGCCGGACTGGACACCGTCGTATCGGACAAAACCGGAACCCTCACCCAGGGCAATTTCCATGTCAGCCGCGTCCAATGTGCGGAGGGCATTTCGAAAAAAGAGCTGCTTGAGACCGCCTCTCTCGCGGAGGGACTCTCCACACACCCGATCGCGGTCTCCATCCGGGAAGCTCTGGAAGAAGAAGGCATTCCGGCGGAGCAGAATCTGAGTCTCGTCTCGGATGTCGAAAATGTGACCGGACGCGGCCTGGTCGCCACGGTCCGCGGAAAAAAAGTGTATGTCGGAAATGAAAAGATGATGGAAGAAAACGGGATTGCTTTCACAAAAGCGGACGACGACGCCGCAACCATCGTGTACGTCGCCGGAAGCGACCGGTACATGGGCGCCATCCTGATCCGGGATGAGGTGAAACCGGAGGCAAGGGAAGCCATCGCCGCGATGAAAGAACTGGGCGTCCGGAATGTCATCATGCTGACCGGCGACCGGAAAGAGGTCGGAGACGCGGTCGGCCGAGAACTGGGAATCGACCGGGTTTATTCCGAGCTTCTTCCCCAGGACAAAGTCTCCCGCGTGGAGCAGCTTCTCGCCGAAAACAAGAGCACCGGCCGCCGGCTCGCCTTTATCGGAGACGGAATCAATGACGCACCGGTCCTTACCCGCGCGGACGTGGGAATCGCGATGGGATCCATGGGATCCGACGCGGCCATCGAAGCCGCCGACATCGTCATCATGGACGACAATCTGAACAAAATCCCCGCCGCTATGAAAGTCGCGGGAAAAACAGTCGGTATCTCGCGGGAAAATATCATTTTCGCTCTCGCCGTGAAAACGATTATTCTGGTGCTCGGAGCACTGGGGCTCGCAGGCATGTGGGCCGCCGTCTTCGCGGATGTCGGCGTCGCCGTACTCTGCATCCTGAATTCAATGCGCCTGCTCATCTACAGCCCCCGGATCCCGCCGGTCCGAAATACGGCCCGCCAGCCGTCGGCAAAGGCGCTCGCCTGAGGTAAAAAAAGAGCTGGCCGCCGTTCCGGTCAACACCGGAACGGCGGTCAGCCCTTTTATCGGTTTTCTTTTGTCACTCACTGTCTTTCGCGCAGCGGAACGTAAATCTGGTCCTCGCAGATATTGATGTAGGACGGACGGATAATCTTGTCTACATTGATCAGCTCTTCCATGCGGTGAGCGCTCCAGCCGGCGATTCTCGCGCAGGCGAAGATCGGCGTATAGAGCTCCACCGGAAGCCCCAGCATGCTGTAAACGAAGCCGCTGTAAAAGTCGATATTGGCACTGACGCCTTTGTAAATCTTGCGTTCTTCGGCAATCACCTTCGGGGCCAGACGCTCCACAAGGGAATAAATCTGGTAATCCTTCATGCGGCCTTTTTCCATGGCCAGCTCTTCCACATACCGCTTGAAAATCATCGCCCTCGGGTCGGAAACGGAATAGACAGCGTGTCCCATTCCGTAGATCAGACCCTTCTTGTCAAACGCCTCCTTGTGCAGCAGTTTTTTCAGATAATCCTCGACCGCCTCTTCATCCGTCGGATCCGAAACATTGTCCTTCAGATCCTGGAACATGCGCATGACCTTGATATTGGCGCCGCCATGCTTCGGCCCCTTCAGGGATCCGAGAGCCGCTGCGATCGTCGAGTACGTATCCGTGCCCGAGGATGTGACCACGTGTGTCGTGAAGGTCGAATTGTTTCCGCCTCCGTGCTCCGCGTGGAGAACGAGCGCCAGATCGAGCACACGCGCCTCAAATTCGGAGTATTTCTTATCCGGGCGGAGCATCCTCAGAATATTTTCCGCCGCGGACAGCTTCTTCTGCGGCGCATGAATATAAAGGCTCTTGCCCTTTTGATCGTGGTTGTACGCATGATAGCCATAGACCGAAAGCATCGGAAATACCGCGATCAGATTCAGGCACTGCCGCAGAACGTTCGGAAGCGAAATATCATCCGCATTATTGTCGTAGTAGTACAGCGTGAGCACGCTGCGCGAAAGCGTATTCATCATATCGTGCGCGGGAGCTTTCATGATGACGTCTCTCGTAAAGTTCTTCGGGAGAGACCTCTGGTTCGCGAGCAGCGCCTGGAAATCTTTCAGCTGCTCCTCATTCGGAAGCACTCCGAACAAAAGCAGATAAACCGTCTCCTCAAAGCCAAAGCGGTGCTCCGTGAGGAATCCGTGCGTCAGATCATTGATATTGATCCCCCGGTAATAGAGGCGCCCCGGGCAGGGGACGCGTTTCCCATTGACATTTTCAAAAGAAACGACATTGGAGATATTGGTGAGACCGGCGCGGACACCCTGTCCGTTCAGATCCCTGAGCCCCTTCTTAATATCGTACTGCGCATAAAGATCCCGTGCAATTCCGGTATTTTCCCTGCAGACCTCTGCGAGCTCTACCATTTCCGGAGTAACTTTTGTCTGAAAGCTCATAATTTCTTTCCTCCTTCAAAAACAGGCGGTGTCGCACGTAATACTGGCGGATTACAGAATCCCGATCCCAAATCCGACTATTTCCGGTTCGTAAAAATATCACTTTTCAGCAAATCCGAGAGCAGACGATGCGCCGATTTGTACGTCTCCTCATCGCTTTCTCCCGGTGTACCGCCTCCGAGATAAATATACCCGAACAGTCCGAGAAAAATAAAGACACTGATCTGTTCCGGTGGATAGTTCGGTTTCATCTGCTGGAAATACTTCCTGATCAGCTTCTCTATGTTATTGACCATAAACCGGTAATACGGCGGAATCAGTGCGGAATTTTTTCCAATGTTTACGTTATTGACAAAAATATCCTTGTACTCTTCGTGAAGATGAATCAGACAGTCCAGCATGTTTTCAAAGCTGACAATCGGATCATCCTCTGTATTCGCTTCCTGAAGCTTCTGAAATTGTGCCTCCAGCTCACCTTTCATATCATGGATCATTTCCTCCAGGAGAGCATATTTATCATTATAATAATTATAAAAGGTGATTCGGCTGGTCATAGCCCGCTCACAGATTTCCTTCACGGTGATTTTTTCAAACGGCATCTCTCCCATCATCTCTCTCATCGTGTTCTTCAGATTGCGCTTTGTCTTGATGACCCGTCGATCTTCCCCCGTTCTCATATCTGCCTCCTTCTCCAGTCCGACTGCAAACAAACTGTTTTTTAGTACCCCGGGAATGGTTGCTGAAAAAATAAATCGACTGACTCCTGAATCTCTCCCCCGAAAGTTTCCGGATTACTCCGGACATAATCATATCATGATTTGCCCACTTTTACAAAACTGTCTCATCAGGGAAAATATTTGCCCACTTTTCACAATCTGTGGTTTGTTTTAAAAAAATTGCGCTGATATAATTGCCTACAGTATCAGGAAAACTTTATCAGAAAACGGAAATTTTCCTGCAACGGCGCCTTTTGCGGCTCGACCGGCACGGATCTCATTCCGATGGCAGGAAAGTCCTTTCCTTTAAAGTTATGGTACACTTTTTGTTTTTTGTATCATAATTTAACAGTTTTGAGTTTCATTATGTTATTGTCTTGCGTTTCCCGAGGATCGGAAAGTTTTTTGTACTTGTGTAAATTAATATAACACGGGTAAGCTTTCGGGGCAAGCGGTTTCTTCCGGAATCCGGCATGTGTCTTGCCCCCGGCCGTAAAACGATTTACCGATACTTCAAAGCTACAGGGATTATTAAAACAGGAGGAGTAGAAAATGGTAGATTTAGCTCATGCAGCAGAACGAAAAGCATTTGAACTGGTTCTGGACAATCTCGGAAAAAAGAGCAAAAAGAACCGTGGAGAGGGATACGTCGAAGTCGTCAACGCGATGCAGAAAGTCCTGAAGGATGGATGGCCGGATGCCGCTTATGACCGTCTTCGCGCCACATTCTCCAAAAACGGAAAATACGCTCATTTCTTTGACCGGCTGCTGGACAGCACCGATCCGGAATACCTGAAGGGACTGATGATGTCCTTCGGATATGAAGCGGCTCTTTCCGGTTTCCGCAGGACCAGAAAAACAAAAGAAAAGCTGGGCATGGAGATTCCGTGGGTAATCCTCTTCGACCCGACCAGCGCCTGCAACCTGCACTGCACGGGATGCTGGGCTTCCGAGTACAGCAGAACCCTGAATCTCACCTATGAGGATATGGACAGTCTGATCAATCAGGCCAATGATCTCGGCATCCACGCGTTCATCATGACCGGCGGAGAGCCCATGGTCCGCAAAAAAGATATTGCCCGTCTCGCACAGGCGCATCCGGATTCCGGATTCATGATCTTCACAAACGGAACCCTGATCGATCAGCCGTTTATCGATGAGATGAAGAAGAGCAAAAACATTATCTTCTCCATGAGTGTCGAGGGTCTTGAGGACGCGACCGATTCCCGCCGCGGCAAGGGCGTATTCCAGAAAGTCATGCACGCCATGGATCTTCTGAAGGAAAACGGAATTCCGTACGGCACTTCCATCTGCTACACGAGAGCGAACTGCAAGGCCGTCACAAGCGACGAATTCCTGGATTTCCTGATTGAAAAGGGGGTGGCCTTTTCCTGGTACTTCCACTTCATGCCGGTCGGAAACGACGCTTCCATGGAACTCGTTCCGACTCCGGAGCAGAGAGAATATATGTATCACAGAGTCCGTTCGGTCCGCGGTTACGAGGGAGGAAAGGAAATCTTCCTCATGGACTTCCAGAATGACGGAGAATTCGTCAGCGGATGCATCGCGGGCGGAAAATACTACTGCCACATCAACCCGAACGGAGATGTCGAGCCGTGCGTATTCATCCACTACTCGGGCGCCAATATCCACGACATGCCGCTGGTGGACTGCCTGAGACAGCCGCTGTTCCGCGAGTATCAGAAAGCCCAGCCGTTCAACAAGAATCTGCTGCAGCCGTGCCCGATGCTTGAGAATCCGAAGAAACTCCGCCAGATGGTCAAGAAGTCCGGCGCGAAGAGCACCGATATGATGAGCCCGGAGGACGTCGATCATCTCTGCTCGAAGTGCGACGACTACGCTCAGGACTGGGCTCCTGTAGCCAAGAAACTGTGGGCCACCACCCATCCGGAGAGCACCGGATCCAGCACCAGCGCAAATGCCTGATGCTTCTGATCCTTCCGAAAACATTCAATCCGGAGCAGAATCCATTCTGGGATCTGCTCCGGATTTTGTTTATTTCTTTGTTTATTTATTTATTTTTCCAAACTTTCATCTTTCTTCTGCTATCGTGTAATATTTCTGGTTTCTGCTCTTAGGTTTGTCCGGGATCGTCATTCCCAGCTTCCCGGCATCAATGAGCGGCTGCACGTATTTAGCCATTACATAAAATACCGTTTTAATATTCAGGTGTTCTGCGATTTCCTGTCTGCTCCTGGGTGTCCTGCAGAAAGCAAGCAGATCTTTATTCGATGTCCTGGCATCTTCAGGCTTCATTCTTCTTTTCACATTATTCTCTTCAATAATTGTCCCATTATAAAATGTGACAACAAATTCATCTCTCCGATTCTCAAATTTTGGTGCCGGAAGATGATATTCTTTCATTGTTCTCCGCATAGTCGGAATCCCGGAATAACGGTTTTCTGCGCTTGTCAGAACCTCCGTCATGACGGCAAGTGCGGGGTTACGCTGATCCGGCCTGGCAATTCCAAGCTGTTCTATGCTCATTCTTCCATATAATGTTCCCGGACTGTGAATTTCCAACCTGTCGGCAAAAAAATCAATCTGAACGGGCGTTCCCTCTGTATATATGCTGTAGTCCCTGTGGATCAGCGCATTCAGAACGGCTTCCCGTATGGCATCCACCGGATACTCCGTGCGGTCTGTCCGACGCCCTGTATCTGGGTCAATTACTGTCTGTATCTTCATATTTCTCCGGCAGAATAAAAGTGCTTCTTCCACCATTGAAGGAATTGTTCCTTCTATGCGTCGATTATCCAGAAATCGCGCATTCTGATCATCGATGTCGCCAATTTCCGTCCCGGGAACCACAATAGCGGTAATGCACAGCTGCGGAAAATAGCCTTGCGGATAAATCCCGAAATTCATTATAGCCGCCAGCGTCGGCTCATTTCCCCTCATAATATTCAGCATCTCATAGACCTGTGTCTCAGGAAGTTTGGCAAAACCCGGTCTCTCCTGTTTTTTTAAAGCAATGTATTTTTCCACAGCTTCTTCATCCAGGCTTTTCAGAGTAGCATGGACCACTGACCGCTCATCATCATGCAAATGCTTGCGGAATGCCTCAAAACTGTACAGTTCATATTCTGTCATCGGAAGATCTGCGTCCCCCACGCGAATACAGGACCCTTTGAGCCGACCGGCGCCCTTATAATAGCAAGGCCGCTCCGACAGATCGATGCCTGGTATTTCCGCGGAACATATCTGTACCCCATCTGTTTCTGCCACTGTAAATAATGCCCTCACTGGAGGTTCCATCTGATTGCATTGTTCCGTAACCTTCTTTTGCAGATCCTGCAGATCATATACCCCAACTTTCGCATAATCTTGTTGTTCATCAATGCCAAAAATAATAATTCCTCCACTGTCCTGATTAGAAAAAGAGGACAGTGTATCATACAGGCGCTTTGGCGTTCCGTTATGTGCTGCTTTTAGCTCGATTGTTTGTTCTTCGGACTTTTGTTTGCAAACCCTGTTTGCTAATTCAATTAGCTCACTTGATAACATTTTGTTTATTCCTTCGTTTTTGCAAAATACCATTGTATCATTTAGTATAATGATAGCCGATATTTTGTCTAATTTCAATAATTTTGCTAAATCGCGATCTTTGCCGGAGGCGTGGCAGATCATGAAGACGCGTTCCGATCTGCCGTTCTGTTTCATCACAAAACGCCCGAAGCGATTCTGCGAAGGCTTTCCAGAAGACCGGGCGATGGCTGGAGCAGGAGATCCACACCGGGAAATCTCCGCAAAAAAATACAGGAAAGAATCATCTTTTCCTGATGATACTTCCCTGTAACTTATCGTCGGATTTGCTGATTACTCAAGATCACCTGTCGCGACAATCGGAATACCGGTACCGCAAATATCTTCAATCAACACATCATATGTGTGAATCGGTGTTTTGGCAACCGTTTTTCGGATCTCTTTCATCGCATCCATCATTTTCTCTTTCGGAATCGGCTCCTTTGAGCGAACCGGAATCAGCGGATGCTCTTTTGATGTTGTCTTCATTGTAGTAGTCAGAATGCGGACGGGATGAAAAAATTCATTGGTCGCGTAGACCTCTCCTCTCTTGCATTTGTTTCCTGTCAGAGATATTATCTTGTCTTCCGTCCCCTCTGCGTCAATGCGGCAGCCGTTGGGACATACTGTACAAATAATCTGCTTCTTCATTCTTACGCCTCCTTCACTACCTCAACAACTACCTTGTCACCTTCAATATCTGCTGTATTGAAATCCACATGCTCCATTTCTCCTGGATTTACGCGCTGCGCCTTTTTGCTGAATAATACTTTATCTCCGCTCTTGGCGCGAATGTTAACGCCGGTATCCGGATGCAGTACCCGGAAATACAGGCTGACTTTTTCGTCCGTCTGCCCTTTGCTGATTTTCTGCGGGCAGAGATATCTCACATTTTCACCCGTCACGTTTTCGATCGGTTTGACATCCTTTGCAAGCCCGGTTTTCGCATGAATCGCGGCATATTTTCCGGCTCTCGCGCTCTCCGTCGAAACATTGTCGACCAGATCATTTACATGAACTACGTTGCCGCAGGCGAAAACGCCCTTTGCAGATGTCTGCATATGCTGGTCAACCTCAGGTCCTTTCGTAATGCGGTTAATCCTGATGCCGGCTTTTCTCGTAATTTCATTCTCGGGAATCAGGCCTACCGACAAGAGCAGTGTATCGCACTTGATAAATTGCTCTGTTCCTTTCAGCGGCTTTTTATCGGGTCCGACCTTCGCGAATGTCACGCCCTCTACCCTCCGGTTCCCATGAATCCTGGTGATGGTATGGGACAAATACAGCGGGATATTGAAATCATCAAGGCATTGCACCTTATTTCTTGTGAGACCCGCAAGGTAATCCATCAATTCAATAACGGCAAGCACCTTTGCGCCTTCAAGAGTCATGCGTCTTGCCATGATCATACCGATATCACCGGAACCCAGAATGACAACATTTTTTCCGACCATCTCATTCTGTCTGTTAATGAGTCTCTGAGCGGAGCCCGCTGTATAGATACCCGCCGGGCGAGTGCCGGGAATCTGAATATTTCCTCTCGTCCTTTCCCGGCATCCCATTGCGAGAATGATGCTCTTCGCACGGACTTCTGTCATTCCGTTTTCTTCATTGATACAGATGATATTTTTTTCTTTGTCATCTATTTCAAGAACCATAGAGTTGAGAAGGAATTCAACACCAAGTTCTTTCGCTTTCTTTGCAAATCTCCCAAAATACTCTGGTCCGGTCAGTTCTTCCCGGAAGTAGGAAAGCCCGAATCCCGGGTGAATACACTGCTGTAAAATTCCGCCGATTGACTCATCTCTTTCAATGACATAAACTTTATCCGCGCCCTCCTTTTTGGCAGCTACAGCTGCCGAGAGCCCTGCAGGACCGGCACCAATAATGGCAACGTCGCAATCTATTCTGTACATATTGATTCTCCTTTTTTACAAAATATAGTTTATTTGTTCTTTCCGACAACCATATATGACCCGGCAAGATCCTTATTGACCTCTTCCGTCGGAATGTTCAGCTCTCTGGCAAGAATCTCGATCACCTTTGGGCCACAGAATCCACCCTGGCATCTGCCCATCCCGGCTGTAACACGCCTCTTCACCGCGTCGACACTGCGGGCACCCAGAGGTCTGTGGATCGCATCGAGGATTTCTCCTTCTGTGATGGTCTGACATCTGCAGACAATCGTTCCATATTTTGGATTCTTCGCAATAAGCGCCTCCTGTTCTTCCCTCGACAGTTCATGAAAAATCGGTATCGCTTTCCTCTTTGTTTTGAAATTGTCTTTTAATGTCATATCAAGTCCGATTTCTTTTAATTTTTCTGCTACGTATTTCGCCATGGAAACACTTAATGTGAGGCCTGTCGAACGGACACCTGATAGATTTACATAACCGGCCAGATCCTCATAGACATCTACGTGAAGACCTTCTGGTTTTCTGTTGGGCCGGAGACCTGAATATTGTGTGATTGTATCTGCGACGTTGATATTCGGAATCATCTTTGACACATCTGCGACAATCGACGCAAGGCCTTCCGTTGTAGTTGATGTGTCTGTCTTGTCGTCGAGATCCTCCGCTGTCGGTCCGATCAGCATATTTCCATGGATCGTCGGGCACATAAGTTTTCCTTTGGTCACTTTGGTCGGAATCGGAAGGACAATATTCCGCACCTTACAGCTCGTGTTCTTATCCAGAATGTAGAACTGCCCGCGTCTCGGAACCACCTTGTAATCCGCCTTTCCAACCATGGCCGCAATTTCATCGCAGTAAAGCGCCGCTGCGTTTACCACGTAGGTTGTCTCAATGGATCCGTTTGTGGTCTCAACTGATTTGACCGCGCCATTTTCCACTTTGATGTCCGTCACTTTCGTATTGAGCAAAAAATCGACGCCATTCTCGTTTGCGTTTTCAGCAAGTGCCTGAACCAGAATAAACGGATCTATGATACTTTCTCTCGGGATAAACAGTCCGCCTTTCACCTCCGGATTCAGCTCCGGCTCTTTCTCAAGCATCTGCTCTTTTGAAAGATATTCCACATCATAGACGTGATTTTTGAATGCTTTTTCCTTGATTTCGGGAAGTCTGGCAAACTGTTCATCCGTGATAGCCGGTAAAACTGCGCCAATTCTCCTGAAGGGGATTTCCAGGTCCTTGCACAGCTGGTCATACATCGGGTTTGCCGCCACCACGAGCTGAGATTCCAGGGTGCCCGGGGCGGCATCATATCCGGAATGAATGATGGCAGAATTTGATTTGGAAGCATTTCCGCCGATATCCGCTCTCATATCCACTACCAGAACATCTACCTTGTACTTGGATAATTCCCTCGCTATTGCGCAGCCGACAGCACCTGCACCGATAACTACTACATCCGTTTTCATTACAAATCCTCCTGTTATTAATGTTTTTCCCAGTTTTTCGCACGTTCTACTGCTTCGTGCCACCTGTCCAGAAGTTCCTCTGCTTTTTCTCTATCCATCTTCGGTTCATAACGCTTTTTTAATTTCCAATAATGTTTCAGTTCATCCATATCCTTGAACTCTCCGATGCCATTTGCCGCCAGATATGCAGCTCCCAGAGGTGTAGTTTCGCTGATCACCGGAACATCCACCGGAATTCCCAGGATATCGGCCTGAAACTGCATGAGAAATTCGTTGGCAACCATTCCGCCGTCTACTCGCATAACTTTCACGTCGATACCGGAATCTCTGATCATGACATCCAGATTATCTTTTACCTGATACGCGACCGACTCAAGAGTTGCTCTCACAATCTGTTCTCTCGTTGTCCCTCCGGTGATCCCGACGATTGTTCCTCTCGCGTACTGATCCCAGTGTGGTGCTGCCAGCCCTGAAAAAGCCGGAACGAAATATACACCGCCAGTGTCTTCGATGCTCTCAGCCATCGCCCCTGTCTCAGAGGCATTGCTGATTATCTCCAGTTTATCTCTCAGCCACTGAATGGCTGCACCGGCAATATAGATTCCGCCGTCCAGCGCAAACATAGTTTTTTCATCGCCCAGCTTCCATGCCGCGGTCGTCAGGAGTCCATGATCTGAATAGATCGGTTTTTCTCCAGTATTCATGAGCATAAAGCATCCGGTTCCGTAAGTTGTCTTGACTTCTCCTGCTTCCAGACACACCTGTCCGAACAATGCCGCCTGCTGATCTACCGCCGAACCGGAAATCGGAATTCTCGCACCGAAAAAATCAAGCGGATCCGTAGTTCCGTATAATTCTGAGGAACTCCGTATCTCCGGAAGAATCTCTCTGGGTATTCCAAAAATATCCAGGAGCTCATCATCCCAGTCACCTGTATGGATGTTATAAAGCATCGTCCGGGAAGCGGTGGATGGATCTGTAACAAAAACTCTTCCATGTGTCATTTTCCATATCAGCCAGCTGTCGAGTGTACCGGCGTTAATTCTCTTCCGGCCGAGTTTTTTCCCGGCCTCTTCTACGTTATCCAGCACCCATTTAATCTTTGTAGCGGAAAAATAGGCATCTACTACAAGTCCGGTTTTTTCTCTGATCACATCCCCATATTTTCCGGCAATTTCATCTGCCATCACGGAAGTCCTGCGGTCCTGCCATACGATGGCGTTGTACATCGGACGTCCTGTGACGTTATCCCAGACGACAATGGTTTCACCCTGATTATCGAGACCGAGGCAGGCGATTTTTTCCATATCATCCTGTTTAATGCCGGCTTTATCTGCCGCCATCCTGACCGCGTCCAGAACCCCATCCCATATCTCGAGCGGATCGTGCTCCAGCCAGCCCGGCTTCGGGTAAATTTGTGAATGTTCTTTATATCCTCTTGACAGCTGATTCCAATTTTTGTCCAGAATCAGGACAGTCGTGCCGGTTGTGCCCTGGTCTATTCCCATGTAATATTTTTCCATACTATGCTTCCTCCATATTTCTGGTTAAAAACAGCGCCAGGAGAAGCGCGAAAATACCTGCCGTGAGTTTTCCGGAAACAACCGGTGTGATCATGGAAGGTTGTACACCGGCCGTAAATCCCAGATGATCTCCGAGTGCCGCTGTCGCCGGTACCAGCCACGCGGTGTTGACGATGATGCCTTTCTTTTTCATATCTTTCATCATGGTGTATACGGGAACTGAATTTGCCAGTGTGAACACAATGCCAGCCGTACTTGTAGAATCCAGTCCGATTTTTTTACCCAGCGCTCCGAGCGGTTTGTCAAGAATTTTAATCAGTATTGTCAGTACCGGAAATGTCCCGAGAAGCACAATGGCGATCCCCGAAACCGCTTCCATTCCGTCCATGATCGGAGCCATTCCCGGGATGATGACAATCCCGGTAATATATTCAAATGCCGCACAGGCAAGGCCAATATAAATAACGATCGTGATGATCTTCCCGAAAATCGTACAGCCCTTGATCATTCCTTTTGGAGCAAACTTAAGCCCTGCCGCAAGCAGAATCGAAATTATTAATATCGGGAGGGTGTTCCGAAGAACCATTTCTGTGTCAAAACCCGCAACAATTCCTCCGATGATGCACCCCAGAGGAATCGTAATCAATCCGATCAGAAGTCCTCTGGAAAAATACTGGACGTCTTCCTTTTCAATCAGTCCCAGGCCGACCGGAATAGAAAATACGAGGGTACATCCCAACATGGAAGATACGATATTGCCGGCGAACAATCCTGCCTGCTCGTCAACGGCAAGCTCCATCGCCAGCGAATATCCTCCCATATCGTTTGCCAAAATAGAGGCGAACATGGCGGGATCCGCTCCGATTGCCTCACATACCGGAATCAGCACGGGTCCCAGGACATCCGCAATGACAGGCGCCAGACAGACAATTCCGACCATACCGAGAGCAAGCGCACCCATCGCCTCAAATCCGGCGTCAAACTTTTCACCCAATCCGAAGTGGTTCCCGGTGATCTTGTCCGCGGCACCTATTAAAACCCCGATTGCCATAACCCATAAAATAATTTGATCAATTGACATATCCCTGTTCTCTCTTTCTGCTTTCTCCTTCCTCTTTCGCACTTTATTTTCCGGAAAATCATTGTGAATTCAACATATCACACAATAATTTGGCGTGCAAGGCGCCGATTTTGATCATTATTGTGCATTTTCCCCTATTTTCGAACAAAAAAATGTGGGATACTGAGAGTATCCCACATTTATATTCCACATATTTTCTTTGTGCTATGACGCGACAATCACGGTCGTCCCCTTCTCTTTTAGTTCTCTGATATACTTTTTATTGGTTGCCTCATCCGTAATAACATAATCTAATTCATCTGTCCTGCAGACCAGATTGAGCGACTTTATTCCGAATTTAGAGTAATCACACAGCGCAATAACCTGTTTCGCCTGTCTCAGGAAAAATCTTCTGAGATTTGTTTCTTCGATATGATAATCCATAACCCCGATATCCGGGCGGATTGCGCCGACACCCAGGAACAGCTTGTCCACCCAGAAATTACTCATCATGTTCTCAGCAAAATATCCGGATATTGTCCCCTCTCCGCTTCGCACTTTTCCTCCGAGTATATATACATCCGCCGTAGTATTATTTGATAATTCCAGTGCGATGGATAAGGAATTTGTAAAAACAGTGAGATCTTTCTTGGTTCCCAGGAACCTGGCGAATTCAAGAGACGTCGTTCCAAGATCGATGATAATGGAATCCCCGTCATTTACCAGATCGGCTGCTGCCCTGCCAATGGAAATTTTCTGCTTGTAATTAGCCACCGATCGGTATCCGTAGTCAGGTTCTACCCCAAGTTCCGTAACCAGCACCGCGCCACCATGCGTCCGTCTGATCAGATTTTCTTCTTCCATTTCCGTCAGATACCGTCTGACGGTCTCGCTGGAGACATGAAACAGTTTGACAAGTTCTCTTGTTTTGACAGACTTTTTCTGTTCCAGCAGTTCTAATATTTTTTCTTTACGATCGTTTTTCATCGCTATACCAGCCTGCCGAAATACAAGAATTTGGTTGGATTGTTGTTGCTTTTCTAGATTATATCACACATTTTTAAATCGAAAAATTTGGAAGTAATTGACAAAAATGAATACCAGCGGAATTTTCCATCCTATGGTTTTTTGTGGTGATTAAATGATTAAAGAATTAATGCCATATGCCTGTTTATTTTGCAAACGGCTCCGGACCTTACCCCAAAGTAAAGTCCGGAGCCGAAAAAAGAGAGGTGAATCCCGCCTCTCTTTTTTACGCCATACGCTTTTTCGGAAAAGAAATCTTGATATGGGTTCCCGACCCGAGCTTGCTCTTCAAATCAATCTTCGCCCCGTGAACGCGGGCGGCATGCTTGACGATCGACAGCCCCAGCCCGGTTCCGCCGACCTCTCGGGAATGACTCTTATCCACCCGGTAAAAGCGCTCAAATACACGGTCCTGTTCGTCGTCCGGAATACCGATGCCGGTATCCTTCACCGAAAGCACCACCTTCTCCTTGCGCTCTTTCAGCGCTACTGTGACGGAGCCGCCCATCCGGTTGTATTTGATCGCGTTATCGCATAGGTTGTAGACAATCTCCTGAAGCAGATGGCCGATGCCGTGCACCTTCAGGCTGTCCGGTCCGGCGTACGTCAGCTCAACACGTTTTTTCGCCGCAGCAGGCTGAAGACTGTCGACCGTGCGCCGCGTGATCTCGGAGAGGTCCACGTCATCCCAGTCCATATCGCCGGCGCCTTCATCCAGATGCGACAGGTTAATGATGTCCTCGACCAGGCGGATCATGCGCTGTGCTTCCTGAAAAATCTTCTCGCCGAAGGGACCCACGTCCTCTTTTCGTACCATATTATTCTTCAGAAGCTCCGCATAGCCCGAGATAGACTGAAGCGGCGTGCGAAGCTCGTGGGAAACATTCGCGGAAAATTCTCTGCGGACTTTCTCGGATTTTTCCCGTTCCGTCACATCAACCAGCATGACCGCCGCGCCCTGGACATTTCCGTCGAGCTCCACCGGGGAGGCCGTCACCTGATAGACCGAGTCGCGGAGCTCCACGTTGCGGTCGACCTCATGCCCGTCCAGGGCTCCGTTGATCGCCTGCTGAATCGAATAATTCCGGTTGACCGTGAGAATATCTTTCCCGACGCAGTCCGGCTGCGCCCCGAGAAGGCGCTCCGCCGCGCGATTGATGCTGACAATATTGCCTTTGCTGCCGAGAAGAATCAGGCCCTCGACCATATTATCGACAATCGTATTCAGCTCTTCCTGCTTCTGCATCAGCTGACTCTTCTGGACACGCAGCTGTCTCTGCTGTTTGTCCATGCGCCGGAGAAGCGGAGCGAGCTCATCGTATTCTTCATTGGAAAGGGGATCGTCCAGATTCAGCTCGTTCAGCGGACGGACGATCTGCTTTGAGAGACGGCTTGCGAGAAATGCGGACAAGCCTGCCGCAATGACAAGAACGACACACATCGGCTGGATCATTCCGATCGCTGTGGAAAGCACCGTGCCCATTGAGCGCGAAACACGGATCACCGTCCCGTCCGAAAGCTTCTTCGCGCAGTACTGGTAGCGTTCCATCATCGTTTTCGAGTAGCGCACGCTCTCCCCGTAGGTGGATTTCTCTTTCAGCGCCTCCCGGATTTCCTCACGGTCCGCGTGATTTTCCATATTTCCGGCGTCATTTTCCGAAGCGAACAGGACTGTTCCGTCCGAATCTATCCAGGTAATCCGGGTGTCGCCGGATTCCAGCGATTCGAGATATTCTTCCCCGTCCAGACTGACACCCTGTGCGACCAGGTCCGCCTGCTTCCGCAGTTCACTCTTCGAGATGTCCGTATAATATCCGTTCAGTATGCCCACGCTGAGTGCAAAGGAAACCAGCAGGATCCCGATCGTCAGAAAAAACATTGATCGAAATACCCGTAATGTCATTGTATATTTCCCCCGGATTTTCCGGTAATAAAAATGCTGCTATATTATTCGCTTTTTCAAATATAGCAGCAAAACATATGCAAACCGCTGCCCCGGAAAAGCCCGGACACAGATTCACATTTGTCACAAATATTGCCGGCGGCTCTTTCCACCGCCGGGATACAGGCAAATATGGTGCTGCAAGGGAAAAAAATTTCCCGGACGTGATCACACCTTAGCGGCATCGCTGATTCTGTATCCGACGCCGCGCACCGTCTCAATGCGGCTTCCCTCTTTGCCGAGCTTGGCACGCAGAGTTCCGACGTGAACGTCCACCGTACGCGTCTCGCCGCTGTAATCCGACTCCCAGACAGACAGCAGGAGTTCGTCTCTGGTAAACACTCTCCCCGGATTCTTCATCAGAAGGCGAAGAAGCTCATACTCTTTCAGCGTAAGATTGACTTTCTTTCCGGAAACGGTCACATTGTGCTTCTTCTCGTCAATCTCGATCTTGCCGATCTTCAGTTTTTTCGTTTCATCTCTGTGAGTCCGGCGAAGGACGGCTTTGACGCGGGAAACCATTTCCATCATGCCGAACGGCTTTGACAGATAGTCATCCGCTCCGAGATCAAGGCCGATGACCTTGTCATACTCAGTGCTTTTTGCGGTTGCCATAATAACAGGGATATCGGCCGTCGGGGCATAGGAACGAAGCTTTTTCAAAATAGAAATGCCGTCCTCATCCGGGAGCATAATGTCCAGGATAATCAGCTGCGGCTTTTCCTTCTTCTTCATCGCTTCCCAGAAGGCCCCGGCATTCTCACATCCGACCGTCTCATATCCGGACGCTCCGAGCGTATATGTCATCAATTCCCGAATACTATCATCATCTTCCACGCAAAAAATCACTTTGTATGTACTCCCTTAAGTTCTCCTGTAATGCTGAACAGCACCCAGTTCGCGATATTCGCCGCATGGTCCCCCGTGCGCTCGAAATACTTGGCGACCATAAGCAGATCCAGCATATCTGTCGCATTCGCTCCGCTTTTCAGCAGTTCTGCCAGTTTTCCGCGGATGGAATCAAAATAATTGTCCACAATATCATCATACCTGATAACTTCGTTCGCGACAAGCTGGTCTTGCTTGACAAAAGCGTCGATGCTCTTCGTCACCATATGGATGACGGCATCCGACATCTCCTTGAAATCAAGTCCTTCCGGTATTTTTTTCAGGCTGCAGACATTTACGATATCCGCGATATCCGTGCTCTGATCCCCGATCCGCTCCATATCCGTTACCATTTTCAGCGCGGAGGAAATCATGCGGAGGTCTTTCGCGACCGGCTGCTGCCTCACCAGAAGGCGGAGACAGAAATCCTCGATCTCACGTTCCTGTTTTTTGATATCTTCCCGTTTTTCCACGACCTCACGGGCAATATCTCTGTCCATCTTGATCAGTGCCTGGGCAGATTTCGCGACGGCATTCTCGCAGTGCATTCCCATGAAGATCAGCTTTTTATTGAGCTCCTCGAGCTCAGCTAAATATACGCTTCGCATTATCCGAACCTTCCTGTGATATAGTCCTCCGTTCTCTTATCCGTCGGATTCGAGAACATCTTATCGGTATTGCTGAACTCTACCAGATCCCCCAGCAGGAAGAAGGCGCACTCATCCGAAATACGTGCTGCCTGCTGCATGTTATGGGTAACCATAACAACCGTGTATTTCTCCTTCAGCTGTACGGCGAGCTCCTCGATTTTTCCGGTGGAAATCGGATCCAGAGCGGAAGTCGACTCGTCCATCAGAAGGATATCCGGCTCGACCGCGAGAGCTCTCGCGATGCACAGACGCTGCTGCTGTCCGCCGGACAACCCCAGCGCGGATTTTTTCAGTCTGTCCTTTACCTCGTCCCAGAGTGCAGACTCGCGGAGCGTGCGCTCGACAATCTCGTCCAGTTTGACCTTTGCGCGGATGCCGTGTGTTCTCGGACCGTAGGCGATATTGTCATAAATACTCATCGGGAACGGATTGGCCTTCTGGAAAACCATCCCGATTCTCTTGCGAACCCAGGTGACGTCGACGTCTTTTCCATAGATATCCTGCCCGTTGTAGAGAACCTTCCCCTCGATCCTGGCGACCGGAACCAGATCGTTCATCCGGTTCAGTGTCTTCAGGAAGGTGGATTTGCCACATCCGGAGGGTCCGATCAAAGCCGTGATCTCATTGGAAGGGATCTCAATATTAATGTCTTTCAGCGCATGGTGATCACCATACCAGAGATTCAAACCTTTTACATCCAATATTGTACTCATATGTAATTCCTTTAATTCAATCAGGCGCGGCCTCTCCGGCCTGGTTCGTGTAGTATTGACCTTTCTTCCGGTCCGTTTCTTTATGGTTATGGAAGATTATACTTTCTTCAGCTTTTTCGCGGCGAATTTTGCGAGCCAGTTAATGAAAAATGTCAGAATCATCAGAATAAAGGCGATTGCGAAAGCAACATCCGTCTCGCCGCGTTCACTCGCGTATACGTACAGGGCAACCGTCAGAGTGGCGGAAGAAGACTGCATCGCCTTGGCAAAACTGTTCAGAACGAGACCGAATCCGGCGGTGAACAGCAGAGCTGCCGATTCGCCGACAATACGTCCGATCGCCAGGATACATCCCGTAACGATGCCGTCGATCGAATTCGGGAGAACAACGGTACGGATCATATGCCATTTTCCGGCGCCGAGCGCCAGAGATCCCTCGCGGTAGCTGTCAGGAACCGTTTTCAGGCTTTCCTGCGTCGTGCGCATGATCAGCGGCATCGTCATGATAACCAGAGTAAGGGCACCGGCGAGAATTCCCTCCTTCAGTCCGAACAGATGGAGAAAGAACAGCATTCCGACCAGACCGTAGATAATGGACGGGATTCCGGAAAGCGTTTCCGTCGCAAACTCGATGATTGCGGCAAATTTCGTGCGTCCGGCATACTCTGTCAGATATATGGCAGCGCCGACACTGATCGGCAGTGCGATCGCCATCGTCACGATGATGATATAAAGTGTATTCAGAATATTCGGCAGAATGCCGATGGTATGTTTCAGATGACTCGTGGAAGTCGACAGCAGCTGCCAGCTTACATACGGAATACCGCGGTAACAGATATAAGCAATCAGAAATACCAGCAGGGCAATGGTCAGGTAAGAACAGAAATGAAGCCAGAACGACGCATTTCCGTTCCATAGTTTCCGGCTGGCTGAAAATTCTTTTTCATCTGATTTCGTAACCGGCATGTCTGCACTCACCTGATTTGTATTTTCACTCATGTCAGCCCTTCTTTCTCTTGATAACGAGATTCAGAATCGCGTTTATCAGCATGATGAACAAAAACAGGATCAGACCGATGGAAAACAGAGCCTGTCTCTGAAGCGATCCGACTGCCGCATACGACATCTCGGAGGCAATCGCGGTCGTCATGAAACGGACCGATTTCAGAAGCCCGGGCATATTGGCAACGTTTCCGGATACCATGATGATAGCCATCGCCTCACCGATCGCACGTCCGATACCCAGTACGATCGCCGCGGCCACTCCGCTCTTTGCAGCAGGAAGAGAAACGCGGAAATATGTCTCGGTTTCGGTCGCGCCGAGTGCAAGGGAAGCCTCTTCATATTCCTTCGGAACCGCTTCCAGGGAGGTTGCCGATACATTGATGATCGACGGAAGAACCATAATCGAAAGTACGATGATCGCCGCCAGCAGCGTTGCTCCCGAAGAGAGATGAAACAGCTTCGCAATTCCCGGGACCAGAATAATCATACCGACCAGGCCGTAAACAACAGAAGGAATGCCCGCCAGAAGCTCAACCGCGGAACGGATTACCGAGGCCATCCGCCTGGGAGCCGCTTTCGTAAGATAAAGAGCGGTCATCAGTCCGATCGGAATGCCGATGATCATCGCTCCCGCCGTACCATAAAGACTGGTTAATACAAATGGCAGAATTCCGAAAGAGGGTTCCGTCGTCGAAGCAGTGGGCATCCATTTTGTGCCGAACATAAATTTTGTAAAACCGATTTGACGAATCGCCGGGATACCGGAGATAATCAGGTAAACTGAAATAGCAAGAACAAATGCGATCGCAAGAACTCCGCACAGCAGGAAAACGGCGTGAACGCCGTTTTCCAGAGCTGCCTGCGAACCACTTGTTTTTTTCAGTTTACTGCCAGAAAGGACTGAATCTGTGGCTGCCATAGACAACAGATTATTTAGCAGTCGGAACCGCACCGGCTCCGCTGATCAGCTCAGCAGCATCTTTCGATGTCGCATAGTCAAAGAACGCCTGTGCTGCGTCACTAAGTGCCTGACCGTCTTTGGTTACAAGATTGAACGGTCTCTGGATGACATAGGAACCGTCGGAGATATTCTCTTCTGTGCACTCTACGCCGCCGACCGTGATGGCCTTAATTCCACTCTGACCCGCGACGGATGAATAGGAAGCGTATCCGATCGCATTCTCGTTGTTCTTGACCGCCTCGATAACCGCACCGGTAGAAGTCAGCTCCTGTGCCAGTTTGCACTGATCCGTGGTCTCTGTGATGGTCTCGAAACCATCTCTCGTACCGGAACCCGCCTCACGGCCGATGCAGGAAATCTCGCCGGCATTTCCGCCATCGATGCTGCTCCAGTCAGTCGTCTCTCCTTTGAAGATAGAAGCAATCTGTTCAACCGAGAGGTCACTGATCGGGTTGTTTTCATTGACAATAATCGCGATACCATCCAGAGCGATCGTCGTGGCGACCAGTCCGTTGGAAGTCTCCTCGTCCTTCAGCGCGCGGGAAGCAAGTCCGATATCACAGGAACCGTTGCTGACCGACTCAATTCCGGTACCGGAACCGGTCGCATCGTAAGTAACCGTCACATCCGGATTGTCCGTCATGAACTGCTCGGAAAGAGCACCGATAACTTCCTCCATAGAAGTGGATCCGTTGGTAGCGACCGTACCGGACACATCGCCGGAAGCCTGAGAACCAGAAGCTGCCTCGGTCTCCTCTGCCGCTTCCGTGGTCTCGCTCGCCTCCTGGGAAGAAGCCTCCTCCGTGGCAGCCTCCTCAGTGGTGGCTGCATCCTGGCTTCCTGTGTCAGAAGAGCTGCCGCAAGCCGCGAACATCGATGCTGCCATCGTGACAGCTGCAATAATCGCAATTGCCTGTTTCTTTTTCATGTTCGTAATCCTCCATAGATAAAATCATGATTGATTGACAGCTTTCATGTTACGTACTCTTTGTAAAGCCGGTTACCATCCGTATGTAAAAATTAGGTAAAGGAAATTTTGCAATCTACCCCGCGGATTTTACAATTCTCATCCATTTTCGTCGTCAATCTCCCCAAATTCCGCGTTTGATATTTGTCAGATTGTCTAAATATCCGATTATTTCGGCATTTTTCCCTCCGGGAGGGATGTGGCTCTCCCGGACACGATTTTTTGTAAAGTTTCCGCTAATTCCTCCGGGGAAAGGCAGAAGCGCGGAGCATCGCTCCATATCAAATTGATATGTCTGAGGGGTGGAATATTGCAGAACGGGCCGCGTTATTGTATGATGTAGAGTTGTTGCAGGTCATGATCTTATTTTATTGTTTCGCTGCCGGACCGGCAGCATTCGGGAGGAATAATTTATGAAACCATACACAGAAATGAGCAAGGAAGAGCTGGCGGAAGAGATTGCCAGCCTGAAAAAGGAATACTCCCGCTACCAGGCGATGGGGCTGTCGCTGAACATGAGCCGCGGCAAGCCGTGCAAGGAACAGCTGGATCTTTCGATGGGTCTGATGGACGCGCTGTCTTCCGAATCGGACCTGACCTGTGAGGACGGGACCGACTGCCGCAATTACGGCGGACTCACCGGAATCGACGAAGCGAAGGTTCTGATCGGGGACATGATGGAAAACAACCCCGACAACATTATTATATATGGAAACTCTTCTCTGAATGTCATGTACGACACGGTCTCCCGCGCGTACTCCCACGGAATTATGGGCAATACGCCCTGGTGCAAGCTGGACAAGGTGAATTTTCTCTGTCCGGTTCCCGGATATGACCGCCACTTCAAGATCACCGAGTACTTCGGCATCGATATGATCCCGGTTCCCATGACTCCCACGGGCCCGGACATGGATATGGTGGAAAAACTCGTGGCGGAGGATGAGACGATCAAGGGAATCTGGTGCGTCCCGAAATACTCCAATCCGCAGGGTTACTCTTACTCGGATGAGACGGTGCGCCGCTTCGCGAGACTGGAGCCCGCGGCAAAGGATTTCCGTATTTTCTGGGACAATGCATATGGCATTCACCATCTCTACGATGACAAGCAGGATTACCTGATCGAGATTCTCGGCGAATGCAAGCGCGCCGGACATCCGGACATGGTCTACAAATTCGCCTCTACATCGAAAATCACCTTCCCGGGAAGCGGCATCGCCGCATTGGCGACCTCACCGAACAATCTGCAGGACGTGAAGGAACAGCTGAAGTATCAGACCATCGGTCATGACAAGGTCAATGAGCTTCGCCATGTCCGCTTTTTCAAGGATATTCACGGGATGGTGGAGCATATGCGGAAGCACGCCGACATCATCCGTCCGAAATTCGAGCTGGTCGAGGACACGCTGGAGCGAAACCTCGGCGAGCTGGGCATCGGAAGCTGGACGAAGCCGCTCGGAGGCTATTTCATCAGCTTTGACTCTCTTCCGGGATGCGCGAAGGCGATCGTCAGCCGCGCCAAGAAGGCAGGCGTCGTCATGACTCCCGCGGGAGCAACCTGGCCGTACGGAAAGGATCCCAACGACACCAACATCCGCATCGCGCCGACGTATCCGTCTCTGGCAGATCTGAAGACGGCATCGGAGCTTTTCACGCTCTGCGTCCGCCTGGTCAGCGCCGAGAAGCTTTACGCGGAAGGATAAGCCGCAGGCAGATTTCTTTCCGACATCATTCATAGATTTCACAGTCGAGGCCGAGGATATCCCGGGCGTCTTCCTGTGCCTGCCGGAAATCGAGACAGCGCAGCGTATTCAGTCCGAGTTTGTCCGCGGCCGCGATGTTATCCGGATTGTCGTCGATAAACAGACATTCCTCCGGATTCAGCCGGTAGCGGTACATGAGCAGCCGGTAAATCCTGGAGTCGGGCTTGACGAGTTTTACGTCGCAGGAAAAGATGCCCCCGTCCATCAGCGGGAGGAAATCCAGCGCCCCGGGATTGGAGTCCATGGCATGGCGGGAGTAATTGGACAGAAAGAGGACGCGGAAGCCTCCCTTTTTGACGGCGCGGACCCACGGAATCGCATGATTCTCCCGGGTAATGATCTGTCCGACGCTGTCATAGATCCGGCGGATCTCCTTCTCGTATTCCGGGTCGCGGTCAATCATCATCCGCAGCACTTCATCCTCCGGAATGACTCCGAGGTCCAGCTCGTTCCACAGGCCGGATCCGAACACCGCGTCCATGACATGAGAAGCGGTTTTCTCATCTTCTCCAAAAGCCCTGCGGACAAACGGTCTGGAATGAAAGCTGACCAGCACATTGCCTATATCAAAAATAACGGTTTTCACCGAACGGTTTCTCTCCATTTCTTTTCCTCCGTCTGCTGTATTGTCGCGGAAGCTTCCCCGCTCCCGCGCATCATACAAACTATACCATGATTAAGGCATCGAAAAAATGATTTTTATCAGTCACCTGCTTCCCGATGAAGAAATGCGGGAAGTAATCGCCCGGACGAACGCCGGGATCGAGAGCATCGAGTTCTCCATTTCTGAAAATCTGGACTCGCTTGCCGGAACCATCGCCTCTTACCGGGAACGAATGAAATATATCGGAGCGGAGCGCCTGATTCTTCACGGACCTTTTCTCGACCTGAACCCCGTCGCTTTTGACCGCGAGATCCGCCGCGTATCGGAACTCCGCTTTTGTCAGGCCTATCAGGCCGCGCAGGAACTGGGCGCGGAAAAAATCGTCTATCACTCCTGCTATCTCCCCGACGTCTGTTTCCCCGCCGGTTGGCCGGAGCGGACAGCGGATTTTTACCGGAACTTTCTCTGCAAACATACGGACATTGAGGTCGTGATGGAGAATGTCTACGAGAGAAACTGGGACACGGTTCTCCGGACCGCCTCTCTGCTCGGGGGCACGCGGGGCACCGGCCGTTTTCATCTGTGCTTCGACACGGGACACGCCGGCTGCTACTCCTCTCTTCCGATATGCGAGTGGGCGGAGCACCTGCGAAATTACATCTCCCACGTCCATATCCACGACAATGACGGCACGCGGGACGCCCACTCGGCGGTCGGCTCCGGGACGATCCCCTGGAAGCCGCTGCTCCGGAAGCTCGCGCCTCTCGAGGACCTGACCTGGACCATCGAATGCAACACGCAGAACGCCGTACTGCATTCCTTCCAGGCACTGACATCGCTCCTGCAGGAGACGGCAGGATAAATACGGCCGCCCGCTGCCTCTTCCCCTGTGATATGATAGAATCTGTGGCAGGACAGATACAGCTTCACTTGGTGGATCGTTATTTAATGATGAATCTGACAGGATTTCTTTTTTTCATAATCGGCCTGATTTTTCTGATCTGGTTTCTGATCCCGGTTTTTTCCGGGCGGATCCTGAACGCAGGAAACGGAACGGGGATCGTATTTTCTTCCCTTCTCGTTCTTTTCGGCTTATTCCGGCAAAAAATCTGCACTTTTTTTCCGCGCCCGGTCCTGCTTTTTTTCTGCGCGGCATTTTTCATCGTGACCATACTGGCCGCCGTCACGGCAGCCTGCATCACGGCCGGCTGCATGACCGGGCGATCCGCCGAATACATGATAATAAATACGGATTCTTCAGCCGGAGATCCGCCTCCGGTCGTCATCGTCCCGGGCTGCCGGATCGGAAGCCGGATGATGAGCGCGCGGATCCGTGCCGCTTCCGATTTTCTGAAAGCGCACCCGCAATGCCCCTGTATCCTGTCCGGAGGACAGGGAAAGGACGAAGCTTCCACCGAAGCTTCCTATATGTACCGCCGTCTGACGGCAGAGGGAATTGACGGGAAACGTCTCTATCCGGAGGATCGTTCCGCAAGCACGCTGGAGAATATCAAATTTTCCGAAAGAATCCTTTCCGAAAATCATTTTTCCCGCCGCGTAATCCTTGTCACACATGAATTCCACCAGTACCGGGCCTGCCGGATCGCAAAGCGGTTCCGCCTGGAGCCATGCGCACTTCCGGTCCGGACACCGTGGTGGCTTTTCATCACATATATCGCCAGAGAACAGCTCGCCATTCTGAAGGAATGGATCTTCACGCCGCTGTAAAAAAGGAGGTCCCGCCATGTTCCGTCTATGGGGGAAAATCATCAGAAGCAATAAAACGCTGAAAGACACCGTCATCGAAGACGGAAGCCGCGAAACCCGCACCCACAAGGTCATGAACGGCCTGTCCGAAATCTGCTACCGGTTTGATCTCTCCGTCCCGGCCTGGTTTGATTCCAACATCCGCGAATTTCAGCGTCACAGGAAGACCCGGTTCAAACAGGACAATTTCATCGAGTCCGTCGATTTTGATTATCTCGAGATCTCCGTCCTGGAGGAGGACGGCTTCTGATTCATCAATTCTTCCGGCAATTTTCTGATGCATCCGGCAATATCCGGACAATCGAAAGCGGAGCGGGTCCATCTGATATCAGGCGGACCCGCCCCGCTGTTATTTCTTTCCGTACTTCCTTTTGTCCGCAGGATTATTTTTCCGACAGTTCCTTCAGCATTCCCATCACGAGGTTTACGCTGTGACGGATCGCTTTCCGGTCAAAGGTCTCGGAGTCCTCCGCCGCACTGTCGTCTGCGTTATCCGAAATGGCGCGCAGAATGACGCACGGAATTTCATTCAGTAAGGCCGCCTGGGCGATCGCCGCGCCCTCCATCTCGGCGCAGGCGCCCCCGTAAACCTCCCGGAGCTCCTGTTTCACGTCCGGGTCCGAAATAAAGCGGTCTCCGCTCACGACCCTGCCGCGGAACGTCGCGATTTCCGGATTGACCTTCGCGCAGACCTGCTCCGCCAGCGAAATCAGACTCTCGTCCGCCGGAAAGGAAACACGCCCCATCCTGGGGATCTCGCCCGGCGCATAACCGAACACCTCCGCATGGACATCATACTGCAGGGCGTCTGTGGAAATCACAATATCCCCGATGTGAATTTCTTTCAGAAGCCCTCCGGCGATGCCGGTATTGATTACCGCCCCGACCGCGTAATCATCCGCAAGGATCTGCGTGCACATGCCGGCATTGACCTTCCCGATGCCGGACTGCACCACCACGGCGTCACAGCCGCAGAGCCTTCCCTCCAGAAAAACCATTCCGGCCTTCGTGGCCGTGTGTACATCCGTCATCTCTTCCTTCAGACGGCTGACCTCTTCTTCCATGGCACCGATAATGCCGATTCGTTTCATGATGCTGCTCCTTTTTGTACGTATCCGGGTGCCCCGGGCAGACTCTTTTTCAATATCCGGGACCGGAGCGGAAAATCACCGGCCCGGAAATCCCTTCTGTCTCCGCCGGGATCAGCGGTCCCACTTGTCGCAGAGCGAGTTGATCTGGTTTGTGAATTTCGCGAGATCCTTGTTCGCTCCGCCTTCGTTGTGGCGGATGACCGTGAGCAGGCGCTGACCGGCTGCCCACAGGCGTTCAAACACAGCGTTCGCGCGCTTCTCGCCGCTCTTTTGCGCTTTCTTTGCGGCGTGCACTCCGGCCGGCGTCGCGACCAGCTGTCCGGAAGCGATATCAAACTCCCATCCGGAGAACGGAGCGACCGCATCATAGCCGAGCTCCGCCCTCAGCCGGTCGGCGAAAAATTCGGTGACCGCATCCTCGCCGTGGGTGACAAATACTTTTTTCGGTTTCTCCCGGAATGCCTTTGCCCAGTTCATCAGGCCGTTGCAGTCCGCGTGTCCGCTGATTCCGGCGAGCGTCGCAATCTCCGCCGCCACGTTGATTTCCTCGCCGAACAGCTTAACCTGCTCCGCGCCCTCCACGAGAGCGCGCCCGAGCGTGCCGTGCGCCTGATAGCCAACAAACAGGATTGTATTTTCCTTCTGCCAGAGATTGTGCTTCAGATGATGTTTGATCCGGCCGGCGTCGCACATCCCGCTCGCGGAGATGATAACCTTCGGCTCCCTGTCAAAATTGATCATCCTGGACTCATCTGCGGTGATCGATGTTTTCAATCCGGGAAAGCGGATCGGATTGATGCCCTGTTCCGCGAGCTGTTTCGCCTCCGAGTCAAAGCAGTCTCCGTAATGTTTGTCGAAAATCGATGTCGCTTCGATCGCCAGAGGGCTGTCCACGTAAACCTCAAATCCGGGATGATTCGGAACCAGATTCTGCTCCTTGATCTGACGGATGAAGTAGAGCATTTCCTGCGTGCGGCCGACCGCAAAGGAGGGGACCACCAGATTGCCGCCCCGGTCAAACGTACGGTTCATCACACTAGCCAGCTCCTTCACATAGTCCGGCCGCCCCTCATGTGCCCGGTCGCCGTATGTGGACTCCATGATCACATAGTCCGCCGAGGTGATATAGGTCGGATCGTTGATGAGCGGCTGATTTACGTTTCCGATATCGCCCGAGAAGACGAGTTTCTTTTCCGTCCCCTCTTCGGTGAGCCAGAGCTCGATACTCGCGGAGCCAAGCAGATGACCGGCATCCACCAGCCGGATCCGGATGCCGTCCGCCAGCGTGATCTCTTCCTGATACGGAAGCGGATGCAGGTGAGAGACCGCCTCCAGCGCGTCTTTCATCGTATAGACGGGAATGACCTCCTCTCTGCCTGCCCTCTTGCCTTTGCGGTTCCGCCATTCTGCCTCAAATTCCTGAATGTGTGCGCTGTCACGCAGCATAATATCACACAGATCCGCGGTCGCGTCGGTCGTATAGATCTCCCCGCGGAATCCCTCCGCGAAGAGCTTCGGGATCATTCCGGAGTGGTCAATGTGCGCGTGCGTCAGACACATGAAATCCAGCTCTGACGCAGGTATCGGGAGCGGCTTGTTCTCGTAGAAGTTCTGACCCTGTTCCATTCCGCAGTCCACGAGAAATTTCTTCCCGCACGCTTCCAGATAGTAACAGCTTCCGGTCACCTCATGCGTCGCCCCGAGAAATGTAATTTTCATAAATACCCCCAGTCCCTGTTCCGAAATCGACTTTTCAATGGCATAAATAATATGTACATTATAATCCCGCGCTGCGACAAAGGGCAAGCCGCGGCGGGAAATCCCGGCTGATTTTACGATTCTTTTAAGATCGGAAAAGCGTCCCCTCGGGGATAAGGTAGCGTTTGACGTACTCGGAGGGCACGGTGTAATATAAGGGTACTATGGAAAGAATTGTTTCAGGAGGATACCCAGTGGCTGACAAGGAACGCGTGAAAAAGGTCACGCACATTGACAATATCAAACTGAGCGAAGACGGAACGTCCATGATCATCATTGACCAGACGAAGCTGCCGAACCGGGTGGAATACATTTCCCTGAAAACCGCGCAGCAGATCTGGGACGCCATTCATCTGCTCCAGGTGCGGGGTGCGCCGGCGATCGGAATCGCCGCCGGATACGGGATGTATATCCTGGCGCAGCAGATGGACACGGAACACTACGACAGCTTCCGCAATGAATTTCATCGCCAGGCGGAATTTCTGAATTCCTCCCGGCCCACCGCCGTCAATCTGAGCTGGGCTCTGAAGCGCATGGAAAAGGTGGTCGACGATCACGCGGATCTTCCCGTCCCGGAAATCATCCGGCTTCTCGATAAAGAATGCCACGCGATTCACCGGGAGGATATCGAGATGTGCCGTGCCATCTCCGAATACGGTCTTTCTCTTCTTCACGAGGGAGACGGGGTTCTGACGCACTGCAACGCGGGGCCGCTCGCGACATCGCGTTACGGAACCGGGCAGGGGCCTCTTTTCCTGGCCGCCGAAAAGAGCATGAATATCCGCGTCTTCGCGGATGAGACGAGACCGCTTCTCCAGGGAGCCCGTCTCACGTCCTACGAGCTTTATAACGCGGGCGTCGACGTCACACTCATCTGTGACAATATGGCAAGCATCGTGATGAAAAACGGATGGATCCAGGCCTGTCTCGTCGGCTGCGACCGGGTCGCGGCGAACGGAGATGCCGCCAATAAGATCGGCACCAGCGGAGTCGCCATCCTGGCAAGGCACTACGGAATTCCGTTTTACGTGCTCGGCCCCACCTCCACGATTGACATGAACTGCCCGACCGGCGACGATATTAAGATTGAACTCCGGGATCCGGATGAGATCAAGGAAATGTTCTACGCAGAGCCCGTGGCTCTGAAAGAAGTGAAGTGCTACAACCCGTCCTTCGACGTGACGGACCACGAGCTGATCACGGCGATTATCACAGAAAAGGGAATCTGCCGATCTCCCTACACGGAAAGTCTGGCGGCCCTGTTCCGCTGACCGGACTCTTCCCGGAACGCGGGAACAATAAACCCGTATGGAACTTCAGACAATACCTTCAGGAGGATATTTACGTTATGGAAATTACATCTGTTTCGGGCTGCATTAAGGCAGAAAAAGAAAATGTCGCAAAGGTCGTCCTTTTCCCGGGCGATCCGCTCCGCGCAAAATTCATCGCAGAAAACTTTCTCGAGGACGCTATCCTTTTCAACGACGTCCGGAACATGCTCGGCTATACGGGTACCTATAAAGGAAAACGGATCTCCGTCATGGGAAGCGGCATGGGAATCCCGTCCGCCTGCCTGTACGCGACGGATCTTTACAATCAGTTCGATGTGGAGTCCATTATCCGGATTGGATCGACCGGAGCCCTGACCGATGATATCGACCTGAAAGATGTCATTATCGCAATGAGCGCTTCGACCAATTCCGATTTTGCCTCCCAGTACGATTTTCCGGCCCATCTGGCGCCGACCGCCGACTGGGGACTTCTGAAAACCGCTGTCGATGCCGGCGAGAAGATGAACATCCCGATCAAGGTCGGACCGGTTCTCTCCACCGACACCTTCATCAACGCCATTCCCAACGTCAATGAAAAATGGCGCAATATGGGACATCTCTGCGTGGAGATGGAAACGGCCGGACTGTACGCTCTCGCGATGGCAATGCACAAAAAGGCCCTCTCCATTCTCTCTGTCTCGGACCATATTTTCAAGGGCACGTTCCTGACGCCCGAGGAAATCCGCGACGGATTCACAGACATGATGAAAGTTGCTCTCGAAACCGCCTGGATTTACGCATGACCGGAACCGGGCTGAACGCCGGATCCGAACGGGCTGTCCGGCGCAGAACTGCGCGGACGACAGAATTATCAGGAATGAGGTAGCACCTATGAAGAAAATCGTTCTGACCGGCGGCGGAACCGCCGGCCACGTGACGCCGAACATTGCTCTGATCCCGGGGCTGCTCCGGAGAGGCTATGAAATCTCTTACGTCGGATCACTCAACGGGATTGAAAAAAAACTGATCGAAGATATCGGCATTCCCTATTACGGAGTTTCCTCCGGGAAACTGCGCCGGTATATCGACGTCAAAAATCTCTCCGATCCGTTTCGCGTCATCAAGGGAATCGGCGATTCGAGACGCGTGCTGAAAAAGCTCGATCCGGACATCGTCTTTTCAAAAGGCGGATACGTGGCCGTTCCGGTCGTCATGGCAGCCCGGCTGAGAAAAATTCCGATCATTATCCACGAGTCGGACATGACTCCCGGCCTCGCCAACAAAATGTGTTTTTCATCTGCCGACCGCATCTGCTGCAATTTCCCGGAGACATTGAAGTATCTCCCGCCGGATAAAGCTATTTACACCGGTTCTCCGATCCGCGCGGAACTGAAAGAAGGCGACGCCGAAAGAGCAAAGGCATTCTGCGGCTTTACCAACGATAAGCCCGTGATCTTAAGCATCGGAGGAAGTCTCGGAGCGGTCGCCATCAACGACTGTCTGCGCAGCATCGTCCCGGATCTGACGAAAGATTTTAATATCATCCATCTGTGCGGAAAGGGGAATCTGGACCGCAGCCTGGATGCGTTTCAGGGATACGTTCAGTACGAATACATTTCAAAGGAACTTCCGGACCTGTTTGCCATAGCAGATCTCGTCATCTCCCGTGCGGGGGCCAACGCGATCTCTGAGATCGTGGCTCTGGCAAAACCGAACCTGCTGATTCCGCTTCCCGCGGGAGCGAGCCGCGGCGATCAGATTCTGAACGCGGAGTCCTTTGAGCGGCAGGGCTTCAGTATGGTACTGAAACAGGAGGACATGAACCGCGAAACCCTGATGAACGCCATCCATAAACTTTATGATACAAAGGATCAGTACATCGAATCCATGAAATCCGCAAAGCAGACCGATGCCGTCAAAACGATTCTCGATCTGATCGATGAGTGCAGAAAACGCCGGTAAATAAAAAAGACCGGCTGTGGCTGCCGGCATCTTCGTTTATTCTTTCCGGATTCCCGGGAGAAAATGAATACGTCCAGGGATCAGCAAGAATTGAATAGAAAAAGGATTCCCTTTGGGGCGTATTTCATTTTAATAAAACATCCGGCTTTCCGCCGGATGTTTTTTATTGGCAACGCCGCCTGCGCGGCTTCGGCTCTTTTTTAAAATTTTCCGCTTGCTTTCTTCAGGATCTCGTCGCGGTCCTTGTCCGAAAGTTTCCCCGGCTTCCAGGAGACACCGGCGTGATCCCCCTCATACCGCGGAATCAGATGCATATGAAAATGGAAGACCGTCTGCCCGGCACACTCTCCGTTATTCTGAACCACATTGTAGCCGTCACACGGAAGCGCGTCTTTCATGACTGTCACAACCTTCTTTGCCAGAATCATCGCCTTTCCGGCAAGCTCGTCCGGGATCTCCAGAAGATTCGCGTAATGCTCCTTCGGGATAATCAGCGCATGTCCGTATGTCGCCGGTCCGAGATCCAGAATGACCCGGAACTCATCGTCCTCGTAAAGTGTCGCCGAGGGAATCTCTCCGGCCGCTATCTTGCAGAAAATACAATCTTCCATTTTCTTTCCTCCTGTCGTAATTTCTTCGCTTGCATTATCATTTTTCGGTCCGGTTTCCGGAAAATTTCTTATGGTTTCTCCGGAAAAGGGGACTGAGCACCAGTGTAACCGCTATTCCGCCGATCAGACCTCCGAGGTGGGCGTACGCGTCAACCCCCGGTGACTGAAATCCGACGATCAGGGAGAAAACAGCCATCAGAACTACTCTCTGAATCGTAAGATCCTCCAGCTTCCCTCTGTGGAGAATCACAAGTACCACCAGACTCCCGATGACCCCGAATATCGCTCCGGAGGCACCCGCTGAAACCGAATCGGAACCGGTCGCGAGATCGTGCCGCCAGGAAAACCATCCGGAAAAAAGCCCGCTCGACAGATACATGATCAGGTAGCACACCTTTCCCAGATATCTCTCCACGTAATCGCCGATAAAAAACAAGAGAATCATGTTGTTCAGAAGATGAACCAGACCGAAGTGCAAAAACATCGACGTAAACAGCCGGTAATACTCCCCCGCCTGAATCAGAGGCGCGTAGGACGCTCCCAGATCCAGCATGTGGGACACATCGGTAGAACCTCCGGTCGCCTCCGCGTAAAGAAAAACCGCAATATTCACCGCGATCAATATATAATTTACCCAGCTTTTATGCGGTTCCTTCCGGATGCGGTCAAATATATCCTCCGCACCCGGATTTTTCCGGAACGGTTCATCTGCCATAGCGCTCTTCCTT
Organism: Bilifractor sp.; assembly: GCA_050944685.1. Taxonomy (GTDB): domain Bacteria; phylum Bacillota; class Clostridia; order Lachnospirales; family Lachnospiraceae; genus CADBRN01. The sequence goes on from JBMNRP010000007.1 coordinate 75,613, forward strand.
TCCGCTTTCTGCTCCATGATAGCAGATTTTCCGGAAGAGTGCCACACAGCTTTTTTAGTGTTCCGCCAGAGGACCGCCTCCGTTTTTCGCCCTTCCGCCATATTCGAAGCGGTACCGGTATGTCCGGTCCGCAAAGCGGCAGCAGTCCCCGTTCTTCAGAGGAATATCCCGGGCAGCGTCCAGCATGGTCCCATTAATATAGGTGGCATTCCGGGATCGCATGTCGCGGAGCAGATATGTATCGCCGCTCCAGATCAGCTTCGCGTGCAGGCGGCTGACCGCCTGTGAAGGCAGAACGATATCGCAGACCTGATCGCTCTTTCCGATCCGATATGCATCCTCTGTCAGGATATGATCCGGTTCATCCCCGTCCATACTGATAAGCCACGCACGGATCTTCCCCGGATTCCTGTTCACTTCACTGAGAAGCACCGTCTCTTCGCTTCCCGTCATCAGGGCCGTTCCTGCCTCAGAATCCCGGCCTGTATCTCCCTTCTCTTTTGAGTCTCTTTCGGAAACGGAAGACCGGAAAGGCGGTGCCATCTGTCCGTAAGCCGGCCGTTCCCATTCATCTCCATCCTCAGGTCCGAAAATATCGTCCGAAAAGGTCGAGAGATCGAACTCCTCTGTTCCGGAATCCGAATCTGCGCGGTCCTGTTCTGCATCCTTCGGTTCTTTTCGGAACAGCCGGTGCAACCCTCCTTCTTTTCCGAAAGAGCCGTCGTTCCCGAAAGAAAGGGTTCCGCTTTCCGCTCCTTTCACGGGCAGTCCGAAGAGCCGGTTCTTCCCTTCTGACAGCCGCTTCCTTCGCAGCCTGTTCAAAAAAATCGCTCCTGCCATCAGAAGAACTGCTGTCCCGATTCCGACATCCGTCTTCTCAAAGACAACTGACAGCAGAAACGCTGCCGCGGCAAAGACCGCTGCCAGGATCAGCGTGTGAATCTCGTTCTTTTTCAGGGGATCCTCCTCTTCCTCCCCGTCTTCCGCAAAAAAATCATCCAGAATCTGCGCTCTCTCGCGCTCCTTTGATTCCGTCCGCTCTGTCTCCCCGCTAACCCCGCTTCCTGCGGTCGGCTCTCCGGTCTGCCCTGTCATTTTCGTTCGCAGAGTGATTTTGGCATTTCCCGTCTGCTCCGCGTAGAGCAGACGGAAAAAACTGTCTTCCGACAGGGTGTCATTTACGCATTCGGAGTAGAACGAGTACCCGAGCATTACCGCCCTCTCATCATCGTGATTGAGCCGCGGCAGCAGAAACTCACTGAACTTTTTCAGACTTCCGGAAAAGGAAGCCGGATTCTCCGGATAATAGCAGAAACGGAAATCCTCCCGCAGACTGTTCGCGAAAATGCAGTCCGGATCCAGAAGGATCCCATCCGGAGGGAGCAGATATTCATTCAGATTTTTCAGCGCAAAAAGAAGGGCGGACAGAAGCCCCCGGAGAAGCTCGCTCCCGATCTGTCCGTCGGAAGCGATCTCCGAGAGCGGCTGCCGGGACGTAATGTTGTAGCAATACAGTCGTTCATCATCCACCCTTTCCACGTGACAACTGAGAAATCCCTCGATTTCATTTTCCTGCAGCATTCTGGTCTGATACGTCTCCTCTTTCTCCTCTTCCCTGTCCGAGATGATCATATAGTGGTTCGCTAAATCCCTCTGCTGAACAATTTTCATTTTTACACCTCACTTCCCACCCCGTATTCCGCGCCTGTTGTCCTGACCGGGCGGAAACCGTGCCGCCTTCTTTCTTATTCTGTCCGCGGTTCTGTCAGGGCATCTTTCAGGCCTTCTGCCGCCCATAACTTTCGCAGAAAAGATTCGGGCTGGATTCTCTGTACCTCCTCCCGGATCGAAAAGGATTGGAACTGACTCTGGAAAAGAGGCATTTTCTGGCCGGAAAAAGAAACGGAAGAAGCGGATGGCGTGACCGAAACACTGCATTCCGCCTTGCTTCCGGGCATCACCTGATCCGAGATTCTCCGCCGGGCGTGCATCACCGCCCGCTGCTCTTCATTTCCCGATTCAAAAGAGTCTCTGGAATTTCCTTCGATCGCCGTTTCCAGCGCAGCGCACCGGTACCAGCAACGGTTATGCACATAAAATGTCATGACAATCAGCAGCGCGGTCAGAAGAACCACGATCGGGACAATCAGCGACGCTTCCACCGTGACCGAGCCATTCGCAAACTTCTTCTTCCGTCCATCTGACCTCATGCTTCCGTTTCTTCTCTTTTGTTCCGGACAGTCCTGTCTTCTTTTGCGTTCCGGAAAAACGGTTATTCTCTCTGCTTCGTCCATTTGGATCCCTCCCTTTTCCGATAAAGACTGTTTAATGACGGTTCCCCCTGTCCCGTCCAGATTCCGTTTTCCTGTTACTATAAGATTACCCGAATAACAGGCACAGAATACCCGCTCCGAACAAGAAAGGGGCAAGCGGCAGTTCAGAACGATGGCTCGCCGCGGGGCCGGCGATTTTTCTGCTCCGGAAAAACTTCCGGAGCAGAAGAAAAGCTGCTGCAGCGGCCGCCACAATCATTGCCACACCGATCAGAAACCAGATCAGGGGACTTCCGCACCAGATGCCCGCCGCCGCGATCAGAATCGCGTCCCCGTACCCGATATCCTCATCCGTCAGAAACGAAAGCACTGCGGAGAGAACTCCGGGAATCAGGCTCAGCAGAAGCGGACCCAAACCGCATTTCAGGACCGCCAGCTTCCAGAGCGCTCCGGCTCCGGCCGCGAGACATGTGAAAACGGGAAGGATCTCACGCCTTCGGATATCGGAAACAGAATTGGCCCCCAGAACCAGCACGCAGATAAGCAGAGATATTCTTTCCTGATTCATGATATTTCCTTTCGGATCGCCCGGCTTCTGCAGGATAACGGAGGGGAGTCCCTGCTCTTTTTCCGCCTGTCCGGGAGCGGTTTTTATGCATCCTTCTGATGACAGCGGGTACACTCCGGAAGGTTCCCCGCTTCAGATTTTTTAATCATTTTCACATGGCGCGTCAGCCCTCCGCACGACGCGGAATTGTGAAACGCGTCTCCTGCCGGGGAAATATAAACAACACTTCCCGCTTTCCCACCCGCCACACAGTACTCGCAGGCGTGATAACGATCGCCGTACGTATTCCGGCGTCTGCCAACGGAGCTGCCGGAAACCGCGTTCCAGGTAAGATCAAGATGTGTGCAGGAAGAATCCGTGTGATACACGGACTGATTTTCCGTCACATAGACGATCCCGTCCTCGTCCGATTCTCCCTCGGCGCAGTCAGCGGTATATCCGACCCACGCGCGTGCGCGGCCGCGGCAGCCGAACTTCATCGTACCGAAGGAAAACGGCAGCGCGAACGGACGGTAGCGGTACGTTTCCGGCAGACTGACCACCGGAGAAACGCCGCTCTCCCCCGCCAGCACCGCAGAGGTCGCCGCGCGGGCACCCTTTTCGGCCTGCTGCTGCAGCCTGGTCACCTGCGACGCGTAACCTGCATAAAGGTCTGGAATCGCAATCAGAGCGGTCATACACAGAAAGAAGAACGGAACAGCGAGCGCCGCCTCAAGCGTAAGAGAGGCTCTGAGCCGGCGGCAATTCCCCCGCCTCAGAGAAAAGATCCGGCGCTTTTTTTCACCCGGTCCCGCATCTGGAAAAGAGGGTTTCCCGAATAATATGATTCTGAGCTGTTTCATCTGTCCTCCTTCCGCGCCTTTTTCAGGCCTGCCCGTTCCGGCAGAAATCTTACTATGACACACCCCGGGCTAATTGCCCCCCGTAGCAGTAAAACTGTGTCCGTCGCATTTTGCTTCCTTCCACTACAGCTGACATCTCCAGATTGATTGCGGCTATACAGTTGTCGATCCGGAAGCCGGTCTGCTCCCCGTCCGTCCTCATCGTGTGCTCCACCATATCCATGATGGCCGAGGTCAGTTCTTCCGTGCTTTTTCCGGACAGCAGCATTTTCAGATACTGTTCGTAGTCCAGGCCGCTATCGCTGCTGTGTCTCTCTGCGTCCGCTCCGGACAGAAAATCCGGAAGCGAGGCAATGGACAGCTGCCAGGAAGCATCCGTCTTGACCAGGGGGATTTTCCCTCCGGACAGCAGCTCGCGCAGATCCAGGATGCTCTCTCCGTAGGCCCAGGCACCACGTACGGCTATCGCTGCAGCCGGAGCAAGATACGGCACCGCCAGAGCGGCACAGATCAACTCGGCGGCCGCCAGCGCCTCCGCGCGTTTCCGTTTATTTGATGAGAGATATGCGAAATTCGACGCCTCGCGAATCAGAAGCAGTTTCGCCAGAACTGCCTTAATATTTTCCTGATCTCCGGATTTTCCCGCCACCGCATATTCCATCTGGTAACGGAGACCGCTTCCCTCTTTCTCATCGGTGAAAGATGGGAGAAAAGTTCCGGCGTATTCCAGCAGAAGCGTCTTGTCCGGCAGACCGGATGCCGCCTCCTGTGCCACACCGACACCCCGCTGCAGCCTCCGCGCGGACGGCAGATCGTCGCCGTCAGCTGACGCATCGGAAACGGTCTTCCCTTTTGGGACGGCGATCGAAAGAAGTCCGAGCTTTCTGGCATGGGATGCCGCGTCGACCGGATTTCCATAGTCCTCCGCCAAATGAATCTTTCCGGCGGCTTCTTCATCCTCCGCGGTCGTATCCGTGGGAATCCCTTTCAGGTCCTCCTCGCTGATTCCGCTCTTTTCCGCTTTCTTCAGAAGGTCATCTGCCTTTTCCGTGTGATAAGAATCCTTGTTTCGCTTCTGGTTTTCTTCCGTGATTTCATAAGTTCTGAACTTTTCCTCCGCGGCCGCAGCCGCTTCCGCCGGAATGCGGTCTTTCATGGCGGTACATGCCTGTCTTGAAAAAGCTGCTCCGCCTCCGTCCGTCGCGAGCGAATATCCGAGAATTTCCGTCCGGCAGGACTGAAATTGCACCGGACTTCTCCCGGAGAGAGAAGACCCTTTTTCGGGATGGAGGATATAATCCGCATAGTTTTCAGCGGAATCCAGTACCCTCTGCAGCTGAAGGCTGCTCTTTCCTCTTCCTCCGTCGATAAACAGCAGCCCGTAGCGGTCAAACAGCTCCTTGTCGTACTCGCTGAAAAGAGAAAACAGCGTCTGTTCCACGGTGCTGGACAATATCACCCTTCCGGCGGATATCTCAGCGGACCGGACGGCCGCCGCCACCAGAGAAAGAAGAATCGAAAGTATCAGACACAGATAAAGTGTAATGGCTCCTCGTTTCATCTCCGATCCTCCTTTCTCTTTATCTGTTTATCTCTTATAACCGGGATCTGTTCGCCGCAGAATTATACAGAGTCACTCTGTTTTGCGATCTTGGACAGGATGTTCTTGACAACTTTCGTGAGCTGATCCCTGAAAATAATAACCAGTCCGATCAGCACCACGATTATCAGAATGATCTCAACGACTCCGACCGCGTCTTCATCCGCCGCGAAGGATCGAATTTCTCTGACCAATCATTACCAGCCTCCTTTCTTTGAAAATATATCATTACACCCTGCCACCCTTGCCGCGGCAGTCCTGTGTCCGTTTCGTCCGCTCAGAAACCCATAAAGGCGGGAATCAGGATCAGGGCGATCACAACCGTCAGCATCATAAACAGCGGCAGAAGCATCTTGACCGTGACCTTCTCTCCCTCAGACCGCGCCCTTCTTTTTCTGGTTTCAAACGCCCCGTGAACCTCCCGCTCCAGGAGCGGGAGCAGGCCTGAGCTTCCTTTTTTCAGATTCTGAGTCAGCAGCAGCGACAGAGACCGGTAGCACGGAACGTCGCAGTGTTTTCCGAAATCCTCGTAGGCGGCCATCTCGGTCACCCCGCTTTCCATCCGATACGAGGTCCTGCAGATTTCCTCGAACGCGGCTCTTCTGCGGTTCCCTTTCTGAAGTCCTTTTTTATATTCCCGGGCTATCAGGTTAAACACGGCCCGCATACTCATGCCCGCCCCCAGGTAGAGCTGTATTTTGCTGACAATCTGCGGGTAATCCCGCTCCATCTCCTCCGCCCGTCTCCTCTGTTCCGTTTCCTTCTTCTCCCGCCCGGCCAGCACGCCGAGCAGGGCGCCGGCGAGGGAAAGAAGACAGAGAATGGCACCTCTCTGATCGCTCTTCTGATACCAGCGGATTTTCCGTCCCTCCGCTTCCTCCGGGAGAATGTAGGAGGAAACCGAACTCACCTCCGCGCCTTCGTTCACTCGGGCTGCCTCTTTTATTATCGCCTCCCGGATGCTTTCCTCTTCCTTGGGCGGAAAAAGGACCAGTTTCTTCCGCCAGGATCTGGTTTCATTCTGCAGGGAAAGATCCGCCGTCAGCAGGACATCCGTTCCGCCCTTTTCCGGACCCTCATGCACAATGCCATCAAAATCAACCAGATCCGGCCGGTCCGTGTACCACTGAATAGTAACCGGACTGTCCGGAAGGGAGGTCGGAAGGTTTAAATTCCATTCAATTCGGTCCGGGGACCGGTTTTTCCCGAGAATTGTTTTTTCCAGCTTCGCTTCCGTCCGATTAAACAGCTCCCGGATTTCCTCCGCGGAGTAGATCTTTTCCGGTTCGGTGACATCCACCTCCAGCGTTTCCCCCTCGTCGGTCTCCACCTCCAGTGGAATCGTTCCTTCCTCTTCCAGCTCTGCCCGGCTCAGTTCCGTCACCCGGTTTTTCCCGCCGGAGTTCCATTCCGAAAACAAAAGGGCAGCTCCGGCCATATCCAGAAGCAGAAACAGCACGAAAAAATTTTTTTCTATTCGTTTCCTCCTGAACAACAGAATGAGCAGAATCAGCACGGCGGCAGGAAACACCAGCCATTTCATACTTCGATCCTGACCATCCTTTCTCCGAGCCATACGGCGGCGAGGAAGATTCCCAGTGCCGCCGTCATGATGGCGGCACCGGCGAAATTTCCATAGAGCGGATCCATAAAGCTGCCGAAGGAGAGTTTCAGATAAAGAATGATTCCCGCAGGTATCAGGCTCATAACCGTCTGCTCAAATTTTTTGGCCGCGATCACGGTCTCGATCTCCTGCTGGGTATCGATTTTTTCGACAATTGCCCGGTAACAGACCTGTATGGTCTGATCCGGATTTCCTCCGGTTCTGGACGCAATCGTCAGAACCTCGCCGAAATTTCGGATATCCTCCATATCGCTTCGCTCCCCAAGTGAAGAAAACAGCCGGGACACCGGGACGTGAAGCCTCATCTGCCTGCAGATATCCTTCAGTTCAAAGACCAGCACGTCCCCGTTTCCATAAAGCTTTTCCAGGTCTTCCCTGGCGGACAGCACCCCATTCTCCATCGAATACCCTGCCATGACTCCGGAGTACAGAGCGGACAGAAATTCTCCGAAGTGCTTCTGAAATATCCCTTTTTTCCGGTCGATGATACTTTTCTTTCTCATCCGGAACAGGATCACCGCGGTCACGAGGCCAGCCGGGAAAGCCCGGATATCCTCATAGCAGAGCCACACGGCGGCGGCGCCCGCAAGACCGCAGAGTCCTGATGTTTGCAGAACTTCCTTTGGTGTCAGGAAAAACATCCGCGCGCCCGGCTTTTTCCGGATCGTTTCCTTCTTTTGTATCTTTTCTTTTCCGCGGGCGGATTTCTCCCGGACGCCGGTGAAACCCGTAATCCTTCCGTTCCGGATTTTTCCGGTATTTCTTCCCATCATGCCATCGTCTTCCTTTCTTTTTTCGCACGGCGGACCGGAGCGTCTTCCGCCATATACAGGGCTATCCGGAAAAGCCCGCCCGGTGAAGCTTCTCCGTGTGAAGAAGCGGCTCCCGTCTTTGAAGCTCTCCGTTTTCGTCCCTTTTATAGAGCGTCCGGACCTCTATCTCTCCGTTTTGACAGCCTTCGATCTCCGCGATCTCATCCAGCATCCTTCTTCCCCGGGAGTCGCGCACCAGCTGAACCAGAATTTCTATCCCGGAGGCGATCTGACGACGGATGACCGGAACCGGAAGGTCGATCCCCATCAGCACCATCGTCTCCAGCCGCAGAATCATATCCCTCACACTGTTCGCATGCGCACTCCCGAGACTGCCGTCGTGCCCCGTATTCAGACACGTCAGCCAGTCATACGCCTCGGCTCCGCGCACCTCTCCGATAATGATCCGGTTCGGCCGCATGCGGAGAGCGGTCTTGATCAGATCCCTCATCGTCACCGCGTAATCCCCGGCGAGATTGGCATCCCGCACCTCGAGCCGGACCAGATTTTCCACTCCTAAAAGCTGAAGCTCCGCATTGTCCTCGATCGTGATAATCCGCTCATCCGGCGGGATCATCGCGGAAAGCGCATTCAGGAAAGTCGTCTTTCCCGTAGAGGTTCCCCCTCCCACGAGAATCGAGTACCCGGATTCCACCAGCTTCCGCAGAAAATCTGCTGCTTCCTCTGTCAGGCTGTCCTGCTTCACAAGGGTATCCATCGTAAACGGCTCCTTCGGGAATTTCCGGATCGTCATCATCGGTCCGTTCAGAGAGACCGGCGGAAGTACGATATTCACACGGGAGCCGTCCTCGAGCCTCGCGTCCGCGATCGGCCGCTGCGCATTTACGATGCGATTGCAGCGGCCGGAAATCTGACGGATCACATCTTCCAGTCTCTCGCGGGAAAAGAAGGATTTCGGACAGCGCCGGATCTTTCCTCCCCGCTCAATAAACAGGCAGTCCCAGGAATTAATCATGATCTCCGTAATGCCGGGATCATCCACCAGCTCCTGCAGGACATCCAGGCGGCGGACGGAATTGAAAACGGAGATGCGGAGTTTTTCCCTGCTTTCGAGTGTAAGGAGCTCCTGCCTGGACTGCTCGAGTATCATCTCATCGATCATTTCCAGAATCTCCTGATCGGTTTTTTCCCCGGAATGCTCGAGCTCATCCATCAGCCTTCCCCGAAGCGTCTGCTCCAGTTTTTCGGCCGGAGATTCCCCGCCCTTTCCGGGACGAACCGAATTTCCCCCAGGTTCTTCCTTTCCTTTTTTTCTCATCGCCTCTCCCTTTCCGGAACCTGTCCGCCTGTCAGGAAATCCGTTTCATCCGCCTGTCCGAAGACGTGCACAGGGACTGTGCGAATCCTCCCAGCGCGCTCCACGGAAGCTTTTCCACACAGGTCTGTCCGCCTCCGGTGACGCTGATCACGGGCGGAACCACCTTCTGCATCCTGCTTTTGACGGCCCCGTTTCCCGTCTTCTCCAGGAGTTCCTCAAATTCCCGTTCCCGGGCTCCCGAGAGGTAATCGTCCGCCACCGGCACAAAAACCCTGCTGCAGTAAGCGAGCAGAAGCAGGATATCCGGAATGGACTGTCCGAGATCCAGAAGAAGCGCGTCGTATCCTGTTGCCTCCCCGATCCTCTCAAAAACCCGGATCCACTCTTCGCCCGTAATCTCCAAATAATCCGATGGAGTCCGGATCGGAGGCAGGTAATCCAGACCTCCCGCCGAACCAGTCATCTCCCCGAGCTTCCCGGAAAAACCGGAATGATTCTGGCGGAAAAGATAGATCAGATCACTCAGATTCTGATCAAAGCGGCGCCCGAGGAATTCCTCGAATCCGGAAAACGGCTCCAGATTCAGATACAGAACCGGCTTTTCCCGGGCCATCGCCATGCCCAGCGCCATGGAAAACAGCATTTTCTGTGGGTAAGGGACCGGGCTGAATACGCCGAATACCTGAAAATGTCTGCTCTGTCCTCCTCCCGGGGCGCTTTCTTTCTCCCCGTTCCCGCAGCTGTTCATGATTTCACGGACAATGCTGTCCGCAGACTGATACTTGTAAACGCTCGGATACGGTCCCGCCGGTCCGCCCCGCTCTTTTTCCGTCAGCACGATCAGCTTTTTCACCTTGAGAGAGGCGACCTCGTCCGTCATGCTCCTCTCCGATATCAGAAGAATGTCCGGAGGCTGCCGGTTCGCAAACGAGATCAGCTTCTCCGGGTCCGTGAATACCCGGATCCGGAAGGAGAGATTCTGTCTGGTCCTCAGGTGCTCCATGAAACGGAACGCGTACTCTCTCTCCGCGTCGCAGATGGCAAAAACGTGGTTCCCAATATGCATCTTTTCCCTCCTTTTTTCTGTCCGTCCGGTAATCCTCCCGCACACTCCCTATAGAAGATGCGAGGCGACATACGAAATAACCGCGATCAGCACCGGAACCGCAAAATGCAGTTCCGAAGCGCTCCGGATCACTCCCCGGCAGGAAACGGCACCGCTCTTGGTTCGTCCTTCCCGGTCCTTCTTTCTCTCTTCTGCCACCGGAATCCGGTACGGTTTTTTCTTTCCGGTCCGGAGCATTTCCCTTACATAGACCGTCAGGCCGGCAAATCTCTCCCGGAAGTTATGGTTCGCGGAAAGAATCCCGACCGCAAACACTGCTGCCACGGAAAACGACCAGAACATCACGAAAAGAATGTCCCCGGGCCCCGTCAGGATCCCTAGCGTCGCCAGAAGCTTGATATCCCCTCCGCCGATCATGCGGAAATAATAAAAAACCGCGAGCAGCAGAACCGGCAGAAAAAATCCGGCTGCAGCAGAAAAGAGCCCGGCTGCCCCCTCGCTTACCACCCGCATCGCGACACAGAAAAGCGCACAGGGCAATAGAAATGCATTCGGAATACGTGCCCGGACCAGGTCAAAACAGGCGGACGCCCCGGAAATCAGCAAAAGGAAATTATCGTTTCGCATCTTATTCAGTTGGAAATGATTGGAAAATTGTTTGAGATAAACAGAATAGAAATCAAACCGAAGTGGGTTCTTTATGTAAACTTACTATAACAGAGCGCCGTCCCTTTGTCCAGCCTTTTTTTATGTAAATTTAAGGGGCGGAAAAAGAGCCGGGTCTCACAACCCGGCTCCAAAAGTCACTCCTTATTCGATTGCCGCCCGGACATCAGAACCGGAACACCGCAACGCCGTACGGCGGAAGATCATACGGGATGTAATACGGCTGGCCGTCGCACTCACCTTTCCAGGCTTTGTGCTTTTTCGGCATCGAGCGGTCCCATCCGTACTTCTTGTCGCGGCTGTCCAGAATCAGCTCGTAGACGCCTGAGCGCGGAACGCCGAAACAGTAATCCGAGCGCTCCATCGGCGTGAAATTACAGATAAAGATCAGATTATCCTTATGCGTCGGCGACCAGCGGATAAAGCTGAAAATACTGCGGTCCGCGTCGTTGGCATTGATCCACTGGAATCCCTCGTATCCGGAATCGTTCGCGTACAGAGCCGGATACTTGTCATAGATCCCAAGCAGGTCTCTCACAAACGCCTGAAGATGCTCATTTCTCTTATCCTGAAGCAGGAACCAGTCAATCTCCCGCTCCTCACTCCACTCGCGGTGCTGGCCGATGTCCTGCCCCATAAACAGAAGCTTCTTGCCCGGGTGACCGAACATGAACGCGTAGCCGGCCTTCAGATTCTCGAACTTGTCGTCCTCGTAGCCCGGCATCTTTTCGATCATCGAGCATTTCAGATGAACGACCTCGTCGTGCGACAGCACCAGAATGTAATTCTCGCTGTACGCGTAGGTCATGGCGAAGGTCATCTTGTTGTGCGCGCCCTTGCGGAAGTACGGATCAAGCTTCATGTAATCGAGGAAGTCATGCATCCACCCCATGTTCCACTTGAAGGTGAAGCCGAGGCCGTTCTCTTTTTCGACATCTCCGGTGACCTTCGGCCACGCCGTCGACTCCTCGGCGATCATCATAACCCCGTGATCCTTTCCGGTGACCAGCGTATTCAGATGTTTGAAAAACTCGATCGCCTCGAGGTTCTCATTGCCGCCGTACTTATTCGGAAGCCACTCGCCGTCTCTGCGGCCGTAATCCAGATACAGCATGGAAGCCACCGCGTCCACCCGCAGACCGTCGATGTGATATTCCTCAACCCAGTAAAGGGCGTTGCCGATCAGGAAGTTCTTCACCTGCGGACGGCCGTAGTTGAATATCTTCGTGCCCCAGTCCGGATGCTCGCCCAGGCGGGGATCCGCGTGCTCATAGACAGCGTCGCCGTCGAAATTCGCCAGACCCTGCTCATCCTTCGGAAAGTGAGCCGGAACCCAGTCCAGAATGACGCCGATTCCGTGATTATGCAGGTAATTGACCAGATACATGAAATCCTTCGGCTCACCGTAGCGGGAGGTCGGAGCATAGTACCCGGTGACCTGATAGCCCCACGACGCGTCCAGAGGATGCTCCGCGATGCCCATCAGCTCGACATGTGTGTAGCCCATGTCCAGGACATACTCGGTCAGCCGCTCCGCAAACAGGCGGTAATTATAAAACCCCTCCGGATTCTGCTCGGAATAGGGATGCTTCATCCAGGAGCCCGGATGGACCTCATAGATCGCCACCGCCGAATCCTTCGGATTATATTTCAGACGCCTCTTGATCCAATCGTCGTCTGTCCACTCAAATCCGCTGATATCCGCGATGCGGGAAGCCGTTCCCGGACGTTTCTCCGCCCAGAATGCATAAGGATCCGCCTTGTACAGTTCGCGGCCGTCGGCGGCGTAAATCTTGAACTTATAAAGCTGCCCGACCTTTGCTCCGGGAACAAATTTTTCGTAGACGCCCATATCCGCTACTTTTTTCATCGCGTCATTCTGATCGTTCCAGTCGTTAAATTCGCCGACCACGCCCACGCCGCGCGCATTCGGCGCCCAGACAGTGAACCAGACACCCTCTTTGCCGTCCACAACCGCGGGATGGGCGCCCATTTTCTTATAAATTTCATGGTGCGTCGCCTGGCCGAACAGATACTGGTCCATTTCTCCGAAATGAGCCTGTTCCGCGGAAGATTCCGCGGCCTTTGAGGCGGCTTTTTTTGCCGCAGGTTTGCGGGAACTTTTTACCCCCCTGGCAGAAGCTTTCCCGGACGCGGGTTTTTTCCTGCTTTTCGCCGCCGCTCTTCCGGCAGAGGCCATATCCTTTTTTGCAGCTGCTTTTACTTCTTTGTTTTTGCTGTCGCCCTTTGGCATAAGTCCGTCTCCTAACATTTATTATTTTTTTAATCCTGAATCTGTTACCTGTTTTTTCCGGAAGGGACCCCGGCCATCTCACGGAAAAACACTTCCGGAATCGTTCGCTTCCCCGGACATGTTATGTTCCCGGAATCGTTCCGGGGGCAATGCGGTACATCCGCATTGCGTTTTCCCAGGTCGCGGTCTCCACCTCTTCCGGCGAAATTCCCCGGATCGAAGCGATGGCGCGCACGACCAGGGGGAGATTCCCGGAATCGTTCCGGGTTCCGCGCCGCGGCTCCGGGGTCAGATACGGGCAGTCCGTCTCCAGCACCAGCTGCGAGAGCGGCGCGTAGCTCAAGACTTCCCTGAGCCTCCTCGCGTTCTTAAACGTGGCGACTCCGCCGATCCCGAGGTACAGTCCCATATCCAGATATTCTTTTGCCATCTCGAGCGAGTAGGCATAGCAGTGCATGACGCCGCCCACATCCCCGAGGTGCGTTCTTCGGGCAATGTCCATCGTGTCCGCCGCGGCATCGCGGCTGTGGACAATGACCGGCAGCTTTTCCTGCCTCGCGAGAGCAATCTGCGCTTCAAACCACTCGATCTGCCGCTTCCGGTCCTCTTTATTCCAATGATAATCCAGACCGATCTCACCGACAGCCACCGCCTTCGAGTCACGGCAGGCTTCGCGAATCGTTTCCAGAACCCGGTCCGGCATCCTGTCCCCGGATTCATCCGCCCCGGGCACCCCGCCGATTTCTTCAGGATGAATACCATAGGCGCCGAAGAGGAACGGCCACCGCTTCGTCAGAGACCTGATTTCCCCGATGCTCTCCCAGGTCGAGGCCGGGTCCGTGACGGCACCGATCCCCTTCTCCCGAAAAGAACTCAGGAGCTCGTCGCGGTCCTCATCAAATGCCGGATCATCATAGTGTGCATGTGTATCGAAAATCATAGCTCTTTCGTAATCATTCTGCTGCCCCGCTGCGGCACGAAGCCCCGCGCCGCATCCGGATCACTCGATTCCCGATCCGGAGGGCATATCCGCCGGCGGCTCGACGAGTTTCACATTGCCCCTGTCATCCTCCGCCGAGAGGAGCATTCCCTCAGACATCATGCCGGCGAGTTTCGCCGGTTTCAGATTGACCAGAACCATGACCTTTTTTCCGACAAGCTCCTCCGGCTGATACCATTTTTTGATTCCGGAAAGAATCTGACGCGTCTGGTCGCCGATCTTTACCTGAAACTTCAGCAGCTTCCTCGATTTCGGAACCTCCTCGCAGGAAAGGACCTCACCGACCGCAAACTGCAGCTTCGCAAAATCGTCATAGGTGATCTCATCCTTCATTTCCAGATGGATCGCTTCCTTGTCCGAATCGCTTCCGTCCGGCCCGGCAGATTTTCCGCCGTCCGAAAGGACACCGGAAGTCCCCTGCGGCTTCATCGCTTCCACCTGCTTCATGACCTCTTTGAGGTCACGGCGCGCGAACAGAATCTCCGGCTTATCCGTGACATGGTTTCCGGACGGATACAGGCCGAAGCGGTCGAGCTGCTCATAATCACGAACGGCCGTATTCAGCTGATTCAGAATCTTCTCCGAGGTTTCCGGCATAAACGCGGTCAGAAGCGACGCTCCGATCGTAATACTCTCCGTCAGATTGTAGAGAACGGTCGCCAGACGGTCTTTCTTCGATTCATCTTTGGCCAGAACCCACGGCTCGGTCTCGTCGATATATTTGTTGCATCGTTTAAACAGGGCGAAAATTTCCGTGATGGCGTCGGCGATGCGGAGCCTGTCCATTCTTTCCTCGACCTTCGGGGCGGTTCCCGTGACAAACGATTTCAGGTCGTCGTCGACCGGCTCGGAAACGTTCGCGTCGCGGACCTCACCGCCGAAGTATTTATTGCTCATGGCAATGGTGCGTTTGACCAGATTGCCCAGCGTGTTCGCCAGGTCGGAATTCAGGCGCTCCACCATCAGCTCCCAGCTGATGACGCCGTCATTCTCAAACGGCATCTCGTGCAGAACGAAATAGCGGACCGCGTCCACGCCGAAGAGGCTCACCAGATCATCCGCGTAGATGACATTGCCCTTCGACTTGCTCATCTTGCCCTCGCCCTGCAGCAGCCACGGATGTCCGAACACCTGCTTCGGAAGAGGCTCGCCCAGAGCCATCAGAAAGATCGGCCAGTAAATTGTGTGAAAACGGATGATGTCCTTTCCGATCAGATGAAGATCCGCCGGCCAGTACTTCCTGTACAGAGCGTCGTCCTCGCCGTCACAGTGATATCCGATGCCGGTGATATAGTTGGTGAGCGCGTCCAGCCAGACGTAGATGACATTGGAATCATCGAACTCCACCGGAATACCCCACTTGATCGAGCTGCGGGAAACACAGAGATCCTTCAGGCCCGGAAGGAGAAAATTGTTCATCATCTCATTTTTTCGGGAAACCGGCTGGATAAATTCCGGATGAGTGTTGATGTGCTCGATCAGACGGTCCGCATACTTGCTCATGCGGAAGAAGTACGCCTCCTCGTTCGCCTTCACCACAGGCCGTCCGCAGTCCGGACAGTTCCCGTCGACCAGCTGCGACTCCGTAAAGAACGATTCGCAGGAGTTGCAGTACCAGCCCTCGTAGCTTCCCTTGTAGATATCGCCCTGCTTATAGAGCTTCGTGAAAATCTTCGCTACTTCTTTTTCGTGGTAATCGTCGGTGGTCCGGATGAAATGATCATAGGACGTATTCATCAGATCCCAGATGCGGCGAATCTCGCCGGCAACCTCGTCCACATACGCCTTCGGGCTCACGCCGGCTTCCTTCGCCTTTGTCTCGATCTTGACTCCGTGCTCGTCCGTCCCGGTCTGAAAATATACATCATATCCCTGCTGGCGCCTGAAGCGGGCAATGCTGTCGGCCAGCACGATCTCATAGGTATTTCCGATGTGCGGCTTGCCCGACGCGTAGGCGATGGCAGTGGTAATATAATACGGCTTGTTTCTTTTGTTCATAGTCAGAAATGTCCTTCCCGAAAAACTGACCGGCGGTCAAATTCTTCTCGTCTAGTATCATACTAGATTATACCAATATTTGCTATCATTTACAAAAAAAAAATCCGCCCGGAACCCCGGGCGTCCGGGGCCTGTGCTAAAATAATACCGATTGACAAAAAAACAGGAGAAAAAGGATCATTCAGATGGGCAGATTATTTTATTTAATGGGAAAAAGCGCAACCGGAAAAGACCACATATACCGCGACCTGAAAGAGGACGCTTCTCTGAAACTGCAGCCGCTGGTCATCTACACCACCCGCCCCATGCGCAGGGGCGAGCAGGAGGGCCGGGAATATTTCTTTACCGATGAAAAGGAGCTCGCCCGCATGCGCTCGGAACACAGGGTAATCGAAGAGCGCGTATACCAGACCGTAAACGGTCCCTGGTACTACTTCACGGCGGACGACGGCCGTCTGGCTCCGGAGAGGGGAAACCGCATCGGAATCGGGACGCTCGAGTCCTTCTGCCGGCTCCGGGATTATTTCGGAGAGGATACCGTCCTCCCCGTCTACATTGAGACCGACGACGGAATCCGCCTGGAGCGCGCGCTGCGCCGCGAAAAAAAACAGGCGGAGCCGAACTACGCCGAGCTGTGCCGCCGCTTCCTGGCCGACACCGAAGACTTCTCCGAACAGAATCTCTGCGCCGCGGGCATTTCACGCCGCTTCCGGAACAACGGCAGGCTCTCCGACTGCGTGGAGGAAATCCGCTCCTATATCCTCTCTTTTCTGAATTAAGGGCTTCGCCCGCATGCGCCGTCCCTGTTCTTACAAAATCCTTTCTTGCACATCCGGGGGCAGTGTGATACCATCTTTTCGGGACACACATTTGTACATCTCACAAGGACAGAGGAAAATGAGGGATCGTTTCTATCTGGTAAGGGAAAAAGCTGTGCCGGAAGTACTCCTGAAGGTTCTGGACGCAAAACGCCGCATCTCGTCAGATCACGTCACGGTCGGACAGGCGGTTCAGGAAGTCGGAATCAGCAGAAGTTCTTTTTATAAATATCAGAACGATATAATACCTTTTCACGAGAACGCCAGAGGAACGACCATCACCTTCATCATGCAGATGAAAGACGAGCCGGGGCTTCTCTCGGAAGTGCTCCGCGTGATCGCGGACAACGAGGGAAACATCCTGACCATTCATCAGGCGATTCCACTTGGCGATGTGGCCACCCTGACCATCAGCGTCGAAATACCTCAGGAAAACGGCGACGTGGAAAAGATGCTCTCCGAAATCAGGAGCCGGCGGGGTGTGTATGACCTGAAGATATTAGGCAGAGAGTAGATCACAGCAAGAGAGAGAGGTTGAAAAATGGTAAAAATCGCAGTTCTCGGTTATGGAACCGTAGGATCCGGCGTCGTGGAGGTAATCCAGACCAATCAGCAGAGTATCAACCGGCGCGCGGGACACGAAATTGAAATTAAATATGTACTGGATCTTCGCGAGTTTCCGGGGAATCCGATCTCGGAAATCCTGGTTCATGACTTTAACGTCATTCTGAACGACCCGGAAGTGGAAATCGTCGTCGAGACGATGGGCGGACTGAATCCCGCCTATGATTTCACGAAGCAGTGCCTGATGGCGAGAAAGAGCGTCTGCACCTCCAATAAGGAGCTGGTTGCGGAGCACGGACTCGAGCTGATGCGCATCGCTCAGGACCATGGGGTCAATTACCTCTTTGAGGCGAGCTGCGGAGGCGGTATCCCCATCATCCGAGCCCTGAATTCATCGCTGACCGCCGACGAGATCGACGAGATCACCGGAATCCTCAACGGAACGACGAACTATATCCTGACGAAAATGGCGCAGGACGGAGAGGAATTTGACGAGGCGCTCAAAGAGGCGCAGAACAACGGCTTCGCCGAGCGGAACCCGGACAACGACATCCAGGGAATGGACGCCTGCCGGAAAATCGCAATCCTGTCTTCTCTGGCCTACGGCAGGAATGTTCCCTATCAGGAAATCTACACAGAGGGCATCACGAAGATTACGGCGACGGATATCCGCTACGCGACCTCGATCGGATGCAGCGTGAAGCTGCTGGCGACGAGCCGAAAGGTGAACGACCGCTTCTACGCGATGGTCTGCCCGGTTCTGATCAATTCGAACAACCCGCTTTACAGTGTAAACGGCGTATTTAACGCGGTATTTGTCCATGGCAACGTGCTCGGCGACGCGATGTTCTACGGAAGCGGCGCAGGCAAACTCCCGACCGCCAGCGCGGTAGTCGCCGACGTGGTCGACTGTGCGAAGCATCCGGGCATGAATGTCATGAACCGCTGGAGCAGCCGCCGTCTCGACCTGATCGATCTGGACGATGTGCGAAACCGCTTCTTCGTCCGGGTGTCGGGAAGCCTGGCGGGGGATATCTCAAATATCCAGGAGGTATTCGGAAAAATCGAGCCCATCAGTATCCCGGGCGTCGGCGCCGAATTCGGATTTGTCACCGGCGAGATGAGCGAAAAGGAATTCCGGGAGAAAGCGTCCAGGATTGACAACATCATCAGCACAATCCGGGCGCGCTTCTGAATCACCCATATTGACAAACCGGCCCGGACAACGCCCTGATTATTAATCGGAGCAGGTTCCGGGCCTTTTTACCGGAAGCTGCATCCGCTGCGGACGCGGGACAGACGTGCTGGTTCCGGAGCGGATCATCAATTACTCAGGAGGAAACGGACATGAAATATTTACTGTTGCTGGGCGACGGCATGGCGGACGAACCGATTGAGACGCTCGGCGGAAAGACACCTCTGGAGGCGGCGAAGACGCCGGTTCTGGATGAATATGCAAAGCACGCGGAGATCGGCATGGTGGCGACGATCCCGGAAGGCATGAATCCGGGATCCGATACGGCGAACCTGTCGGTCATGGGCTACGACCCGAAGAAATATTACACGGGGCGCTCCCCTCTGGAAGCATTGAGTATCGGCGTTCCGATGACCATGACGGACGTCGCGCTCCGCTGCAATCTGGTGACGCTCTCGGATGAGGAGGGGATCCCCTACGAGGACCGCCGGATCATCGACCACAGCTCAGACGAGATCAGCACAGAGGACGCGGCCGTCCTCCTGAAAGCGGTCTCCGACGTCCTGCAGAACGACGAATTCCGATTCTACACCGGTACCAGCTACCGCCACTGCGTGATATGGGACCACGGCAGCGTCGTTCCGCTGACGCCGCCTCACGACATCCTGGGAAAACGGATCGGACGTTATCTCCCGATCGAGCAGAAGCTGCGCGATATGGAGGAAAAAAGCTACGAAATCCTCTCGAAGCATCCGCTCAATCTGGAGCGAAAAGAAAAGGGGCTGAACCAGGCAAACAGCTGCTGGTTCTGGGGCGCGGGCACGAAGCCGGCTCTTTCCTCCTTCTATGAGAAATACCACAAAAAGGGAATCATGATTTCCGCCGTGGACCTTCTGAAGGGGATCGCCGTGGGCGCCGGCATGGACACCGCGGAGGTTCCGGGCGCGAACGGCGGTCTGGAGACCAATTACGAGGGCAAGGCCAATGCGGCCATGGACGCTCTTCTGAAGGACGGATATGACTTCGCCTACATTCATCTGGAGGCGCCCGACGAGATGGGCCACCAGGGAAGCCCGGGGCGGAAAGTGGAATCCATCCGGCGCATGGACCAGCGGATCCTGAAAATCGTCCGCGACCGCTTCGCCGAGTCCGGAGAGGATTACCGGCTGCTCGTTCTGCCGGATCATCCGACCCCCGTCCGTCTGCGCACGCACGTCTCCGACCCGGTCCCCTACCTTCTCTACGACAGCACCGCTCCGCAGGAGCACAAATGGCACTACAACGAGCGGGAGGCCTCCGGAAGCGGGCACCTCATCGCGAGAGGCTCGGATCTCATGGGTTATCTCTTCTCGAAATAACCGGCATCTCCCGCGAAAAAAGCTGCGCGTCTTTTCACTCGGAGAAGTCTTTCAAAAACCGGTTCCGACCCCTGAAACGAGACGGACGGCGCCGGTTTTTATGCCCCCGGCATTTCTTCCGCACAATTTTCAGGCTTCCGGACGGACCGTGCCGGCGGGACGTTCCGGCGCGCACCGCGGGCTTTGACCGGCTAATACCATTATGTTATACTGCTAACTGATCAGACACATGTATTTTCCCGGGAGGTAATTTCAATGCGTGAGCTGGACGAAATCCGCGGCTTTGACAAAATGGTCGGGCAGGATGATATTGTCCGTCATCTGAAAACTGCGATCCGGACGGAAAAAATTTCACATGCGTACATCTTCGGCGGAGAAGACGGATCCGGGAAAAATACCCTGGCCTCTCTTTTCGCGATGGATCTTCTGTGCCGGAACAGGGAGGACGATGAAGAACCCTGCATGCAGTGCACCTCCTGCAAAAAAGCGCTGGGCAGAAATCATCCCGATATCATCTATGTGACACACACGAAGCCGAATACGATCGGGGTGGATGACGTGCGGGAACAGCTGATCAATACGGTTGACATCCGCCCCTATGAGAGCGAATACAAGATTTACATCATCGACGAGGCGGAAAAGCTCTCTCCCTCCGCTCAAAACGCGATCCTGAAGACGCTCGAGGAGCCGCCGGCTTACGTCGTGATTCTCATGCTGGCTTCGAATCCGGACATTCTTCTGCCGACGATTCTCTCCCGCTGCGTGGTGCTGAACCTGAAGCCCGTGGAAGACGAAAAGGTGCGCAGCTACCTGATGCAGTATCTCCATGTCCCGGACTACCAGGCGGAGATCGAGGCTTCGTTCGCCCAGGGCAATATCGGAAAAGCGATCCGCGCAGCGGAATCGCCGGAATTTCTGGAAGTCGTCCAGGGCGCGGTCCGGCTGATGAAGTCGTCCCAGAACATGGACACCGCCGAGATGATCGAGGCGATGAAGATGATGTCCGCGAACAAGCACAACATCTATTCTTATCTCGACATTTTCACGATGTGGTTCCGGGATGTCCTCATGTTCAAGGCCACCCGCGAGGTGGACAACCTTGTGTTTAAGGACGAAATCAATTATATTAAAGAGCGTGCCTCAAAAAGTTCCTATGAAGGCATTGAAACCATATTGAAAGCAATCGACACGGCGGAGCAGAGACTCCGGGCGAATGTCAATTTTGACCTCGCCATGGAGCTGCTGTTTCTGACCATCCGGGAAAACTGACCGCTTTTTTCACGGCGGGTCTTTTGGGGGATCTGCCCGCGGGAGAACCGGCAGTGCCGGAGAAAAATACGACAGGCAATACGATTCCGTCCTCTTTTCCGGGACGGAAGAACGGGGAAGAAAATGGCAAAGATTATCGGAGTGCGATTCCGCAGCGCCGGACGAATTTATTACTTCGACCCGGAATCGCTGGACATCCGCCTCGGCTCTCACGTAATCGTCGAGACCGCGCGCGGAGTGGAGTGCGGGCGCGTCGTCCTGGCTCCAACGGAGATGAGCGATGAAAAGATCGTTCAGCCCCTGAAGAAGGTTATCCGCATCGCCAGCGAAGCGGATGAAAAGCGGATCCGTGAAAACAAAGAAAAAGCCCGGGAGGCTTTTTCGATCTGCAAGAAAAAAATCCGGGAACATAAGCTGGAAATGAAGCTGATTGACTCGGAGTACACTTTTGACCGGAAGAAGATACTGTTTTACTTCACGGCGGACGGCCGTGTGGATTTCCGGAACCTGATCAAGGATCTGGCTTCCGTCTTCCGCACGCGCATTGAACTGCGCCAGATCGGCGTGCGCGACGAGACAAAGCTGCTCGGCGGAATCGGCGTCTGCGGGCGGCCGCTCTGCTGCAGCACATATCTCTCGGACTTCGCCCCGGTTTCCATCAAGATGGCGAAGGAACAGAACCTGTCCCTGAATCCCGCGAAAATATCGGGAGCGTGCGGCCGGCTGATGTGCTGCCTGAAAAACGAGGCGGATACCTATGAGTACCTGAACCGCCAGCTTCCGGGCGTCGGCGACACAGTGCAGACAGCGGACGGCGTCACGGGCGAGGTGCAGACGGTCAATATTCTGCGCCAGAGAGTCCGTGTCCTGATCGAATCGGATGATGAGACGACCGTCGAGGATATTCCCGCCGAAGAACTGACCATCATCGAGAAGCACAAAAAGGGTGCCCGGAGAAGAAAAGAAAAGGACGTTCTGGCGGAAAAGGCCGCGGAGCGCGCCAATGAGCGCCGCGAGCGCCAGGCGGAGCGAAAGCGCCGCACGGCCGGCGATTCCGGTTCCGGAAAAGCCGATAATCCTGGCAAAACGGATAGTTCCGGAAAACGCGGAGAGCGCGGAGCCCGTCCCGAAGGCAGCGGCCGCGGTAACGGCGGGCGGCCGGAAGGCAGCGGACGCAGAAGCAGCGGACGATCCGAAGGCGGTCTTCGCAGCGAGACGGAACCACTGGCATCCGCAGCGGAATCTTCCGGAGCGGTTCCGGAGAGCGGAGGCGCAGACAGCGCTCCTGCCGAGAAGAAACGGCACAGAAGAAGACACCGCTCCAAAAAGAACGGCACCAGACCGGATTCCCCCTCTCTTGCGGAGAGCGGAACTCCTCAGGGAGCCTCCCGGACAGACGGAGCAGAATAAACAGAAGATAACGGAGAAACCGGAAATGTCAGAATCTGCCTTTGGCGGCCTCAATGAAAACGAGACTGCGGATGACCTTCAGAACGGCTATTTCATCATCCAGTCCAGATCGGGCTTCCGTTTCGGCGCGGACGCGGTTCTGCTTTCGGATTTTGCCCGGATCCGGAAAAATGAAAAAGTGATTGACCTCGGATGCGGAAACGGGATTATTCCCGTTCTCCTCGCCGCGAAAACGGACTGCCGCACGATCACCGGCCTGGAAATTCAGGAGGAGAGCGTCCGTCTGGCCCGGAAGAGCGTTGCTCTCAATCATCTGGAGGACCGGATTCATATTGTACAGGGAGATATCAAAGAAGCCACGGCTCTTTTCGGCGCGGCTTCTTTTCATGTCGTCACATGCAATCCGCCCTACATGATCGGCAGTCACGGCCTGAAAAATCCGAACACGCAGGCGGCCATCGCGCGGCACGAAATTCTTTGCACCTTTCAGGATGTGACGAAAAGCGCCGCGGCCCTTCTGGAGAACAAAGGCCGCTTCTATCTGGTTCACCGGCCGTTCCGGCTGGCGGAGCTCTTCCACACCATGATCGAGTGCCGTCTGGAGCCAAAGAGGATGCGCCTCGTCTTCCCGTTTGTCGACCGCGAACCGAACATGGTCCTGATCGAGGCCGTTAAGGGCGGAAACCCCCGTCTGAAGGTCGAGCCTCCGCTGATCATGTACGAGAGCGAGGGAAAATATTCCCGCGAAATTCTGGAAATCTACGGGCACCCGGTCGGCCCGAAAAACGACCGGCAATCCGTCTGACCGGAAGTCCGCGGGGGAAGTGCGGAATCTTTTGTTCCGGGACAGGGGAGAAAGGAGGTCCGGCATGGCCGGAAAACTGATCTTATGCGCGACGCCGATCGGCAATCTCGAGGACATCACCCTCCGCGTTCTGCGCGCGCTGAGAGAAGCGGATCTGATCGCCGCGGAAGACACGCGCAACACGATCCGGCTTCTGAATCATTTCGGCATTCACACGCCGATGACCAGCTATCACGAATACAATAAATATCAGAAAGGGAAAACTCTGATTGAGCGGATGCAGAAGGGCGATACGGTGGCGCTGGTCACCGACGCGGGAACGCCCGCGATCTCGGACCCGGGCTGGGAACTGGTGTCCATGGCCTGTGAGGCCGGTGTCCCCGTGACCTCGCTTCCCGGTCCCTCCGCCGTGATCACCGCCCTCACGCTCTCTTCCCTGCCCCCGAGGAGATTTGCGTTTGAATCATTTCTTCCGGACGAAAAAAAAGAGCGGAGGACGATTCTCGAGGAGCTGAAAAATGAGACGCGCACTATGGTCCTTTACGCTGCCCCTCACCACCTGGTCCGCACCCTCTCCGATCTGGAGGATGTGCTCGGGGCGGACCGCAGCATCTCGGTCTGCCGCGAACTGACGAAGACACACGAAACCGTCCTGCGGACCACCATCGGAGATGCCATCCGGCATTATTCGGAGGAAGAATCGCCCCGCGGCGAATTTGTTCTGGTAATCGCCGGCCGGCCGCGCGGGGAAATCGCCGCGGAAAAGGCCGCAAAGTGGGATTCCATGACGCTTTCCGAGCACATGGCACTATATCTGGATCAGGGACTGGACCGAAGAGAAGCCATGAAGAAAGTGGCGGCGGACCGCGGCGTCTCCCGCCGCGAAATCTATCGCCGCCTCCTGGACCTGAACGAGGACTGAAAAACCCCCAAACGCGGAATTATCATACACATTGAGAGGAAAACAGTTTATAATCAAATTGTAAATTATTATTAAATTGAACTCTTTAACTTCCCGTTGAATTGCAATTGATTCATGCAATTGCTATAATGAAACGCACATTATATGGAGGAGGCTTCCGTATGAATATTATCATCAGCGGCAAAAATCTGGAAGTAACTGACGGACTGAGAAAAACCATCAACGAAAAGCTTGGCAAGCTGGAGCGGTATTTCAAACCGGATACCACCGTCAATGTCACGCTGAGTGTGGAGAAGGAGCGCCAGAAAATCGAGGTGACGATCCCGGTGAAGGGAAACATTATCCGCTCCGAGCAGGTCAGCAACGACATGTACGTCTCGATTGATCTCGTGGAAGAGGTGATCGAGCGCCAGCTCCGCAAGTACAAGACAAAGATCGTCGACAAAAAGCAGGCCGGCGACAATTTTCAGAAAGCTTATATCGACAACGACTACATGGAAGACGAGGACATTCACATCGTCCGCTCAAAGCGGTTCGACATCAAACCGATGTACCCGGAAGACGCCTGTGTCCAGATGGAACTGCTCGGCCACAATTTCTTCGTTTTCTGCAACGCCGAAACGAACCAGGTCAATGTAGTATACAAGAGAAAGGGGAATACCTACGGCCTGATCGAGCCGGAGGTATGACCTTTTCAGACTCAGGAGCATATCTGTACTATGAAATTAACCGACAAAATCTTCGGCTCGCACAGTCAGCGTGAACTGAAACGCATCCAGCCTCAGGTAAATCAGGTTCTGTCGATGCGCGACGACATGATGAAGCTGACGGACGCCGAGCTGAAGGCCAATACTGACAAATTCAAGCAGGAGCTCGCGGACGGGAAAACCCTCGACGATATCCTTCCGGAGGCGTTCGCCACGGTCCGCGAGGCGGGCCGGCGCGTGCTGGGCATGGAGGCTTACCCGGTTCAGGTGGAGGGCGGAATCATCCTTCATCAGGGCCGTATCGCCGAGATGAAAACCGGTGAAGGTAAAACTCTCGTCTCCACGCTCCCGGCTTATCTGAACGCTCTCACCGGAAACGGCGTTCACATCATCACGGTCAATGACTATCTGGCCAACCGGGACGCCGACTGGATGGGAAAGGTTCACGAGTTTCTCGGTCTTTCCGTCGGCTGTGTTCTGAACCAGATGAAGCGCGATGAGCGCCGGGCCGCCTACAACTGTGACATCACTTATGTCACAAACAACGAGGACGGCTTTGATTATCTAAGGGACAACATGGTCATCCGCAAATCCGACCTGGTGCAGCGGGGACTTGCCTACGCGATCATCGATGAGGTCGACTCGGTTCTGATCGATGAGGCCCGGACGCCTCTGATCATTTCAGGGCAGAGCGGCAAATCGACGAAGCTGTACGAGACCTGTGACATTCTCGCGCGACAGCTCCAGCGCGGCGAGGCCTCCGGAGAGGTCACCGCGATCACGGCCATGATGGGCGAAGAAATCACCGAGACGGGCGATTTCATTGTCAACGAAAAAGACAAGGTTGTCACTCTCACCGAGGAAGGCGTTCACAAGGTCGAAAAATTCTTCCATATCGACAATCTCTCCGACCCGGAGAACCTGGAAATCCAGCACAATATCATCCTCGCGCTGCGGGCGCACAACCTGATGCACCGCGACCAGGATTACGTGGTAAAGGACGACCAGGTCTACATCGTCGACGAATTCACCGGACGTATCATGCCGGGCCGCCGCTATTCGGACGGCCTGCATCAGGCGATCGAGGCGAAGGAGCATGTGAAGGTACGTCAGGAGAGCCAGACGCTCGCTACGATCACCTTCCAGAACTTCTTCAATAAATACGAAAAAAAGGCCGGCATGACCGGTACCGCCCTCACCGAAGAGGAGGAATTCCGCGAAATTTACGGCATGGACGTTATCGAGATCCCGACCAACGTTCCGGTGAAGCGTGTGGATCATGAAGACGCGGTCTACATGACGAAGAAGGAAAAATTCAACGCGGTTATCCGGGACATCCTGGAGTCCCACGAAAAACGGCAGCCGGTTCTGGTCGGTACCATCACCATCGAGACTTCCGAGCTGGTGGCAAAGCTTCTGGAAAAGAACGGCATCCCGCGCACGAACTTCGCCGTCCTGAACGCGAAGTTCCACGAGAAGGAAGCGGAGATCATCTCCCACGCCGGCGAAGCCGGGGCGATCACCATCGCCACCAACATGGCCGGCCGAGGCACAGATATCAAACTGGATGATGAGGCGAGAGCCGCCGGCGGCCTGAAAGTCATCGGCACCGAGCGTCACGAGTCCAGACGAATCGACAATCAGCTGCGCGGCCGTTCCGGCCGTCAGGGCGATCCCGGAGAATCCAGATTCTATATCTCCCTCGAAGATGACCTGATGCGGCTTTTCGGTTCCGAAAAGCTGATGAATACCTTCCGGAGCCTGGGCGTCCAGGAGGGCGAACAGATTGAACACAAGATGCTCTCCTCCGCGATCGAGCGCGCCCAGAAGAAGATTGAGAGCAACAACTTCGGAATCCGCAAAAACCTTCTGGATTACGACCTGGTCAATAACGAACAACGTGAAATTGTCTACGCGGACCGCCGCCGCGTGCTCGACGGCGACAACATGCGCGACTCCATCATGTCGATGATCTCTTCGGTCATCGAGCGCAGCGTGGATACCTGTATCTCCGACGACGTCGAAAAAGACGAGTGGGATATCGAGGAGCTGAACCGGATTCTGCTCTCCATCATCCCGATGAAGAAAATCACCAAAAAGACCATTGCGGATATCCATAACAAGGCGGAATTCAAGCAGCTGCTGAAGGAAAAAGCCGTAAAGCTCTATGCGGAAAAGGAAGCCGAATTCCCGGACGCGGAGCAGATGCGCGCCTTCGAGCGTGTCGTTCTCCTGCGTGTCATCGATCAGCGCTGGATGAACCATATCGATGATATGGAACAGCTGCGGCAGGGCATCGGACTGCAGGCCTACGGTCAGCGTGACCCGAAGGTCGAGTACAAGATGATCGCCTACGACATGTTCGATGAGATGAACAACGCCATCCAGGAAAATACCGTCCGCATTCTCTACCACGTCCGCGTGGTGAAGGAATCTGACGCACCGAACGTGCAGCAGCCGGTACCGGTACAGGCGGTTCCCTCCGCAAACAGGGCGGCCGCCACGGCTGAACAGGCCGGACAGGCGGCGGCATCCGGCGGCGGAGCTCCACTCTCCGCACAGGCGGCGGGTGCAGCAGCGGCAAAGCCTTCCCGGGCTTCCTCAAATGTCCGGATCGCGGGTGCGAATTTCGGACCAGAGGTCAAAATCACCGGAACGAACCGCGACGACTCCTCCGGCAAAAAGCCGGTCGTGAAAAAGCGGAAAAAGATCTATCCGAACGATCCCTGCCCGTGCGGCAGCGGAAAGAAATACAAGCAGTGCCACGGACGGCCGGGAGCCGGTCCTCTGCCGGATGATTTCTGAAGCTGAACGCCTGAATCGTGCGTCCCGCCAAGAAATAAAGATCCGCCTGTCTCAGAGACAGGCAGGCTTAAAAAAATAATATAATGAAAGAAGGTGACACAAATGGTCGTCGAACTCGAACAATTCAAGACGGAAATCACCGGTCTTGAAAAACCATTAGTGGAAGTGAGGGATTCACTTTGACCTCGCTAATAAAGAGCAGAGGATCAAAGAACTGGAAAGACAGATGGAAGAGCCGGACTTCTGGAACGATCCGGACAAGGCGACAAAGCTGACCAAAGAGCTCGGAAGCCTCCGCGAAGACCGCGACACTTACCAGAAGCTGGTTTCACAGAAGGATGATATCGAGACACTGATCGAGATGGGCCAGGAAGACGATGACGCCTCTGTCGTGCCCGAAATCCGCCAGATGCTGGATGACTTCAGGAAGGATCTGGACAATATCTCGATCAAGACGCTTCTGTCGGGCGAATACGACAGCTGCAACGCGATTCTGCAGCTGCAGCCGGGAGCCGGAGGGACGGAGGCTATGGATTGGTGCGGCATGCTCTACCGCATGTACACGCGCTGGGCAGCGGCCAGAGGATTCTCGGTCGAAGAACTCGACTACCTCGAGGGCGACGAAGCCGGAATCAAATCCGTCACATTCCAGGTCAACGGAGAAAACGCCTACGGTCTCCTGAAGTCCGAAAAGGGCGTCCACCGTCTGGTACGCATTTCCCCGTTCAATGCGAACGGAAAGCGCCAGACCTCCTTTGTATCCTGCGACGTCATGCCCGACATTGACAAAAATATCGATGTCGAGATCCGCGATGAGGATATCCGCGTGGATACCTACCGCTCCAGCGGGGCCGGCGGACAGCACATCAACAAGACCTCCTCCGCCATCCGCATCACGCACCTGCCGACCGGAATCGTGGTGACCTGCCAGAATGAGCGGTCCCAGTTCCAGAACAAGGACAAGGCCATGCAGATGCTGAAGGCAAAGCTGTACATGCTTGAGCAGGAGCGCCAGAAGGAGAAGCTGGACGGCATCCGCGGAGAAGTCACGGATATCGCCTGGGGCCATCAGATCCGCTCCTATGTCATTCAGCCGTACACCCTCGTCAAGGATCTGCGCACCGGCTGCGAGCGCTCCCAGGTAAACGACGTTCTCGACGGAGATATTGACCCGTTCATCAACGCCTACCTCAAATGGATCGCGCTGGGCAGCAAAAAAAACGCCTCATCAGAAGGCTGAAAAGAGACGGCGCCTGGATTGGCAGGTATTCCTTCCATCAAGTAAGGAAGAAGGGCTTTTGCATAATTTTATTTATGCGAAAGCCCTTTTTTTCACAATCATTTTTTCTCCTTCCGCTTGTCACGCCGGCTGCGGCAGCCGTGCAAACTCTTTTTTCCGCATGGAAAAATACGCGATATTCATGGAGGTCCCGGTAACAACCCAGGAGACCGGATATACGATCAGCAAAATAACCATCGAATGGTACGCCTGAAAAACGGTGGCAATCCAGACCAGACGCAGGACGCAGGACCCCAGAATCGTGATGACGGCCGGCGTGAGCGAGTGGTTCATGCCGCGGAGACAGCCTCCCGGAATCTCATACGTACCCGTCAGCTCCTCGAACAGGCAGATGCAGACAAGGCGGAGATAAGCGTACTCCAGAACCTCCGGATCGGTGGTAAAAATCCGGACAAAAATGCCGCGGCCGAAATAGAAAACCAGGGCAAGCGAAAAAGAAAAAACCACAGCAAGAAACAGGGACTGCCTGTAGATTTTTTTACAGCGGTCCGTCTTTCCCGCCGCGAAATTCTGGCTTGTGAATGTCGTGGCCGCCTGGACAAATCCGTTGACCACGAAATAGCACATGTACTCGAAATTCTGCCCTGCCGTATTGCCCGCGATCGCCGTAGCGCCGAATCCGTTGATTGCGCTCTGGATCATTACATTCGACAGAGAAAAGACCATGCCCTGCAGCCCCGCCGGCGCTCCGATCGCCACGATCCGTCGGAAATACTCCCGGCGGATGCCCAGCTTCCGAAAAGACAGCCGGAAGGTCTCTTCCTCGTGGCACAGAAAATACAGAATCATCCCGGAACTGACAACATTGGAAATATCGGTCGCAATGGCGACGCCCGCCACGCCCATGTCAAACCCGGCGACAAACAGGATATTCAGAACAACATTGATCAGGCCGGAGGCGATCAGCGCATACAGAGGACGCGTGCTGTCCCCTTTCGCGCGGAGAATCGATGCGCCGAAATCGTAGACCAGAAAAAGCGGCACCGCGAGAAAAAAGATCCGGAGGTAGAGTGACGCCAGACGCAAAACTTCATCCGGGGTATTCATCAGCCGGAGCAGGATCGGGGCAAAAATCTCCCCGATCGCGGTCACGATCAGTCCGCTGACGATTGCCAGTGTGATGCTGGTATGAATCGCCTCATTGATCTTCTCTCTCTTTCCGCTGCCGATCAGGGAGGCGACCACGACCGTTCCTCCGAGCGAAAGACCCGCGAAAAGGCTGACCAGCAGATTGATCAGCGCCGCATTGCTTCCGACGGCGGCCATGGCGGTCGAATTGTCGAAACGTCCCACGACAGCCAGATCCGCGGAATTGAATAACTGCTGCAAGATACTGGCCGCTGCAACCGGCAGTGCGAATCGCACGATTTTTCCGGCGAGCGGCCCGTTTAACATATCAACTTCCCGTTTCTTTTCCTGCATTTTCTTCTCTTCTTTTCTCTGTCAACCCATACTCTCTTCGATTATTTCCAAATGCCTACAATACCAGAATTCCCGGATTTTGTACAGGCTTTTCCGGGTGGAAATCCGCCGGCGGTTTCCCGCAGCAGAGAGCTCCGGACGCAAACGTGGCCGCTGCACCTGCGGTTCGCGCAGTGCAGCGGCCCCGGATTCATTCCTGCGAGCATTCGCCTTCGGGATCAGAAATCCATCCCGGTGATGAGGAAAGATTATGCCTTTTCGGTCTGAATTCCCTTCCAGACAAGAGCCGCGAGAGCACCGCCGATCAGCGGAGCCACAATGAATACCCAGACATTGGCGAGGGCATCTCCGCCCGCAAACAGCGCCGGACCGAAGGAACGGGCCGGATTTACGCTGGTTCCGGTGAAATGAATGCCGAGGATGTGAACCAGGGTCAGGGAAAGTCCGATCACCAGCCCCGCCACCTGGCTGTTTTCAATCCTGCTCGTCGCGCCCAGAACCGCAAGAACAAATACAAATGTGAGAATGATCTCCACGAGAAGAGATTTTCCGGCACTTCCGTCATAAAGCCCGTTGGCGCCGAAACCGCAGTCCCAGCCGGCCAGTACTCCGAGCACAGCCGCGCCCACGATCGCTCCGAGGAACTGAGCGGCAATGTATCCGACAAAATCCTTTCCCGTCATTTTCCTGGAAAGAAGCATCGCCAGAGAAACCGCCGGATTGACATGACAGCCGGAAATATTGCCGATCGAATACGCCATCGCCACAATGCAGAGACCAAAGGCCACCGCCGTCAGGAAATAGGCTGAATTCGGGTTGCTTCCGTCGCATCCGACTACGGCCGCTGTTCCACAGCCAAAAAGAACGAGTACAAATGTTCCGATAAATTCAGCGACATACTTTTTCATTGATTCCATTTACAGTCTCCCTTTCTAACCAGCGTTACCCTGTAAGTTATTAATATGAGTTACCATAAATCCCCCTTTCAACAAGCTGACCCTCGCTTTTCCATTGTACTGTATTCAGCATCAAAATCAAGAGATTCGGGAAGAATGATCCGTTCTGCCATGAACTGACCTGCATTTCTGACGATACAATCCGCAACTAATCCGGCATATTCCCTCCTCGGGAAGAGAAACGGATCTTTGTCTTTTCATAACATACACTGAAATATTTTTTCAGATCGGCCTCATGTATTTCCGGTCCGATAAAGGTGGCCGAGGCGCGGTCCTGAGGAGGAAATCCGGAGATCATCCACTGACGGTCCACGAGGTCAAAGCGGATCCACTCTCCGGGCGTCCCGCAGGGAAGACACCCCTTCGCGCGGGGAATGTTTCCGAAGCAGTCTCCCGTGATGAGATCCAGGATCATCATCAGATGAACCGGTGTCGGCAGCCTTACATCGGTGAAGGTCACCGTCTTCATCCGGCTTTTCAAAACGGAGGGATCCGCAAGCGGGATCTGATCCGCGGAACCGTCAGGTCTGACCTCTCCGGAAGAATCTTCTTCCGCGCGGGAACCGGAAAATCCTCTTTCCGCGTTCTCCCTCCCGTTTTCGAAAAAGCTCTCCCACCATTCGACTGGTCTTTTCGAATAATCCCCCGTCACGATCTGTGCGTTTCCGTTCATCCCGCGCAGATCGCGAAAATACGGCTCCAGATCCGCGTCCGAGAGCTGCTCGGACTTCGAGAGCACAATCGTCCCGGAATGTTCTATCTGATTCAGATACGTCTCGTCATACGCCTCTTTTTCATGAAAGAATGCATTTGCGTCGACGATGGTCACCGGAGGAAGCACCCGGATCCGGTCATAGTGCAGCTCCTCGATATTCCGCAGAATATTTCCGAGACGCGCGATGCCGGTCGGCTCGACGATCAGGATCTCCGGATCCACTGCCGCGGAGATGGTCAGGAGGTTCGTAAGAAAGTCCGCCTTGCCCGTGCAGCAGACGCAGTTCTCCGTCATCTCCCAGACCTTAAGCCCGGCGTCTCCCTGCCCGATCACCTTCGCGTCAATATCGGTCTGGCCGAATTCATTTTCAAATATCGCAAACCGGCGGTCCTGCACTACACCTGTCATACGCCGGATGAACGTCGTTTTCCCGGCGCCCAGAAATCCAGAAACGATCAGTACCTTCACAATCCATCTCCTTCGACGCGTCTTTTCCAAAATAATGCGGGGCCGCCTGCACTTCCATGCTCGGCAGCCCCGCATCCCGTCACACAGGGGCGGAAATTACCATACGACAACCGGTTTAATCAGATCCGCGGGTTTGTCTTTCATCATGAAGAGGGCCTCTTCCACATGCTCTTTGCCCTGGAATACATGGGTGACCTCTTTGTGGAGATCCAGACGTCCGTTCGTGACAAGACTGGCGAGCTTTTCCATGCGAAGACGTCCGCCCGGCATCAATCCGCCGGAAATCGTCTTGTTCGCCATTCCGCAGCCCCACTCGACGCGCGGGATCTTGACAAAATCGCCGGACCCGAGGTAGTTAACCGAACCGATCGTTCCGCCGGGTTTCAGGCACTTAATTGCCTCCGCGAACGTATCGACGGTTCCGCCGGCGATGCAGACACGGTCAACGCCCTTGCCATCCGTGCGCTCGAGAACCTGATCCGCGATCGGGCCTTCCTTGTAGCTGATAAACTCATCCGCACCGTACTCCTTCGCGACCTGGCGACAGACCGGACGGGTGCCGACCGCGATGATGCGGCTCGCTCCGCGAAGCGCGCAGCCTCTGACGGACATCAGGCCAACCGGACCGATTCCTACGACGAGAACCGAATCACCGAACTGAACATTGGCCTGCTCAACCGCGTGGAAACCGGTCGGAACCATATCGGAAAGAATGCAGGCATCAATCGGATCGATTCCCTCGGGAAGATGAGCGAGGTTTCCGTCTGCATCGTTGACATGGAAGAAGTCGGCGAAAACACCGTCCTTGAAGTTCGAGAACTTCCAGCCGCCGAGCATTCCGCCGGACTGCTGCTGCCATCCGGCCTGAGCGGCCTCGGAATTCCAGTCAGGCGTGATCGCCGGGACGAGAACCTTGTCGCCGGGCTTGAAATCTTTGACCATGTCGCCTACTTCAACGACCTCGGCACAGCACTCATGACCGAGGATCATGTTATGACGGTCGCCCAGGGCGCCTGCCCACAGCGTGTGCACGTCCGACGAGCAGATCGCAACCGCGATCGGTTTGCAGATAGCGTCCATATGTCCGCACGCGGGACGCTCTTTCTCAATCCAGCCGGATTCGCCGATTTTCAGCATCGCATATCCTTGCATTACCTGATACCTCCTCTCCAGAAAGTCAGAGAAAAAGGCCTGCGAAACCCGGAAAAACGGAGCGCAGGCTTGCACTTTTTCTTGACAGAATTCGTATACATTTAAACCATAACATATGTTGCCCGGAATGGGAACAGTTTTTGGGCAGAATTACCAAAATATGTTGAAATTGATAATTGTTCCTGAATTTTTTTATTTATTCTGCACAATTCCGTGTCGGTCCTGCACGCTCCCGAATTTTCTTCTCACCGCATCCGCGAGATATTCCGCCGTGCCCTCCACTCCGAGGAAGCTGCTGTCAATGAGAATATCTTTGTACCGCGTGTCATCCGCCAGACAGCCGGCGTAATGCATATGGTAACACCTGCGGGCTTTGTCAATCTCCCGGATCATGTGCCTGGCTTCCTCCTCACTGAATTTCAGCTCTTCGACGCAGATGCGCACCCGCGTCTCATAAGGCGCGTAGATATAGATGTGCATGGCACTGTCCAGGTCACTGAGAATAAAATCCGCGCACCGTCCGACAATAACGCAGTTTCCCTCCTTCGCACACATCCGGATGATATTTTTCTGGACGGCGAATATTTTGTCCTGCGTGTCGCTCGTCCCTTTTCCCAGCGGGTACTGCATGATCGAAAACGCGCTCCTCGGCTGCTGTTCCGCCTTTTCTTCCTCATCCCTCACGGTCGAAACCGGAAGATTCAGCTTTTCGGCGGCCGCGTCGACGATCTCTCGATCGTAATAGCGGACGCCAAGAAGTTCGCTCATCCTTCTGGCGATCCTCCGTCCCATACTGCCGAACTGACGCTGGACTGTCACGACAAATTTTTCCATTTTCACTCTTCCTTTTTATGATCGAATCCTATATCCCCGCACCTCCCGCACTCAGAGCAGAAAGCCGCTGACGAGGAAACCGACTACGGACAGCACGCTCGCAATTATCACATAGGGAAGCTGCGAGAGGGCGTGCTCCACATTATCAATGCCGGAGGACTGAGCGGCGAGAAGCGTGGCGTCGCTGTAAAAGCAGGCGTGACTGCCAAAGGTTCCACCGGACACGACCGCCGCCATGGTGAGCACCGGACTGGCAGAGAGCGCTGCACAGAGCGGAAACACGATCGGCGTAATGATGGCGCTCATGCCCCAGTCGGATCCGGTCGTAAAAGACAGCAGCGCACTCAGAACAAACACCGCCGCCGGAAAAATCGAGGCGAAAAGATACGGACGGGCGATGTCGATGATGTACTCGGTCATTCCCATCTGTTCCGTCATATCCTTCATCACAAAGGTAACCAGAAGCAGCATCAGCGTCGGAAGCATATCGCCGAATCCGTGAATCATACTGCTGAAATAATCATCCACGGACAAAATTTTCCGCGGCACGTACAGAAGGAAGCAGACGATCAGAGACAGCACGACCGCGGCGAGAATATCCCCGGTAAGGATGGCGTCCGCGACCAGAACTCCCATGGGAATGATGAAGTTCCAGATGTTTCCGTCCTGCTCCGCCTCCTCCGGATTTTCGTGATTGTATTTGCGGCTGGCCTCCGAGTAGAGCATCCCGGTCTGCTCGACGCGCTCGTAGGCCTTTTTCATCGCGCCCAGCTTTGGCATTGCCCCGATGCAGAACAGGAAAACAATAATCAGGGTGATAATCGGGTAAAACATGAACGGAATGGCTTTGTTATAAGCCTGGATCGCGCTCTTTACGCCGAGCGATTTCACGCAGTCCTGCTGGAAAAACAGGCTGGCATAGAAAACCGCCCACGTAGAAAACGGCATCAGAACACAGACCGGCGCACCGGTCGAGTCCAGCAGATAGGCCAGCGTCTCTCTCGGCAGCTTTTGTCTGTCACTGATCTTTTTCATGCAGGCGCCAATCGAGAGGACGTTCAGATAATCGTCGACGAAAATCAGAATGCCCATCACAAACGTCGTCAGCTTCGTCTTCCGCCTGGTATTGCAGAATCTGGAAATGTACCGGGAAAAGCCGAAGCTCCCCTTCGAATCCGTCAGGAGGCCGATCAGCCCGCCGAACAGGAGACAGACGAGCATCACCCAGACATTCTCCGAAAGCATGTTCTGCAGCGACTTGCTCCACTCCGAGAGGAAATCCTTTCCGTAGAGAAAGACGGCGCACAGGACCGATCCCGCGACCATAAACCCGGTGCATTGATGGGTGACAATCGCCCCGACGATAATACCTGTTGTGATAAGAATGGCCACCAGGCCGAGATTCAGGGACAATGCTTTGTGTCCTCCCGTATTACAGACGGCGCAGCGCCTCTTTTCATTCTTCTCCGATCCCGCGGTGCTCTCATTACTCTTCCAGATACCTGGCCGCGGACGGGAACACCTGGACGCTCCTTTTCAGAATTCCCTTCATATACGCGATGAGGATTCCGTAGTTGGTAATGGGTATGCCCGCTTCGCGCGCGGAGGCGATGCGGTATTTCATCTCCCGCTCGTTCAGCATACATCCCCCGCAATGAACGATCATCCGGTACGGACTCAGGTCATCCGGAAATCCGACGCCGCTGCTGAATTGAAAAACCGGCTCCACCCCGGTGTATTCGCGGATCCAGCGCGGAAGCTTCACGGTCCCAATGTCGTCGCACTGCCGGTGATGCGTGCAGCCCTCGCTGATCAGCACGGTATCTCCGTCCTTCAGCCGGTCGATGGCAGTGACGCCTCGTACCAGTTCGTTCAGATTGCCTTTGTAACGCGCCATCAGAATCGAAAAAGACGTCAGCAGAACGTCCTCCGGAGTTTCCACGGACACCTTCGCGAAAACCTGGCTGTCGGTGATAACGATTTTCGGCTTTTTCGCGAGCGACATCAGGGTTTCCCGAAGCTCGTTTTCCTTGCAGACAACGGCCGTCGCGTTCGCTTCCAGAATATCGCGGATGGTCTGCTGCTGCGGCAGAATCAGCCGCCCCTTCGGAGCCGCCTTGTCAATCGGTACGACGAGAACGGCGAGGTCCCCCGGCGAAAGAATATCCCCGACGATCCGCCGCTCTTTTTCCGGAGTGCGGTAGCAGGCCGCGATCCTTTCCTTCAGCTCCCGGATATTCATCCCGGTGGATGAACTGACCCAGATCGCGTGATCATCCGGAAGCTCCGGGCGATCCTTTACCTGATCCGCCTTGTTCACGGCGATCACATAGGGAATACCGCATTTTCTGATGCGGTCCAGAATCTTCTCATCCCCGGAGGAAAATCCCTCCGTACCGTCCACGACCAGAACGGCGATGTCCGCCTTCCGCAGAACTTCATAGCTCTTTTTTACCCGGAGCGCCCCGAGCTCTCCCACGTCGTCCAGTCCCGGCGTGTCGATCATGACCACCGGGCCCAGCGGCAGCAGCTCCATCGCCTTCGAAACCGGGTCCGTCGTGGTCCCCGAAACATCCGATACGACAGCGAGATCCTGCCCGGTAATGGCGTTGATCAGACTGGATTTCCCCGCATTCCGTTTTCCGAAAATACCGATGTGGACACGTTCTCCGCCCGGGGTACTGTTCATGCTCATATTCTTCTCCATTTCATCCGCAGCTCTGTCAATACGGCTTCTGCAGCAATCGGATCGCAACCGGTTTTCTCCATTGTAAGATAATCGGAACGATTCGAAAAGCCCCGGTTTCCGAAAAATAACCGCGCAGGACAAAAGATCCATGCTACAATGTACGCGGAGGAAATTCGAATCATGGCTGATACAAAGAATAACAATCCGAAAACAGACAAGAAAAAAAACGGAACGATGATGCAGTATTTCGAGTGGTATCTCCCGGAAGACGGGACGCTGTGGAAACAGGTGGCAGAGCAGGCGGAAACGCTCGCGGAGTATGGCATTACCGCTCTCTGGCTGCCCCCGGCCTACAAGGGTCCTGACGGAATGAAGGAAGTCGGGTACGGCGTCTATGATCTCTATGATCTGGGAGAATTCGATCAGAAGGGAAGCATCCCCACAAAGTACGGGACGAAAGCGGAATATATTGACGCAATAAAGGCCTGTCACAAGGCCGGCCTTCAGGTATACGGAGACGTTGTCCTCGACCATCGGATCGGAGCGGATGAGACCGAGGACGTCGAGGTGATCGAGTGCGCGCCCGATGACCGCGAACACCAGACCAGCGACGTCGAGACGATCCGCGCCTACACCCGCTTCACCTTCCCCGGCCGGAAGGGGAAATATTCGGACTTCATCTGGGACCAAACCTGCTTCGACGGCGTGGATTACGACGCCAATACGAAACGGAACGCCCTGTTTCTTTTCAAAGACCACAGCTGGGAGCAGAACGTCGATCCCGAAAACGGAAATTTCGATTACCTGATGGGCGCCGACGTCGATTTCTCGTCGCCGAAAGTCATCGAGGAGCTGACAAAATGGGGAAAATGGTTTCTCGACGAGACGGACGCGGACGGGCTGCGCCTGGATGCCGTAAAACACATCGATGCCGCGTTCTATCGTGACTTTCTCCCCGCCATGCGGGAATATAAACAAAAAGAACTGTTCGCCGTCGGCGAGTACTGGAGCACCGATCTCGGCAGACTTCAGCATTACCTCTCCGAGGTGCAGGCAGACATGAGCCTGTTCGACGTTCCGCTGCATTTTAACTTGCAGCGCATCTCCAATAACGGAGAGAACGAAGATCTGCGGAAGGTCTTCGACGGGACGCTGACCGCTGCGGATCCGGCCCACGCGGTAACCTTCGTGGACAATCACGACACCGAGCCCGGACAGGCGCTCTGCTCCTGGGTAAACGGCTGGTTCCGCGAGCACGCCTACGCCCTGATTCTCCTGCGCTCCGCCGGATACCCCTGCGTCTTCTACGGCGATCTCTGCGGAATTCCCGCCCGGAACATCAATCCGATGGGCGAGCATCTGAAAACGCTGATCGCCCTCCGCCGGGATCATGCATACGGCTGGCAGCACGATTATTTCAACGACCACAACTGCATCGGATGGACCCGTGAGGGCGGACTTGCCGTCATGCTTTCCACACATGGAGATCACGCATTCCAGATGTTCGTCGGAGAACCATTTATCGGAAAGACCTTCGTGGACGCGCTCGGAAACAATCCGGCGGAGGTTCTGATCGGAAAAGACGGAACCGGCCTGTTCCCGGTCACCTCCGGCCGCTGCTCCGCCTATATCGCACTCGAAACGGAAGGAAGCGGCAAATGATTCTGCTTCGCGTTGCCAGTTCACAGGGAATCCTCTATAATAATGACATCCGTAAACCCTGTGCCGAATAAGGGGTAAACCAAGAAAATGGAAGATAAATCCGATGCCGGAGCATCCGTGTGGCAGTCTTACCTGACTCCGCACAGAATAAAATCCGTCCTGTATATTTCCTTCAGTATTCTGATCATGGCGGTCGGAATCTACTTCTTCAAATTCCCGAATAACTTTGTTTTCGGGGGCATCACCGGTCTGGCG
This sequence comes from Bilifractor sp., assembly GCA_050944685.1. Lineage (GTDB taxonomy): Bacteria > Bacillota > Clostridia > Lachnospirales > Lachnospiraceae > CADBRN01. The sequence continues at coordinate 114,901 of JBMNRP010000007.1, forward strand.
GTCCTGATCGCCAAAGTCACGCCGCTGACCGCCTCCGTCTTTACGCTGATCGCGAACGGAATTCTGCTGGTGATCGGCTGGATTTTTCTGGGCAAAAATTTTGCGATCAAAACAGGGTACGCGAGTACGCTGCTCTCCGTCCTGCTCGTCATTTTTGAGCGAATTTATCCGATGAACCGGCCGTTCTCCAATCAGCCGACGCTGGAGCTGCTCTTCGCGATCGCTCTCCCGGCGATCTCCTCCGCGATGCTGTTTTCGGTCAATGCTTCCAGCGGCGGAACGGACGTCGTCGCCATGCTGCTGAACAAATACACCTCTCTGGATGACATCGGAGTGGGACTGTTTATCTCGGATCTCGTCATGATCATTTTTGCCTGCTTCGTATTCAGCATTCAGACCGCGCTTTATTCCTTCGTCGGACTGGTCGTAAAATCCCTGCTGATCGACCGGGTCATCGCCGATATCAATATGCGGAAAGCGGTCATGATAATCTGCGACGAGCCGGAAATCATCAAGAAATACATTACCGAGGATCTTGTCCGCGGAGCCACGATTCTGGAGGGCATCGGAGGATACACGAAACAGAAGCGGTACCTGATTTTCACGACTCTCGACCGCCGGCAGACGGCGGCGCTGCGGCAGTTTATCCGTGAGCACCATCTGCATGCCTTTGCTACCGTCTTCCGGACCAGCGAAGTCTATGGAAAAGGGTTCCTGAAGATGTGAGACGGCTGAAAACCGGTTTAACGGGTGCGGATCTCCCGGTTCAGGGCGTTCAGCACTCTTTTTTTGTCTCCGCTCCACTTCGGTTCGACCAGAAGGCGCTTCGGGCCGTCGCCCGTCAGCCGATGGATGACCGTCTCTTCCGGGAGCAGCTCCAGGCAGTCTGCCACGAGCGAGCAGTACTCCCCGAGCGTCAGGATATGAATATCCTCCGCACCCCGCTCATACTCCTCCGCGAGCCGTGTCCCCTTCAGGATGTGGAGCAGCTGGATCTTGATCCCCGGAAGCACCGGTCTCAGATCCGCGAGGCAGCGGACGGTTTCCAGCATATCCTCCCGCGACTCCCCGGGCAGACCGAGTATTATGTGGACAATGACCGTGATACCGGCGTCCGTCAGTTCCCGATACGCCTTTTCGAACACCGGAAACGAATACCCTCTGCCGATCCGCTCCGCGGTTCTCTCGTGTATGGTCTGAAGACCCAGCTCCACCCAGACCGGCTTTATCCGGTTCAGCTCTCTCAGCATTTCCATCTGCTCCGGCGGAAGGCAGTCCGGCCTGGTTCCGACGGAAAGAATCACAATTTCCTTCCGGCGGATCGTCTCCGTGTAGAGCTTCCGCAGACGGTCCGCGTCTCCATATGTATTGGTATAGGACTGAAAATATGCAATATACCGGCGCCTGTCTTCGGGGACAGACGCCGGTATCTTTGCGTCAACTCTCTGCCGCGCGACGCGCAGCTGCTCCTCAAGCGGAAGAAAGGGCGCGGCAAAATCCCCCGATCCGCCCGCCGAACAGAAGCTGCACCCTCCGGTCCCGAGGGTGCCGTCCCGGTTCGGGCAGGTACAGCCCGAAGAAAGCGATAATTTATACACTTTCACTCCGTAGGTTTTTTTCAGTTCCTCCGAAATCGTCCGGATTTTCATGAATCGCCCTTCCCGCCGTCAGCTGAAGTCAAACAGGTTCAGTCCGGTCCCGGTGTGGTCGTCTTTCCTTCTCCCGACCGTCCCGTCGATGACCGTCACGAAGATCTCGCAGGTTCCGCCGATAACCGCTTCGTTCAGATGACCGCCGGCCATGCTTCCGTCCTCTTTTCCGGCCGCGGCGTGAATATGGAAATACGGCCTGCCGTCCATCTCCGTGATGCTTCCGACAAGTGAGGTGATCTCCGTCGGTTCGTTGATCTCGGTCTTCATATATTTCTGCTCTTCCACGTTGTAGAGCCCGATCACCATGCGGGAGGCCGCGCCAAGTCCCTCCAGCTTTGCGAGCCGGATGCCCTCTTTCTCCGCCAGCTTCGTCAGCTCCGCGATCACCTCTTCGCCGCGGTCAATCCGCACAACATACGTCTGATCAAATTTTCTGTACTCCATCTCCCGCTCCTTTCTGAAACCAGAAAAATATTCCTTCTTTCCGGCAGACAATTTCTGCCTCAGATCCGTATCTCCTCACCGGCAGACAGATAGCGCAGCTTCTGTCCCATTTTCTTCCTGAGATACTGATACTGCGGAACGCCTGTGCAGTGGCATGTATAGTATACCGCATCATATCCGTTCAGAACAGCAGCCGCTTCATCCAGAAAATCGTTCTTTCCGGAGGAGAGATCTTTCTTCATAAAATGAAAACCTCCGATCACAACATCGGGATGAAACCACTCCATCAGGTTCAGAATTCCCTTGTGAGAGCATCCGCTGAACAGAACGTTCTTCTCTCCTTCGTGAATCATCATGTACTGCTCATGCAGGAACGGATCCGGGATACGCCTCCCGTCCTTCTCCGCCGTCAGTCCGGCGCTGTCCGTCCCGTACGGACGGTTCTTCCCGTTGCAGGAACAGAGTGAAATACCGTCCCCGATATCCGCCTGATCTTCTGTCCAGAAAAACCGGCCGCTGTCTGCGAGCATCGCCGGAAGGCCGATAAACTTTCCCTCCGCGTTGAAATAGGCGCCAAATACGTCCTGTCTCGCACAGATCTTCGCGTGATCGTTGATTTCCAGAAACCGGGAAAGTCCTCCTCCGTGATCGTTATGACCGTGCGAAAGAACCGCCGTGTCTGCGAGGGAGAGATCCACACCGAGCCGGGCGGCATTGTCCGCAAACGCGCCGCTCTGCCCCGCATCAAACAGAATGCGCCGCTGCCCGGTTTCAATATACAGAGACAAGCCGTGCTCTGCACGCAGAGCGGGATTTTCGGTCGTATTTTCCATCAGGCAAACGATTTTCATTTCCGCCTCCCGGAATTGATATCCTATTTCGCCATCTGGTGGATCCATTTGTAGGACCGGACGCGAAGAAAAGTGGGAATCGACTTAAAAATCTGATCCGACTGAACCATCAGAACCACCCAGACAGGCGGCCATTTCCACCAGAACGCGCTCATAAAGGAAAGCGGCATGACGATCGCCCATACGGAAATCAGGTTCATTTTCAGGTAGAAATGCGTATCCCCGCCGCCACGGATGACGCCGTTGGCCACCGGCATCATATATGTCATCGAAAAAATGATCACGGCAAAGAGGTACATCATCTGATTTGCCAGGTCCATCGCCGCCGGCGTCAGGCTGTACAGGGACAGCAGCGGTTTTCTCGCGATGAGAAAGAGGATCGCCAGAACCGCCCCGATCCCGACACAGATCACCGAGATGGAACGCGCCTCTGCTTTCGTCTCCTCAATATCTCCGGTTCCGATGATCTTTCCGATCATGACCCCGGCCGCGGATCCCATCGCCGCAGAGATCACCTTCAAATACTGGTAAAACGTGGTCACAACCGAATTGGCGGCAATGACATCCGAAGAATTCCGGCCCGGGAGATGCCCCAGGATGGCCGTCTGCATCGGCACCGTAACCGCCCACAGAATGGCCGACAGATACACCGGGATGCAGACCTGCAGAAAATTGTGGTTCATCTCTCTGCTGCCCTTCAGGAAATTCTCGGAAAAGAGCGCGAGCCGCTTGTCACGGATCAGGTAGACTAGCACGATAATCAGTTCCACGATCCTAGCCGTCAGCGTTCCGATGGCAGCCCCGCGGATTCCCAGCTCCGGCATCCCGAAATTGCCGAAAATCAGGGTGTAATTGATGAAGACATTCAGAACCAGAGAGACAATGGATATATAGAGGGAAATTTTCACGATTTCCACCGCTCTCAGCGCGGTCATCAGGATCCCGCTGACCGTGAAAATCAAAAACGTGTACCGGATGATCCGCAGATACTTCACGCCCTCGGCGATAATCGCTTCGTCCGCCGAAAAAATGCGGAGGACGTTATGCGGCATAATAAAGCAGAACAGAGTGATCATCCCGGAAACCACAAACGCGAATTTCAGCGCCGCTCCCGTGATTTTCCGGATCGGAGAAACCTTCCCCTGCCCCCAGTACTGAGACGCCAGGATCACCAGGGCATCCCCGACCGCGATGACATTCTGCTGGATCAGAAAGAATATCTGATTCACCGTAGCCGCACCGGAAAGAGAAGTCTGGCTGTAGTTTCCCAGCATTATATTGTCCGCGATGTTTACGCTGTACGCGATCAGATTCTGCAGCGCAATCATCAGCATCATGGAAAACAGCGAGCGGTAAAACGATTTTCTGGTGGAAAAAAAAGGCGACTTTCCCGCCGTCTCCGCCGATCTGCTCAATTTCAACATCCCCTTACCTGTAACAAAGCATATTCCCTGCCGACAGAATAACCGTATCACACCACGGAATTCCCCCGCAAGGCATGATCCTGCCACAAAATCCTCCCCGATTGCTTTTCTGAAAAATTATTTTCCTGTTTTTCAGGGGATAATACGCTGAGACTCCGGAAGCGGTGCCGGAGCTCGCCCGGGATAATAAAAATGAACTTGCTTTTTGCGGAAGAGATTTCCGGCAAACGGATTCAAAAAAGAACACGAAGCCGAAAAAGGTTTTCTTCAGATCTCACCCTCTTTTATGGCGCGCAGCGCCTCGGAGAGCGTCGGGTAAATCCCGACGGACAGCCGCCTCATTTCCTCGTCCGGCCGCATCAGATCCGGTATCATGACGGAGGCGCATCCCGCGGCATGACCGGCGCGGATTCCGTTGAAGGAATCCTCAAACACGTAACATTCCTGCGGCTCCAGTCCGATCTCATCCGCCGCTTTCAGGAAAATGTCCGGAGCCGGTTTTCCGTGCGGAAGACCGACGCCGCTGACGAAAACATCCTCATAACTGTCCAGACCGGCAAGGGCGAGATTTGACCGGATTAATTCCATCGGGGAAGAGCTCGCAACAGCGATCCGGAACCCCATCTTCTTAAGACCGGAGAGGATTTCCTCCGAGCCGGGTTTTCTCGGGACATTCACGCGGAGCTTCTCCGTTCCGAGACGGAGCGACTGATGGTAGATTTCATCTCCCGTCTCCACATCCGTACGATAATACTGCGCACAGACCTCCGCCGCTTTCCTCCCGCTCGTCCCGCTGATCGCCCTCGCAAATCCGGGACCCAGCTCAACGCCGCGCACCGAGGCGATTTCCTGCCAGACCTCCTGCCAGATCCGCTCCGTATCCAGGAGCAGACCGTCCATATCAAAAATAGCCCCTTTTTTCATCGAAGCTTTGCCTCTCGCAAACTGCACCTCCAGATCAGACATCTCCGCGGCTGTTCATGAAGTCATTCTCTCTCAGCCGGTCACTGGTCCTTCCGGACCCACACAGGGTAAAGACAGCGCACAGAAAATCCGTCAGATCTTGAACCGGTATCCGACGCCCCAGATGGTTTCAATATACTGCGGCTTGGAGGTATTGAACTCGATTTTCTCGCGGATCTTCTTGATGTGAACGGTGACGGTGGCGATGTCGCCGACCGAGTCCATATTCCAGATCTTGCGGAAGAGCTCCTCCTTGGTGAAGACGTGGTTCGGATTTTCCGCGAGAAAAGTGAGCAGATCAAATTCTTTGTTCGTGAACTGCTTTTCCGTGCCGTCGACCCAGACGCGCCGCGCGGTCTTGTCAATCTTGATTCCACGGATCTCGACGATCTCATTTTTCTGCTTGTCTCCGCTCTTCAGGCGGGCATACCGCGAGAGGTGAGCCTTCACGCGCGCAACCAGCTCACTCGGGGAGAACGGCTTCGTCATGTAATCATCCGCTCCCAGTCCGAGGCCGCGGATCTTGTCTATGTCGTCTTTCCGTGCAGAAACGATGATCACGGGAATCTCGCTCGTCTTTCGGATCTGCCTGCAGATCTCAAATCCGTCCACGCCCGGAAGCATCAGATCCAGAATCACCAGATCGTACTCTCCGTTCAGCGCCTCCTCGAGACCCTTATCTCCGTCTTCCGCGATGGTTACTTCAAAATCCGAGAGCTCCAGGTAATCCCTCTCCAGACTCGCGATGGATTCTTCGTCTTCAATAATCAATATCCTGCTCATTCGCTTTTCTCCGTTTCTGCAGCCTCATCCGCTGCCGGTTTTTCCTGATATTTTCTCAGCACGAAATAAATGACGGTTCCGACGCCTTTTTTGCTCGTTGCCCAGACTCTTCCCTCGTGATCCTCGATAATCTTCCGGACGATCGAGAGACCGATGCCGCTTCCGCCGATCTTATTATTTCTCGAGGTGTCGGTCCGGTAGAACCGGTCAAAAATGCGCCCGACCTCGCGCTGATCAATGCCTCTTCCGTTGTCCTCGATCTCCACCTGGACAAAGTCGCCGATGTCACGCAGACGGATGTTGATGATTCCTTTTTCTTTGTCCATGTATTTGACGGAGTTTCCGACAATATTGTTGATGACGCGCTTGAGCTGCTCGGGATCGGCGATCACAACGGAATCCTCCTGCAGATAATTGAAATACGCCAGATCAATTCCCTGCGACTGCAGATCCATCCGCAGGTCCTCCACGCAGTCCGCAAAATAATCCGAAATATGGAGACGCGTAAAATTATAGGGGACCTTATTCGTGTCAATCTTTGAGTAGATCGTCAGTTCGTCGATCAGATTGGCCATGTCGTTCGCCTTGCTGTAAATCGTGCGGACATAGCGCTCCTCTTTTTCAGGCGTGTTCGCCACTCCGTCGAGCAGACCGAGCGCGTAACCCTTGATCGAAGTAATCGGCGTCTTCAGATCGTGCGAGATATTGCTGAGAAGCTCCTTGCTCTCTTTATCCGCCTGAAGCTTTTCCTCAGCGGATTCCTTCAGACGCATACGCATGTCCTCGAAATCCTCTCCGAGTTCATTGATCTCGATAATATTGCTCCCGGTCTCAAGCTTGTAATCCAGATTCCCGTCGCGGATCTGGCGGGTAGCCTGCTTCACCTCACGGAGCGGCTCGGCAAAGCCCCGGTATATCCACCGGCTGACCAGAATACAGGTAACCGCAAGAATCGCGATGACACAGATCGTCACCTCGATAAACCATTCCTTCAGCTCCGGAATCGCCTGATTCATCTCGGCGATCAGGAAGAAGCTCGCGTTGCTCCCGTCCGTCATCTGGAAATCCATCTGCTTGATCAGCGACTGCTCAGACGAACGGATATAGATACTGCTTTTCGACGTGGAAAGTACATTGTCGGTCGTCCTGGGAAGTATTTTCATCAGTTCCCGGTCACTGATCACGGTACTGCCGTTATAATAGAGATCACCTTCCCGAAGAACCGCGATAAAACAGTTATCTTTCTCCAGCTCCTGATTCTTCGCATTCAGCCAGGCGTTGTCCTCCAGCTGTTCGGGCGAATTCTTGCTCTCCTTCTGAATTTCCTCCATCTTTCCGTCGAGCAGCCTGGAGACCATCAGAGACCGGTCATTCAGACTCTCATACGTAGGATTTTCGATTCCGTATTTTTCGCCGAACTCCCTGACCTTCACCTTGGTCAGGCACACAAAAAGAATCCCCGCAAAGATCACCGGGACCAGCGCCACCATAAAAAAAGCGGCTCCGACTTTTGTTTTCAGCTTGATCCGTTTCTTTTCCTTCATCTTCCGAGAAAAAATGAAAAAGCCCGGATGACCTGCGCCGTCCGGATTCTATACGAAAATAATCCACCGTGCATGACTATAGTAACATAATAGCCGTTGCCTGTTTCTAAAGAATTTCTAAAAGCACTCACTAATATTGGCTATGGAATTGCCGATAGCGTTCCTGCAATCTCTTCCGAAAAAAGGGCCGCCGCAGTATCTGTGACAGCCCTTCTGGTTGGATTACGTTGTTCTCTTATGGATTACCGGAGATATTTCTTCAGATCCTCTGCTTTGTCGGTGTGCTCCCACGGAAGATCGACGTCCGTGCGGCCGAAGTGGCCGTATGCCGCGGTCTGTTTGTAGATCGGGCGGCGAAGGTCGAGCATCTTGATAATACCGGCCGGGCGGAGATCAAACTCTTTCCGGACAATATCGGTCAGCTCCTCATCGGAAAGCTTTCCGGTTCCCTCTGTAAATACCTGTATGGAGGTCGGATGCGCGACGCCGATCGCGTAAGAGAGCTGAATCTCGCATTTTTTGGCCAGTCCGGCCGCAACGATGTTCTTCGCCACATAGCGCGCCGCGTAGGAAGCGGAGCGGTCAACCTTTGTGCAGTCTTTTCCGGAGAATGCGCCGCCGCCGTGACGGGCATATCCGCCGTAGGTATCAACGATGATCTTGCGGCCGGTCAGTCCGGAATCTCCGTGCGGGCCTCCGATAACGAAGCGTCCGGTCGGATTGATGAAAAACTTCGTGTTTCCGTCAACCATATCCTTGGGCAGAACCGGATCCAGAACGAATTTTTTGATTTCCTCGTGAATCTGCTGCTGGGTGACGTCCGGGCTGTGCTGTGTGGAAATAACGACGGCATCCAGTCTCTTCGGTCTGCCCGTCTCGTCATATTCGACCGTAACCTGGGACTTTCCGTCCGGACGGAGATAGCCGAGCGTTCCGTTCTTTCTGACCTCAGCCAGTTTTCTCGTCAGCTTGTGGGCGAGAGAAATCGGATACGGCATCAGTTCCGGCGTCTCATTGCAGGCGTATCCGAACATCATACCCTGATCGCCGGCACCGATCGCGTCAATATCTTCGTCGGACATATTCTCTTCTTTTGCCTCGAGCGCTTTGTCGACGCCCATGGCAATATCGGCGGACTGCTTGTCCAGAGCGGTGATCACCGCGCAGGTCTCCGCGTCGAATCCGTATTTTCCGCGGGTATAGCCGATCTCTGTTACCGTGTCGCGGACGATTTTCTGAATATCAATGTTGGCCTTGGTCGTGATCTCTCCCATGACGAGAATCAGTCCGGTGGTCGTCGCCGTCTCGCAGGCTACACGGCTCATCGGATCCTGCTCGATGCACGCGTCCAGAATCGAATCCGAGATGGCGTCACAGATTTTATCCGGATGTCCTTCGGTAACAGACTCGGATGTAAACAATTTTCTTTCCATTATACTTCGTCTCCTCATTAATGATTGGATTGCCAGCAGTGCCGCGAAATGAAATAACAGATCGCTCGAAAGGTTTCCGGTTTCATAGGACAGTTTTGCAAATGTGAACTTCTGCGAAGCGATCCGTCCGATCTCAAATCCGAAAAAAAAGACCCGTCCAACAAGACGGATCCGTTCCAATCCTCTTATTGTTCGATCATCTCGCTCAGGACGGCACCTTCCGATTTACGGGGTTGCCGTGGTTTCTCAGGTCCTGTGTACCTCCGCCACTCTGAATAAGAGAACAGTATTCAATTTCCCTGACTCTGCATCATACATTACCTACTCCACGCTCTTACGTCAAGTAGAATCACCCGGACTTCAGACACTTGAGGAAAAATGTCCCACCATCGAATCGAGTAGGAGGGGGTGGTTAGCCCCCGACCTCTCACACCACACGTGCATACCGTTCGGTACACGGCGGTTTCAACAGTTGACGTGCACAGACTGATATGCTGAGGCCAAATCATAAAAGCCC
>JBMNRP010000008.1:0-119764 GCA_050944685.1 Bilifractor sp.
ATGGATCGTGACGCTCGCCGGACGCTTTCCGTCCTGGTTGTCACTGTCGTTCCACGTCTTCGTCCCGCTGATGCTGGTCGTCTCCGGCGTGTAGCTGTTTGTGACATCAAAGCCATTGATCTTGGTGCTGTAATCTTTGACCGTATCCTCGGTGATCGTGTAGACAATCTTGCTTCCGTTCGCGTAGACCGGCAGATTATCGAAAGTATATTTCCAGTTATCCGCCGCGGTCACCGTCTTGCTGGCGACTTCCGTTCCGTTTGCCAGAAGATGGATCGTGATGCTCGCCGGACGCTTGCCGTCCTGGTTGTCGCTGTCATCCCACGTCTTCGTCCCGTTGATGTCGATCGTCTCCGGCTTTTTGGTATTGCTGAAGGTCATCCCGTTAACCTGACTGGATCCCTTCATATAAGTAGTATTTGCCGAAAGTGTTCCGGAATTATTGCTGACATTTACAGTAACCGTATATTCAGTGGTATCATAATTGATGCCTGAATCTGTCCCGGGAGTCTCTGATACCGTGTAGGTATAGGTTCCCGCCTCCTTGAAGGAGATAGCATCAAATTCAACATTACCGTCCGCGTCATTATTCTTCGTCTGAAGAATATTTCCATCTGCGTCCTTCAGGACAAATGAAAATGTATTGTTTCCGGGAGCCGCTCCGTCCAGCGTCTTCGTAGCATTGAGGTTAACCTGGATGGATTCGGACACTTCGGAAGTAATCAAATTCTGCCAGACCGGACGATCATGGGCTCCATCTGGCGAAACGGTATTACGATAAATATCAAGCTGGATTTCATCCGCACTTACCGCATCGGCTTCAGGAATATCTTCCTTCGTCAGGATGTCGAAATATGCCCGCATTTCATCCGTGATAGTACCACTAAAGCCGAGATGATCGGTCATAATCTCATCTAACGTATAAATATGGTACTCTCCGCTTGATGCTACATAACCGCGATTTGTGAAATACCATACCGCTGCCTGAGTAAGCTGCCTGAGATATACCTTGTACATCGCAGAGGAAACATTGGAGGGAACAGAAGTAAATCCACTTTCCTGTATTGCGGTTTTATTGCTGGACTTCAGCGGTTTATTATTCGGATAGCCATAATATAATACGTATCTTAAATGATTCAGCGTATCCTCATTTGAACGAGTTGTGACATCACCCGTCTCCGAGTCATACTTCAAGAAAGGAGAGTGTACGAACTCGCTATCGCTGATCTTGTCAAAATTGCCCGCATAATTGCCAATATCATCCGCATCAACATCGAGAAGTTTATTAAAATACGGTGTACCGTGTACTTTTCCTATTACCGGATACATCAGATTGATACAATAAGGAGTTTCACTATCTACTGTATTATCACTCTTTTTATAAATAACAACCGAAGTGATATCTGCGTTGCTTGCATAATACTCTCCATCATCTGCTTTTACGACATCAAACGAGAGATCCACCTTGAGCGGATCTAAGACCGTACTGCCTGATTTCCCATTCAGAGTAATTGTTACAGAATGTGTCCCCAGGTCAAGACCTGTTTTTGCAGTAACCGTAAATGTACCAGTTTCTCCGGGCTTAATGGACGCTGCGCTTCCCATATCAACCGTAAAATCGCCAGAACTTGATTCTGCAGTAAACGTTATGGTCTGAGAACCAGTATTCTTGATTGTAATAGTTTTGGTTGAGGGTGTAACATACCCGACAACCCTGCTCGGAATAACGGGATCATAGTCCTCAACCTTGGCACTGATAATGGAGTCTGCATAGGTCGGAATATCCTGCGTACTGACTGCGCTGTAAAGAGTTGTTCCCTGGTAATTTACCTCATAGCAGGCATACAGTTTCTGCGCCTTGGAAGATTCTGCCGCAACCGTCTTGGAAGTAGTTCCGTCTGCAGCTCTTGCCGCGATGGTGTTCGTGCTGTTTTTAACTTCCTCATCCGACGGAGCCGACTTGTCGGCATCCTGAAGGATAAAATGAAGAATTCCGTCATTCGTCGGAGTAATTCCCAGATTTACATCTGTATCGCTCGACCGCTCAGCCGTAACCTCTACCTTGGTGACCGCTTCTGAAATCTGATCCGTATAAGAAGCGAGTTCACCGGTAGTCATGTCATACGTGTTATTGTTATCGTCAACATAGACGAAGTAAAGCTTCTTCGCAGAAGAATCCGAAACCGAAACCCACCCGATCGTCTCAGTATTGACAGTGGTGCAGTCAATAACAGTTCCGTTCGCTATAACTTCGTCAGCGCTCGGTGCTGCTTCACCAGCGTTTTTCACCAGGCAGTATGCCTTTCCGGTTTTAGTCGGAGTCGCACCAAACTGGATCGTGGAGCCGTCCTTCCACTGATAGGAAAAATTTACCTTGCCAAGGGAGGAGTCGCTTTCAACAATCAGTTTAAAAGCAATACTTGATTCTCCCTGTGATCCCATCTTATTCTGGGCAGCGACCCCGCTCGGATAAAAACCAACCTTAACTGTGTTGTCATACGTTCCTTCAGAAAGACCGGTTTTGGGAGTCACAGTGAAAGTCGCAGAAGAATTTTTCAGGATCTTCAGAATGTGATTAGTATCATAAGTCGGATACTCATTGCTTCCCATATTGAGATCGAAATTTGTCCAGTCTCCGTCAATCCTGGCGAAAATCATAGAGTTCGAAGAATTCGTCACCGTAACGGTAGACGCCGGAGCCTCGGCCTCGGTGTACCCTTCCGTTACCGTCCACTCGGTCGGATCTGCCGAAACAGAATAACCTCCGGCGCCCGCTGTCGGAACGATCTCTTCATCCTCTTCGTCATAATTCTCGGTCGCTCCCAGCGAGGGGTCTGTGGCAGCCGCCGAAATCAGCGACGTTGGCATGAGGCCGATCATCATACAAAGTGCAACCAGAAATGTTAATACTCTTTTGCCTAATGATATGCCTGTCTTTTTCATGAAAATCTTCCTCCTGTTTTTCTGCTCCATCTATTTTCGCTTTCGAAGCACCGGCTCCTTTTTCTCGGGAAACACCTTGCTTCTTTATATATAAAAAGCGGCGACAGCCAGTTCCCTTTCCCCTGAAATCCCGGATATTGAATTCGTCATCCTCTTCCCATCTGCACTCACGGCCGGGAAAGGATCTGCAAACTTCTTCTCCTGTTCGAAGCAGAAACAATCCGGAAAGGAACTACGGCGGCTGTCCGATAAAAAAAAGAAAAAAGACAAAAAAACGCACGGCGAAAGACACCGTGCATTCTCGTTTGTCCCCCCGCCTTTTTAATTGACCAAACCGTAACACACGGTCCTGGGAGGTACAATAATCCAAAATGTCATATTACTGAAAAATTGCCCGAATTTTGGGACAGGATTAATACTACCCGGCGAAAATTTAGCAGAAAAATATTACTACCCCCCGAATACCAAACACCTCTTAACCCCTTATTTTAAAGGCTTTTTCGGCGATCCTGAAAATTATCCAAAAGGTATCCTGTACGTTAGTTTAAACGTTTAAACTTTTAAGCATTATGGATAAATTTCACTGTTAATTTAATGTATTAACAATGATCATCCGATTATTTTTCGAATTTTTGCGATAAAAAAGAGCGAGACACCTGCGGGTCTCGCTCTTTTTTTCAGAATATTTTCAGTTTTCTCTCCGATACTCTTTCCAATTATTCAATCGACCGGCTTAAAGTCACTCTTATCTGTTCCGCACATCGGACATACCCAGTCATCCGGAAGGTCTTCAAACGCCGTTCCGGGAGCAATGCCGTTATCCGGATCTCCTTTCGCCGGATCATAGATGTAGCCGCAGGGTTCGCACTCGTATTTTTGCATAATTTTTTCCTTTCACACGTACACAATTCAATAAATATTTTAGTAGGCATTCCTATTATAGGATACTGCGATAACGATTGCAAGATAAAGAGGAAAATCATTTGCATAAGCAAAGAAAATCTCTTACTATTACAATGTTGACAGAAAAATGAGAATCCAGGAGGAAGGCAGAATGGAATTTCGTCCCTGTATAGACATTCATAATGGCGCTGTGAAACAGATCGTCGGCAGCACTTTAAAAGATGAGGGGGACCAGGCGACAGAGAATTTCGTCTCCGAAAGGAACGCCGCTTATTTCGCAGAGCTCTACAAAAGCCGCCGTCTCCGTGGCGGTCACATTATTATGCTGAATCCGAAGGACTCTTCTCATTATGAGGCGACAAAAGCCCAGGCTCTCTCGGCGCTGACCGCATGGCCGGGCGGAATGCAGATCGGCGGCGGAATCAATGCGGACAATGCCTCTTTTTTTCTGGAAGCCGGAGCAAGCCACGTAATCGTAACCTCCTACGTATTCCGGGATGGAAAGATTGCCTGGGACCGTCTGGAAAAACTGACCTCCTCCATCGGGAAAAATCATCTGGTACTGGATCTCTCCTGCAGACGACGGGGAGATGATTATTTCATCGTGACCGACCGATGGCAGAAATTCACAGACACCCGAATTACTCCTGAAATTCTGGACACCCTGTCCGGGTACTGCAGCGAATTTCTCGTACACGCCACGGACGCGGAGGGAAAACAGGCGGGAATCGAGACCGGGATCGTCCGGATTCTCGCACAGATGAAAGGGTTCCCTGTCACTTACGCGGGAGGGATCGGAAGCTTCGAGGATATCCGGCAGCTGAAATCCGTCGGAATGGGCCGCCTGAACGTCACCATCGGCAGTGCCCTCGACCTGTTCGGAGGACCGCTCTCATTCGAAGAAGTAATCGCGTTCTGCCGGAAGTCCTGAAAATTCCCCTGCTGTTACAAAAAAATAATCCGGCGCACGAAAAAAGCAGATGTACTTACTGAAAAGGGTAAATACATCTGCTTTTTCTTATTTATATTATTTATATATGAAATTACAGATCGCAGCGTCCGACCGTTCTCGGGAAAGGCAGGACATCGCGGATGTTGCCGACACCGGTCAGATACATGATGCAGCGCTCAAATCCGAGACCGAATCCCGCGTGGCGCGTCGTGCCATAGCGGCGCAGATCCAGATAGAACTTGTATTCATCGATATCCATGCCCAGCTCTTTCATGCGGGCGAGAAGCTTGTCGTAATCTTCCTCTCTCTGACTTCCCCCGATGATCTCACCGATCCCCGGAACGAGGCAGTCCATCGCCGCGACGGTCTTTCCGTCCGGATTCTGCTTCATATAAAACGCTTTGATATCCTTCGGATAGTCGGTGACGAAAATCGGCTTCTGGAATACCTGCTCAGTCAGATAGCGCTCATGCTCGGTCTGCAGATCACAGCCCCAGCTGACCTTATAATCAAACTTGTCATTGTTTTTCTCGAGAAGTTCGATTGCCTCGGAATAAGTGACGCGTCCGAAATCCGAACCGGCCACGTGGTTCAGCCGGTCAAGCAGCCCTTTGTCAACAAAGCGGTTAAAAAATTCCATCTCCTCCGGCGCGTTTTCCATTACATAACCGATAATGTATTTCAGCATCTCCTCCGCGAGTTTCATGTCGTCCTCGAGATCCGCAAAGGCAATCTCAGGCTCGACCATCCAGAACTCGGCAGCGTGGCGCGTCGTGTTCGAATCCTCCGCGCGAAACGTCGGACCAAAGGTATATGTGTTGCGAAACGCCTGCGCGAAGGTCTCCGCATCGAGCTGACCGGAAACCGTCAGGCTCGTCTTCTTTTTAAAGAAATCCCGGGAATAATCAACTGTACCGTCCTCGCAGCGCGGCGGGTCGGCGGGATCAATCGTGGTCACCTGGAACATCTCTCCGGCTCCCTCGGCATCATTTCCGGTGATAATCGGTGTGTGCACATAGATGAACCCGCGCTCCTGGAAAAATCTGTGGATCGCGTACGCAGCCAGAGATCTCACACGGAACACCGCCTGGAAAAGGTTGGCGCGGGGACGCAGATGAGAAATCGTCCGCAGATACTCCACCGTGTGGCGCTTTTTCTGAAGCGGATAATCCGGCGCGGACTTTCCCTCCACCTTTACCTCATCCGCCTGAATCTCAAACGGCTGCTTGGCATCCGGCGTCGCGACCAGCTTTCCGGAGACAATCACTGCCGTCCCGGCGCCAAGCGCTGAAATCTCGGCAAAATTCTCAAGCTGATCTCCATACACGATCTGAAGCGTCTCAAAAAAAGTTCCGTCGTGCAGCACGATGAATCCGAAGCGCTTGGAATCCCGAATACTGCGAATCCAGCCACCGACCTTAACTTCTTTTCCGATATAATTCTCGCGATGTTTAAAAATTTCCCGAACCGTTGTCAGATGTTCCATCTCCGAGATCCTCCATCCCTCATGATTCTGCTTTAATGATTGTTACGACGACTTCTTGTAATAGCTGATGAAGATATCTCCCTGTCCGTCAAACAGGGCGGCCGAATCGTTCTTTCCGATCGCGGTTACCTCCTGAGTCTCCGGGTCATAATACCACAGATTATCATAAATGTCATATCCGACGATCAATACCGTCTTGGTGTCCGAATATTTCGCGACGACAGCGTAGCCGCGGCTGATCTGGTAGCGGATGCTTGTGGTCGAACAGCCGCTGTAATTGAGGATGCTGTAGTCATCCCCCACCGCCTGCTGAATGGCATTTGCGTCAAGCGTCGGATTCAGCAGCGCCGACGGAATGTCATTTATGTCAATGGTAAAATCACTCATCCAGTTTCCGCGCTCGTACACGTATTTCTGCTGCTGATTCAGAACCACGCCTCCCGCCTCGTCCGCCACACGCAGAGCGGCGTTCGAATCGCTCTCAATATCCGTCAGTGTTCCGTTCGCATATACGAAATACCGCTCCTCGGACGACTCCGGAACCGCAAGCGCGACATTGAGCTTATCCTTTTTGTCACGCAGCCGCGAATCCCGCTTATTGTCCCCGATCTTCTGACTGACCTCAAATTTGAGCAGGACCTGAAGCCCGCAGCGCTGGTCCGTCTGCGTGGTGACCGTGACATCGTCTTCCGAGGTTTGTTCATTATTGATAATGTGATCTTCCCCCGCGTCCGTGAACCCGGAGTCTGTTCTTGTCCCGAGCTTCAGTTCCAGATTGTCCTCAGACCAGGAAGTATCCGTAACCAGCGTATTGTCCTTCTGGTAAGTCTTCACTTCCTGCCCCTCCGGGGAAACAATGTGGATCGCATACATTCCGAATGTTGTATTGCCCGCGGAATCCGTGACAATATCACTATCCCGCGCGACACCGTAGACCAGATCGTGATTGAAAAATCCGAGAACCCGGATCTTTTCTCCGTCACCGGCCGAGATCGTCTTCACCTCATCCGTATCTGTATTCAGAAGACGGATATTGGTGGACTGCGTGGGCTCCATCTCATCCATCCAGGCGACATAATGCTGATCGGACGAGGCGGCGATGCACTGCGGATTCACATTGTCCTTGATGACCTCCGACTTTCCGCTCGAAATTTCGGTCCGCAAAAGCTGCGTGCCCGTATAGGTGTAGAGATCGTGATTCTCATTGAAATACGTCAGCGTGGAAAGATTGTAATTCAGCATCTCCCAGTTCTGATCCGTATTGATAAACAGATCCTCCTCCAGCAGATTGTCCTCTGTCGTGTAGGTGTAGGCGGCAATCCCCGTCATACCCTCATGCGGTCCGGAATTCATATAACCGGTGACGACAAAAGTGACCTCTCCGCTGTCCGTCACATTGCAGATTTTGATCTGACTCGCGTCCCGCTCGGAGCGCTCATCCGGAAGCTCGTCCCCGCGGAAACTGAAAACCCGCGTCGCCGCGGAATCTCCGCTGCTTCCGAACAGCCACAGTTCTCCTCCCGTCACGAAAGCGGTATAATTTTTCTTTTCACTGACCGAATAATTGAGATCCGTGCTGCGCACGCCGAGATTGATTCCCGAATCGCTGTAATCCGCCTGGGAAGGATCGAAAACCTGCTCCGTATCGCGGTTCAGGTCTACCAGAAGCACCTCGCCCTGGTTCGTGCGGAGCCGGTAAAAATCGTGAACATTGTAATACTCGTCATTTCCGTCTTCGTCCTGGGCTTTTAAGATGTAATTCATGACAATGCTGCAGGTCTGACTGTTGATCTCCTTGACCTGCGGAACCGCCTCCCGGTAAAGCTCCGGAGACAGATTCCCCCACGTCACCTGGTCAATGCTGGAATTAATCGTGACATCATCGAAATTGTCGCTGTGGTTAGACAGCGAGTTGGTCTCCATGTGGGCGGAAAGATTCTCCTCCTGATCCTTATCCAGACAGTTTTTGTAGAAATTCTCGGCAAATTCCAGGTAGGCGTCCATATTGGAACCCGTCTCCTGGATAATTCTGGTGTAATAATAAACGGTCTCACTCTCCCCGTCCTCTTTCGTGATGTCCAGATCGAGCCGAAGGGCGTACTCCTGGTCCATCAGAATCGGTGTGGAGATCGAAATTTTTGCCGTGTAATTGCCATTGTCCTCCTGTTGGGTAAGATCGGACGCATTTCCGTTTTCCACAAAGCTGCTGTCCTGAAGGGAGGTCACCTCATAGCTGACGGAATTGATTTTATTTTTGTACGGAGAGATCTGAAGATTGACCTCTTTGTCAACCGAAAGAAGTGTCAGCGACTCGCGCCCGGTCGATTCGACCTCCTCATTGAGATGGCCGTACATCCGGTTGATCTGAGTTCCGTCCATGACGACAGACATCACCGGAAGCGTAGGCTCCCCGAAATCCGTCGTGCGGACCTTCGCCCTCGCGCGCATGACGCTGTAAAAGATAAGAAATACGGCAGCGATGACGGCAGCGTAAAGCAGCAGCCGGGTCATCCGCCTGGCTTTTCTTCGTTTTTTCATCCCGATACTCCCCTGAAATCATTCCGGCCGCGCAATACAAAAGAAATTCCGGCAGGGTACCTTCATCCTGCCCGCGGCTCAGTAAATATACAGTCTGTTTGCCTCCTGATCGATATTTTCCCCGTCAATCCAGCAATAGCCGGTCTCGATATTCGCGTCTACCGTCTCACCGGAAGCTGCGCGGAGCGCCGCCACCACAGCGGCGTACCCCATTCCCCGCGGATTTTCGCTCACGGTGCCGTATTCACTTCCGTCGCGAATCGCGGCCTGCTGTTTTTTCCCCATATCAAATCCCACCACGCGGATATCCGAACGCTCCAGATCGGTGAGTGCATCCAGAACCTGCTCCGTGGTGCTCTCATTTGTACAGATAATCCCGTCAAGTTCCGGCGTCACTTCCAGCGTCGCCTGAATCATGGACTCGATCGATTCCTCGTCATTTTCCTCGAGCCGCGCCTTGACTTCGACCTTGGAATGGTTGGCAATCTCCTCCGCAAATCCTTCATTCCGCTCAACAGCGGATTTCTGGGACTGCGAATGCGTCACAATGGCGATCTTTCCGACTTCGGAAATGGATTCGCACATCTTCCGCATCGCCAGCTTTCCGGCGGAAACATTATCCGTGGTGCAGTTCGCTTTTACGAGCGTACTCTCAATGCCGGAATCCAGCGTGATCACCGGAATTCCGTTCTCCGATGCGGTCTCCAGCTGCGACTGGCACGAATCCATGTCAATCGCGGCAATACACAGAGCGGTTGGGTTTTCGGAGAGCACACTGTCAATCGCATTGATCTGGCCGTCGACGTCCGTACTGTTTTTCGTTCCGTCGAAGATCAATGTGACCTTCTCGTCTTTTTCATACCCGTATTTTTCATTAATTTCGTCGATCGCCTGTTCCGCGCCCTCCCGGACCGCCTTCCAGTACGCGAGATCGATCTCTTTCGCCACAATCGCAACACTGGAACCGGGCTCCACGTTCAGATCATCAACCGACGTATAGGATTTTTCCAGCGTATTTTCCTCCGAGAGTACGATATCCCACCCGTCCTTTTCATCCGAAGATAAAGAAGACGACGAGACGGAGGAAACCCCGGAAACACCTTCTGAAGCCGCCCCGGAACTCTCACCTTCTCCGATTGTTTCATCGGAACCGCCGGCGAAAGACTGTTCTTCCAGCCGGGAAGACGAGCTGTCATCCAAAGATCCGCTTTCCCCGCAGGCACACAGTGCCGCAGACAGGGAAACCGCCGTTATAACCAATAACTTTTTTCTGAGTTTCATAAAAATCACCCTGAAAAACAGAAAAGCTGATATTCAGACCTTAATATATTAATTATAACGATGCGCCGGGAATAGTCCAGTTATTTTTCAAAGAGCATAACAACGACAGCCGCCTTACCGTTCTCCTGACCTGCACTTGCGAGTCACTCACAGTAAGGCGGCTGCCTTATGATCGATATTCAATTAACTGCTATCCTTTCTGTATATACACGAAAGCAATCGATAATTACTGCCCTAGCCTCGCGAAATTCTCTTCCTTCTCAAGATAATTCTACTCTGTCCTCTGCTCTTAAGATTATTTCGGGGTTTCTTCTTTATTTTTCTCTCGTAAAACGGTTCCTTTGGAATTCTTTTTCAGGATTGCTTTTCGATTCTCTTTAAAAATCTTCTCTCGACACTTCTTCTTCGGAATGATTTCTAACGGATCTCTTCGGTTTTCCTGTTGACCCGTCTCGGACATTCGCTCGAAAATTCAGTTCTTTGAGATTTTGTTTTAGAATCTACTTCCGGAATCTCTCTCTTGAGAATTCATTCTCGGATTACTGTTTTACGGAATCCTCTTTCTGAAACCTTCTTCTTAAGATGAATTCAAAATAGTCTTCGTATCTTAAGATCTTTCAAATTATGAATTCGCTTAGAAAGTTCACATGATATATATATCAACTGAAAGCCGCTTCCGATCCGGCTTCTCCGGATCCTCATCCAGATATCATTGATCTGACCATCTGCAGTTTATCTACCATTTTCAAACGAACATACAGATAACTTCTTAAAAAACTTCTCTGCATCCTGATCCGATCTGTACAATCTATTGCTTTCAAATGATGTGACGAATTTTCAATATGAGCTGCTTATTTCATGTTGCCTTTTACTTTTCCTTTTAATTGGTCTTTGCCAATATTCCCCGCTTGCACAAGCTGTAAAAGATCTTTCTCGCCAGGACTGTCAAGCAGCGCCACCCTCATATTGAGAAAAATCAACCGGTGGAATTCCCATTGGACTGTACCTGCCTTTCCAAGTCGAACTGATTACTGAAGTTCTTTCTCAGTTATTTAGTTCGTCTTTTATTTTGTAAGTCTATAATATCAGCGAAGAATGCTTTTGTCAATATATTTTTTTGATTTTATTCGTTTTTTTGGTATTTAATCTCTTCCGGCGGTTTTTTACTCTATATTCTGTCTGATTTGAAATAATTTTCAGATTTATTCGAGCAACCGAATCATCTTCGTTATCTTCTACAGCCCTGCGGGAGAATCCATCGGCTCGTAATCCTGAAGCGGAGCCAGGAAGTTCCGCTCTCTGAGCTTCTGTTCTACCCGGTCCAGAATCTCTTCGGAGTCGGCGGTCACGGTGTGATAATGATAACCCGAGGTGACATTTTTCAGCAGACTGGATTTCCCCGATGTGATCTCCTCCAGGTACACCTCGACGTCATGGCGCGACCGGATATGAAGTTCTCCTCTCATCACCCCGTACACCTTGTGATAAATGAAAACATCCTCGACGACCGCACCCTGGTCAACGATCAGCATCAGCTCTTCGCCCACTCTTTCATCGCTGTGCGAGACCTTGAAAACACGAACTGCCGAAGGCTTTGCGGTATATCCCCTGTTCGTCGAGAGAATCTCTTTGCCCTCCCGGCGGATCGCCGCGATATCCTGGACGATAATCTGACGGCTCACATGCAGCCTGCGTGACAGCTCCGCTCCGGAAACCGGCCCCCCGGCTTCGGTCAGCACCTGCAAAATCTGTTTTCGTCTCTCGTTTATGGTCATTGCCCCGCCTTCCTTTTACATGATTCCTCTGCAGAATATGTTATCTCTTTTCGGGCGCTCTGTCACGCCGGGGATGACTTCCGAAAATGAAAAAATCTTCCTCGTTTTTTGTTCATCCCGCTCTGCCGGAGGATAGAGATTCCTGAATTTCTTTCCGGTAAACTTCAAACGCTGCCGGCATCGAGTAAATGCCGGAGAGCTCGGCGGCGCCGACGAACTTCATTCCGTCGCGGTTCCACGCCGTAACCGCATCCGGGCAGGGATCCGCCAGACGGATGCGGTACGCCCGCATTCTCCATTCAACATGCGAAAAAATATGTTTCGCCGGGCCCAGTTTTTCGATACGGAGAGGCACCGGACTCCCATCCGGGATGATTTCCCGGACCAGCCCGAGTGCCGATTTTTCATCGAGGAACCCTTCCGCGGAGGGGAATTCCCAGAGACCGGCGAGCAGTCCCTTCTCCGGTCTTTTCCGGATCAGAACGGTCTCCCCGTTCTGAATCAGCAGAACGGTCCTTTTTTCGACGCGGCGCTTTTTCGGGCGCGAACGGAAGGGAAGAATTTCCTCCGCGCCGCAGTTTCCGGCGCAGCAGCATTCCCGGACCGGACAGTCTCCGCAGAGTGGAGCCCCGTTCGGAAGACAGATCATCTCTCCGAGCTCCATCATTGCCTGATTCAGGACGCCCGGATCGACAGAGCAGGCATTCTGGCCGCTTCCCTGCAGCCCGCTTCTTTTCCCGGGCGGTATGGAAGCACCATTCGCCCCGGAAGAAACGCAAAGGTCCGCCATGATATCCGAAAGAGCGCTCTCCAGGGCTTTTTTCGTCGCCGGAAGCATGACGTCATCATCATTTCCCGCAAGACGCGAACAGATCCGCAGGACATTCCCGTCGACGGACGGAACCGGCACATGGCCGGCGATGGACGCGACGGCACCCGCCGTGTAACTTCCAATTCCCGGGAGTTTTTCCAGCCGCTTCGGGTCCGTCGGGATCACGCCTCCGTATTTCTCCATGATTATCCGGGCGGCCCGCTTCAGATTCCGGGCGCGGCTGTAGTAGCCGAGGCCCTCCCAGAGCTTCATCAAACGGTCATCATCGACGACGGCCAGACTCCGGACATCCGGCAGTTCCTCGCGAAACCGCCGGTAATATTCTTTCACGGCGGATATCCTGGTCTGCTGACACATTATCTCTGAAATCCAGACATCGTACGGGTCTTTGGTCCTCCTCCAGGGCAAATCCCGTCCGTTTTTCTCATACCAGTCCGGAAGCAGCCGGAGCGGCTCCGCGAGAAATCCAGCGTTTCGGTATTTTTTTTCTGTTTTCTGCTTTTTCATTGGCCGGCTCCCTGTGTGGATTTTTTGACACCGGAAGGAAACTTTCTTCGGCTGCGGCGGACCCGGTTGATGTGACGCTCAAAATCCCCGTTGTTCAGCAGTTCGGTCAGCACGTACTGCTCGAATGTAGGAACCGCACAGGAATAAAAATCTATTTTCTTCCAGAGCGGATCCGCCAGTTTTTCCGGAAGCACCATATAACCCATCCGCATTGCGGAGGCGATGGTTCTGGAGAAGGTGTTGATATAGATAACCGTTTCGGTGGGCTCCAGGGAAAAAAGTGTGTCCTCTGCCTTCGTCAGCTCGGAAAATTCCGAATCATAGTCATCTTCCACGATGATGGCACCCCTGTTCTTCGCCCAGCGGATGTATTCTCCTCGCTTCGAGGCATTAGCCGTGACGCCGCTCGGATAGCTGTTAAAGGGGGTCACATGAAGCACGGTTGCCTCCGTCCTCCTGAGCTCACTGCTGTGGATGCCATTCTCTCCGAGCTTCAGCATGTCGCAGGTAACTCCGTTTGCCTCATACACCTTCCGGATGTTCTTGTAGGAAGGATCTTCCAGCGCGTAAATCCGGTCTCTCCCGAGCATCCGGACAACGAGGCCGTAGAGATATTCCGCTCCGGAGCCGACGACAACCTGCTCCGGACTGACCAGAATACCGCGGCTGCGGGCGAGATAGGCGGTAATCGCCCTGCGCAGCTGGGGAATTCCTTTGTTCGGTGACCGCTCCATAATGTTTTCCGCATTATTTGTCAGGACACGCCGCATCGTCTTCGCAAAAACCGAAAAGGGGAACTGCTCCGTTCCGGGGCGGGAGCCCGGATTTCCCTCCGCCCTGTCTTTCCCGGAGGGCCTCAGCGGTCTCTCATCCTCCGCCCCGTCCGGAAAGGAATTCTGCAGCCGTTGTCCCGCGACCGGAAAACTGTCGTCTTCGCGATAAATGACAAAATATCCGCTTCGCTCCCGGGCCTCGACATATCCCTCATCGCAGAGCAGGGCGTAGACGTGCTCCGCCGTGATCACGCTGGTCCCGCTCTCCTCGGCCAGCTGCCTCTTCGAGGGCATTCTGACTCCGTATCCGTATATGCCGCGCGTAATCTCCTCACGCAGCTGTGTATAAATCTGCAGATACGCCGACTCTTTTTTATTATTATCCAGTTCATATCTCATGGAATGACTGCTCCTCCTCAGGGTCGCCCGGGAATCTGGTTATATAAAATTCAATTAAATTGGTAATTTTCCAGTACCAGAATTTGATTATAATACAACATTAACCGGGGTTGCAAGAGGGAGAAATAAAAGATCCTGCGGCGCCTGCGGACGATAAAATTACCAGTTTATCAGATTATCGAAAAGGAAGTCTTCGCCATGAAACAATTATCCAGTACAAAAAAGCTCGTGATGACGGCCATGTTCACTGCGCTTACCCTTCTGGCCACCTCTGTTATTAAAATCCAGACGCCGACCTTCGGATATATTCATCTGGGCGACGCCTTCGTTCTGCTTTCCGGATTTTTTCTCGGACCCGCCCTCGGAGGACTCGCGGCGGGCATCGGTTCCGCTCTGTCTGACCTGCTCGGCGGATACCCGATCTGGGTTCCCGGAACATTTGTCATAAAGTTTTTCACGGCATTTGTCGCTGCCCTGGTTTTTGCCGCCATTTCAAGGAGAGGACAACGCTCAAATTTCCGCACGCCTGCAATCATTCTCTCCGGAATCATCGGCGAAGTCGTGATGGTAGTCGGATATTTCTTCTATAATGTCATTATTATCGGACTCACAAACGGATTCGGGGACGCCGGTATCGCCGCTGCGTTTGCCACCTCCCTCTCCGAAGTGCCGTTTAATCTCGTGCAGGGTGCCGTCGGCATCGTTCTCGCAACGGCGCTCGAACCGGTTTTTTCAAAAATCGGCCAGTCCGTCTCCTATTCCAGGGCCTGAGGAAAGCCGGACAAACCATCTGAAAACAGAAAAGAGGGATTTCGTTTTCTCCTGAAACTCAGGATCGAATGGCGAAATCCCTCTTTATTATCCGAGAAAAAATGAAAGTAATTATTTATAAATTCCGTTTATCGTAACCGTGAAGGTGACATCTTTTCCCGCGAGATCGGACTGCCCGTAATCCTCGGGGAAGGTGAGGTTCAGATCAAATGTCTCTCCCGTCTTATGCCCGATGATTCCCTCCTCAAAACCGTCGATATAGGTATTGGAACCGATCTCGAGATCCGTACCGTTTCCTTCGGTGCTTCCACCTTCAAATTCCTCTCCGTCCAGATAGCCGGTGTAGTCAATGTTGACCTTATCCCCGTCTTCTACTGCGACGCCCTCTGTGGTGTCAAGCGTCGTTCCTGCGGAGGAAGCGGAAGTCTCAGAACCGGAATTCACCGAACTGCCTGTAACCGACGATCCGGAGACGCTCTCCCCGCTCGTATTATCCTTCTGGCTGGAAACAATCGTCGCTATGACCAGGGCGGCGATCCCCGCGATGATGAGCGTCGGAACGAGAATCCGGATGGTTTTTTCCCTCCGCCTCTTCTTTGCGCGCTCTCTGGCGCGGCGTTCCTGTGCCATTTTCCTGTTTTCTTTTTTCATGAGAATTATCCTCTCTTTATGCAGGTGATTCCTTCAGCTTTCGGAACCCGTAATTTACAGAACATTTTCATTTTACAATAAAACTCCGCCGGATAACATGAAAATTGTGTGAAACCGGGCAGGTATACTTTTCTTTCGCGATCCTCTTACATCCGGAATCTCGCTCTCGCGGTGGAAAATCCTCCTCAGGAATGATAATATGTATCATATTTGGAAGTGATTTTTGTCATCAGGAGGACAATGAAAATGGTCGCGGAACTGATCAGCGTCGGCACGGAAATTCTGCTCGGCAACATTGTCAATACCAATGCGCAGTACCTCGCAAAAAAGCTGGCAGCGCTCGGAATTGACGTCCACTACCAGACCGTGGTCGGCGACAACAGCGAACGGATCCGGAACACGCTCGATGTCGCTTTCAGCCGGGGCGATATGGTAATTCTGACGGGAGGCCTCGGGCCCACGAAGGATGACATGACAAAGGAAATGCTGATTTCCTATTTTCACAAGAAGCCTGTGCTGAATGAAGAAGTGCTCTCCGAACTGGAAAGCCACCTGAAGGAACTGAATATCCCCATGTCGGAGGGTATGAAAAAACAGGCCATCGTTCCGGATGATTCACTGGTCATGGTCAATCACCACGGCACGGCGCCCGGCATCATCATGGAGGACGAGGGAAAGACCGCGATTCTTCTGCCCGGACCGCCGAAGGAGATGAAACCGATGTTCGAGGAGTACGTGAACGATTATCTCGCGGAGCGCTCGGGAAAGGTCTTCGTCTCCGTCAATATCAAGATGCTTGATTTCGATCATGCCCCCGTCCGAATTGTCGGAGAGGGACAGGTCGCGGAAAGACTCGGCCCGATCCTTGATCAGACCAATCCGACCGTCGCCACCTACGCGAAGGATGACGGCTGTCTGATCCGCATCACCGCCTCCGCTCACACGAAAGAGGAGGCACGCGAGCTTCTTGCACCCACCGTTGAAAAATGCAGGTCCGTCCTCGGAGAGGAATATATTCATTATGTCCGGGAGGACCTGGGATAAATACCGTTTTCTGTCTGTCGGCATTATTCGGAGGTACGGCATGAAAATATTTGCACTGGTCCTGTTTCTGCTCATGTATGTTATCATGATCGCGCTGCCAAGAAGGCGCGTTCTGGCTGCCATCATCACAGCCGTGATCTTTCTGATCGCGGGCATCATGCCCGTCACGAAGGTGCCCGCGGCAATCAACTGGAACGTCCTGATGATGATGGCAGGAACCATGGTTCTGGTTCACTTTTTCATCGTCTCGAAAATGCCGAACCGGATCGCGGACTTCCTGCTCGATAAATCGAAAAATGTCATGTGGGTCACGATCTACATGTCCCTGTTCGCGGGAATCATCTCCGCCTTCATCGACAACGTAGCGACTGTCCTGATGGTCGCGCCGGTCGGTCTCGCCATCTGCAAAAAGCTCAATATTTCACCGGTGCCGATGATTCTCTCCATCGCCGTCTCCTCAAATCTGCAGGGCGCCGCCACTCTCGTCGGAGATACCACCTCCATCATGCTCGGCGCTTACGCGAAAATGGATTTCACATCGTTTTTCTGGATGAAGGGTAGACCGGGCATGTTTTTCGCAGTAGAGCTCGGCGCGCTCGCGACCGTTCCGATTATGATGTTTCTGTTCCGCAAAGAAAAGAGCCCGGTCCACGCCAATGAGATCACTGAGGTAAAAGATAAGGTTCCGACGATTTTTTTGTGCGGCATGGTCGTCGCCCTGATCTGCGCTTCCTTTATTCCGGACAAACCGGATATCACCAACGGCGTAATCTGTGTGGTCTTTGCCCTGATTGCCGTCTGCTATGACCTGATCCGGACGCACAGCGGCGCTAACTCAAAAAACGCACTGCTCTCCATTGATCTGCAGACTCTGATCCTTCTGACGTGTCTCTTTATCATCATCGAGGGTGTCACCGAGGTCGGAATCATCGACGATTTCTCCGCCTGGATCGTAAAGATCGGAGGACATAACCTGTTTCTTCTGTATTCAATCGTGGTGTGGGGCTCCGTGCTGATTTCCGCCTTCGTGGACAATATTCCCTATGTGGCTACGATGCTTCCGGTTCTATCCGCGGTCTGTACCTCGCTGAACATCGAGCCCTACCTTCTCTACTTCGGTCTGCTGAGCGGAGCGACCCTAGGCGGCAATCTGACCCCGATCGGAGCCTCGGCCAATATCGCGGCCGTCGGCATGCTGAAGCAGTACGGACACGAGGTAAGCTTCAAAGATTTCATGCGGATCGGTGTTCCGTTCACACTCGCTGCCGTCACCGTCGGCTACCTGTTCATCTGGTTCGTATGGAAGTAACGCCGAAGATAAACCGGCCGTCCTCCTTCCCGGAAGGGAAGAAGAACGGCCGGTTTTATTGTTATTCGGAATAGCGCAGTGCGTCGATCGGTTTTTTCCGGGCTGCCTTCTGGGCCGGATAGATTCCGAACACTACGCCGATGAGGGCAGAGAACAGGACCGCGATGCCCGCCACGCCGGAATCCATGGTGAGCGTGCCCGAGCTGAACAGATTCCCCGCCGTGTGGATAATGATTTCCGATGTCAGGATGCCCGCCGCGCACCCGGCCAGGCTGACGATCAGCGCCTCCAGGAGAAACTGCATCAGAATGCTTCCCTGCGTCGCCCCGATGGCCTTCCGGATGCCGATCTCGCGCGTCCTTTCCGTGACGGAAACGAGCATGATGTTCATGATCCCGATTCCTCCGACCAGAAGCGAGATCGCCGCGATTCCTCCGAGAAGCAGCGAAAACGTATTGGATATTTCCGCACGCGCTTCCATGATTTCCTCCTGGCTCGTCACCGTAAAGGCGTCCTCATCATTGGAAAACCGCTCCAGAAGAACACTGTTCACATAGCTCTCGGCTCCGTCCATGGAATCTTCGTCCGACGCCGACACGTAGAACTGCGAGATATCGAGGACATTGTCCGAAATCCGGCTCATGGTCGTGTATGGAATGAAGCCCTCCAGGGTGACGCTCTCCGAATCGCTGCTGTCCTCTGAGTCGTCCGAATTCGTCGAATCGGACGACTGACGGATGCTCATCTGAGACCCCGGCGTTGACGCGTCCTCAGCGAGCACCCCGACGACCTCAAATTTTCTTCCGTCCAGTGAAAGACTCTCGCCCACCGCATTGGCGTGTCCGAAAAATTCCACTGCCGTATCGTAAGAAAGCACGATCACGTAATTGTTATTATCCAGATCCGTCGATTTCAGTATGCGCCCGAACGCCACCTCGTCCATCCCCATAATGCGGAAATAGCCGCCCGATACGCCGTAGAGATTCGTCGAACCTTCCGTGTAGGAAGTCTCCCCGGTCGCGCTGCTCTGTGCGATCGGCGACACATCTCCGACTGATTCGTCATCGAACATGCTGATCAGCTCAGAATACCGGATCGGAACATCCTTGTCGTCGCTGATCTGCACGCTCAGGTAATCAGTTCCCATCGAATTCACCGAGTCCATCACGTCATTTGTCGCCCCGTTGGTAATCGAGACCAGAACGATCAGCGCGGTGACGCCGATAATGATCCCCAGCATCGTGAGAAAGGTACGCAATTTATTTGACAGGATTGCCCGCCAGGCCATTTTCAGTGTCTGCATATATCAGCACCCCGCTTATCCCTCGTATTCCGAATGATCGTATCCTATTTTCGCCTCGGAAAGCCGGCCGTCCCGGATGCGGACCTTCCGCTCCGCTTCATCCGAGATGTCGTTGTCGTGTGTAATCAGGACAATGGTATTACCCGCGTCGTGAAGTTCATGAAACAGATCCATGATTTCCCTTCCCGTTCTGGAATCCAGGTTCCCGGTCGGCTCGTCCGCCAGGAAAAGAGAGGGCTCCGTGACCAGCGCGCGCGCAATCGCCACTCTCTGCTGCTGGCCTCCCGACAGCTCGGAGGGTTTGTGCTTCCTCCTGGAAGAGAGCCCGACACGGTCAAGGGCCGCCCTCACGCGGTCCTTCCGCTCGGATAACGGCACCTTCTGATAGATGAGAGGAAGCTCCACATTTTCCTCTGCAGTCATTTTCGGCAGCAGATTGAAGTTCTGAAAGATAAAGCCGATTTTCCGGTTGCGGATATGCGCCAGCTCATTCTCGGAATACTCCTCGATTTTCGTGCCGTCCAAAATATATACTCCCTCGTCCGCCGTGTCCAGGCACCCGATGATATTCATCATCGTGGATTTTCCGCTCCCGGACGGACCCACGATACTGACAAACTCCCCGTCTTCGATCGTGAGCGTCGCCTTGTCCAGGGCGGTCACCGTCTCTTCTCCAATCTGGTATCTTTTACAGACATTCCGAAGCTCAATCATCCGAAAGCCTCCCTTCAGTTCTGGCTCTGGGTGCCGCCGGGAGCCTGACCGCCAGAGGGCATCTGGCCTCCGGAGGGCGCCTGGCCTCCGGAATTGTCCCCCATACTCGGCATGGTGCTTCCGTCGCTGCCGGGAGCTCCCGACTGATTTCCGCTGCTCGATGAGATATTTCCGGTCTTCTCGTAATAGACCGTGTCACCCTCCGAGAGGCCGTCCGTGATCACGACCTGATCTCCGTCGGACAGTCCCGTCGTAACTTCGGTCTTGCCGGAGAGATTGCCGTCTTCATCCGTTTCAGTGTAGACGTAAGTCGAATTGCCCTCCTCCTGAATGGCATTGACCGGAATGAGAATCGCGTTTTCTTCGCTTTCTTCGATCACGATCGTCGCAGAGGCACTCATGCCGACCTTCATGCCGTCTTCCTTCGGGACCGAAATCGTCACCGTATACTTCGCGCTTCCGTTTCCTGAACTGCTCGCCGTCTGGGCTACATCGGTGACGGTCCCCTCCAGGGTCTGATCCTCGAGGGCATCCAGTGTGATTTCCGCGCTCTGATCCACCTCGACACTATTGATATCCAGCTCGTCGACGCTGACTTCCAGCGACATGGTATCCTCGTCCATATAAGTGAATGCCTTCACCAGGTCACTTTCATAAGAAGTGCTGTCCTCAGTATCCGTCTCGTCGGTCGAAGAAGATGCGGACGTATCGGAAGAGCTTCCGGACGAAGTGCTGGCGGATCCGCTTGCGGATGAAGTACTGCTGCCCGTTCCGCTGCCGGAAGAGCCGGTATTCCCGGAGGAAGTGCTTCCCGATGTATTTCCCGATGTGGTATCACTGTCAGTGGACGATGTGCTTTCATCCGAACTATCGTCGGAACTTTCTGAGCTTTCATCTGACGCAGTCGCCGGAAATGTAATGGTTACGATCATGGTTTTTCCGTCATCGTAAATTTTATAGCTGTCATAGGAACCCCCGGTAATGCTGTCGGATGTGAATCGGTATCCGTCCGCAGCATTCATGGTAACAATGGCGGTATAACTCGTTCCCGCTTCAAACGTGGTACCGGTCATCTTCCAATCCACGGTTCCGCTCCAGCTGCCGTCCGCCGCCTGAACCGTCGTCTGCGCGGTCGCCCCGGTAACCGGAGCGGTGACATAGAGATTTGCGCTTCCTCTGTACTCTTCGCTCTGTACGATGCTGAAAGAAATCGTCTGATCCTCAGAAGTGGTCTCCGCGGATGCCGTTCCGGAAGCAGTCAGTTCTGAAATTTCGGACTGTTCCGTCGACCCGGTTTCTTCATCGGCCAGAACCACGGACTCGGATTCCGTGTCCGTCCCGGTGCTTTCCGTTTCCTGATCCGATGATGCGCAGGAAGTCAGTTCCGCTGCTTCCTCATCGGAAATCGCCGTATACGTGACATAGTCCGCAAGCACCGCTGCCGTTTCGGTTCCAACCGAGGAAGTCGTCGTGGACGCTGCGGATGATGCAGATGTTGTGGATGTCGTGTCGGACGACCCGCTGTCATCCCCGGTGCTGATTCCGACCTCCGCGATCGTACCGGTCTGTGTCGCCGTGATGGTATCCGTCTGCGATATTGTAATCAGAGACTGGAGCTCGGAGACGAGAGCGGAGCGGTCCTCGCTGAGCTCCTGATATTCCACCGAGGCGCTGTCCGAGGTCAGTGTGCAGAGCGTGTCCCCGCTGTCCACCTCGTCGCCGGCTTCCACCGCGACCGACTCCACGGTTCCCGAGGCAGCCGTCACATTGACGATCTCGCTCGTATCTCCGCCGACAGCGATATCGATGATGGTACCTTTTTCTTTCATGATTTCCGCCACATCATCGCCGTCCGAAATATAGACGGCGGTGACCGTCCCCGAGACTCCTGCCGTGATCGTCTCCTCGCTGGTATCGTCCTGGGCGTCCTCCAGTTCCGCGTCGATCTCGTCGATCTTCTCCTGAACGTCTGTCATGGCGGACAGAACGGAGGCGTGGTCCACCTTTGCCAGAACATCGCCCGCCGTGACCTCATCTCCCTCTGATACACAGACCTCATCATAAATCAGGGAAGACGGAACCTTAATCGAATCTCCGGTTCCGCTTTCCAGCGTACCGGTTCCCTCGATCGAATTCGTCAGCGTTCCGACGGTCGCCTCCGCGCTCGAAATCTGCGTTTCGGAGGAGGTCTCTCCCTTCACGGATCTTGTATTCACATAGATCGCGGATCCTGTCACCGCAGCCGCAGCAATCACCGCGGTCGGGATCCAGACTTTTTTCTTTTTCAATGATTTTCCGATGGTTTTCAAAAAATTTTTCTTCATCTGTCTCACCCTCCCCGGGAAAGCTGTTGTTGCCTGCAGTCATCTTCTTCATCATAAGAAGCGAACCTAAACCAGACCTTAAACATTTTTTTGTATTATGTTTCGTACAATTTCCACCGGATCCGCCAAATCTTCCCGGATAATTCCGGCCGGTCCGGACAGCGCTCTCCGATTCGGGTTAAATATTCTGTCAATTTCAAAAAAATGCCACGGATCCGGTCAAAATGATGGTGGAATTTTTTCATCCGGGAGGCGAAAAATACAGCAAAATCCTAACGTTCCGGGTTTATGGAAGGCAATATTGTTATTGCATTCACAATTCGTTTATAGTAAGATGAATTCAGGACGCTAACTGGGATGGATGCGCTTTTTTTTGTGTTTTCACCAGAAAGGCAACATACTTAAGGAGGTATAGTTATGGAACTAAAGTTATCCCGTGAACAGGAACTGGTCCGCAAAATGGTCCGGGACTTTGCCGAGAACGAGATCGCTCCGATTGCCGCTGACACCGACAAGAACAGCGAGTATCCGGCAGAGACAATTGACAAGCTTTTCCGTTACGGCGTAATGGGAATGTGCGTACCGAAGGAGTACGGCGGCGCAGGCGCTGATGATCTCTCCGCCACGATCGCGATCGAGGAAATCTCCAAGGCATGCGCTTCCACCGGTGATATCGTCGCCACGCACAACGGCCTGTGCTGCAACCCGATTATCACCTACGGAACCGAAGAGCAGAAGAAGAAATATCTTCCGATGCTGACCACCGGACACAAGGTCGGCGCTTTCTGCCTGACCGAGCCGAACGCCGGATCAGACGCATCCAAGGGAACGACCACCGCTGTTCTTGACGGAGATCATTATGTACTGAACGGATCCAAGATCTTCATCACCAACGGTTATGTCGCGGATGTACTCGTCGTCTTCGCTATGACGAACCCGGCTCTTGGAACAAAAGGCATCTCTGCTTTCATCGTCGAGAGCTCCTTCCCGGGATTCTCCGTCGGGAAACATGAGGAGAAGATGGGACTGCACGGATCTCCGACGGCTGAGATCGTATTCACGGACTGCATCGTTCCGAAGGAAAACCTCCTGGGAATTGAAGGAAAAGGATTCAACATCGCCATGGCTACGCTGGACGGCGGACGTATCGGAATCGCCGCTCAGTCGCTGGGAATCGCAGAGGGCGCCATGAAAGAGGCCATGGACTTCACAAAGACCCGTGTACAGTTCGGACGTCCGATTTCCAAATTCCAGAACACCCAGTTCAAATTTGCCGACATGTATGTCGGAGTTCAGGCCGGCCAGCTGCTGACCTACAAGGCCGCTCTTGCCAAGATGACGCAGAAGCGCTTCACGGTCGAGGCTGCCTGCGCAAAGCTGTTCTGCTCCGAGCTCGCCATGAAGACGACGACCGAAGCGGTTCAGATGTTCGGCGGCTACGGTTACACGAAGGATTATCCGGTTGAGCGCATGATGCGCGATGCGAAGATCACTGAGATCTACGAAGGTACTTCCGAGATCCAGCGTGTCGTTATTTCCGGCAACATTCTGAGAAAGTAAAAGGAGGATTATTCAGATTATGAAAATTATAGTTTGTGTAAAACAGGTGCCTGATACCTCCGGTAAGATTGCAGTAAAGCCTGATGGAACGCTGGACCGCGCTTCCATGCAGACCATCACGAACCCGGATGACCTGAACGCGGTTGAGGCCGCCCTGACCCTGAAAGAAGAGACGGGCGCCGAGGTTGTCGTCATCACGATGGGACCGCCGCCGGCAGAAGGAATGCTCCGCGAGATTCTGGCACGCGGCGCTGACCGCGCGATCCTCGTTTCCGGACGTGAGTTCGGCGGATCCGATACATACGCTACCTCCCAGATCCTCGCTGCCGCGATCGACCATCTGGGACTGGAAAAAGATGACGTTATCTTCTGCGGACGTCAGGCCATCGACGGTGATACCGCTCAGGTCGGACCGCAGATCGCCGAGAAGCTCGGTGTTCCGCAGGTCACCTACGCGCAGGAAATCCACAAGGACGGCGACACCCTCACCGTTCAGCGTGCTCTGGAAGACGGATATATGCAGATCAAAGTGAAGACTCCGTGCCTGATCACCTGCATCAAAGAGCTCAACGAGCCCCGTTACATGAGCATCGGCGGCATCTACACCGCTTTTGACAAGCCGATGGATGTCTACGATTTCAATACCCTGAAAGACAGCCCGCTTATCGATGTCAACAACATCGGTCTGGCAGGTTCTCCGACAAACATCCTGATTTCCTTCACTCCGCCGCAGAAGGGCGCCGGACAGATGCTCGAAGGAAATGGCAAGGAGACCTGTGACAAGCTTGCCGGACTCCTGGGTGAGAAGCACATCATCTAAGAAAGGAGAAATTCATATCATGGAAAATTTTGATAGCAGTAATGTATCTGCTTTTAAGGATGTATGGGTATTCTGCGAGCAGAGAGACGGTAAACTGATGCCGACCAATTTCGAGCTGATTTCCGAGGCCCGCCGCCTGGCTGACGAGCTTGGCGTTAAGCTGGTCGGACTTCTCCTGGGCGACAATGTCGAAGGACTGGCCAAAGAGCTCGGCGGATACGGCGCCGACAAGGTGATCGTTGTGAACGATCCGGCTCTGAAGGTTTACACCACCGACGCTTACGCAAAAGCTGTCTGCGATGTTATCGCGGACAGGAAGCCGGAGGTATTCCTCATCGGTGCTACCAATATCGGACGTGATCTCGGACCGAGATGCGCCGCACGCCTTCACACCGGACTCTGCGCTGACTGCACGCACCTCGATGTCGATATGGGAATCTACAAAGACTTTCTGAGAAACAACTCCGTTCTGAAGGAGGAGAGAATCGACGGACTGGGAATGACTAAGGTGCTCGGCAAGGATCATGACGTATCCAAGGATCTGAAGATGACCCGTCCGGCATTCGGCGGAAACCTGATGGCTTCCATCATCTGCCCGCGCTTCCGTCCGTCCATGGCAACGGTTCGTCCCGGTGTTCTGAAGAAAGCTCCGTTCGACCAGGCGAAGGCTGACGCCTGCGAGATTGAGAATTACAAAGTCGACATCAAGCCGGAAGATCTGAAGACCGAGGTTGTTGATGTCGTTAAGGCTGCCAAGAAGCTCGTCGATCTGGTCGGCGCGGATTACATCGTCTCTGTCGGACGTGGTATCGCTTCCGATGTCGAAGGCGGAATCAAGCTGGCCGAGGATCTGGTCGACGCTCTGGGCGGCGGCGTAGTCGGCGGCTCCCGTGCGGCAATCGACTCCGGATGGCTTTCCGCTGACCATCAGGTTGGTCAGAC
Source organism: Bilifractor sp. (assembly GCA_050944685.1). Taxonomy (GTDB): domain Bacteria; phylum Bacillota; class Clostridia; order Lachnospirales; family Lachnospiraceae; genus CADBRN01. The sequence goes on from JBMNRP010000008.1 coordinate 25,828, forward strand.
CGGAAAAACCGTTCATCCGAAGGTTTATGTCGCACTCGGTATCTCCGGTGCGATCCAACACAAAGCCGGCATGCAGGATTCTGACTGCATCATCGCCATCAACAAGAATGAAGCGGCTCCGATCTTCGAGATCGCTGATTATGGAATTACCGGCGACCTGTTCAAGGTTACGCCGCTGCTGACGCAGGCAATCCGCGAGTATAAAGCAAACAAGTAATCTGGCGGAGTATTTTCCATTATAATAAATTCCCCGCGTGGTCTGAAAAATCGCGCGGGGAATTTTTCGTCAGAACAGCAGTCGGATATACTGCAGGGGAAAGATCCACTTCAGCCAGGCGATCGACGGCATCAGGGATGAGTACGCAAAAAAGGACGGGCATGTCAGGACGCAGAGCGTCACCGCTGCCATCAGGCTGAACAGGTAAAAAGCCTCCCTCCGGAAAAAGGCCGCGAACACAGTGCTCCAGAGGGTGCACAGAAGCATTCCCGCCAGAACCGCAGCAGTCCCTCTCCAGCCCCCGATGCCGCGGACCGTCAGAAATATCCAGAATGCCGCGGAGGCCGGAATCATCGGGGCAAGAACCTCCGCAAAGGACCAGATCCGTCCCTCGCCTCTCCCGAGCGCCATCATGACGCGGCGATGTTCTTCCGAAAAACGGGCTCGGGCGAAAATCAGCGCGAGCACAAACAGAAGCACCCCGCAAACAGACAATTCGCGCCGGACACCGGAGTCCGCGCCGGCTTCTGCCTCTCCTTTTCCATTTTCCGTGACGAATTTTACCTGAAAGAGATCCGGGTCCTTCTGATAGGATTCAAATTTTTCTTCAAGCGCGGCTTCGATCTCTTTTTCCTGCTCTTTTTCGCTTTCCGTACCGGAGCCCTCAGACTGGAAGGTCTCTCCGTCCTCCGCGTACGAGGTCAGCTTGTGCCGCGCGTACTCCTGAAACAGCAACGCGTAAATTTTTTCCTTCAGAATCTCTCCCTCCGACGTTGAGGGCGTGCAGTAATAATCGGCGCATCCGGTAAGCGACAGCTGTCCGAGCGCCTGATCCAGACGGCTGTCCAGAACAAAGGCACAGTCGATCTGCCCGGCATACAGATCCCGTTTCATTCGCTCCGGATCCGTGTAGACCACGCACCGGCTTTCGGAAAGATTGCCCCCGTCCTCCGCCTGTTTTTCGGAGTCTTCCTGCAGCGCCCCGATCAGCTTTTCCGCCGTCTCTCCCCCGCCGTTATATACGCCATAGGCCCCTTCTTCGGACGGACTCGTTACCCGGATCAGAACTGCGGCGGCCAGGATCGCCAAAGCGATACAGACGTAATAGCCCGCTTTCTTCAGCTGCTTCTTCATCAGGAGCCAGAGACGGATCCGCCATTTTTTCCACGCATTGCTTTCACCCGGTCCCGCCCGGAATCCGGAGGGCGCGGAAGTCTTCTCTTTACTTTTCCGCATATTTCCACCTCCAGGTTCCGGCAGCCGCCATCGCGAGACCATACAGGATCAGCCCGGCCATGGTTGCGGCCATCCCGGAGAAGGGATTCCCATTGTCCCCGTAGATCAGCCCCGCCAGGTAATTTTCCCAGAATCCGGACGGCAGCACCTGCGAAATTCCGGCAAGCCAGTCAGGAAACATCGTTTTCGGAACGATACCTCCCGAAAGCAGGAATAGCGCGATGCTGATCACCGCGTAAAAAAAGACCGAGCTCTCTCCCTGCACAAAGCTGTAGATCAGATGGACAAATCCGGCGATTGAAAACGATGCTGCCACGAGCATCACCGCCGATACGGGATGGAATTCTGCATAACCCGCCACATACAGCGAAAAATACCATCCGACGAGCAGGATCCAGAGCACCAGTGTCATCGCGGAGATTTTTGCCGCGGACTGCGCCGCGGGACCGACCCCGTTTCTCGTGAGCATTTTCCCGCAGCTCGCCTCACCGCCGCTGTAAAAAACGGCAAACGCCGTTCCGAACATCAGCGCCGACACCAGCAGAACAGAGAGCGCGTAATATTTCTGCTCCGTCATGTTTCCGTACGCGGATAACATCGTCTCATTCCAGACATTGCCGCGGTTCATGACAGCTCCGATGTACGAGACCGCCATTGCGTTCATCAGATCCTGCGCGGAACGGCGGAGCGGATATTTCAGAGAAACCTGAGCCATCGCGTAGATTGATGACTCAGAGGTCTGGATCAGCGACGTTCCGCTCTGTATCAGCTCGCGGAAAAGCTCCGACGCGAGGCCGGAGTCGTTGTTGATTCTGACAGTAACGGGAAGATTTTCCCCGCTGTCAATCGACTCATACATTCCTTCGGGCAGATAGAGGATCGCCTGGACGCTTCCCCGGCTGAATCTTCTCTCCGCCTCCTCCTTTTCCATCACGGAAATCCGGGCGACGCTTTTCACCGATTCCATTTCCCGGATCAGATCGGCCGCGGACATCGTCATTTCATCCCGGTCCGGTGAGACGACCGCCACGGAAAGTTTCGGGAGAACATGTTCCTGTTTCATTGCCGCACAGTATATCGCCGACGCGAGCACCAGAACTCCCGCCGTTACCGCGAGTATCAGAAAAAACGAGGGGATCAGCAGTAGTCCCTTCTTGATCTCAAGCCCGAAAAAAATTTGTCTTCTCCGGTTCTTCATGATCCTTTTCTCAGCAGCCGGATAACCTCATCCGCAGGCTTCCGCTCTGCTTCTCCGTTCTCAATGTAATAAAGCACGTCACAGGTGCGGATCTCCCTCTCATCGTGCGTTGCCAGCAGAATCGTCCCTTTCTCCTTAAGATAATCGTCCATGCACCGGTAAATGATATCTTTCTGGTGGAGGTCGAGCGATGACGTCGGTTCATCCATGATAAGCACCGGATTGCTTCCCGCCATGGCACAGGCGATTACGAGACGGCGCTTCGTCCCGCCGGACAGATTGCCCGCTTTTTCTTCCATAAGATCCGTGATCTGCATCCGGTCAAGGATATCCCCGGTATTCTCCTCTCCCCCGGTCCAAAGACGCAGGTTGTCCCTCACCGTGAGCTCCTCGATCAGCGGATTTTCCTGAGGAACATACGAAATCAGCCGCGGAAACCATCTCCGTTCCCGCAGCATCGCATGCCCGCAGCACGTGAATTCTCCGCCCGACGGTTTCCGGATCCCCGCCAGCACGGACAGAAGCGTGCTCTTTCCGCTCCCGTTCAGCCCGACGACACCGACGCACGTCCCCTGCTCTGCATCGAACGAAACATTTGTCAGGACCTGATTTTTCCGGAAATGGTGGGAAATCCCCCGCACCGACAGAATGGCCGTTTCCGATTTCAAATTACTGTCCATTTTCTGCTTCCTCTATTAAAAAGGCAGAAACGCGAAAGGCGGCTGAACCGCCCGGGGACAGCCACCCTTTCGTTAATAAGCTTCAATCATTCCTCATTGATCAGAAACCCTGCAGACTGCTGCTGTACAGACCGGAGGAAGCGGATGAGCCGGAAGACTCATTAACCCCCATCAGTTCATACAAAAATTGCGTCCAGTCGTCCTGGGACCACTCGCTGATATCCTGAGGCGAGCCGTCGATCGAGAGAATCTCCGGATCATCTTCGATGTCCATGGAAAGCGTGAAATCGCCGTACGTTTCGTTCTGATAGACACAATCAATCGACATCTTGTCCTCTTCCGCGAGGATCGTCCCCTCCAGAACCTTGTTGCCGTCGTTTTCGATGGTAAAGCTTCCGTCGTCCGGACGATATGTCATGGAAGCGTCCAGATCCTGATCCTCTCCGCTGGAGGTAAGGGAATATACCATCTGATCCCCGTCATCAGATACCTTCAGCGAGATCTTGCTTTCCTCTCCGTCGGACTCCCCGGTTATTTCCGTATCGTACCACGGAACCTTGTCACCGGAAAATTCAACGGTGGTCTTCGAGGGAACGGAGCCGGCAGACGAAGAAGCCGAATCCCCGGATTCTTTCTGCTCCATATCGAAGCCAAGAACCTTTCCGTCGCCGAGGTAATACGTCACCTCGCAGTTATCCAGACTGTCGAAATCTATGTTCGTGGAGGCATCCCCCGTGCTGGACAGCGTTTTGAACAGATTCTTTATCTCTTCGGTCGACCCGCTTCCGATCAGATCATCGTATGTATCCTCGAACCACTCTTTTGTGAGCGTTGTCTTATATCCTGTGCAGTTTGTGTCGTTGATCGACTTTTTCCCTGCTCTCTTGAAATCCAGTTCTTCAAAATGCTTCTCCAGGATTCCCTGTACGTCCGTCGGTTCTTTTTCGATCAGAGAATACAGAGCCTTCAGAACCTGATCGATTGTATCAACCGTTTCCGATCCCATCAGCGTCGTGATCTGGGAGGACGATTTGTCTTCTGTATACGGATACTGAAGCGGACTGCTGTACAGATCGCCCAGATCGACGGTAAGATTCTCGTCGTCAAGGGTCTCTTTCACGTCATAGGTCTTTCCTCCCGTGACAACCTTGACCTCGGCGCTCTGCCCGTCTTTCTTCTGGTCATAGTCAAACGTAACATTAATATTGTCTGAACCGCTTCCCGAACTTGAGGACGAGATGGACGGAAGGACAGATGAGCTGTCCGTGATATCTCCCGAAATTACAAGGGATCCGCTGGCGGAGTATTCGCCATCCTCTGCAATAGTGCTTCCCTTTTTGAACTGTTCGGTAAGAGGATCCTGCTCCGCATTTACCGTCGCCTTCCATCCGCTCAGAATCTTTTCGGTGGGATCCGCAAATACAACGAGTTTCAGAATCAGAACAAGCGCGATAACTGCCGCCGCGCAGATTCCGATCACAAGCGGGAGTCTGTTCTTTTTCTTGACCGGAGGCTGCATATCCATTCCCGCGCCTCCGGGCTGCTCAACAGTCTGCTGACTGAATTTCTGCTGCCCGCCCATATCCGGGCCGTTCTGCCGGCCATCATCCTGATACGAAAAACCTCCCGGCTGTGTCTCCCGGGCTGTCTCGGGCTGTTCCCCGGCTGCCTGAGCATCCGGCTGTGTCTCCTGGTCTGTCTCCGGCTGCTCCCCGGCAGACTGAACATCCGGCTGTGCAGTCTGGTTGCTTCCCTGCTGCAGGTCTGCCGGCTGATCATTTTCATCCGGAATCGGTTTGCCTGTCATAGGATCGTAATGCATTATTTGTTCTCTCTCCTCCTTCATTCTAAAAAATCTACAAGAATATCTTATTCCTTTTGCGCAAATAGCACAATACCACAAGCGGTACTTCCATTTCCGCCGGAAAAAAGAGGGGTTTGACAGCGCCGGGCAGCGAAAAAGGGCCGCCGTACCAACGGACCCGGTAAATTCCGCAAGTACAGCAGCCCCCTTTCAGACAGACGCTTATCTGCCTGTCCGATATTACTTATTCTTGAAAACCTTCGCCGGTTTGTCTTTGTTCTTGTCGAGGAAGTATTCCATCGCGTACTTCTGATCCTCGGTCGCGAAGCACTGTGCGAAGCAGTTGCCCTCGAACTTCAGCGCAGAGTTGAGATCGGTCTGCGTTCCGACATTGACTGCCTCTTTTACGAGAGAAACAGCGATCGGAGCCTGCGCCGCGATCTCATTGGCGAGCTTCATAGCCTCGTCCATCAGCTGGTCGATCGGATAAACCGCGTTGACCAGACCCATCTGAAGGGCATCCTCAGCGCTGTAATTTCCGCGGCCGGTGTAAAGCATCTCTTTCGCTTTTCCGACTCCCACGATTCTGGCCAGTCTCTGCGTTCCGCCGCATCCCGGGGTGATTCCGAGGCCGACTTCCGGCTGACCGAATTTCGCAACATCCGAGCAGATGCGGATATCACAGGACATGGCAAGCTCTACGCCGCCGCCCAGGCAGAAGCCGTTGATCGCAGCGATGACCGGGCGCTTGAAGTTCTCGATCATCCAGCAGACACGGTTGGAGTTATTGCCGAATTTCTTTCCTTCCGCAACGGACAGCTTGGACATCTCTCCGATATCCGCACCGGCCACGAAGGACTGAACCTCTCTGCCCTTCTTGTTGATGCGGGAAGATCCGGTGAGGACGACACAGTATACGTCATCCATTCCGGCAACCTCATTGAATGCGTCCTCGAGCTGTGAGTACATGTCGGTGCTCAGCGCGTTCATGGCCTGCATATGCTCAATCGTGACAACTGCTACATGCTCTTTTTTCTCAACTTTCACGTCGCTCATTGTTTTATTTCTCCTTATGATTTTTTTCCGACGCGGCCCATTCATTCCAAACCGCGTTCTCTCTGTATTTCGATACCGGAATTATTTCAGCCCCATTGGCTCGTCGCGGAAGATTCTCGCATCCATCAGCTTAACCGTTCCATCCTCCTGATACTCGATCTTCGGAGTGAACTCCATCTGGTCGAGAACCTGGGTCTGGAGGTCAATTCCGGGAGCGATCTCGATCAGGGTCACGCCTTCCGGACGCAGCTCAAAGACCGCGCGCTCGGTGATATACATAACCGGCTGATGAACCTTGTTCGCGTATACGCCGGAGAAGGTGATCTGCTCAACCTTGTTGACGAATTTCTTCTTCGCACCTTCCTGCGTGATGACGAGCTTTCCGTCCTCGCATTTGGTTCTCAGTCCCTTCGCTGTGAAGGTTCCGCAGTAGCAGACCTTTTTCGCGTTCTGGGTAATGTCGATGAATCCGCCGGCTCCGGCCAGACGGGTTCCGAACTTCGAGACGTTCAGGTCTCCGTTCGGAGCAGTCTCCGCCAGTCCGAGGAAAGCGATATCGAGGCCGCCGCCCTGATAGAAATCAAACTGAACATTGTGAGGAAGAATCGCCATGGAGTTTGCGGCAGCTCCGAACTGGGTTCCGCCGTACGGAACGCCTGCGATGGATCCGGCCTCAACGGTCAGGGTCATCTTGTCGGAAATGCCCTCCTCTGCCGCGACATTCGCGATCTTTTCGGGCGCTCCGGTTCCGAGGTTGACGATCGCGTCCTTCGGAAGTTCCATAGCCGCGCGGCGCGCCAGAACCTTCTTCGCATCCAGCGGGATAGGCGGAATCGCGTCTACCGGAATTCTGTATTCTCCAGCCAGAGCTCCGTCGTACGGCATGCCGAGGCACTGCATGTTTTCCTCGTCCGTTCCTACGACGACAGCATCGACATAGATGCCCGGGATCGCAACGAGCTTCGGATCAAGAGATCCGCCCTGCACGATCTTTTCCACCTGAACGATAACTTTTCCGCCGGAGTTCTTCGCTGCCTGGCACATAGCCGTGACATCGAGCGGTCCGATCTCGCGGTGAACCGTGCAGTTTCCGTACTCATCGCAGTAAGAAGCGCGGACAAATACAACATCGATCGGAAGTGCCTTGTAGAGAAGCTGTTCCTGTCCGTTGATCTCGATGAGCTGAACGATATCCTCTGTCGTCTTCTCGTTCAGTTTTCCGCCCTCATTTCTCGGATCCACGAAGGTGTACAGTCCGACATGAGTGATCGTTCCGATCTTGTGAGCGGCGATATCACGGTACATCTGAGCAATAACGCCCTGAGGAATATTGTATGCCTCGATCTTGTTCGCGAGCGCCAGGTCGCCGAGCTTCGGAGCGCGGTCCCAGTGTCCGCCGATCACACGCTTAACCATGCCCTCGTGACCGAAGTGATCACCGCCCGTGCCGTCGCGATGGCCCTGGCCCGCGGCGAAGAACAGCGTCATGTCCTTCGGATGTCCTGTCTCAAGGAACCTCTTCTCCAGTGCTTTGGAGAGGGTTTCCGGGCAGGCGCAGCTGACAAAACCGCCGGTAGCGATGGTGACGCCGTCGTCAACCATTGCCGCGGCTTCTTCCGGAGTAATAATGTTTACTCTTTTCATTTTGGAAATACCTCACTTCTTGAAAAAAATAGTTACTGTATTCTGCGAATCTGTCCGATCACATCCGGAATCATATCCTGTGACGTACAGATTACACGTTCATCTGCATCGATCGTCTCATAGAGATACGGGCACTGCGTACACCCGCGGATAATCAGGAGGACATCATAATGCGTCCCCTCCTTCGCCGTCTCGAATACGGCCTCGTCCGCGAGCGACTCCGCGATCGTCCGGTAGGCCGCACCCCGGTCATAGCGGGGATTGCAGCCTCCGCAGAATTTCACTGCACATTTTTTCATCCGTCCGCTCTCATACCTCCGGGGCCGGTCTCTTCGTTTCACATCCGGAAGGAGCGCTGCCTGACAGGCAGTCGCCCCTTCTGAAGGATTTTCACCGATAGATAGATTTTCCCGGCTGATTACTTGCCCTCAATGTGCGCAATGTGTTTCGCGAGATCCTTTTTCGCCTCCAGGTTGGACTGTCTGGAGATCATTATTCTCTGAGCCTGCGGAGACCCGGCGCCGTGCATGGACTCGGGCAGATAACCGACCGCGGCCGTGCCCATCGTCATATTCTCGATCAGGCGAAGGATGCGCATCCTGTCCTCGGTCGGATAAGAAGCGACGCCCTTCAGATATTTGTCAATGTAAGGCTTCAGCTCCGGATTGCGGTAATCCGCCTCAGACGGCTGCGTGACCATCAGGCCGCCCGCCAGATCCTGTGCCAGACGCGCGATCTCATACGGGAATCTGGTGACATTCTGCTTACATACATTGGCGAGAAGCAGGTCAATCAGATATCCGCCGGATTTCGTCGGCGCGCCCTGTGATGAGCAGGCGATTCCGCAGCTGTAAAGCGTCTCGTTCAGATGCGTCATCTCGATCAGTTTGTCCTTGACATGGGAAGCTTTCGCGCAGCCCGCCATCTCGACGGCTACCGCAGTCGCTCCGATCAGGACATCGCCGACTCCGACCTTGCACCCGCCGTAGGACTGACGGTGGAAGCCCGCGAAGCGCTCCACGATCATGCCGGCGTACTTGACCTCTCCGTTGAGGAAGATGCGGTCATTCGGAACAAAGACGTGATCAAAGATAACCAGAACTTCGGTTCCGCCGTAGGTCTGGTTTCCTACGTCAATGCTGTTATACTCCTCGGTCTTTCTGGTATCGCAGGACTGACGTCCGTAGATCAGGGTAATGCCCTCCGAATCGGTCGGAACCGCGAAGGAAATCGCGTAATCTTCGTCGCCCTCGCGCATGGAGATCGTCGGCATGACCAAAACCTCGTGCGAGTTGACATAGCCGGTCTGATGAGCCTTCGCGCCGGTCACGTACACGCCGTCCGACGTTCTTTCCACGACATGCAGATACAGATCCGGGTCAACCTGTTTGGACGGGGACAGGCCTCTGTCGCCCTTGACATCCGTCATGGCGCCGTCAACGGCGAGGTCCTCATCCTGAACCCGGGTCAGGAATTTGACAAAATTCTCATGATAATGCGTTCCGCACTCCTCGTCCATCTCGTAGGTGGTGCTGTAGACCGCGTTCATCGCGTCCATACCGACGCAGCGCTGGAAGCAGGCCGCCGTCTTCTGTCCGAGGAGACGCTGCATCTTTACTTTCTTGATCAGATCATCCGTACTCTGATGAATATGCGTGAAACGATTGATCTTTTTTCCCGTGATGTGGGAGGTAGCCGTCATCAGATCCTCGTACTGCGGATCCTCGGCAAGCTCATAAGTCGCGGCGAAGGAATTCAGAGACGGGCGGATAATCGGATGATCAACCGGGTTCTCTACCTTCTGTCCGAACATATAGAGGTTGAGGTGGAGCTTTCTGAGGGATTCGATATATTCCTCTTTCGTCATCATAGCTTTTACTAAACCCTTTCTTTATGAATTTGAAAACAGACTTCGCATGTATTATAACACATTAAGCGCAGTAAAAAATCCTGCGCTTAAATAAAAAGGGCCGTGGCAGAACGGCCGCCGGCTGATGCCAGCCGGCGTCTGTCCGCCGCCCGTGATGGCCCCTCTATAATTCAATTGATCAGAAGCACTCTCTGTATACGCGCATGGACAGCTCTTTGTTCCACGGAATGTAAGAGTTGGTGATCAGTCTCTGCTGGTTCGCCTCTACGGAATCCGCAAACTCCTCGATGTCCTTCTCCTGGAAGCCATACTCATGAAGCGGCTTCAGCGGAAGAACCTTCTCCAGCATATCGTTCAGATACGGAATCGCATCCTCGACCTTGCAGCCGGTGATTCTGGCAACAAGCTCTTTGAATCTCATGATCTCGCCGTTCGGATTCTGCTCGTCATAGATCTCCAGGATCTTTCCGAACAGAGCGTAGTTGGACTCGCCGTGCGGTACATGATACGTTCCGCCCAGCGGGAAGCTCATGCCGTGAACCGTAGCGCATCCTGCCTTCAGGAAAGCAACGCCTGCCATGTAGGAAGCGGTTACGAACTCGTTCAGATATCCGAGACGGGCATCCTTTCCGTCCTCAGCGATGCGGCGGAATCCCTCGAGGATGAGCTCCATCGCTCTTACGGAGAACATCTCAGACGTCATCGTCTTGCGATGCGGGGAAAGGAAGGACTCTGTTGCGTGAATCAGAGCATCGATCGCAGAGCTCGCAAACGGCTTGTAGGGAAGAGTCTCCAGGAATTTCGGAATCAGGACAACCTTGTTCGGGATGATATCATCGGAAACAAGGCCGAGCTTCGTCTCGCCGCCCGTCAGCTTTCCGTCTTTCTCATCTTTTACGATGGCAACGGAAATATTGGTAACCTCAGATCCGGTACCGCAGGTCGTCGGAATTGCGATAACCTCTTTCTCATGGATAACCGGCTCTCTCTTGAAGTACATCTCATGAACCGATTTCGGACGTTTGCATCCGAGAAGCTTGCACAGGTCCATGATCGCGCCGCCGCCGATGGCGATGACTCTGTCATAGGAATCATACGGGATCGCTTCGTACATGATCTCGATCATCTTCTCAGAGGGCTCGCCCGGTGCGAACTTCTCCTGGAATACGTACTGGCACGGAATGTTAAAAGACTCCATGAAGGGTTTGTAGATGAACTCGTTCGTCAGAACGACATCTCTCTCACCGAGATGAAACTCTTCTGCCAGCTGTCCGAAGTCCTCCATTTTGTAGACTGTCGGAACAAAAATAATTTCTCTTTTGTCTGCCTGCAAGGCCTTGCTGAATGCGTCCATACTCATATCTCCTTTAATAAAAAAGAAAACGTTTTACAATCTTTCCATATTATATCAGATGATTGTTAAATTGTGAACAGAATCGGGCGGAAAATAACCTAGCATTCTTGCTCATTTTTCGGCCAAATTACGCCGCATTGCTCTGTTCTGACACCTTTTTACCAGCATGTGCGGTGAAGTCTTTGAAGGTGCCCGGAGAATCATTTCCCGAGGAACGCGCGCCCGATCTGATCCGCCTTCAGAATGGCGTCATACACCTCTTCTGCGGTGATTCCCTCGCGCAGATTTTTCGTGGACTGGGTCGGAACGACCGCCATCTCGGCGACCTTCCGGAGATTGGCCTCGCTGATCTCGGAAATGCCGAGCTGGGCGAGCGTCATCGGAAGATCGACGTCCTTCATGAAGGAGAGCAGGGCGTTCATCTCGTCTTCTCCCATGTTCTCAAGGACGCACTGTGCGACGAGACCGAATGCGACCTTCTCTCCGTGGTAAGCACCGTGTGCCTGCGGCTCCTGGGCAAATCCATCATTGATGGCGTGAGCCGCCGCCAGACCGCCGCTCTCAAAGCCGACGCCGGAGAGCAGAATGCTCGCCTCACAGACCTTTTCCAGTGCCTCGGTATATTCGCCCTTTTTGACTCCGTCCAGTGCTTCTTTTCCGTATTTCAGAAGCAGGTCATTGCACAGCCGGCACATGGCGGAAACGGTCTCCGTGACAGTTCCTCTCGCCATGGTTTTGATATGGTTTTTTTCACAGGCGCGCTGCTCGTACCAGGTGGCAAGCGCGTCGCCGATCCCCGCGGAAAACTGACGTGCAGGAGACTTTGAAATAATCTCGGTGTCCACGAGAACAAGGTCCGGATTGCGGCGCATCATTACGGCCTTGATCACGACGCCCTGCTCATTGTACAGGACCGCCACTCCGGAGCAGGGAGCGTCATTGGACGCGACCGTCGGCATGGTGATGCAGGGAATCCCCCCGAGGTTTTCCGCCACCGCTTTCGCGGTATCCATGACCTTCCCGCCTCCCATTCCGATGACGGCGTCGCATCCCTGCTCCTTCAGGCTGTCCATGTGGGCAAAGACCTCGTCCTTGGTCGCCTCACCGTGAAACTCGCCGAAAACGACTTCCTTTCCCGCATCGCGGATATTCTGCATAACTTCTTCGCCAAAGCGCTTATATCCGCCCGGAGAGGCGATCAGATAAAATTTATCGCCCAGTTTTTTAATGCTTCTCCCGAGATTCTTTCTCTCTCCGAACCCCTGAACATAGCGCGCCGGCGCCTTCATCGCAATTGCCATATTTTTTCCGCCTTTCTTAAAATAAATCACATGTGACCGGCAGGACTCCCCCGCCGCACTTTACTGCCAGTATATCAGACCGCGGCCGGGATTACATCCGGTTTCTCCGGAACCACAGAAATTCCCTCACGGAACGGATGCCGATCCGGACCATTTTTTTCATGTTGATGGAGTTGGTACCTCCCTGGCGCGGCCGGAAGCTGATGGGAATAAATCTGACCGGTTCGTGATAATAGACGCCGAAAGTAGTCAGCATCACATTCGGCAGAAAATATTTCCGCGGCAGCTTCCGGATGTATTTTTTCAGAAACCGCCGGCTCATCAGCCGGAACGGAGCGTTCGAGTCCGGAATCGACACGTGAAAAATGAGTCTCAGGATAAAGCAGAGCACTTTCTCCGAAAATTCGCGCGCTTTTCCGTCTCCCCTCGCGACGCGGTTCCCGAACAATGCCGCATAGTCTTTTCTCTGACTCCAGAAATCATCGAATTCCTCCGGATCTGTCTGGCCGTCGGAATCGGTCTGGAAAATATAGTCCGCCTGGTGCTTCAGTGCGTAGCGGTACCCCCGGATAACGGTCGGACCGTGTCCCTCATTTTCCTTGGTAAGCGGGACGAGGAGCGGACGCGTTCTCGCCATCTCCCGCAGCAGGCGGCAGGTGTCATCGGTGCTCCCGTCGTCCAGAATGACCAGGCGGGATGTCCCCTCCGGATTATGCCGCTCCACTACCGGATACCAGTCGTCGACAAAATTCCGCAGATTCGGTTCCTCATTGTACGCAGGTACGACAATATAAAGGCAATCCACTTGATTTCCCTCTCTCTTTCTGCAAGCCTTATCAGCGAAGAATAAACTTTCGGATCACCTCGGCCACCCCGCCTTCGTTATTGTCCTTTTCCGTGATATATCCGGCGGCTTTTTTGACCTCGCCGGTCGCATTCGCCATGGCCACTCCGAGGCCTGCCGCCCGGATCATCTTCAGATCATTGGCCTCATCACCGACCGCAATCGTGTCCGATACGGCGATCCCGAGAATTTCCGCCATCTGACGCAGCGCCCGTCCCTTGTCCATTCCCATGGGAACGATCTCAACGAACTGTCCCGAAGAAAAATAGCTGTCCAGCACGCCGTCGTACGAGGTAATGATCCAGTCGCGCAGCTCTCGGATCGACTCGCTCCCCGTGCGGTCGATCGCCAGCATCTTCGCCGGCTCTTCTTTCAGATTCCGGATATCGTCGATAGTCTTGTATCCGATCCGGATTCTCCGGCAATAATACCGGACATCGTCATCGTCGCATCGCTCTTCCACCAGAACATAATCCCCGGCGTATGTCTGGATGTGAATGTTCCGGCGGTTCGCTTCCTCGAAGACTCCCCGCACGACCGGCAGCGGGATCGTCTTTTTAAAGAGAACCTTTCTTCTTCCCATGTCATAGAGGATGCCTCCGTTAAAGGTGATCAGATAGCAGCCCATCCCGGTGAGGCCGAGATCCTCTGCCAGAATGATTCCGCTCGAGAGCGGTCTTCCCGTCGAGATGACGACGCTGTGTCCCTGCGCGAGGGCTTCATCGATCGCCGCCTGATTGTCCGGCGGAATTTTTTTGTCATCCGTCAGAAGCGTGCCGTCCAGATCCAGAAAAATAGCTTTTTTACTCATTGTGTGTCTCCCTGAAAAATACGTTTTCCGGCAAAAACCATCTTACTCGACACTTTTCAGTGCCTCGACCGGATCAATCCGGTCCATTTTCCGGTTCGTAATACAGCTTACAACAAAGGCGAAGATCAATACAAGGATGGCCGCCAGAAGATAGCTTCCGGAATGCACCGCGACCTCCAGCTCGATGGACGGAAGGTTGAGTATGGTCGTCAGCGTCCCCGCGAGCGCATATCCGAGCGGCATCCCCAGGAGAATCCCGATGGCGGTCAGAATCCAGGTCTCTTTATTGATGTAGGCGTGAACCTCGCGGTCATGAAATCCGAGCACCTTGATCGTCGCGAGCTCGCGCGAGCGCTCGGAAATATTCGTGTCCGACAGGGTAAAGAGCACAACGAACGCCAGCGCCGCCGACATGAAAAGAATCACCCCCACCACCATATTGATCAGCTGGAACGACGTGGAAAACTGGCTTTTCAGGTCCTCCGTCCCGAAGCAGGAAACGATGCCGTCCTTTTCAGCAAAGTCGGAGGTAAATTTTTTCTGCTCCGCGCTGTTCCCTTTTAGACGAACAAGGACACCGTTGGCTTCGTACCCGGTAAAATATTTTTCGAAGGTGGACTGTGTCATGAAAACATAGTTGCCGAGATGATTTTTCATCAGGGCGGTCACATCGAGTTCGACCTCGTCCAGGTACTGTATCTGCGCCGTCACGCGACCGCCGGAGCGGAAGCCGAGCACCGAGGACGCGTTCTGGGAAACGAAGACGTCTCCGTCCTTCAGAATCAGACCGGTTCCATCCGGACTTTTCAGCCCGAAATAATCCGAAATATCTCCTCCCTCCGGAACCACGATCAGCTGGGCATCGACATTTTTCCTCGTCTTGTCCGGATTGGTCAGGGAGATCGTGGTCGTCTCGATCTCCTGATATTCCTTTACCTCGCTTTCGTTCAGATATGACTTCAGCTGGTCAAAATCGTCGGAGGACACCACCGCCATCATGTCATATCGGCAGATCTCGTCATACTGATGAGCCGGCAGATCGTGGATGGTGTCGCGCAGTCCGAAGCCGAACAGCATGATTGCCATACAGCCGGCAATTCCGAGAACGGTCATCAGAAGACGCCCCTTGTAGCGGAACAGGTTGCGGGCGGTGATTTTATTCAGAAAAGAAAATCGTTTCCAGAGAAACGGGATGTGCTCAAGCAGAACGCGCCGCCCGGGCTTCGGAGCCTTCGGGCGCATCAGCGAGGCCGGCGTATTGCGAAGCTGTCCTGTGCAGGCCAGAACCGTCGTCAGCAAAATAGATGCGACGAAGATAAAAATTCCGAGAGAAAGCGTCACCGGAACGTTCCGGAAATAATAATCCGGCAGCAGATACATGCGGCGAAATACAACAAAAAGAACCGCCGGCAGGGCGAGAAGCGCCCCCGCAACTCCGGCCGCGCATCCCGAAAGGGCGGCCGATCCGGTATAGACCACATATTTTTTCAGGATTTCCCCGTCATCGAATCCCAGCGCCTTGTACGTCCCGATCAGGCCGCGCTCCTCGTCGACGAGACGAGTGACGGCGGTGAGACTGATCAGCACCGCAACGATCAGAAAGACGATCGGGAATGCCGTTCCGATGGATTCAATGGAATCTGCGTCGCTCTCAATATTGGTATATCCGCTCAGCGCCATCCGGTCCTGCACGTACCAGACGGAAACGCCGCGGTCAATCATTTCCCGGGTGTCCGATCCGTACTTCGACTTGATCTCATTCGCCTCGGTCTCCGCCTGGTCCGCCTTTGCCTGCGCCGTATCGCTGAGATCCTGCGCCTTTTCCGCCGCGTCCGAATATTTTTCCAGAAGAACCCGCATCTCATCCGACATGGACTGCGAAAACAGCGACGCGATACCTCCGGATGAATCCTCGCTTTCCCCGTCTCCGGAGAGGGCAGACATATCGGAGGAGGTTCCGTCCGCAGAGGATTCCCCACCGCTCTGTGTCTCATCCGAAGCCTTTTCTTCTATCTTCTGAAGCTGAGAGGCAACTATCCGGTCGGCGGAATTCGGAGACTTCTCTCCCAGTTCCTGAATCTGCCCGGAAAGCTCGCTGACTTCATCTCCCGCTTCCTTCGCGCGGTCTCCCGCCTCTTCCGCCTCATCCGTGGTCGTTTTCAGCGCCGCGACCCGATTCTCCAGATCCTCCGCGGAATCTTGTGCGGCGTCGTTATGCTCCTTCATCAGGCCGTCCTCGAGGGAGTTTCTGGAATCGCTCACCAGATTCTCATAGTCTTCCGAAAAGCACTCAAGCTCCTTCGCGCCGCGAAGCGTCAGATACACCGCCGTGTAATATTCCGCGTTTCAAACGCCTCCGCCACGACGAACAGAGACGTCCTGGAAGTCGACATGTTCCGGTACGAGACCGCCCCGTCGACCGAATTGTTGATATCCGCGGGATCCACCACAACTCCGGTGATAGTCAGCGTCCTCTCCTTCAGCGCGCCGGAAGATGAGAGGGAAATTTCCTGATCCTCCGTCTCCTCCTCGATCTCAATCGTATCTCCGATTTTCGTTCCGGTATCCTGAAGGAATTTTTCCGTCACCGCCACTTCCGTGGAACTTTCCGGGAGCTTTCCCTCGATCAGATACGGCCGGTTTATTTCCCCGCTTCCGAGAGACTGGATCGTGACTCCGACGTTCTCCTGATCCGTCTTTACGTGGGCGTCCTCGCTGAAGACACCCTCCGCCTGCAGGACGCCATCGAGGGACCCGATGCGCTCAACATCATCGTCCGAGAAGCCGAGCGTTGACATCACGCGCAGATCGAACAGATTCCGGGCATCAAAAAAACGATCCGCCGAATAGCGCAGATCTTCACAGCCCGCCTTCAGGCCGGCGAACATGGTCACTCCCAGAAACGTAATCACCAAGATGGCGATGAAACGCCGGAGCTCTTTCCGGATTGTCCGAACAATGTCTTTCTGATAGGTCATGAGCGGTCACCACTCGATCCCGGAGATCGGGGCGGGATGAGGATTGTGCTCCGTCCCCGTCACGCGGCCGTTTTTAAACCGGATGATGCGGTCCGCCATCGGGGCGAGCGCGGAATTGTGCGTGATGATCAGCACGGTGATCCCGTCTCTCCGGCTGGTATCCTGCAGAAGCTGCAGAATCTGTTTTCCCGTGTTGTAATCCAGCGCCCCGGTCGGCTCGTCGCAGAGCATCAGCTTCGGGTCCTTCGCCAGCGCGCGGGCGATGGAAACCCGCTGCTGCTCGCCTCCCGAGAGCTGAGCGGGAAAGTTGTTTTTCCGCTCTCCGAGACCGACCTGCTCCAGCACCGTGTCCGCGTCGAGCGCATCCGGACACAGCTGCGCCGCGATCTCAACGTTCTCATAAGCGGTCAGATTCGGAACCAGATTGTAAAACTGAAAGACGAAACCGATATCCGTCCTCCGGTAGCTGACCAGATCCTTCTTTCCGAGGGCGGTAATCTCCTGCCCGTCGACGATCACCTCGCCCGAGGTCGCGGTATCCATGCCCCCGAGAATATTCAGTGCGGTCGTCTTTCCCGCGCCCGAGGCGCCGAGAATCACCGCGAGCTCGCCCTTTTCGACCTCAAAATTCGCGTCGTTCAGCGCAAGGATCGGCATCGAATCTGCCGTTTCGTATTTTTTCACCACATGGCGGAATTCAATATAAGCCACAATAATCCCCCGGCCCGATCCGGACCCGCAACCAAAATCATACAAAAAATATCCGGGATTCTGTCACGTATTCCACGGCGCGGATCCGCTCCCTGCGAAACGGTTTTCTGCAGTTCCGTCGCCTGTAATTCCAGATTACATGAGTGAAAAACTAAAAGCAATAATATCATTAAAATTTCACAAAACCGGTTCGCATAAAGATTCTTTTGTGTATAATGGATTGGAAACATTCTGAATACCGCTGATGCACCCGGAGGGAAATATGCCGCACATCAACATTGTCCTGCACGAGCCGGAAATACCATCCAACACGGGAAATATCGGCCGTACCTGCGTGGCGGCGGGCGCCAGTCTCCATCTGATCCGTCCGTTCGGATTCCGCCTGAACGAAAAAGCCATCCGACGCGCCGGCATGGATTACTGGAAGCATCTGGATGTAACAGAGTACCTGAATTACGAGGATTTTCTCGGCCGTCACCCCGGAGCGGAAATCTTCTATGCCACGACGAAGACAAAGCAGCTCTACACCGACGTATCCTTCCCGGACGAATGCTATATCATGTTCGGAAAAGAGAGCGCGGGCATTCCGGAGGAAATACTGAAGGCAAACCGCGAGAGGACTATCCGCATCCCGATGATCGGGGAAACCCGCTCTCTCAATCTGGCCAATTCCGTCGCCGTGATTCTGTATGAGGCGCTGCGCCAGCTGAATTTCCGCGGCAGGGAAACCGGTTTTCTGATCGGGTAGCGGTCCCGCTTCCCGGATCAGGCAGTTCTTAAGAAATATGAAACAGAAAGGTCTTAAAGAAATGAAATCTCTTTATCGAACCGTCACCCCCATCACCCCGGAAGAATTCCGCAAGCTGAACAAGGCAATCGGAAGCCGCTCCTCCTTCATCTCCGCCGTCCTCATCTTTGAGGCTCTCCTCGCCGGATGGCTGGTCTACGGAATCCGCAGCTCGGACTCGCACGCCATCCAGATCTCCGCGGCCATGCTCGTCCTGCTCCCGATCATCGCCTGGTTCGTCCCGCGAAACATGCTGAAGCGTTCCTATGCCTCAAACGAATCGGTCAACAATGTGGTGATGACGATCTGGTTCTACAAAAATTACTTTAAAGTCCACAGCCGGAACGCAACCAGCACCGTCCGTTACTGCGACCTGATGAAAATCATCGAGACGAAAGAAAACTTCTATCTGATGATTGCCAAAAACAAAGTCGTCATCGTCATCAAGGCGAACTGCGAACCGGGTCTGATCTCCATGCTGCAGAAAATCTCCGCCGACCTTCTGACCGGAAGGCTGAAACCCTCCGATGACGAGATTCCGGAAGAAGACGACGACGATAATACCGAAAATTAACTGCCGAAAATCTTTTTCTGTATGAAAAACATTTCTCCGGGGGCCCGCGTCAGCGCGAACACCCCGGAGATCCGATTGTAAAACGCCGGGTTCTCCGGCCTGACATCATATGCCGTCAGCTCTTCATAGAATCAATAATCGAAGCGGCCAGCGTATCGAGCTCGTCTTCCGCGTCCTCATGCATATGGGAGGCGATCGTCATGCGCTCATTCAGCACCGTAATCTGCTTCATCTCCTCATCGAGGAACCTGTACATCAGATCGCCGGACATGATCGCCCAGGATCCGTTCTCGACCAGCGCAAAGGTGCGGTTCTGCACGTTCAGCGCCTTCATGTCATTGAGGAAATTCAGCATCGGGGGGAAGATCCCCAGATTGTAGGTCACGGACGCCAGGACGACGTGGCTGTAGCGGAAGACATCCGCGATCAGGTAAGACACGTGCGTATTGGAAACGTCATGAACGACGACATTGGTCATACCCTTCTCAACGAGCTTCGAGGCCAGCGCCTGCGCCGCCTGCGCGGTATTGCCGTACATGGAGGCATAGACAATCATGACGCCCTTCTCCTCCGGCTCGTAAGACGCCCAGTGAGAATACTTATCCAGAAGATAATCGATATTTGAGCGCCATACCAGGCCGTGCAGCGGACAGATATACCTGATCTCGCCCAGATGCGGCTCCGCCTTTTTCAGCAGCTTCCGAATATGCGGTCCGTATTTGCCGACGATATTCGTGAGGTAGCGGCGGTTGGAATCAATCCAGTCGCGGTCATAATTCACCTCGTCGTTAAACATCTTTCCGTCGAGAGCCTTGAAGGAACCGAAGGCGTCCGCGGAAAAGAGCACTCCGTTCGTCACATCGAAGGTAACCATCGGCTCCGGCCAGTGAACCATCGGTGCCGTCAGGAACGCCACGGTGTGATCGCCGAAGGACATCGTGTCCCCGTCTCCGACCGTGACCGTCTCATGCCCCTCGGTCGTGAAGCCGAACTGCTTCATAATCATGAATCCCTTCTCGGTACTGACCACCTTCGCGCCCGGGTACCGGTCCAGAACGACCTGCAGCGACGCCGCGTGGTCGGGCTCCCAGTGATTCACAACCACGACGTCGAGGTCGCGGCCGTTCAGCACGTACTCCAGATTCTCCATCATCTGACGGCAGGCGTCCCAGTCCACCGTATCAAACAGCACGGTCTGCTTGTCCAGAAGCACATAGGAATTGTAGCTGACGCCCTCCGGGATCGGATGAATATTTTCAAACAGGGTCAGGCGATGGTCATTCGCGCCGATCCAATACAAATTATCGGTAATTTCTCTCACAATATGCATAACGTTGTCTCCTCCGAAAATTTAATTTCTACTGACTGCTTCGCTCGTCATCCCTGATATCAGGACTCTTCGAAATTGGCTTTCGGCTCCGCGCAGTTCGGACATACCCAGTCCTCGGGAAGCTGATCGAACATGGTTCCCGGCGCGATATCCGCGGAGGGATCGCCGACCATCGGATCGTACTCGTAACCGCAGCCGTCGCAGACCATTACTTTGTACGCCGGTTTCTCTTTCTTCGGAGTCGCTCTTCTGACCTTCTTCATCGGCGGGGCCGGTTTCTTCTCTCCGGTATCGAGCGCCGCCGCGAGGAGCGGGAGAATCTCATTGACATCTCCGACAATGCCGTAATCACAGTTCTTGAAGATCGGCGCGTTCGCGTTCTTGTTGATCGCCACGATGGTTCCGGCGTCAATGATTCCTTTCAGATGCTGAATCGCTCCGGAAATGCCGCAGGCGATATACAGATTGCCCCGGAACTTCTGACCGGACATTCCCACGTAGCGCTCAATCGGGACATACTGCAAAGTCTCAGCTACCGGTCTGGACGAGCCGATCGCCGCGCCTGCTGCTTTCGCCAGATCCTCGATCAGCTTCATATTCTCCTTCGGTCCGATTCCCTTCCCGGCCGAAACGACGCGCTCCGCCTGGGTAATCGGGGTGTCAATCGGAATGCCGACGGTAAAGTCATATCCGTCCGACTTCAGGCTGGCGACGAGTTCGTCGACCTTCTCCTGCGCCGTTCCCTTCTTGTAAATGATCTTCTTTCTCGGCCCGGTCACGTTCCGGTTTCCGGAAGCTCCCGGGATCACCGGTGCACCGGATTTCGGCGGTTTGCCCAGAAGATGCGAAGAGATGACGACGCGCATGATCTCATTGGTTCCCTCATAGATCTGGGTGATCTTTGCGTCACGGTACATTCTCTCGACATCCATGCCCTTCAGATAGCCGTTGCCGCCGTAAATCTGAACAGCTTCCTGTGTCACTTTGATCGCCACGTCAGAGGCGAACTGCTTCGCCATCGCGGCTTCCATGCTGTACGGCTCATGAACCTCTTTCATCTCCGCCGCGCTGTAAACCAGCATTCTGGCCGCCCGGATCTCCGTCGCCATATCCGCGATCTTGAAAGAGATCGCCTGCTGGAACGCGATCGCCTTGTGGAACTGCTCGCGGTCCAGAGCGTAGGTCTTGCAGCTCTCATAAGCACCCTGAGCAATGCCGAGCGCCTGTGCGGCAATGCCGATACGGCCGCCGTCCAGCGTCGCCATGGCGATCTTGAAGCCCTGGCCCTCGCGCCCGAGCAGATTTTCCTTCGGAACCTTCACATCCTCAAACAGGAGCTGGGCCGTCGCCGAAGAGCGGATTCCGAGCTTGTCGTAATGATCGCCGAAGGTAAAGCCTTCCCAGCCCTTTTCCACGATAAATGCGCTGATTCCCTTCGTGCCGATGCCCGGAGTCGTGACGGCAAAAACAACGTAGATATCGGCCTCACCGCCGTTGGTGATGAAGATCTTCTCTCCGTTCAGGACGTAGTGATCGCCCTCCAGAACAGCCGTGGTCTCTGTGCCGCCTGCGTCCGATCCGGCGTTCGGCTCGGTCAGTCCGAAAGCGCCGATCTTTTCGCCCTTCGCGAGCGGGACGAGATATTTCTGCTTCTGCTCCTCGGTTCCGAATCCGAAGATCGGCCAGGATCCGAGAGAAGTATGGGCAGAAAGAATGACGCCCGTACCACCGTCCACCCGGGACAGCTCCTCAACCGCGATCGCGTAGCTGATTACGTCCAGTCCGGCTCCGCCGTACTTTTTCGGATAAGGGATTCCCATCCATCCGCGCTTCGCCATCTTTTCCACGACTTCGCGCGGAAAATGGTTCTCGCGGTCCCACTGGAAAGCGTAAGGTTTGACTTCCTTCTCCGCGAACTCGCGGATCTCAGCACGCAGCTTCTCGTGCTCTTCAGTGCATTGATACAACATGAATAAACCTCCTTGCTGTCTGACTATTACGTTCAGAATCCTCCGTTGTCAGTTATCATACAATAAAAACAAAGACCGGACCCGAATCCTCTCCATATCGTGTGCGAATTTCGAAGACCGGCCCGGTCTCATTTCCCCTGATCAATAATTCATCAAAACATTTTTTTCAGTCTGAAACAGGCCGCTTACGCAAGTCTCTTCTGAGATCCTGACTCTTTGGCTTCCGCCTTCTCATTCTGCGCGATGTCCTGTTTCTTCGGCAGGTCCTGGATCAGATCCGCCATTTTGTAGCTCGCAAGCCTTTCGTCAAGATCCTTCTGAATGTCCGCAAGTGCTTTGCACACCTTACAGGGGCGCTGTTTCCTTTCCACCCACTTGCATTCGTAGCCCGGCAGCATACAGTCATTGAGGTACTGCCTGTCTTCAATCGCCGTGATCATATCATACAGCGAAACTTCCCGAAGATCCGCTGTCAGCCGGCAGCCTCCGTAGACGCCGCTGATGCTCTCCACAATAGAGGCGTCCTTGAGCTTTTTCAGAATCTTATAGGCGAATTTCCACGGAATTTCTTCCTCCTCGCAGATCTGCTTCGTCGGATGAATCTGTCCGTCCGCAAGCCCGCGAACCAGACGGATCGCATAGTCTGCTTCTCTCGTTATCAGCATCTGTTAACCCTCCCTCGGCCGGATTTTTAAGGTCTTCGGCCGGTGACCCATTGATCATGGTATTATGATATAATTGTTGATCTTTTTAGTCAACATTGAAAACACTAATAATTACTATTTTGGTACTCTGAACAAACATCTCCTCTCAGAATTAGTAATAATTACTATGCAACCAAAGAATGATCAGCCTCTTTTACGGTTCCGATTATAGTTGATGAGACACCCTGCCTCGACAATCTCTTTTTCATGACCGGTCAGACCGGAAATATACAGCGAAAGCTTTTTATTTTTCCCGATGACATAGGCCGGAATATTCTGCATATCGCCCTCGAGCGCCTTCCGAACGCCCGGAATGAAAATGTAGTCTCCGACTTCGAACTCCGGCTCTTCCCTCATCTGGAAAGGAACCATGCCCCAGTTGATGACATTGGAGCGATAGCGCTTCGTCGCGTATTCCGTGCAGATATTGGCGAGACCTCCCAGTACACGCTGGCAGCTCGCCGCCTGCTCTCTGGCGGATCCGTCTCCCGGCTTCACAGCGTAGATCATGCTTCCGATCTCGATGTCTTCCTTTTTCACGTCCGGAGCAATTTTCGCGATCTCCCCAAAAACACCGGCGAGTGCGCTCTCTTCCGCCTCCGGGTCTCTTCCCGCGGCTCTGGCTTCCTCCATGGCGCGGGTCTCCTTCGCCCGCCCCACGTATCCGGGATCTCTTCTCGACAGGGCGAACTCCGCAAGACCCAGCGGATTTGACCGGTACGATGAGGTCTCGCCGGACGGAATCAGTTCGTCCGTCGTCGTAACGGCATCCATGATTTTGGAATCCACGCGAAGCAGGATATTGTCCGCGAGCGGCTCCATCTGCGGCCAGTCCTTGATATTCGGCCCATAGACCAGATCCTCAGAGAGATCCGCGCTGCCAAAGCCGCTGTAGACGCGGGACTCGTAGGCGGATCCGTTGAATTCATATTCCGGAACCTCGTAGCCGTCCGCGAACTCGGTGGCCGGCGTGAGGATTCCCTTATTGACCGCGGTCGCCGCGATCGAACGGGCATCCATCAGAGCCACTGCGGAAAGCTGTCCGTTCCCCGGCTTCGAGCCCTCCCGGTTCGGGAAATTCCGGGTCGTGTGACGGATGCTGAGCTCATTATTGGCCGGCGTATCTCCGGCTCCGAAGCACGGTCCGCAGAACGCGGTCTTAACCACCGCTCCGGCCGCCATCAGATCAAAGACAGCGCCCTTTTTCAGCAGATCCATGAACACCGGCTGAGAAGACGGATAGACCGAAAGATTGAAAACATCATTTCCGGTCCGGGCGTTTTTCAGAATATGCGCGGCCGCCATCACATTGACGTAGTTTCCCCCCGCGCACCCGGCGATTATGCCCTGCTGGACATGCACTTTTCCGCCGGAAACCTTCTCCGCGAGGTTAAACCGGATATCCGGGTTATTTGTGATTTCTTTCGCGTGCTCGTCCACCTCATGCAGAATATCTGCTGCGTTGGGAATAAACTCCTCGATCTCGTACGCGTTGCTCGGGTGGAACGGGAGCGCGATCATCGGTTTCACGGTCGACAGATCCACCAGAATACACCCGTCGTAATAGGCGCAGTCCGCCGGATCCAGCTTTCTGTAATCCTCCGGCCGTCCGTGCATTGTCAGATATTTCTTCGTCTCATCGTCAGTTCTCCAGACCGAGGAGAGACAGGTCGTCTCGGTCGTCATCACATCGACACTGTTCCGGAAATCGGTCGTCATGGAGGCGACACCCGGCCCGACGAATTCCATGACCTTGTTTTTCACATATCCGTTTTTGAACACAGCGCGCACGATCGCGAGCGCGATATCGTGAGGACCCACGCCCGGCTGCGGCTTTCCCGTCAGATATACCGCTACCACGCCGGGGTAATCGATGTCATACGTATCGCACAGCAGCTGTTTGACCAGCTCGCCGCCGCCCTCGCCGACCGCCAGAGTGCCCAGCGCCCCGTAGCGGGTGTGACTGTCGGATCCGAGGATCATCTTCCCGCAGCCCGCGTACATCTCGCGCATGTACTGGTGGATGACCGCCAGGTGGGGCGGAACGAAAATGCCTCCGTACTTTTTCGCGGCGGAAAGGCCGAAGACATGGTCGTCCTCATTGATCGTGCCGCCGACCGCACAGAGGGAGTTGTGGCAGTTGGTCATCACATAGGGAAGCGGGAACTTCTCCAGGCCCGACGCGCGCGCAGTCTGAATGATTCCGACATACGTGATGTCATGGCTGGTCATCGCGTCGAATCGCTCGCTCAGGTGATCCATATCGTCAGAGGTATTGTGCGCTTTCAGAATCGAATAGGCGATCGTTCCCTTCTTCGCCTCATTTTTGTCCAGCTTTTTCCCGCCGGCCCGGGCCTTTTTCTCCGCCTCTTTTTCCGGAACAATCTCGTTCCCGTTGAGGAGAAAAATGCCGCTGTCATACAATTGAACCATTCTGTTTCCTCCGAATTCTTTCAGAATATTCCCGTCTTTTTCTTAGTTGAACATTAGTATAGCACAGAATCAAAATAATGATGACTTCTTTTCTCAAAAATACATAAATCTGCGTTTCGTCTTCGCCCCGGGCGGCGGATGCGGAAAATCTGTGCTATGATGAAAGGAAACAGGAAACCGCATCGGAAAGGCTGATGAAGATATGAACCAGAAACTGTCCCACGATTCGGATATCCGGGAACCGCTCTTCGATTTTCTGGAGGACCGCTTCGGAAAAATCCGGATCCTGGAAGAAAAGAAAACCGGCGCGTCCCGTGCGGATGTGGTAATGATTCTCCCGGAGGCGCTCTGCGGAATCGAGATCAAGAGCGACGCAGACACCTATCGGCGCCTGGCAAGTCAGGTAAAAGATTATGACCGGTACTATGATTACAATATTGCCGTCGTCGGATCGACCCACGCCCTTCACATCCGGGAGCACGTTCCGTCCTACTGGGGCGTCATCACGGTCGAAAACAGCGGCGGCGCGTGGGATTTCTATGTCCTGCGGAATCCCGCGAAAAATCCGAAGATGAACTGGAAAAGAAAGCTGGAAATTCTGTGGCGGCCGGAGCTCGCCTCCCTCCAGCAGCTTCACGCCATGCCGAAATACAGGGACAAGAGCAGGGCGTTCGTCATCGGAAAGATCCTCGAGCGGCTGGAAATGAGCGGTCCGGAGAAGACCCTCCCGGAAAAGAAGCGCGCCTCCGAACCGATCCGGGAGGAGGATCTGGCACGCGAAGTAAGCTCACTTCTTTTCGAGCGGGATTACAGCACCGTGAAAGAAGACCTCGCAGAATACCGCAGGGGCGAGATCGCCCGTGCCCTTGAAACCGAGACCGACCCCGAAAAGCGTCTCGATCTGATGATGCGGCAGGAAACCGCCCGCGAAAATCTCTCCCGGCGCTCTCCGGCAAGGCTGAAACGGCGGCGGCGCAGATATCTCTGACCGCGCTCTTTGTCAGGGCAATGACGAAAACGAAGCCTTCTCTGACCCGCGCAAAGAGAGCCGGACACGCAATCGCGTGCCCGGCCCTCTTTTTTTTTCAGTCTGATCGTTCGAAGCGGACGGATCCGTTCCGGAATGCGGACAGATTACGATTCAACACCGTACCAGCCGATTCCTTCCGCGTGCCATCCTGCCTTGATCAGAATCTCCTGCTCAGCGAGACTGGTTGTGAAGTTGTGCGCTCCCGATACAGCGTTCGGATTGTACTGACGGTACAGCGGAACCGTCTTCTCGTCATCGGAGTACCAGCCGATTCCCTCGTAGCGCCATCCGGCCTTGATCAGATTATCCCTCTCGGCCTTTTGCAGCGTGTAGTGATGATCGCCCGCGTTCGGATTGTACAGACGATACACCGGAGAGGAGGATTTCTTCGGAGCATACCAGCCGATTCCCTCGTAATGCCATCCGAGGGCTGTCAGGTTATTCTTCTCTTGGACGTTCGCCGTATAGAAATGCTCACCGCTGTTCGGATTGTACATGCGGTACATCGGAATACTGGTTTCCGTGTCGCGTTTGATCGTGAAGCTGTCGATCTTGCTGTTGTCTTTTACGCGATACGTCGTCACCGTAAAGGTATTGTCCGTAACGGTGATCTTTGAGAAGGTCGGCGTATTCTCCTGATTCTTGACCGCGGCATACGAGAAGTTCTCATTTTGGATCTTGTAGTACTTGCTGCCGGAACCGGAGTTTGCGGTGATATAAAGGATTCCGTTCGGGTTCGTGATGCTGCTGTAATTATCGTCGTCGTAAGCGGATTTGTCCGTGACCGGATTGTCGCCCTTCATGATGTAGGAGCGGACATACACGTGATCATGACCCTGCAGGACGACATCGATCCCCAGCTCCTCGAATACCGGAACCAGCTCGCTGCGGCGCTGCAGAATATCCGAGTCAAATGCGTGATTTGCCACGCTGTAAAGAGAATGATGCATCGTAACTACTTTCCACTTCGCGTTCGGGTTGGCGGCAATGGCCTCTTTCAGGAACGCTTTGTGCTGGGCGGTGCTCATGTTGTTGTCATTGAGCTGCATGATCAGGGTTCCGTTATAGGTGAACCAGGCGTCCGATCCGGCAGCGGTCGCACCGTACTTATTGCTCTCGTTCGCCGAATAGAAATGCTGATCATAGCTGTCTGATTTCGAGTCGTGGTTTCCTACGACCGTGGCGTTGATCATGTTCGGCAGATAATCGTTCTCCAGATATCCGTCGTACTGATTCTCATCGTCGGCGACATTGACCTGATCACCTGCGGAGAGCAGGAACGCGGAATCGGAGTAATTCTCATAGAGGTCTTTCAGCGTCGCTTCCCATCCCTCAACGTCTGTGGTAGCCGTGTTTCCGTCGCCCGCACCGATCTGCGGATCACCGACCAGCAGGAAGCTGAAGTCACCGGCAGCCGCCGTCTTGAAGGTATGCAGAGCGGACTTGTGCGTTCCGTTCATGAGCTGATACGTATAAGAGGTCCCGGGCTCCAGACCGGAGATCGTCTGATGGAAGTAGTAATAACCATTGTTGTTCGCAACGGCGCCCTCGGTATCTTCCGAAGTTTTTGCGTTCGCCGGAAGGACTCCGTTCTTGACCTCGGAGGTCTTCGCGTAGACAACCTTCCCGGTGAGATTCTTCGTCGCGTACCAGCTGAAATTCAGTTTCGATTCGTCGCTTCCCGGAGCGATGGAAATGTGACTTTCGATGTCGGATTCCGGATCGTGATTAATCGTGAAGGTGTCAATGACAGAGTTGTCATTTGTTCTGTAGGTTGTGATGGTGAAGGAATTCTCCTTGACCGAAACATTGGAATAGGTGGGAACATATTCCTGATTCTTAACCGCCGCATAAGAGAATTCGTCGCTCTTGATGTTGTAATATTTGCTGCCGGAACCGGAGTTCGCGGTAACATAAAGGATTCCGTCCGGATCGGTGATGCTGCTGTATTGGTCATCATCGTAAGCAGACTTGTCGGTCAGAGGAGTGTCGCCCTTCATAATATAGGAGCGGACATATACGTGGTCATGACCCTGCAGAACCACATCGATTCCCAGGTCGTCGAAAACCGGAACCAGCTCGCTGCGGCGCTGCAGAATATCGCCGTCAAACGCATGGTTCGCTACACTGTAAAGAGAATGGTGCATGACGACGATCTTCCAGTTCACGCCCGGATTGGCCGCGATGGCTTCCTGCATGAACGCCTTGTGCTCGGCAGTCGTCATGTTGTTGTCATTGAGCTGCAGGAAGAGGGTGTTGTTGTAGACAAACCATCCGTCGGAGCCGGCAGCGGTTTTCCCGTACTGATCACTCTCGTTCGCGGTGTAGAAATGCTCGTCATAATTTCCGGAACCGGAGTCGTGGTTTCCGATGACGGTCGGGTTGATGAGCGTGGGCATGATATCGTTGTTCAGATATCCGTCGTACTGATCCTCATTGTTGCTGACGTTGACCTGGTCACCCGCGGAAAGCAGGAATGCCGCATCCTTGTTCGCCTGTGTGAATTTGGAAAGGGCTTCGTTCCATTTCGACGTATCGGTCGTCGCGGTATTTCCATCGCCCGCTCCGACCTGCGGATCGCCGACCAGCAGGAAGCTGAAGTCGCCGGAGGCCGCCGTCTTAAAGGTGTGAAGACTGGAAACCTGAGTGCCGTTTACCAGCTGATAGGTGTACTCGGTTCCCGGCTCCAGATCGGAAATGGTCTGATGGAAATAGTAATAGCCTTCTTTGCTGGCAGTGTTCGCAGCCGCGTCTCCGGCCGTCTTCGCATCGGACGGAAGACTTCCGTTGACCAGCTCAGACGTCTTGGCATAGACAATCTTTCCTGCGTCGCTCTTGGTGGAGTACCAGCTGAAATTCAGCTTGCTCTGATCCGATCCGGGAGCGATGGAAATTCTGCTCTGCTCACCGGCGATAACTGCCTTCAGAGAGGAGAAATCAAAGTAGATGTCGGAGCTCGACGGTCTCTGCTGGTGCAGCTCAACAGCTACCGTATTCGCGCCGTCCTTCAGATTGAGTGCAGTCAGATCATCGCCGGTGATATCAATCGTTCCGGTTTTCGGAGCGCCCGATCCGGACCCTTCGTATCCGGCCGCATCGGCACCGGTCTCGTCAAAGGCCGCCGCCTTGACGCCGTTGATATAGACAATGGCGCAGTCATCGTAAAGAAGCGATCCGGTCAGCTCGTCGATGGCATCCGCGGAGGAAACATTGATGCTTGTGCGGAAATAGAACACCGGAATATCCTGCTGATTTCCGGCCGTGTCGGTGTAATACTGGTTCAGAAGCGTATTCGGAATACATCCGTTCCCGAGATCCTTTGCCTCTCCATTTTTGGCTCCGAAACTTCCTGTTCCGGATTTCCAGGCACTGTCGTCGAACGATGCCTCCGTCCATCCGCTGGCGGCCGGAGCGTTGTCATCAACGTATTTCCATGTCGTGGAGGCGTTGATTACTTCCTGTTCGCCTGGTTCGGCCGTGGCGGCCAGTGCGGTCGTCGACATCGCAGGTGAAAGCGCAAGCGCGGCACTGAGCACGAGGGACAACCAGTGTGTCTTCTTTTTCATTTGCTTTTCTCCTTTCTGAAAGTAAAAATATATCGAAACTGTCCGCGAAACCGTACCCTTCCGGGAATCCGTACGGACACCGGCGCTTCCCCTTCCTGGCGCGCACGGCGTTTCCTATACGTTTTCCCTTGCGGTTCCTGACAAGTTTCTTCTGTATCGGATTGTCCTCTCGGCCGTCTGACCTGCCACCGTCACATCACCCGGAAATCTTTTTCCCGGAAAGCCGGGTCAGCATAATTGCCGATGCCGCCGAGGCGACCGGCACTGTGATGATGACAGCCATCGTTCCGCAGAGTCCGTGCGAGAGCTCAATCGCAAAATAATCGGAATTCAGCAGCTGCGCGGTCTGTACCCCGTAGGAATACAGCACGAGAATCATCGAAAGCGCCGTCCCCGCAAACGCGAGAATCAGCGTATTGGACATCGTTCCCATCATATCCCGACCGACCGTCATTCCGGACACGAAGAGCTCACGGGCGGAAAGGTCGGGGTTCTGCTCATAGATTTCCCAGATAGCCGCAACCAGCGAGACCGCCACGTCCATGACCGCTCCGAGAGAGGCGATGATGGCCGCTGCGTACAGCATGTGCTTGAGATCCATTCCTGTCGTGGAGGAGACGACCAGAAGGCTGTCAACATTTTCATCCACGAATCCGCTGAAATGAAGAACATGGGAAAACAGGGCAAAAAGAGCGACCGCGATCAATTCGCCGATAATGGTGACTGTCCCGGAGGTCAGGCTCTTGCGCGTGAATCCTGTAAAGAGACTGACGGAAAGCGCCGTGATCGCCAGCGCGGAAAGCAACGCCGCGCCGATCGCCGGAACCCCTCCGTAGATCGCCGGAATCGTGAAGCGAAACAGCATCACCACGGAAAAGGCAAGGGCAGTGAGAGAAAAAAGGCCCTTCACCCCGCCGATCAGAATCATTAGAACGCCAAAGAAAAGAAGGATCAACGCAATGGAAACGCTCCTGTCATAATTAAAAAGCGTGTAGTACGGTTCCGCGTTCTCCGGCTCGTCCGCGCATACGATGACCCGGTCTCCCTTTTCTACATATATATTGTGCGTATCGGAGAGGGTGTTGTTCACTTCCACCGTGCGGCCGTCCGAGAGCTTCACCTGAAGAACCTGCTCTCCGCTTTTCTGTCCGCTGAATTCGCTGACCGTCATTTCAGACTCATCCGTCACCTCCGAGACGGTGCCCCGGATATAGAAAAGAGTGGTCGTATTGTAGGTAGATTCATTATTAAAGGGTATCGGGACCGCCAGCATAACCGCGATCAGAATAACCGCGACCGCAAGCGCCGCCCAGGACGATTTCGCCACCGGGGTAAGCCCGCGTGAAAGCAGGCCAAACCTCCTGTTCCGGGCCGCCGCGTTCTTTCCGGATATCTCCCTTTTGGAACGCTTTTTTTCGGATATTCCGGTCCGGATTCTGTCCGTTGGGCTGCTGTCCGGTGTATCCGCAATAATTTCAGACATATTATTCTCTCCCGAAATAGATTTATATAAAATGCTATCGTATCTGGATTAAATTTTCCCTCATACTTTGGAAAAATATTCGTAAAATGACCCGCTTCAAACCGTAAAATCTAAATTATTTTTCATTTTTTTTCAAACTTTTTACAATTTTTTATCAAAGCGCTGTAGTAAAGCGCTGAAAATTGTGCTATTATGTCAATAAGATTGCCGGTGCTGCACCTCACGCTATCACTCAGCCAGCATGCATCCGCATCTTTTTGACTCATCCGGAAGGGTAAGCCCGGTGAGCGTGTCCGTCAGTCGGAACGGAGCGCCGGGAGCACCAGATCGGTGGTGAGTTAAAAAGAGGACCTGCAAAAGCAGGTCCTCTTTTTATGCCGCGACGGCTCCATGAATTAAATTTTATTATCCGGCGAAAGGTCGGTTCCTTTACGGATGGCATATCTTGCAGGGCGAATACCCCTGTCTGACCAGTTCTTCCCGGGAGCCGTGAAAAAGCTTCCTGTTATGCTCACTCATTTTGCCGACGGATGAACAGGACGGGTAATGAAATTTGCCGGTGTTTATATTGACGACGTAATCCTGCTGCGTCTCTCCGTTTCCGCCCCGGGAAAGGGTACTGACCGTTTCCTCCTGTGCGGAGGCGGAAGCGCCCGAAGCCGTGCTGTCGGAGTCCGTATATTCCGGTCCCTGGCTGTCCCCGGTCGCATAATTGATTTCGATGCCCGGCTGAACGTTATAGCAGTACACGCAGAACTGAAGACCGGCCCCGCGGTCCTCCACCGAGCATGCTTCCATCAGGACGCCGGAGGCAAGCAGATTGTCCCCCTCAAAAACGGGCGTCACCCGGTACAGAACGTGATTCCCCGTAATATCAATATAATCATCGGTTCTCTCTTCATAGGGAAGCATCCCTTCCTTATTCATGTACCGGGTTCCGGTAATCAGATTTTTTTCATTGGAATTCTCGCCCGAAAGCATATACGCGATCAGGTGACAGCGGTTATAGAGGTAATGATCCTCGATTCCGCTGTACTTTTGCGTGTGCCAGCCGGACGGTTTCACCGGTCCGATCTCGCCGCGTTCCCCGGTCGGTTCCGTTTCCTTTCCCAGACAGGCCATCGCCGGCCCGCAGCGCCCGAGCGAATCCAGCGGACTGTAGCTCTCAAAAAAATTTTCCGTCATGTCGCTGTCCGAAAAAAACGGGACATTCTGATGGATCTCAACGGACGGTGTTTCATGGTAATCCGGAACAGCAGAAAGATCAAACCCCGCCGGGGGGCTCACCGTCTGTCCCGCATCGGTATCCTGCGATGCCGTCCCCGTTTCCTGCGATGTTCCGGAGGTGCTCGCTGCAGAGTCCTCTTCCGGCATCTGCGCCTCCTGTTCCTCTCCGTCCGGCTCCTGATAATTCATCCTGTCTCCGCACCCGCAGAGCGATGCCGCTGTCAGTGCCGCCAGAGAAAGTACGGCAAACCGCCGAAACGGCAAACTCATTTTTTTCCTGTTTTTTCTTTTCATGCAAATTCTTCCCCTCTGAAAAAACTATTAATTTTATTAAATAAACCGAGAATTATTGAACTGCGGCTCTTCCAGCGGTATGATTCTGATGATTGGTTCATCAGTGACTGCCGGTCCGATTTCATTTCCGGGCAGGACTGACAAAAGCTTTACCCTTGAGGAGGTTTCGTATGGAATTTTTTGACAAGTTAAAGGACGGAATTTCAACTGCGGGAGATTCCCTCAAACGATCCGGAGATATTTTTAAACTGAACAATCAGATCCGCGAAAAAGAAAAGCAGATTCAGAATCTGATCTATCAGGTCGGCTCTCAGTGCTTTGACCGCTACGGAAATCAGGAAGGAACCGAATACGATCAGCTCTTCAGCGAGATCCGCAGCCTTCAGGAGGAAACGGCGAAACTTCAGAAAGAGATCACACGTCTGAACGCGGAAGTGATCTGTCCGAATTGCGGCGCTAAAAATTCCAGAAAAGCAAAATTCTGTTTTAACTGCGGCGCTCCGCTGAAGGAAAAAGAGGAACCATCCGCGGCAGAAGCCCCGGAATCAATAACCTGCCCTGTCTGCGGGGTTGAAAATAATCTTTCCGCAAACTTCTGCGTCAACTGCGGCGCCTCTCTGAGCGAAGCAAAACCACAGGAGGAAAAAAACTCCCGGGAAGCTTCCTCTGAAGATATTTCCGCAGAAAAACCGGAATCCGGCGATTCCGGAACCGAAACCTGATATTATCTTTTCCAACCTCACCCATAAGAAAGACCACCGGCGCATCCGGTGGTCTTTCGCTTTTTCTGCGATCCGGGGCCGGGCCGGCATTCCCGGATCAGCCAGACTTTCGTTTCAGGCCTTCCATTTCCGAAATCAGCTCATCAAAGTACGCCAGCGCCTCGTCAATCGGCTTCGGACTGCTCATGTCCACGCCCGCAATCTTCAACAGACTGATCGGATCCGCGCTGCGTCCGCCGGATAAAAACCGCAGATAATCCCGGACCGCCGGTTCCCCCTCTCTCAGAATGCGGTTCGCGAGCGCGATCGCCGCGGCAAACCCGGTCGCATACTGATATACGTAGAAATTATAGAAGAAATGCGGAATCCTTGCCCATTCTTCCGCGATTTCTTCGTCAACCGTCATTCCGGTTCCGTAATAGAGCCGGTTCAGATTGTAGTACATTTCATCCATTCCGGCGGCGGTCAGCGTTTCGCCGCGCCACCCCGCCTCATTGATCTGAAGTTCAAACTCGGCGAACATCGTCTGACGGTACAGTGTCGTCCGGAACTGCTCGAGAAAATAATTCAGCAGATACGCCCGCTTCTTCGGATCGACGGTTTTTTCAAGCAGATTCTGCATCATCAGCACCTCATTGCAGGTGCTGGCCACTTCCGCGACGAAAATCACATAGTCCGAATAAATCACCGGCTGATGCTTCGCAGAAAGATAGCTGTGCACGGTGTGGCCGGTCTCATGAACCAGCGTAAACTGACTGTTCAGATTATCCTTGTGATTGAGCAGAATGTACGGGTGGGGGCGCGCGCTTCCGGATGAGTAGGCCCCGCCCCGCTTTCCTTCGTTTTCATAGACGTCAATCCAGCGGCCGCTGAATTCTTCTTTTACAATTTTCGCGTAATCCTCTCCCAGCGGAGCGACCGCCTCCAGAACAGCTTTTTTCGCCTGCTCAAACGTGATTTTCTCATCCGCCTCCGGGACCACGGAATTGTACAGATCGTACATGTGCAGCTCATCGACCCCCAGCATATCCCGTTTGAGATCCATGTAGCGGTACATCGAATCCATATGACGGTGGACCGTACCGATCAGGTTTTCATACACCCCGACCGGAATTTCATTCGGTGTGAGCGCCGCCTCCAGATTGCTCTTGTACTTTCTCGCTTTTGCATAATAGGTCTGCTGCTTGACCTGCGCGTCCAGAATGGAGGCGGACAGCGCGCTGTGGTTCTTCCAGACCTGATAGAAAGTTTGAAAGGTATTTTTCCGCAGCGTCCGGTCCGGACTGGTCATCAGCATGATATAGGTTCCCTGCGTGAGGGCGTGTTCTTTTCCCTCCGAATCGACAGCCGGAGGAAATTTTATATCTGCGTTCCGGAATACATTTCCGATCACGGACGGGGCCTGTGCCATCTCATTGGAGGCGGCGAGCAGTCGCTCTTCCGGCGCCGGGAGCGTGTGCGGCCTTCTCTTCCGGATCCGGTTTATCGCCAGGCGGTACAGCTCCAGACCTTCCGTCTCCCTGAAAAACCGCTCCAGCGTCGAATCCGGAATTTCCATGATCTCCGGTTCCGCGAATGATTCCGCGCTGATCATCTGCACGTAAAGATTCATCGATCTTCCATAACGGGCCTGATTTTCTCCATTCCCAACGTCCTCGTCCGCCAGAGCCGACGCATATCCGACGAGACGTTCCAGGAGAAGCGAGACCTCTTCGTCCTTTCGGAACCAGGAAAGCAGCATCTCGCCGCTCTCACCCAAGTGCCCCTCAAAGGCCGCCAGCTCCGCCGGCACCTCCGCCGCCTTTCTCGCATCCTCCTCCCAGGCTTCGTCCGTCTCATACAGATCCTTCAGATTCCATGTATATTTTTCCGGAATTTCACTGCGTTTTTTTATTTTTTCCGCCATATCCTTCTCTTCCTGACTTTATGATTTCCTGTTCTGCCGCTGTCATTATACCGGCTCTCACACCTGCCGGGCAATGCGACAGACGGAATATCGGGCTGGAAATCTGTCTCTCCGGCATCCTCTGAACCGGCGGACCGGATCAGATCCTCCTGAGTCCTTCCCAGATGTACATCATAGCCTCCCGCGGGAGCAATTTCCCGAAGATGCGGTCGAGCGTGCAGATAACGCCCGGCGTGCATACCGCATAGCCCCGCCGGCTGCACCGAAGCGCCCGCTTCGCCACCTGGGCAGCCGTCGTATTCGCCAGCAGATAGTGACGTAGCGGGCGGTTTTTCTCCTGCCCCGTCTCCTTCCCGGTTTTCTCCGCGATCCCGATGAATTCCGTATCCCGAATCCAGTACGGGCACACAGCCAGCACGGCGATTCTGCGCGGCAGCAGCTCCATGCGGAGCGCTCGCGTATAATTGTACAGGAACGCTTTCGAAGCGCTGTATATGTTTACCTGCTGCAGCGGCTGAAACGCTGCGGTCGAACAGATCTGAATAATCCGGTCCCCCGCTTTCATATAAGGAAGGCAGGAAAGCGTAATGCTGACCGCCGCCCTGCAGTTCAGGTCAATCATGTTCAGCGAATCAAACCGGCTGACTGCCTGATAATTCCCCAGCTTGCCGTATCCCGCGCAGTTCACCAGAATTCCCACCTGGATCTTTTCCTGGCGGAATGTTTTCTCCAGTTTCTCGAAACCCGCGTCGTCCGTCATGTCCATGGGCACCGCTCTCGCGCGGTGCCTCAGCCCCGAGGCGATTTCTTCCAGGCGCTGTTTCCTTCTCGCCAGCAGCCATATCTCATCGATATCCTTCTCCGTCCGGTCGATCTGCTTCGCGAACTCGGCTCCCATCCCGCTGGATGCGCCCGTGATCAATGCGATTCTCATCGTCCGTCACCTTCTTTCTTCTCCCGCTCTGGGACTCCGTCTCCGGAAGTTCCGCCCCGGGCCTCTCTTTTTTTCCTCATTTTTTCTTCCTTCACCGTCCGCGCTCTCCCGGCCCGGTAAGTCAGGCTTTCCCCGAAAACAAGAAAAACTGTCGCAACTGAAAAAATCATTACCGCTGATCCGAAAAAGCGGACCAGCCATCCCCATACTGTATGAACTGCCGTTAAAACTGCTTCCATGGCGATCGCACCTCCGTTTATTTCCTGTCTCTCATCTGACATCTGTTTCGTAAATATTTCGAAGAAAGTCCCTCTGCCCGCCAATAATCCCGCAAACCTGCTATAATAATAGCATAATTTCTTGATTCTCACATTAAAACCGCAGAGTCCCGATTTCCTTTTCAATTAGTGGACTAAAAAAGTTGAAAATCACGCAATAAAATGCTATAAATATAAGGGACACTTTTACTTTTCAGGTGGGGAGTTGTCATTAACATGATATACAATTATTCGTATAATTTCTGTGCTTTTGTAATAATTGTTGTCTCTTTCTGGTTTCTGTTCTCCAGAAAAGACATGCGGAGAAAAACGAGCCGTCTCTTTATGGGGGTTCTGATTCTCGAAGCACTTTCTGTTATATTAAATATTTTCTCGGCCTATATGAATAACCTTCCGTATACGGCCAATATGACCCTTCGGACCGTCGTGGATTGTCTGTATCTTTTTTCTCACAGTCTGACCGCCTGCCTGATCGGATGGTATTTCTGCAATTTCCTCGGTCTCCGGCACGATCTGAAGCCCGTCATGATCTGGCTCTATTATCTGCCGGTGCTGGTTCTGATGATCATCCCGCTCTCGGTTCCGCAGCTCCGCCGTCTTGTTTTCCACTACACGGACGGACGTTATGTCCGCGGTCCGCTGATCTGGTGGACGATTTATCTCGCCGGTTACGGGTACTGTATTTTTACGGTTGTGCTCGGATTCGTTCACCGGAAAAAGCTGAGCCGCGAACAGGAAAGCTCCATACTTCTCCTGATCCTTCTGAGCCTCGGATCGATATTCGTCCAGCAGGTTTTCATGCCGGATCAGCTGATCAACGAGTTCTTTGTCTCGATAGGTATCTTTCTGGTACTGCTGGCGATCGATAACCAGAACTGGGTATTCAACTTCGTCACGCACACCTATAACCGCATGACGTTCCAGCGTCATCTGGAGGCTGATTTCGCCAATCACTCACACTTTGACGTGGTCGTGATTTCCATCAGCCGCTCCGATTACCTGAAAAGCCTGGAGCTCGATTCGGCAATGTTCCAGTCGCTGATGTCTCAGGTGGCCAATTATCTGAAATCTCTGAAACACCGGTTGAGCGTTTATTACTGCGATTCCGGAACATTCGCACTGCCGGTTTACTCGGACAGCCACTGGAATACCGACTCCCTGGTGGAGACACTCGCCGACCGTTTCCGTGATGTCTGGAAAATGCCGGACTTCAGCTGGAAGTTTTCTGTCCGGATCACAAAGGTGCGTGTTCCCGAGGACGCTCCTTCGTTCATAAAACTTCAGGAGATCATTGATATCCCGTACGAGGGTGACAACGACGATCCGGAAATCATTTCTGCGTCCGATCTTCTCGCAGAGACGGCAGCGGAAAACAGCGAGAACGATGTGCCCGCTCAGCCCGAGCTTCCCGAAGAGCTCGCTCTCCTTCTGGAAGACTTCACCCGCCACATTCAGGATCTGACGCCTGCGAAGAAAGGCATCGTCCTCAACTATCTGGACGGATATGAGATCTCTGAGATCCCGGAAATCGCCGGAATCACGATCAATACGGTCCGCAAGCACAATAAAAATGTGTACCGCAAGCTTCAGGTAAGTTCAAAAGAAGAGCTGATGCTGTATCTGGATCTTCTGGACCGGTGCGGTATGCTCGAGCCGGTTGAAAAATCGCTCCGCGAATCGGCCTGATGATTTCATTCGAAACAAAAACACAGCACATTCTGCAGTGCAGTATGTGCTGTGTTTTTTCGTTTCTTTAACCGTTTTCTCTCTTTCGCTCTTCGCTGTTCAGATACTCATTGTACTTCCGGACCGCCCACTCATTTTCCTTTTTCTGAATCCACTGCTCACGGTCGCTGCAGATCGCGAGCATTTCGTCGGCGATCTCCTCCGCGCTGCGCGGAGACGCGTTGTGCAGATAGCCGATCATGCGGCGTATAGTATTCTCCGTGCCCAGGCTGTCCGCGATCGCCTCCCCGAAGCTCTCCGGATATCCCATGCCGGCAATGGTCCGGATCAGTTCACGGCGCAGCCCGCTTTCTGATCTCTGTTTCCCCGTCATTCTCTCACCTTCGTCTGTTGTTTCCCGAAAACTTTTTTCGCGTTCTCAGGATTTTTCTTTCGCAGTCTTCCCCGGATTTCTCCGAAATACAGATCAGCCGGCGGAGGACGCCCGCGCGCAGCGGGAGATACATCTGTATCCGTTTCCCCTCTCAGTCCTCCGTCCGGCTGAATGCAAATCCAGTATATCGCATTATGCCCTCCCAGGGCAATTCCCTGTGAAGCAAAATATGTTTTTCCTCCAGTTTTCTTCCGGAAAAGAGAATTTCCATCTCCCGCTCCTGCTTCCGGGGGCTTGACATTTTATAGAACATATGTTCTAATAAATTTACGGAATGATTTTGCGGATCGCGCAGGGGTACGGAGCAGACCGAAAGGAGGACAGGATGTATCGCGAAAACGGTGCGCAGAATCACAGAAAATCCGGAAACGAAAACGCGGACGTAACATCCGGGCAGGAATCTCAGTATGGCGACATCATCGCGCTGCCGCACCATGTTTCCGACCGCCACCCGCCGATGGAAAACGCGGAGCGGGCGGCCCAGTTCATGCCGTTCGCGGCACTGAACGGCTATGAGGACGAGATAACGGAAGCGCAGCGCCAGACAGAGGCGCGGCGGGACCTGACCGGGGAAGAAAAAGAAATCCTCGACCGGAAATG
This sequence comes from Bilifractor sp., assembly GCA_050944685.1. Lineage (GTDB taxonomy): Bacteria > Bacillota > Clostridia > Lachnospirales > Lachnospiraceae > CADBRN01. The sequence goes on from JBMNRP010000008.1 coordinate 65,489, forward strand.
GCAGATCCTCGCGCGGGCAGAACACCCCGAGGCAACTGTCACCTGGTTTATACCGGATTCCGAAAAACCGGGCGGTTCTTACCGCACGCTGACCGGGAAGCTGAAATCCGCTGACCCTGTCCGGAAAATTCTTCGGATGGATGACGGAACAGACATCCCTCTGCAGGAGATTACGAGACTGGAAAGTCCTCTGTTTGAGGCAGAAGAAGGTCTGCCGTGACGAAAACGGATCCCGGATGCCTGCGCGACGGCGCACACCGCGCATGCATCGCGATTGACCTGAAATCCTTTTACGCGTCGGTCGAATGCGTGAAACGCGGTCTGGACCCGCTGAACACGAATCTGGTTGTCGCCGATATCGCACGCACGGAAAAGACCATCTGCCTCGCGGTCACGCCGTCTCTGAAAGCGTTCGGTGTTCCCTCCAGGCCGCGGCTGTTTGAGGTCACAGAAAAAGTGCGCCTCATCAATGCCGGCCGTCTGGCCCGCCTCCGGAAGCTTCCGGGACATCCGAAAACATTCACCGGGAAATCCCGCTTCGCGGACGAGCTGGAATCTCACCCGGAATATGAGCTGGACTACATCATCGCGACGCCGCATATGGCAGATTACATGAAAATGTCCGCGCGGATTTATCAGATTTACCTGAAATATATTGCCCCCGAGGATATCCACGTCTATTCCGTTGACGAGGTCCTGATAGACGCGACCGCCTACCTGCGCACATACCGGACGACAGCGCGGGCCCTGGCAACCGGAATGATCCGGGATGTCGTGCGAGAAACCGGAATCACCGCTACTGCCGGGATCGGTACGAATCTTTACCTCGCCAAGGTCGCGATGGATATCCTGGCAAAACGCAGTCCCGCGGACGAAAACGGCGTGCGCATTGCAGAGCTGGACGAGATGACCTACCGCAGAGAACTGTGGGAGCACAGACCCCTGACCGATTTCTGGCGAATCGGCCGCGGCACCGCCCGGAGGCTGAAAAAAAACGGCCTGACGACCATGGGTGACATCGCCCGCTGCTCGCTCGGGAGACCGGACGAATTTTATAACGAAGACCTGCTCTACCGCCTCTTCGGAATCAACGCGGAGCTCCTGATCGACCACGCGTGGGGATGGGAGCCGGTTCAGATCTCCGATATCAAGGCCTATCGCCCGAAGAAAACCAGCGTCGGTCAGGGGCAGGTTCTGCACCGCCCCTATCCCGCGGATCAGGCCCGCCTCGTCACCCGGGAGATGGCGGACTGGCTGGCGATGGAGCTGTTCCGGCGGCATCAGGTGACGGACCAGGTCTCTCTGCTGATCGGATACGACCGGGCAAATCTGGACCCGGGAAGCCGGCGCGCGGCGCGCTGCCGCGGGGGTGTCACTCTGGATCATTACGGACGTCTTGTCCCGGAGCCGGTTCACGGATCCGTGCGGCTCTGCCGCTACACCTCCTCGCCCCGCGAGATTACAGACGCGCTGACCGTCCTGTTTGACCACATCGACGATCCGGATCTGCTCGTGCGGCGCATCTATGTCAGCGCGGAGAGCGTGCTCCCGGAAGAAGAAGGATTGCGAAAAAACACATTCCGTCAGCTCAGCCTGTTTACGGATTTTTCCCCGGGAAGCGCGGTACCGGATCGGGAAAACGCCCGCGCCCGGGAACAGCGTCTCCAGCGCGCGCTCCAGGCGATCCGTGACCGATACGGAAACAATGCGGTCTTCCGCGGGAGCGATCTGATAGAGGGCGCTACCACACGGGAACGCGGAAACGAAATCGGAGGGCACCGCGCCTGACCGGATGTACCGGACAGAGGTCCGTCGATGTTTCTTATCCTCTGACCTCTTTGACGATCGCAGCGGCGCGTTTCGTCCTTTCCAGAATCTCGTCAAATTTTCCGGCGTCAATCAGATCGCTCTTTACCATCCAGGAGCCTCCGGTACAGATAATCTTGTCCGACGCGAGGTATTCCGCAACGTTCTTCTCATTGATACCGCCGGTCGGCATAAGCCGGATTTCGGTGAGCGCCGCCGTGATGGCCTTGATCATCGGAAGTCCGCCGGAAGCCTCCGCCGGGAAGAACTTCAGATTCCTGAGCCCCAGGTTCATCGCTCCGATCATCTCAGAAGGAGTCTGAACACCAGGGCTTACAGGAATGCCTTTTTCGATGCAGTAGGAAACGAGTTTCGGATCAAATCCGGGGCTGACGATGAATTTCGCACCTGCCGCGACCGCGCGGTCAACATTTTCAATCGTGAGAACCGTTCCCGCTCCGACCAGCATATCCGGAAATTCCTTTGTCAGAATCCGGATCGACTCCTCCGCGGCGTCCGTCCGGAAGGTTACCTCCGCAACCGGAAGCCCGCCCTCAATCAGAACCTTTCCGAGAGGTTTTGCGTCTTTCGGGTCATGCAGGACAACCACCGGAATAATTCCGATCTGCTCAAATCTCTTAAAAATCGCGTCTGTTTTCTCCGAATAACTCATCTTATTCTTCCTTTCTGTCCGTTTCGGACCCCGGTATGAAAACCGGTCGTTTTATTATTTGGTTTTATTTTGCATCCTGATTTTAAATTTCATTATGCGAAACGCCGGAAGTACTGTCAATGACTGTTCTGCAAAAATAGAATTCTTGAAATTCCGGTCTTATTTTTATTGCCGGGTTTAATATTATGAGGTATTGTGTTTCAGAAAGGAGATTCTTTCATGACAAGGGACTGGAACCCGGATCTGTATCTTCGGTTTAAAAAAGAACGCACACAGCCATCCATTGATCTCGCGAACCGCATCCGCGATCTTCGCCCGGAAACGGCGGCTGATCTCGGCTGCGGCCCTGGGAACAGCACAGCGGTCCTGCGCTCCGTTTTCCCCGAAACAAAGATCACCGGCATTGACAGCTCCGAAAATATGATCCGGCAGGCGCGCCAAAATCACCCGGATCTGAATTTCCGCCTCTGCGACGTCCGTGCCCTGGAGGGCCGATACGACCTGATTTTTTCCAACGCCTGTCTCCACTGGATTCCGGACCACCGCTCTCTGATACCGGAGCTGATGAAAAAGCTGAACCCCGGAGGCATGCTCGCCGTCCAGTTTCCGATGAACCGCGATGAGCCTCTGTACCGCTCCGCCGAAGAGATGAGCGATGACCCGCGTTGGGGAATCCCTCCCGGCTCGGTTGATAACAAAGACACCCTTATGCCGGACGAGTATTACGATATTCTCGCCGGATGCTCTTCCGATTTCCAGATCTGGCAGTGTCTCTACTGTCATGCGCTTCCTTCGCACGAATCACTGATCGACTGGATCAGAGGCACACGCCTCCGCCGATACGAATCGCATCTTTCCGAAGAGCAGTCCACCCGTTTTGAAGAAGAGCTGCTTCGCCGCACGAAAGATCTCTACCCGGTCCACAGCGACGGCCGCGTTCTGCTGCATTTCCGGCGCTTCTTCTTCACCGCGAAAAAATAGCCGACGTGATCACCCGGCCGGCCGGAAATCGCGCTCCAGTCTCTTTCGAACCGCTTCCGGAAAACACGCGGTCATATCTTCCGGAACAGGAGCGGCGACCGCTATCAATCTCCCGGTAAACGGCTGAATCAGCCTGACGCTCAGACAATGAAGCGCGGCCCGCTCCAGCCGGATTTCCCCGATCTGACACCCACCGGTCCCGTATATCGGATCCCCGAGAAGCGGATGCCCGGCTGAGGCGAGATGAACCCGGATCTGATGGGTTCTTCCGGTTTCGATGCGGACCAAAAGGACCGAATACAGAGGTCCGGCGCAAAGAACCGAGACTTCCGTCTCTGCTGCCAGCCCGTCTTCGGACGTCTTCATCCGGTTTTTCTCTGTCTCGTCCTTCGCGATCGGAAGATCAAGGGAAAAAGATTTCCCCTCTTCTCCGACGCAGCCGGCGGCAGCCGCGAGATAGGTCTTCCGGAGCTCTCCCCGGATTCTCTCCTCCTCCAGCCTCTGCGCGCCGAAGGCGTTTTTCGCGAACACCATCACGCCCGACGTATCCTTATCCAGCCTGCCGACCGAGTGAATTTTGCATCCCGGCTCCCTCAAGAGATACTCCCGGACCCGGTCAGAGAGTGTGTCCCCGTAGTGGCCGCGCCCCTGATGCACGACGATTCCCGCCGGTTTATCGACGATCAGAATATCTTCGTCCTCATACAGCACACACAAAGGATCCGCCTTCAATCTTTCCCGCGTCATTTCTATTCCGGAATCACGCGGATCCGTCTCCGCCTTTTCCGCATTTTCTGTCCGCGGGTCATCCAGACAAATCGTTACGGAATCCCCGGGTCTCACGATAAAATTTGTCCGGCACGGCTTCCCGTTCAGCAAAATTCCGCCGGGGCGGAATTTCAGACGGCTGATCTGACGCTTTGTAAGGCCGAATTCCTCTTTCAGAACCTCCCGGACGAAGCGCTCTCCGCCGTTTTTTCGCATGACGAAACACAAACTTCTGGACTCCACAGCTTCCCTTCTCTTTTATTACTCTCCGGATTTTTCCCGCGTCTCATCCGGCCCGTAAAGCGCCTGATATACCTTCCTCAGCTTTTCGTCCCGCTCTCTCGTCGCGGCGGCGTCTTTTCCGCCGGAATAATCGTAGAATCCCCGGCCGCTCTTAACTCCGAACTCTCCTTTATTGAAATGCTCTCTCAAAAGCTCCGGAACATCGTGGCTGTCCTCCAGATCCGGACAGAGATACTCGGATATGTGGTAAAAGATATCCAGCCCGCCAAAATCCATGGTCTCCAGGGGCCCGATGCACGCCCACCGGAATCCCAGCCCGTACTTCATGACGTCGTCGATTCCCTCCCGGGATACGACGCCATCCCGGACCAGAGACAGCGCTTCCCGGATGACGGCCATCTGCAGGCGGTTCGCCGCGAAACCGTAAACATCCCGGTTGACAATCACCGGCTTTTTCCCGATGTGAAGCGCCACATCGCGGACGCACTGCGCCGCCTCGTCACTCGTCTCGTCGTTCTTAATGATTTCAATCAGAAGAATCAGCGTCGGCGGATTGAACCAGTGCATCCCCAGAAAGCGCTCCCTGTGCTTCACGTGCTCCGAGAGCGTATTGATTGAGAGACCGGAGGTATTCGTCGCAATGACCGTCTCATCGCTCACGATTTCCGACAGCCGGTCGTAGAAATCCGTCTTGATTTTCAGATTCTCCGCGACATTTTCCACAATGAGATCGCAGGAGGAAAGCTTCTCCATCGAAGTCGTATAGAGGATCCGGTCGCGCGACGATTCACTGATCATCTGCCGGGCTCTCTCCAGCTTCGGCTCCCTGTGATTCCACAGGACAACTTCATAGTCATTGGCGGCAAAAATATCCGCCATGGAATATCCCATCGTTCCCGCGCCGGCAATCCCGATTTTCCGAACGGTCATGTTCCGAGCTCTCCCTTCTGAAGAAAAATACAATTGAAGCCTTTCCCGGCTGATTGACTGCAAAAAATATTCTATTCCAAATTACCATCTCGAGGTAAAGAAAACAAGTCCGGTCTTGTCAGCAAAAGAATATTCGCAGGAACTCTTTTCTCCCGTTATTCGATAATAATTTATCGTTTTTCGATAAATTATTATTGACAATCGTTAATCCTTTGGATATAGTATGCTTGAACGGACAGAACAGACATCTCAGGAGGAGGAAACAGATTCAGATGAAAAACGGCTGGAACCGGTTTGTCAGCGGAATGATCAATGTACTCATCGTACTTGCGGTGGCGCTGGAGATCTCTTTCCCGTGGGCGATGCCGTACTTTCTTGCGATGAAGGATGCCAGAAACGGAGCCGCGCAGAGCGCATATCCGTCCGGTGCATACTCTTTTTCCTCGCCGCACTATCTCTCGATTCTGATTCCGACCATGATCGTCGGCATACTGTCCATTCTGATTCTCGCAGAGCTCCGCAAAATCATGAAGACCGTCACAAGCGGCGCCAGCTTCGTAAAAAGCAATGTGACGCGTCTCCACCGAATGGGTATCTATGCCATGGTCATAGCCGTTCTGGTAATTGTGCGGTGCCTGATTTTCTTCACACTGACCATCCTGATCATCGGCGCTGTCTTCCTGATTGCCGGCAGCTTCTGTTTCGTGCTGGAGCAGCTCTTCGCACAGGCCGTACAGTATAAAGAAGACGATGATCTGACCATCTGAAGGAGGACCGGAATGATCGAAATCACACTCGATGTCATGATGGCCCGCCGGAAGAAGGGCCTGATGGAACTCGCCGGAGAAATCGGAATCACCCCCGCCAATCTCTCCATTCTGAAAAACAACAAGGCAAAAGCCATTCGGCTGGACACACTGGAAAAGCTCTGTCGCGCCCTGGGCTGTCAGCCCGGCGATCTGATCAGCTACATTCCGGAAGAACCAGACTGACTGGTTATTGGCGGACTTTGCATCATCTGATCTGATGCCAATTCAACCTGTTTATCAATCCTGGAGGACCATCATGAATAACATTGAAAATTCCCCGGCGAACGCCGGGTCTGTTAAAGTCACCCCATTTTCGGACTCCGGACCGCAGCGTCCGTCCGGTTCCGATTATCTGAAAAAGCAAGAAGAAAGAGCGCGGGCGTTCCGCCTCTACGCTCCTTCGGCCGCCCTGATCGGATTGATCTTCACCATCTGCGTGTATCACAACCGGACCGGCATCGCCCTGGTCGCTCTTATGGCGGCCGCGCTGATTCTGAACCGGAAAATCCAGAAAAAAGAAGATGTCCGCAGCGATTTCTTCTCCGTTTTTCTGGAAGTATTTCTGATACTCCTGACCGTCTCCATCTGCACGACAGACTGCAGTCCGGTTCAGGTTATCGACAAGCTGCTCATTCCGGTTGCGGGAGCTCTCCTGCTGCTGCATTCCCGCCGGCGGAACTCCGGGGAAAATCTTTTTCGGATTATCATAGATACCCTGCATACCCTGTTCCTGCCGATGATCGCCCTTCCCGAACCGGTCTCCGATCTTTCCGCCGTTTTGAAAGAGCGCTCCGCAAAGAAAGCGGCAGCTTCCGGCAAAGCAGCGACGCAGACAATGATCGCGCGTGAAAAGACGCGGAAAGCGGTCCTGACCGGACTTCTGATCGGTATCCCGCTCTTCGCCATCGTTTCAGCTCTCCTGCTCTCAGCAGATGAAATTTTCCTGGAAATGGCGAATAATCTTTTCATCGAATTCGATTTCTTCAATGGCGCATCCTCCGTTCTGGAGAGAATCTTCCAGTTTCTCTTCGGTTTCTGGTGTGCCTACTGCGTCTGGAAAAAAATATCCTCCGTCGGTGAGGCGGAGGAGGTGCGGCAAAAAAGCGCCAGCTCCGTCACCGCCGTCGTCTTTATGCTTCCCGTCGATCTCATCTATCTGATCTTTTCCCTGATCCAGCTGATCTATGTTCTGGGCAGGAAAGATCTCCCGGATGGCATTTCCTACGCGGAATACGTCCACAGCGGTTTCTATCAGCTCTGCGCCGTCGCCGTCATCAATCTGATCCTGATTGCCATATGCCACAGCTTCTTTGAACGCTCCCTTCTGCTCGACATACTTCAGGCTGTGACCTGTGCCTGCACCTACATCATGATTGCCTCCGGTGCGCTTCGCATGAAGCTTTACGTAGAAGCCTACCAGTTCACCTTCCTGCGGATATTCGTGCTGTGGTTTATGCTCGTTCTGGCCGTGTGCCTGACGCTGCTGGTTATCCGGATCCTGCGGCCCTCTTTTCCGGTGCTGCGCAGCATGTTCATTGCCGCAGCGATACTCTGGCTCGGGTTTGCCTTTCTGCATCCGGACCTGCAGATTGCCCGGTTCAATCTCGAGCACTCCGGAGCCGATACGGACTATTCTTATCTGACCTCTCTGTCAGAAGACGCCGTCCCCGCTCTGAAAGACAATCCGGAAGTGCTCGACAGTTATATCTTCCATCACGGAAACGGAACCTGGGCGTCTCTTCAGAATGAATCCGCCTGGACGAGGATCCGCTGCTTCAATCTTTCCAACTGGACTGCTTATCGCTATCTGAAAGATGTTTCCCGGGGTTACTCCCGATTCCGTGAACGATTTTCCCTTTCCACGTTCTCTTATCAATAGATGCGCATCTGAAACAGCGGTTTATGGAAACTATTTCTGCATGCAAATGATATTTCAGAGGCAGAAGACAGAAAGAGGTTTGGAATGAATGACAGTGAACTGGTCAGCCGGATCCGGAACGGAGACAGAGAAGCATTTAATCAGCTCTATGAAAAATACAACCGGCAGCTTTTCCGGATGGCTTACCTTTACCTGGGAAGCAGGGAAGACGCGGAGGATGTGCTGCAGGAAACATTTGTTTCCTGCTGGCTGCACATCGGGACGCTGAAAAATCCTTCCGCGGTGAAATACTGGCTGTACAAAATTATGCATCGTCTTGCCATTCGCAGAGGGAAAATGAGCCGCCGCGAAAAGCCGGATGAGAATATCTGCGAAATAGCCGAGCAAAATACGGAAAACCGACAGACAGAAGAAGACGCCGTCATCAGCCGGGTGCTGTTTGAAACAATCATGGATACTCTCTCTCCCACACTCCGGGAAACCGCCGCCCTCTACTACTGCGACGGGCTGACGACCCGGGAGATCGCCCGGATAACCGGGACTCTGGAGGGAACCGTAAAATCAAGGCTTCACCGGGTCAGAAAGCAGCTGGCTTCCTCGGATTACTGCAAAGCGGCGCTCCGGCCTCAGGATATTCGCAAGGAGGAAATAACATGTACGAACTGGATAAAAAAATCAGAAGCATGATGAAAGGTGCGACGGAGGGGATGGCGCCGCGGACGGTGTGCAAAAAGAAAATAGACTCTCAGATTATTGCTATGTCCGCAGGCCTGGTGCCGTCTCCCGCAAAAAGGCAGCGGACGGGACGCCGTTGGAGTCCCGCAAGGATAGCGGCCACTGCCGCGGCACTCACGCTGATCTGCGGCAGTACGGTCTTCGCAGCCGGAAAGATCTCCTCCCTCTTTATGAGCAGCCATGAAGGATATGATTACAAAAGCTATGAAGCGATGGAGGAGGGCGCCGCTCGCGCAGGCATTTCCCTTGAACTCCCTGAGACCTATGAAAACGGATACGCCTTCCAGGGAGCAGTCCTGACCTCAAATGAATACGAGACAGAGGACGGATCACGCGTGAAGGCGGGAAAAGGAATCTCCGCGGATTACGGCAGCGATGGTGACGAGGTGACGATTTACGCGACGCCGGCTTCTCTGTCCGAAACATCGGACGAAGAAACGGCCTCCGCGGAGGATGATGTGGTTGTGACAGCAGACGGCACAAAAATCCGTTATCGCTCTGACACCTGTCTTTTCGTCCCGGACGGCTATACCCTGACAAAGGAAGAAAAGGTGCGCAGCGAAACAGACCCGCACTTTTCCGTCTCGTACGGATCGGACAAGGTCGAAACAAAAGTGACGGACAGCGCCGAATTTGAGAAAAACGGCTATGTCTACGACTTTCAGACGGATCACACCGGCACGAGCCGGGACACCCTGATCGCCATGGCAGAAGAGACCGCCTCCGGAAGATAAGCCGCGGAAGCTGCTTCGGATTTCCTGTTTCTTCCGCTTCATCCGGGCTCTGTTCCCCGGCTGTGACGGGACTGCCCGTATCCCCGGAAAAATTTTGCAAAAAGAACGGTGCTGCGTTAAAATATCCGGAGAAAAACTTCCGCGCAAATGACCGCGGATCAGAAAGGGCTGACTGTTTATCATGATCGAAATCTATGAAACCCGGGCGGCGATCGAGGAAGAAAACGGAATCTACGCCGAAAAAGTCCGGCACGCGCTCCGGAAGAGCCATACGTATCTCATCAACCTTATGGGATCACCCGGCGCGGGAAAAAGCTCACTTCTTCTGAAGACGGCAAAGCTGCTTTCGGACCGCTTCCGGATCGGCGTGATTGAGGCCGATGTCGACTCCGCTGTCGATGCGCAGGCCATGCAGAAAGCCGGACTGAAGGCTGTACAGCTGCACACGGGCGGTGCCTGTCACATGGACGCGAAAATGACATTGGAAGGACTGGAGCACCTCGGCTGCGACGATCTGGATCTCGTCGTTCTCGAAAACGTCGGAAACCTCGTCTGCCCCGCAGAGTTTGATGTCGGGGCAGATCTGAAGGTGATGATTCTGTCCGTTCCGGAGGGTGACGACAAACCGCTGAAATATCCGCTGATGTTTCAGGTTTCCGACTGTCTGATCATCAACAAGATCGACACGGCTCCGGTCTTTGACTTCAGCGCGGACCGGTGCCGGAAAAATATCGCGCCGCTTCACCCGGACATGCCGGTTTTCGAGCTCTCGGCAAAAACAGGAGCAGGTCTGGAATCCTTTGCCGCGTATCTCAGGAAACAGGTGGAGGCAGGAAAATGAAAGTAATAGAACTGAATGCATCCGTCACGGAATCCAATGACAGAGACGCGGATGCGCTTCGCGCCGAAATGAAAAAAAAAGGCGTACTGCTGATCAATCTGATGAGTTCGCCGGGCGCCGGAAAAACGACCCTGCTCTCCCGCATTATCACAGATATGAAAGGGAAACTCCGCATCGCCGTTCTGGAGGCGGACATTGCTTCCGCAGTGGACGCGGAGCGGATCGAATCGCTCGGTGCGCTCAGCGTCCAGATTCACACGGACGGCATGTGCCATATGGACGCCGGCATGACAGCACGGGGGCTGAACGAAATGAACCTCTCCGGAACAGACATCGCCTTTCTCGAGAACGTCGGCAATCTGATCTGTCCCGCGGAGTTCGACACGGGCGCGCATTTGAATGTGATGCTGCTCTCCGTCCCGGAGGGCGACGACAAGCCGCTGAAATATCCCCTGATGTTTCAGACCTCAGACGCTCTTCTGATCACAAAGACGGACGCTCTTCCCTGGTTTGATTTTGATCTGGAAAAAGTGACGGAACGGGTAAAAAGGCTGAATCCGGATATCCGTATCTTTCCGGTCAGCGCAAAGACGGGCGACGGAATCGGCGCCTTTGAAGAGTGGATTTCCGACAGACGGAAACAGATGCTGATAACGGAAAGAGAAAATTCATAAGCACTTTTTTCATACAGTTACGCTTCCCAGATCTCCGGTCCCTTTCCGGCTCCGGCCTCAAAATGATATTTCACAATACCCAGATCGGTGCGCACATAGAATCCGAACCCCGCTTTTGCACTGACGCGGTCCCCGTGACGGACAAATCTGAATTTCTGCTGATTGACCGCGGTCGGGGCAAGCAGCGCCGCCTCGATCCCTTTCCGATACCATTCCGGATCTCCATCCTGGTAATCGCTGACTTCAGAAATAGATTTGACCTTATGCGAAGACCCCTGCGTCCTGCCGTAGCCCAGGGCGATCACCATGTATCGCTTTTCTCCCGGAGCGATCTCCCCGTGGGCCTGCCCTTTCTTGTAAGTCATGGCGACCCAGCAGGAATTGACCCCGAGCTCCTGCGCCTTCAGGACCAGCTTCTCCCCGTAATATCCGATCTCTTCATCCTTTCCCTTCGGGCCCACGAGCGCAAAATAATTCCGGCATCCCCGGAAATTTCCGTAGCTCGGCTTCCCTGCCTGAAATGCGTCCGGCTCATTGAGGATCAGCTGAATATGAAGTCCGCTTTCCTGATTGATTTTCCCGGTTTCTTTCCGAAGCTCCTCTGCCGTGCCGGAATCAATCGGCTGATCCGTAAACTGGCGCACGGAATGTCTTCTCCGCATGATTTCCATGATATCCATTTCTCATTCCTCCTGAAAAAACAAGGAAATATTCTTTTACCCTGTATACTGCCATCATATATTGCCGATCCCCCTTCCTGCAAGTGTCATATCCGCGAATCGTGTACAGTAATAAAACATATTTCGGTCTCTGACGGATTCCGGCGCAGAAAATCCATTACTATGAAAATTAATAGTAACTAATAAATTTGCTAATATCTTCCGATTTGCCTGCCCCCGTGTTAACGTAAATGACAGCAGAAGAAACAGCAGACAGGCAGAACAATTTTTTATATTCGGAGGTATCAGCAATGTTAAACGAAAATGTTATCCGTATTCTGAAATCCGGCATGTGGGATCTGGCGACCTGCTCGGACAACGAGCCGAATGTCGTTCCGGTTGCCTTTAAGGACGTAACTCCTGACGGAAAGCTGATTGTCGGCGACGTATTTCTGGAGACGACTCTGAAAAACATCCGTGCAAACGACGGCAGAATCGCCATCTCCGTCTACGATGCGAAGAACCTGGAAGGCTATCAGATCAAGGGAACCGCAAAGTACATCACCGGGGGCGAAATCGTTGACAACTTCAAAGCCATGGTCGAAAAGATGTTCAACGGCGCAGCGACCGCAAAGGGCGCGCTGGTCATCACGCCGGAGAAGGTCATCGTGACGACGCCGGGCGCGGACAACAAGAAGGTCCTTTGATCCGGACCGGAGGCTTTCCCGGGGACGGACAGGGCCGGTAAAAAAATTGCAGAGATGCCGGGGCAGGATTTGCAGATCCTGCGCCCGGCATTTATTATAGAAATATTCCTGGAAATAATTTGTGGAAAGGCAGAAAAATGTATCAGAAAAAGCTTGATAAAGATATCCGCTGTCCTCTCGAATACGGCATGGAGATCTTCGGCGGGAAATGGAATTCCAGAGTGCTCTGTGTGCTCGGAAGCATGGATCACCTCCGTTTCAGCGAGCTCCGCAAAGAAATGGGCAATATCACAGACGCCGTACTGAACTCTACGCTGAAACAGCTGATGGCATCCGGCATGCTCAACCGGAAATCCTATGACGAGATTCCACCCCGGGTCGAGTACTCTCTCACCGCGAAAGGAAAATCGGTCATTCCGATCCTTCAGAGCATCTGCCGGTGGGCAGGGGTCTACTACAAAGAAGAATCCTCGGATTCCATGATCCAGTGCAGAAAATGCGATTACCACGGGGCGTCCTGAAAAACGGAAACAGAGGTCTTTATGCAAATTCAGATTGAATCGATAACCGCGGCGGATTTTTCCGATCCCGCGCTGTCCGTCTATACGGAAACACCGGAGTCCGTTCTCTTTCACAAATATGAACCGGCTCCGGGTATTTTCATCGCGGAAAGCCCAAACGTAATTTCCCGCGCCCTCCGGGCGGGATACCGGCCGCTGTCCTTTCTCATAGAAGAAGGGCAGATGGAAAAATGCGGTCCTCTCCTGAATGCTCTCAAAAGCATACCGGGAGATGAAGCGGTTCCCGTCCGTACCGCGTGCAGCAGAGATATGCGGCGGATCACGGGCTATCCCATGACGCGCGGCGTTCTGTGCGCGATGCGGCGCAGGCCGCTGCCGGACCCGGCTTCACTGGTCCGGGACGCAAAACGGATCGCGATACTCGAGGACATCGAAAATCCGACCAATATCGGCGCGATCTTCCGCTCGGCCGCCGCCATGTTCATCGACGCGGTGATCCTCTCTCCGGGCTGCGCCGACCCTCTTTACCGGCGCGCCGCGCGCGTCTCCATGGGAACCGTTTTCCAGATCCCCTGGACATTCGCGGGACGTGTCCTGAAAGACGATGCCGGCCGCGTCCTGTATTCGCCCGGACACTGGCCGGATGAAATCATCCCGGTTCTGCAGGAATCCGGGTTCTGCATGATCGCTCTCGCACTCACGCAGGATACGATCCCCATCGACTCCCCGGCACTGAAAGAAAAAGACCGCATCGCCGTCATTCTCGGCAACGAGAGCACGGGGATCCGTCCGGAGACGCTGCGCCTGTGCGATTTCACGGTGAAAATCCCGATGGCGCACGACGTCGACTCCCTCAACGTCGCGGCGGCGAGCGCCGTCGCTTTCTGGGAGCTGTCACGGCGTTCCTGAAAAATCCGTTCCGGGTCCTTCCGCACCGGAATGGCTCCGAGGCGCTCTTATCGGTATCTGAAAATTAACCGGTTGCGGATCCTTCATTTTTCATATATGATAACAGTCTACGGAATAAAAGGAGGCTGTTTGCTGTGAGCGCTGATTCTTATGACCCGAATGAAAAACGCGAATATTCAACGAAGGAACTGCTCCGCCGCTTTGTTCCATATTACCGGCCGTACATTCCGACTCTTGTGGCAGATCTTCTGTGCGCGGCGCTGACCTGCGGCGCGGAGCTCGTGCTCCCGATGATCATCCGCTATCTCACGAATACAGCCATAAACAACATTGCACTTCTGTCTGTCCGGATTATTCTGAGACTCGCCCTGCTCTATCTGATACTGCGCGTGGTGGAAACGCTGGCAGCGTACTACATGGCTTACCAGGGACACGTCATGGGTACGCATATCGAAACCGATCTGCGTCACGACGCGTACCATCATCTGCTGAAGCTTTCGGACACCTATTTTAATAATACAAAGGTCGGCCAGATCATGAGCCGCATCACGACCGATCTTTTCGAGGTAACCGAATTCGCGCACCACTGCCCGGAAGAATTTTTCATCGCGGGCATCAAAATCATTATTTCATTTATCATTCTGTCCCGGATCAATCTTCCTCTCACCATCCTGACCTTTGCCGTGACACCGTTTATGATCGCGGTCTGCATGCATGTCCGGAAGCGGATGCGGAACGCGTTCGCAAAACGCCGCTACCAGACGGGCGAGCTGAACGCGCAGATCGAGGACAGCCTGCTCGGTCAGAAAGTCGTCAAGGCGTTTACGAACGAGGAAAAAGAAGAAGAAAAATTCGCGGAAGGGAATCATCAGTTTTTTCAGATCAAAAAGGAATCCTACCGCTATATGGCGGATTTTCAGATCACCGTCCGGATTTTTGAGGCAATCTATTATCTCGTCGTCATCCTCGGTGGCGGACTTCTGCTCGTCTACCAGAAGATCGCCGCGGGTGATCTGGTTGCCTATGTAATGTACGTCACGACGCTCATCGCAACCGTCCGCCGCATCATCGAATTTACCGAACAATTCGAACAGGGCATGACCGGCATCGAACGCTTCACCCAGCTGATGGATGCCGATATTGACATCTTCGACGATCCCGGCGCCGTTCCCCTCGAAAATCCCCGGGGGGACATCGAATTCCGCAACGTAAGTTTCGAATATCCCGATGACCACAATAAAGTATTCCGCGGTCTGAATCTGCACATCCGGCCGGGTGAGAAGGTAGCCATCGTCGGTCCGTCCGGAGGAGGCAAAACCACTCTCTGCAGTCTGATCCCGCGTTTCTACGATGTTTCCGGAGGGGAAATTCTGCTGGACGGTCAGAACATCCGGCACTATACTCTGAAATCCCTTCGCGGCAGTATCGGAATGGTCCAGCAGGATGTCTATCTCTTTTCGGGAACAGTCTGGGAAAATATCGCCTACGGAAAACCGGGCGCCACAAGAGAAGAAGTAGAGCTCGCCGCAAAAAGAGCGGGCGCGGATTCCTTTGTCCGCAATCTGAAAGACGGCTATGACACCTACATCGGTGAGCGGGGCGTGAAGCTTTCCGGCGGTCAGAAGCAGCGTCTCTCGATCGCCCGGGTCTTTCTCAAAAATCCTCCGATCATCATACTGGACGAGGCCACAAGCGCGCTCGACAATGAGAGCGAATACGAAGTCGCAAAATCCCTCTCCTCTCTCTCAATCGGAAGAACAACCATTACCATCGCTCACCGTCTGAGCAGCATTGTCCATTCCGACCGAATCCTGGTTCTCACCGAGAGCGGGATCACGGAGGAGGGAACCCATACGGCCCTCATGGAGAAAAAAGGACTTTACTATCAGTTTTACACCCGATCCAGTGAAATCCGGTGAAATTCCCGTACTCATCCGCAGACTGAAAAACTGCGGAGTTCCGGTTGGTACAATTTTCAGCTCTGAAGATTAACTCAACGCGGCAGCGCAGGCCTGGAAGGAAATGATTTCATGAAATATTTCGGACGTTTTTATCTCGACAACGAAAAAGACATGATCGTGAATCTGTATAGTGATGACGCGGACCGGCTTTTCTACGAGCTCACCACGCCGAATCACCACACCGGCAATCTGATCCGCAATTTTGCCGCAGTCTGCCATCTTCCCCTTTCCACGGACAAAAACGGTCTGCAGGTTATCAAAGGCGAGGTGCCCGCCTATATCGACGGGGAAAACCGGGACGTCTTCATCCTCCGTCTCGGGAACACAAAAGTGGCCAATATCTGGCCGGATGGCCGGATCGAACAGAAGGCCTCTGTCCCGGCGATCGCAAAGACGCTGATGAGTCAGACGAAGGATTACCGGTACGGCGAAGAAAAGACGATCTTCAAGACGTACATCCTCAGAGAATATAAATTCCGGAGCGATCTCCACACGCACATGAACGGAAATCTTTCCCCGGATATTCTGATCGCTCTCGGCATCGCGCACCAGATCCGCTACCCGCTTTATTATGTGAGGAAGCTCGGTCTCGTCCTCTCCAAACGGCAGGAGCGGGAAATGACGGCACAGCGGGAAAAAGTCGCCCGCCAGTTTTCGGATTCCAGTCTGTCCGGCAAATATCTCGCGCGGAAAATCAACGACAACACCTTTATCAATTTCGCGGATCTGATTCTCGGAAACATTTCGAACGCAGCGGACAACATCGTGAAAATCCGCATTTCTCTCTGCGTTCTGAAGGACGGCCAGGCAGTATTTACCAATCTGGAAAAGGTATACCTGTACCGGTACGTCTTCTGCAAGGGAACGGAATCGGAAAAGAAAATCGAGCTGAAGAACATCGAAAAAATTCCGGACGAAGATGTAAAAGAGGCTCTGCTCCGAATGCTGGAGGACCGGAAGAACCCGGACTACTGGCAGAATTCCATTTTCCAGGACAAACTTCTCTGGATCGCACGGCAGTACCGCCGCCAGGGCATCACCTACGTGGAAATTTCCGATACGACGCTCGTCAAAAAATACGACTCTCTGCGTATGCTGACCGAGGTCCATGAGGTAATGCCTGCCATCTTCCGGGAAACCGGTGTCATGATCCGTTTTCTCGCGGCCATGCGCCGGATTCCTCTCACCATTGTGAAAGACCGGAAGACGCCGGAAAATTATCTGGAGCAGAATCTCGCCGTTTTGAAAGCAGTCTCCCTCGATCCGTACGTGGCAGGGTCCGATTTTGTCGGGGAAGAAATCAACAGCATCGGGGATCTGCAACCGGTAATCCAGGAAGTCGTCCGGATTGCTGAGGAACATCCCGACTTCGTCATCCGCATTCACGCGGGAGAAAATGACAGTCTGCGTGAAAATGTCGCGGACAGCATCACATGCGTAAAGAAAGCGCTCCGTCCGGGCCAGACGATGCCGCGCATGCGGATCGGCCACGGTCTGTACACCAGCAGCCTGAAAACCGCAAAAGGGCGGAAGCTCCTCCGGGATATCCGGGAGTCCGGCGCAGTTCTTGAATTCCAGCTCACATCCAATGTCCGTCTGAACAACCTGAACTCCCTCGAAAACCACCCGCTGCACGAATACCTGAAGGCGGGAATCCCCTGTGTACAGGGAACGGACGGAGCCGCGCTCTATGGAACGAATTCGATCGACGAACAGCTCTCCCTCGAAAAACTCCTCGGGCTCTCCGCGAGAGAACTTCGCTCCATGAAAAAAGCGGAAGAAAACGTGATCACGGATTCCATGAAAATCTTCCGGAAAAAATCGTACGCGTTCCGAAAGCTCCTCGCCGGCCGGACAATCACGGATTATCTCCTCACCGAGATGGAAAAAAATGATCAGGAAAAAATCCGCCTCGGCCGTTCCCGGAAGGCAGACGCCAATACAGAGCTCGCCCCGATGATCCGCGAACTCCCGTGGGACGCTATGCCGGTCATCGTCGCCGGCGGAAGCTTCAACACCGCGAAGCGGACCACCCGCGTTTCCGAAGAGGGAATCCGCCAGCTGGAATCGCTGATGAACACGCTCTCTCCGGAGGAAGCGTTCTTTGTCATCGGATACCGGATGAGCGGCTACGAAAAATATCTTCTCGACCACAACCAGAAGGGATTCCGGATCTTCTGCTTCGTCCCCTCCAGAGTGACAGCCGCGGAGGAAAAGCGGATCTGCGAATCCCGCGTCACGGTCCGCGTCTCCACAGAGAGCGAAGGCATGGGAATCTACAAAAGCTTCAACTATGAGATCTTTGAGCGCCGCCCCTCGATCGTCATCTGCTTTGACGGAAATTCCGCGGCGGAAAACCTGATCCAGGAAGCGAAAAACGGCAAGGGCCGCGCCGCGATTTTCGTCTGGGACAGAGCCTCCAGCCTCCGGAAAAAAGCACAGTCCCTGAAGGGATACGTGCGCTTTTTCGGAAACGGTGCGCCGCTCTCCGAAGAGATCCGGAAAATGAAATCCGCTCTGTTTGCGCCGGAGGGCGTCGATACGACAGACTGGTACCAGACACACCGGGAAGGAACCGTATCGCATGAAGAATCATGACAGGTCCCTCGCCTGCTTTTTTCTGTTTCTGAGGTTGATTTAAGGTTTCCGTTCTATACTTTTCTCATCATCAGAAACAGCCGATTCCAGACGGAGTCAGAAAGGAGCGGGCATATGTCGAAACAGAATACCATCCGAAAACAGGAACAAAACCAGCTGATTGAACTTTGCGCGGCAACCTATTTCAATCTGAAAGGATGTATGCCGGACGCATTCACACTCTGTGAGATGCTTGGAAATGAATACACAGCCGAAGTCATCCGCTACCTCGGAGGCGCATCCCTCTCAAACGCGGGCGTGGCATAAATTTTTCCGGATGTGATATAATATTGAGCAGTGTGTATCACAAAAATGACCGAGAACATAGTGCATGTGGAATAACAGGAGCTTTAACATGGTGATAAACCGGGAAAAAGTGCAGTCGGCTTATGAAGCGTATACCTCTTCCTACAATTGCAGCGATATAAAATACCGGCTGAAGAAGGAGCATACATACCGCGTGGCAAATCTCTGCGAGAAGATCGCGCGAAGCCTTCATCCGGGCACAGAGGATGTGAATCTCGCGTGGCTGCTCGGAATTCTGCATGATCTGGGACGTTTTGAACAGATACGCCGGTATGGAACCTTTGATGATATGCATTCCGTCAACCACGCGGCGCTCAGCGCCGATCTGCTGTTCAAGGACGGTCTGATCAAAGATTATCTCGGAAATATCTCCGGGCAGAATCCGGATTTTCGGCTCATTGAAAAAGCAATCCGGCTGCACAATGTATATATGCTGCCGTCCGGCCTTTCAGACCGGGAGAGAATGTTCTGCCAGATCCTGCGGGATGCCGACAAGATCGATATTCTGAAGGTAAACTGCGATATCCCCTTAACCGATATCTACAACACGCCGGAAGAAGAATTCCGCCGGAGCGCCATCTCTCCGAAGGTACTCGAGGAGGCATTGTCCTGCCGCAACGTGGACCGAAACCACGCAGAATCCACGATCGATCATCTGATCATTCATATCTGTCTGCCGTATGGCCTGGTTTACAAAGAAAGCATAAGGCTTGTAAAAGAGCAGGGGTATCTTGAGAAAACACTTTCCTTCCGGAGCGACAACCCGTCCACCCGCAGGGACATGGAAAAAATCCGGGATTGCATGCACCGCTATATCGAAAAACGGCTGCAGTCAGACCCGTAACGTGGAAGCTTTCGTTCATGGCTCCCCGGATCCATTCTTTTGTGCTTCCGTTCCCGATCCATTGCCCATCTCCATCTGGAAAGCGATATCCGCCCGTTCAAACGGGAACTGCTTTTTGTCAACGGGGATCTCCCGAAAGCCGAACTTCCGATAAAGATGAACTGCGTGCGTACATTTTCTATTGGAGACAATCAGAATTCTCTGTACGTTTTTCTCCCGGGCGTATTCGATACAGGCCCGAAGGCAGGCACTCCCGGCTCCTGTGCCGGTATACATGCCTCTTGCCGCCAGCTTCATGATCTCCCACTCTCCGTCCTCGCGAGGCGCAATCATGGCAACCGCCATTGCCTTGTCATTATCATCTACAGCAACAAAGATCTGCCCTCCCCTGTTCAGATAGGCATCTATGTTATCAAATTCCCTGTCATCCTGTTCCTCTACCTTATGGAACATCTCGGAAATCCACGCCTTGTTCATATCAATAAAATCCTGACGATATTTTTCTTCAAACGGAATTACTCGCATGATCCGCCTTCCTCTCTTCTGGTTAACAGGTTTGTGATTACGTCAAAAGCATTTCTCAGTTCCGCTTCTTCTTCGGGGCTTAATGGTCCGATAATTCTTTGGATATCGGCATCTGATTTCCGAATAAATTCCTCCGTTCTCTTCTTCCCCCTGGCCGTCAGATACAGACACCGGCAGCGTCTGTCCCGTTCAGACGGCCTCCGTTCGATATATCCTTTTTTCACATATCCGTTGATGATGCGGGACAGATAGCTTTTGTCAATTTTCATCTTTTCCGCAATATGAGCGGCATGGCAGCCTTCTTTCTCGTATATTTCGAACATTACCCTAGCTTCTGTAGCGGAATATTCTGATCCCAGGTAATGAACTCCGAGAAGATTCATCGCCGGCAGATAAAACCGGTTGAAGGAACGAATCCTCTGTACAATATCCGACATTCTCACACCTCACTTTATTCTTATGCGTCATAGTCCGGAAAATATTAGTTGATAAAATCAACCAATAAGATCTTACTCAATATAGTGGACAATGTCAACTATTAATTTTTTTCTCCATCTTGCTTTCCTTTTGGATAGTATCTTTCAATATTGTGCGTTCTTTCTTTATCTTCTTTTTTGTACTAAAATATACACATACTGAAGTTAATGCAATACGAGGAGGGACTTATCTTGAAGGTATTACTTGTAAATGGAAGCAGCCATCCGAAAGGAACGACCATGAAGGCACTAAATGAAATGATTCAGGTTTTCGAAGACGCCGGCGTGGAAACCGAAGTGATTCAGCTTGGCGGAAAGCCTGTTGCGGACTGCCTTCAGTGCAATGTCTGCCAGAAAACCGGAAAATGCGTATTCAAAGATGACGGCGTCAATGATTTCGTTGAGAAAGCTTATAATGCAGACGGATTTGTATTCGCGTCTCCGACCTATTTCGCGCATCCGAGCGGAAGACTGCTTTCCTTCCTGGATCGCGCTTTCTACAGCAACGGCAAAGATGAAGTTTATGATGCATTCAAATTTAAACCCGGTGCTGCAGTCGTAACAGCCCGCAGAGGCGGAACCTCCACCTCCTATGATGTAATCAATAAGTATTTTGGCATTGCGCAGATGCCGATTGTTACCTCTACCTATTGGAACAATGTCCACGGACTCACGGCAGAGGATGCCGTTCAGGATGAAGAGGGACTTCAGGTTCTGAGAAACCTCGCGAGAAATATGATCTGGATGATGCAGGCATCCGCAGCTGCCAGAGAAGCCGGTATCGGACTTCCGAAAACCGAGAGCGAAGCGGTGACCAATTTTATCCGGCGAAATGATAATTTACGATAAACAGATCGAATAGAAGTGTCATGAGGTGCCATATGGAATACAAATGCAAGGTGACCGTAATTGATAAGAAATTATTCCCCGAGCTGCAACAGCAGTACTGTGCTGTTCCAGACAGCGGCAAGTGCCCTTGCTATAACGTCGGCGATGAATTTATTTTCACCAGAAATGACGAGGCGGATGATTTCTGGCATATGGGAGCGGGCACGCTGGTCAAATCCGGAAAGCCAGACGAAGGCTGTCTTCAGTCGCCCGGGACGAAGCATTGCGGAGAAACCGGAACCCCTTTCTGTTCGGAAGCATGGGACGCCATCAGCAGATATATTTATACAGCATTGCAGGGCGGGGCAATTATGCATGGATGGACGAATGATGATCACGTAATGATCGCCTGCTGCAATGACGGCACGAGACCGGTTATTTTTAAAATTGAGCGATTGGATATTGATGAATAAGCTTAACTGATATTTTCTGGCGTGAGAAGGGAAATCTTTTTTTCACGCCAGTGCATACCCAGTACAGGAAGCAGGAAAATTATGCTCATCATCAGACCTGAATAGCTTCCCCTTGCCTGAAAGCGGATTTCAATATGCTTTGGTGCCTTTTTGAAATATGCTCCCAGAAAACCGTGGTTGACCTTCCTGGGCGTGACGCGTTTTCCGTCTGCAATGATTGTAAATTCATCACTGTAAGGAATGGAAGTAATCAGCCAGTGCCCTTTTGAATTGGATGTATCGCCGTGAAAGCCATTTCCATCCTGATCCAGGTGCATTTGGACCGGATTTTCATATAGTTTTTCGGAGGCAGACGCCGAAACATTTCCCACCATGGCTTTCAGCGAATGAATTGTATAATTGCCGCTGCCAAGCGCAACTGAAAGACTTTTTGTTCCTGCCGCCAGGGCAATGACATAGTGAAATTTCGTGTTACCATTGTAATACAATGCATTTCTGGAACTGAGACGATTACGCACCTGATTTATTGTAACCGTGACATCCTTCCGGGCATGGTTTTTTACCGAAAAGCTGATAAACAGATATGTCTTTTCCTTCAGCGGATTGGGAAATGTAATGGTTGTCTCAGTCTCACTGTCTGACTTAACATGCCCATCGTGATTCAGAACGATGGGATAGCTTTCCAGCGTCGCCGAACTCCCTGTTGTTGTACTGCCTGGCACACATGCTGTCTGCAGCAGGGTCAGCTGCCGCTCTGCCCAGTTCATATTATCGAAGGTATCTTCGGATGCGACCTGCGAAGTGAGATAGAACACCGGCGCCACATCCTGATTGACATACAGATTATCCTGAATCTTTGTATAATCGATCATATTTGTGCTTCCGACGATATACTTCACGCCCATCAGCCGCAGAAAGAGCGGATTGTCCTGTGCATCCTGCATCAGTACATTGCGGGTGGTCTTGCCCAGAGACAGCCATCTGCGTACAGAAAGATAGTACGGATTATTTAAGGAGGAATAGCCGGTCGTGATGTTCTGACCAGGTGCAAGAATCATGTTCTGCTGGTCTTTTAGAAACAGAGTGCCGCGCACTTCCGCTCTGATAAAGTCATTTCCCAGCGAAACGGCATTTTTCATGGTCTGAACAATGGCTGTATCGTGCTGCATGAGCAGCTCCTGCGCTGTAAGGCTGCAGGAAGACTTCAAATACAAAGCCGCTGCACAACAAACCGTCATAGATCCAGTCAGCACCCAGGGAACAATCCCGGATGCGTATCTGACGGCAAAAGAAAGAAGGAGACCGATAACCAATGCCACTAATACAAGCTTGAAATGTCTTCTATACAGAAGGAAAAGAATGCTAAGCCACACGGTCCCTTTCAGGCATTGAAACTGCTTCAGCCGATGATTCTTCAGATCAGATACAAACCCGCCACACACAAAAGCAAAAAGTACTGCAAAAGGAATCAGCACCTTTCCTCTGACATACAGCTTTCCGTTCAAAAGATAAATCAACAGCGGCATGACAAAACAGAACGCCATTGCCTTTGATAGCCGCGAAACCTTTCTGTTCTGGCTGCTGATCATCACGCAAAGTACCCACAGTCCGCTCAGTGTTATCCCGATGCCATAGGGGCTGAATAATACCGTATCCGGATAAAACTTTGGAAGGAGCAGACTCTGTATAGAACTTTTCGTATTCGATACCGACCGTCCGCAAAATATAACAAAGGCCACCGGCAGAAGATAGAACATGGATACAAGGCCACCCTCAAATGCCGGGCGGATCGTATACAAAAAATCCTTCAGGCGCTTCTTTGAGACATTCTGAAATGCCCACACATAAATACACAGAACCAGAAAACAGGCGGGAATATAAAAATAACTGTTCAGTACAATGCCGATACTGCATAAAAACATGCAGAGCCAGGAATGTTTCTCGCGTCTTTGGTCTGCCCCTGTCAGCAAGCCAAGCAGAAACGGCATATAACTCACAAACATCACCTGCGCAGAAGACTGGTACACAAGTGACGAGGAAAGCATCAGCACCAATGCTCCACATAAAGAAGGTACAAAAGAAAAATGATGTGACAGCCATTTCAAAGCCAGGCATCCATCCAGCCAATAACAGATTGCTGACGACGCCATCACCCAGATCGTCATCGGTATCCACGGAAAGGCATAAGACAGCAGATAAAAAGGATTCATCAGCCCATAGTAGGCAAAGTAATAAATATTGACTCCGCCGCTGATTTCCGCAGCAAACTGTGGAAAGAAATCATGGGTCCGATAAAACCGGCTGCGGAAATATTCCGCCAATGCCGTATGCTGGGAAATCCAATCCACCTTACTGCCTGCCACAGCACCGTGCCTTGTCTTAAGCCAGAGTAATGCACAGGTCAAAAGGCCAAAAGCTATGTATGCATACAGTTTCTTCTTTCTTTCACTCATATGCGCAATTAAAACACAGCTTTGTCTGCACAATATTAAACAGAATCTAAAGATTCCCAAAACAATCGGAAATAAATTCATTTATTGACGAAACCCCGGCAAGCTTCAGACAGCTGCCGGGGTTTTATTTTCGATAACGATTCTCCTCTGTGCCTGTCAGAAGAAACAGCCCGAAAAAAGAAACGGGACCGGACAGCTCTAACCAGCTATCCGGTCCCACGATTCATATCATAAGAAATTCTGCTCTTCATTTTAAATAAACACATTATGCTGCCTCTTTATCCGCAACAACAATGACGTTTGGATGAAATCTTAATACAGAAGCCGGAACTTCCGGGCAGATCGAACCATGCAGCATCTGTTGCAGCGCGTTCCTCTTCGCAGCTCCTGTTACAATCAGCAGAACCTGTTTCGCCCGCATAATGTTCATCACCCCCATGGTAATCGCCTTCCTGGGCACATCATTTACGGAATCAAAAAGAATAGAATTTGCCCGGATGGTAGACTCTGTCAAAGAAATAATATGCGTCCCGGAAGAAAAATGATCATCCGGTTCATTAAAACCAATATGTCCATTCTGGCCCAATCCTAATACTTGAAGATCAATTCCGCCTTTTTTTTCAATCATCTGATCATATTCTTCACAGGCCTTGTTTTCATCTGCACAATTGCCATCGGGAATATGAATGTTTTCTCTGTTAATATTGACCTTTGAAAAGAGATGTTTTTCCATAAAATAATGGTAGCTGTTGGGATCTTCCTCACTAATCCCAATATATTCATCCAGATTAAACGTATTGACCTCTGAAAAATCGATCATCTTTGACTGATAATTTCTAACCAGAAAATCATATGTCCGAATAGGTGTATTTCCGGTCGGAAGTCCAAGGACACTTTTCGGGTTTAATATCATCTGAGCAGAAATAATATTCGCCGCCACTTTACTTACGTCATCAACCGTATCTTTGACAATGACCCTCATTTTACATTTTCACCTTTCAATCATACAGCAGCCACAGATGCCTTATCATCCAAAGTCACTTCTCCGGAAGAATGCATTCTGGCAAATATAGCAGCTCCAATTACACCTTTTTCTTTTACATTATCTGAAAAAACGAACTGAAACCCATAGTTCAATACATCTTTTCCGACGTGCATCAAGATATCGCGTCTCATTCTTTCTTTTGGGAAAGCCTTCATCTCAATAATTCCTCCGCCCAAAATCAGAAAAGACGGATTAAAAATTGTCGCCATGACAGAACAGATATGAGAACAGGCATAGACGTAATTCTTCAAAACCGGCTCGTCACCATGTTGAACAAAAAGTTCCGAGATATTCGTTTTGGGAAAACACCGGCTTTGAATTTCTTCAAGCCTCCAGCCGGAAGCATAGCATTCGCAACATCCTATATTTCCACACTTGCAGACATCTGTTCCGTTAAAATATGGAACATGCCCGATATCGAGTGCCACCCCGTTGCTTCCATTCAGCATCCTTCCGTTTACCCACACCGCTGAACCGACACCGGTTCCAAAATATATTCCAATTACGGTCTCGGAGACGCCAATATTATTTACCTGCATATCATACAAAAGAATATTTTTCGTATCATTATTGATATATACCGGAACCCGAAAATAGCTCTCTATCTCATCTCCGATATTTTTATTTTTAAAAACCGGCTTGCCGTCGGTTCCGAGAATATTGCTTGTAGATGAAACCGTTTTTTCATCGTTTGCTACCGATGAAGAAATACCGATCGAAATAGCATCAAAAGAATGTATCTGTTCTTCCCGTAAAAAATCATCAATGGCGTGAATAATAACTTGCAACGGCTCTTTCGATTCAGCGATCAGTTTGGTTTTCAATTTTCGGTAATGTCGAATATTGTTCTCTGCGTCAACAAGCCCTATTCGGAAATTCGTTCCTCCAAGATCGATACCAATTACATTATTAATCATATTATTCCCTGCCTTTATTTGAAATAACATCGATCCACTGATGTAACACGGAATAAAAGCAGCCTCTCATTTCACGATTTTCGGAATATTTCGCCAGCCGCAGGATAACACTGATTTCCATCTTGCTCTTACTTAACTTTTTAACCAGAGCCTGTGTTCGTTTTAATATCAGAGCTGCATATTCCTCATTTATGCTGTCGATAATAATCGCGGTCGGATTGTAGATCCAGATAATGTTATAAAGAAATACTGCCGTTCTTGAGACGGCCTGATCAACGACCTTTTTTGTATCCGGATCGCCAGCCTTATAATTTTCTAAAATTTTTTCAAACTCCGGCTTTTTTCTTCCCTCACTCATGCGACGGACAAGACCGGTAATTGACGCTACATCCTCCAGCGGAATTAACTTTTCTGATTCCAAATCAGGAACAAGAATCTTTCCAACTTCACCAGCGAGAAAATTCTCGCCAGTGAGTGGAATATTATGATCAATATAATAACTGCCTATTCCATATCCGCAATAGAAGTAATACATACTAGAATAATTCTGACCGCTGATATCATATTCTGACTGGGCAGCAGAGACAACATCATGAAACACCATAACATTTTCAACGCCGAGACAATCTTTTATGACTTGTTTGATATGGATGCCTTTCAGCCCGGAAATCAAGTCATAATTTACCAGATCTTTGTCCTCATAATAAGCGCTGGCAACTTCCACTCCGATACCGATCAGCTCTGTCTGTATCGATTTCTCAATTTCCCCGATTTCAGCCAGTACGCGTATCAGCAAATCATAATATTTTTCCCTGGGAGCAATCGCCACATCCTTAGCTGCAATCTCATTGCGATGAATATCATAGAAAATGTATCGAATAGAATAATTCGAAGTCAGGTTAATACAGATAATATTCCCGTACTTCTGAGCTATATTCAATACCATGGGTTTTCTTCCAACACTGGAATTGGCAGCCTGCTCATAGATCACATCTTGCGCAATCAGCTCATCAACAACATGCTTGACCGTCATCAGACTGATATTATTCAATGACGCCAGTTCATTTCTGGTAAGATCTCTGTTAAGAATCAGGCTGTTAATAATATTTGTCGTATTATTCACCCGGATGGATTTATTTGATAAGGATTCTCTATTGTCCAGTCTCATTTTTATCCCTGCAAACACTGTTGAATTGATTTTTCAATAATCATGATTGCTTCATCCGCATTCTGTTTCGAAGTAATCAGCGGAGGATGCATAACAATTATAACATTACTTAAATTTCTTCTGCTTTCCAATTCTGTGATTAATCCATTATGCAGCATCGTTTCATAAAGTTTCTGTCCGAACTCATACTTGGACACATTCGGATTTACAGAATCCAGTTCAAAGCCCTGGAGCAATCCACGTCCTCTTACATCAACAATACACTCGTACTTTTTCTGAAGTTTTTTAAGCTGTTCGTGGAGATACGTTCCTGTCTGTCTGCTGTTTTCCACAAGATGATCCCGTTCGATAATCTCGATATTCTTATAGGCAGCCGCGCACATAAGCGGATAGCACGAATGCGTATGACCATGAATCGTCAGCGGATCCATCGATTCTCCTATTTCTCTTCGGCAGATGACTGTAGAACCCGGCACATAGCCACTTGTAAGGCCTTTTCCGGTAACCAGAATATCAGGTGTGACACCCTCGTACTGACAGGCAAACATATCACCCGTCTGCCCAATACCTGTTACAACTTCATCAAAAATCAGCAGGATATTATACTTATCACATAATTTACGGATTTCTTTCCAGAATCCTTTTGGAGGAACGATTACACCTCCTGCCGCGAAGATCGGCTCAGATATCAACGCGGCAACTTTCCCTCCTTCCTGAAGAATCAGTTGCTCCAGATATTTAATACACTGGAATCCGCATGTTTCCGATTTCTGCCCAAGATCACAGCGGAAACAATACGGCGGAGCAGAATGCACAAATCCCCGCGGAAGCAATTCCGAAATACCTGTGTCAAGCTGTATCGTCTCGGATTTTCCGGTAGCCGCTGCCGCACCCGCCGTTGAACCGTGAAATCCTCTTCGGAAGGAAAAAATTTTACCTCCTCCCTTATAATGCTTGGCGAGTTTCAGGGCAAATTCGTTTGCATCAGATCCCGTGCAGCCAAACATGACTTTTTCAAGTCCATCCGGAGTAATCTCAACCAGCTTTTCCGCAAGCCGAGCACGTTCTTCTGTGACATACATGGAGGTTACGGACACCAGTTTATTGAGTTGTTCGGTGATCGTATCAATCAGTTCCCGGTTCCGATGCCCCAATGTGCACGCTGAAAACTGCGCGGAAAAATCAAGATAGGGTTTATCATCCTTGTCATACAAATACATGCCTTCTGCATGATCAAATACAATTTGATCGGAAGTATAGCATTGAATAAGATATTTTTCATCTTTATTGATTACATTATTATCCATTTTATTTTACAGCTCCCATCGTCATACCAGCTACCATATGCTTTTGAACAATCATTGCAAAAATCAGAACCGGAACAGTAATGACAGTTCCGACCGCTGCAATATCTCCCCACAATGTTCCCTGAGGAGTCAACATTCCCGGAATCGCTACCGGCATGGTTTTTGTATTACGACCTGTCAGAATTAATGCCATCAGGAACTCATTCCACGAATTGATTGCACAGAAGACTGCCGTTGCAGCAATCCCGCTTTTGGCGAGTGGAATATCAATCAGAAGAAACGTCTTAAACCAGGAATATCCATCAATTCGGGCTGCTTCATCTATTTCTTTTGGAACCGCATCAAAAAATCCCCGCATCATCCAGATCAAAAATGGCAGATTAAATGCAACATGGGCTACAATGATTCCAACATATGTATCTAACAGTCCGATTTTGCTCATTATCAGGTAAAGCGGAAGAGCCAGAACAACAAACGGAGTAAATCTGGTCCCCAGAAGATAATTCAGTAATACCCCGTTCTCTTTTACCTTAAAGCGTGAAAAAGCAAACGCAGACGGCAGACCAAGAACCATACTGATCACAACGGTAAACAGCATAATAACAATACTGTTTATCAGATTCTTGTACATACCCTTGGTGACAAACGCTTCGTAATAGTTGGAAAGCGTAGGTTTAAAAGTAAGCTTTGGCGGAATTGCAAATGCATCCAGTCTGGTTTTAAATGATGTTAATACCAGCCAGATATAGGGCAAAAGAACTATCGCCAGAAAAATAATTAATAAGACATAGACTATGATATTCAGTTTACGTTTATTTTTTTTCATTATTTCTCATCTCTCCTGGTCATCTCAAATATGAATATTAGTCGACTACGGTTCAATCCTCTCTCATTGTTATTCGTTGATAAAGAATGCCGCACATTATCAAAATAATGAACAAAATGACACATACCGCAGCAGCATATCCAAACCGGAAAGAAACAAACGCCTGTCGATAGGTATACATATCAATTACTTCTGTGGCATTACCGGGCCCGCCTCCTGTGAGAATGTAAGGCTTATCAAATTCTTTGAAACACTCCATCGCTCTCAAAAGAACCGCCACAGTCAAAACCGGTTTCATCAGAGGAAGTGTTACATACCGAAACTGATTCCATCGCGTAGCTCCGTCCACTTGGGCAGCCTCATAAACATCACTCGGAATAGACTGCAATCCTGCAAGGAATGTCAGGCCCATATACGGCGACCATTCCCATATATCCATGATGATTACAATAATCATGGCTTTTACCGGATCATCCGTAAATACAGTGGGAAAAGGCAAATGCAGCTTCTTTACCAGCCAGACATACAATCCGAATTGCGGATTGTTAAAAAAGCTGAACATCAAACCGATAACAAGTGGCGCAACCATCATGGGGATCAGCGTCAGAGACGTGAATAATTTTTTTAACCTGGGGATGGTGTTTAACGCCAGCGCCAGCAGAATACCTATAACAACCTCAAAGAATACGGCAAATGCCATAAAAATAAATGTTCTTAATATAGAACCTCCGAAATCGGCATCATGAAATAATTCGATATAATTGCCAAAGCCGATGAAATTATTTTCACTTCCGGGATTCGAAAGCTCATAATCAAAAAAGCTTAATTTAAACGTATACAGCAAGGGAACAAGCGTGATAAGGGTTAAAGTAATAAAGGCCGGAGCATGGAATTTCCTTGCAATACTGGTATAATTTTTTAATTTCCTTTGTCGGACAGCTTTCATCATACTTCCTCATTTTGAATCAACTAAATAAGCAGTCCCTGCTTAATATGAAAAGCTCTCTTTCGATCCGACCCATCCGTATTAAATCCCTTCGGGCAGATCGAAAGAAAGCTTTCATAAATCCATTCTGTTCTCAAAGATAATTCTGCAGAAAAATTCCAAACCTTTACTGATAGGTTACAGGAAGGTTTCCTTCAAGAATCGTGGTAAATTCGTCATTTGCTTTATCCAGCGCTTCCTGAGGAGTCTCGTCTCCTGAAAGACAGTTTGAAAGCTCGAGCATCAGAGCATTATCCATCTCATTCCACTGCGCAATACGCGGTCTGGTCGTTGAAATCGCATACGCATCTTTACTGGCCTGCCAGTAGGGAAGCTTGTTCAGTTCCTCATCATCATAAACGGAATTAAGGTTTACAAAACCGCCATCCAGCGCGATCTGTTTCTGAACATCCGGTGTATTGAACCACTGAAGAAACAGCCAGGCTGCTTCAGGATTTTTAGAATCGGTCGGAATATAGTATCCCCAGCCGCCATAATGTGCAACCTCTTTTTCTTTTACCGGAATGGCTCCATAACCCATTTTCCCCGCAACCGCAGACTGTTCTTCATCCTCCAGCGCCGGAGCGCAGTCATTAAACAATATCGCCATGGCACAGATTCCCTGCTGAAGTTCCGTCGTGCACTCATCCCAGGTGGTTCCGGTTACTCCCGGAGGCGCAAATGCTGAAAGATCTTTGTAATACTGAAGTGCCTCGACGCATTTTTCCGAATTTACAGCAGGATTCCCTTCGTCATCAAATATTCCTCCACCAAAGGACCACATGTAGTTCATCCACTCACACGTAGTTGCATCATGACGTTTTCCGGACATTGCTACACCATAAACATCACTGCTCAGTGTTTCACCCATCAAGGTATCTCCGGCTTTTCTGGTAAAAAATTCTGCAACATCCCTATACGTATCCCAATCTGTAGGCACTGTTAAATCGTACCCATATTTTTCCTTGAAAGCTTCCTGTTCATCCTTGTTTTCGAAGAGATCTTTTCGATACATAAAAATATCAATGCAAGAATTAGCCGGTACTCCATAAAGTCCGTCTTTCCATTCACCGGAAGCCTTCCACATCTCCTCGATGATGTCATCTGAATCATAATCCGGAATCACGGCAAGACTTTCATCTTCCATTAACGGCTCAATAGATTGAATGTACTTATTTTCAACCATATTTCCCAGCATCTGATACGGCGCTGCTATTACATCATAAGCACCGGAGCCGCTTTTAAATGCGAGAGTCTCTTTTTGAATGACATCATCAAAAGGAGCCATTTCCACTTCAACCGTAATTCCCGTAAGTTCTTCAAACTGATCCAGCTGATTAATGAGCGATTCCGTTGGGGTCTGTTGTTCCGCAATCATGTATAATGTCGTTCCGGCAAATTGTTTAATTCCGGCTGAGCCGGTGCCCGATGATCCGTTAACCGCTTCAGATGACGCCGTCGTTCCGGCAGAACTTCCAGATCCGCATCCGGAAAACAGCGCAGCCACCATTACAAGTGAAATAGCCGAATAAATAACCTTATTCTTATTCTTTTTCATATGCAATCCCTGCCATTCAATATTATTTCCAGTCGCTGTACTTCTTCGTTACTTTTTCTTTGATCATATTGCAGAAATCATCGGTAACCTGAAAATCATTAACAATTGTGTACCAATAATCATGTGCCTCAAGAAATTCTTTTTCGTATTTTATCGCCGCAAAGACATCGTCCCATGTAATATTCATAGCCTCCGGACGAATATCTACTCCGGCCCTGTGAATCAGATCAAGCATACCGTCAGGATCATTATCTGCCATTGACGAACCAACAAAAATACCCAGACATACCGGCTGTCCATGGATAAATTTCTTTTTCGTCATATATTCAAGCGTATAGAACAGGAAGTGATCACTGCCTTCAATCGGGCGCGGATTCCATCCGTTGTTATGGAATGCGGAACCTCCCCATCTTAATCCCTCAGTAAGAGTACGAATGCCTTTTTCATTCAAAGCATAGATATCATCAATGTCATCTACAACAGACTGATAAACCGCGTTGACTTCATCAACCATTCTCTGATCATACGGCCATTTTTTCTCGCATTTCCCGTGATCCGCCGCATATTTCCAATCAAACATGGAATTGTGATAGCAGAAAACATCACAGACACCGCTTCTGTTTAATGTTTTCGGACCGTTCTGGATAACATCATAATCAACGTATACGGCAATGGGTTCTGTAAATCCCACATAACGGACGACATGATTAAAACGAAGCCCTGCTCTGTGACCGAATACAGCATTCGTGGCAATGGCAGTCGGTACCTGATACAGCGGCAGGTGTTTCACCCAGGAAACCGTCTTGGCATAATCCACTGCCTGACCTCCGCCAAGCCCGATAACACTCTCAAATCTTGGGAAATTCTTTATTTCTTCAAGGATCTCATCGTATTCCAGTGTTTTTACAAAATGAACGATGCAATCCTCATCAAAATTGTCTTTGAACTTATCCCAGATATCTTCCATTGTCACAACAAGATACGGTCTCTGAACAATATTCTTCAGCTCTCCAATCAGGTTTCTTCCATAAATAGTTCTGAACATATCTGCGGGCATTTTTATTTCCTCCTTTTATAAACCTCATTTATAAACCCTATTTAATATATGTATATAATAAATCGCCCACTATTATTTGTCAACAACTTTTTTAGTTATTTTTCATAATATCCGGGCGCATGAATAAATATTTCTTATATTAATTGCAGATAGATAATTCTGTATTCTTATCAAAGAAATGTGTTTTATCCATGTCAAAAGAAAATCTGATATCATCACCGTTCCTGGCAGTTGTTTTTGCATTTACACTGGCGGTCATTTGTATCCCCTCATATTCAAAATGAAGCAACACTTCAGAACCCAGGAGTTCATAAACACGAACCGTTGCATTTATTGCATTATCCTCATTCGGATTTACCACCATCTTATAATCATAGATATCCTCCGGACGAATTCCCATAATCACAGTTTTCCCGTCATAACCCTTATCAATCAGTTTCCGGGCTTTCTCGGGGGGAATCACCAAAGCATTGGAACCAGTCTCTGCTACCACCTTGCCATCAGCCGAATGAATTGTAACATTGATAAAATTCATCTCGGGTGATCCGATAAATCCGGCTACAAAAAGATTGTCCGGTTTTGAATATAAATTTGCCGGCGTATCAACCTGCTGAATAATACCGTCCTTCATGACAACAATTCTGGTTCCCAGAGTCATTGCTTCCGTCTGATCGTGCGTAACGTAAATCATGGTTGCGCCGAGTCTCTGATGCAATTTAGAAATTTCAACCCGCATTTGAACGCGCAACTTGGCATCCAGATTTGAAAGAGGTTCATCCATAAGAAAAACTTTGGGGTTTCGGACAATGGCACGGCCCATTGCCACACGCTGTCTCTGACCTCCCGAAAGAGCTTTGGGTTTTCTGTCAAGAAGTTTTTCCAGATCCAGAATTTTGGCCGCCTCGTGAACCTTCTTATCAATTTCATCCTTTGGAAGTTTTCGCAGCATCAGGCTGAATGCCATATTATCATAAACCGTCTTATGCGGATACAGCGCATAGTTCTGGAAAACCATAGCAATGTCCCGATCCTTGGGTTCCACATCATTCATAACCTTATCATCAATGGTCAGCGTTCCCGACGAAATTTCTTCCAGGCCCGCAATCATTCGAAGAGTGGTTGATTTCCCACATCCGGATGGGCCGACAAAAATGATAAATTCCTTATCTTGGATGTCCAGATTGAAATCCTTAACAGCTTCAAATCCGTTGGGATACTTTTTACAAACTCCTTCCATTTTAATATGTGCCATAACATGACCTCCTGAAAAAATAATGACGCACCTGATACAGATCCCATTCAAAATATAATAGTTATTACTATATTCTGAATTATTGTCTATTATAAAAGTCTCGTAAAAACAGCACAATGGTATTGTAAATAAGAAAACCCGCAGATTTTTGTTAAAATGCCAAAGCGAAGTTGACATTTTCAAAAGTTTGCTGTATAAGCTACTAAAATAGGGCTGATAATACTCTGATTTTGTTCTGAATGACGAATAGACCAGCTGTCGTCATATATCATATTTTGAAAGGGAGTTCTGATATGGATTTAGATCAGGAGATCAGTGAACTGATTAATAAATTAAACCAAAAGACCGGTCTCTCCTTCCAGCTGTCAAATGAATACCCGGGCGGAAAAGAAGAAACCATAACGAAACTGAAAAAATTAGTCAATGAAAAACCTCTTTCGACGAGGAGAAAAGAATTCTTCAACAAAGTCCTTTTTTCTGAAGAAGAATCCGAAAATCTTAATAATGAAGCTCTGGTTCTGCACATCAATCCGAATCAACAGTACTTTGTTTTGTTAACTGAGACAGCAGGAACCATGCCAGATGAAACTGAGAGCATTATCAAAAATTTACTTCATTATCCGTCTAATGTATATTTTTTACAAGCCGGGAGCAACCGGATTATTATGCTTTATCCAAGTTCCAAAAAGCGGCTTTCCGAAACACTCTTTGACTTATCCAGAAAAATTACCGATACGGTTAGTGCCGAAGCAATGATTAAAGTGAATACTTCTTTTTCTGGCACACCAAGAAATATTCCGGATCTGAAAATATCTTATACGGAAGCTTCCATGGCACTGAAAATCGGGAAAATTTTTGATAGAAAGTCACATGTGTATTCTTATGACAATTTAGGTTTAGCAAGGCTCGTATATGAACTCCCCGAAGATGTTTGCCTGAAATATCTTGCAGAGACATGGCAAAATAATACTTCTCCGGAGAATTTTGATAAAGAGACATTAAGCATTATTGACGCCTTCCTCGATACAGGCTTGAACATTGCTGAAACTTCCCGTAAATTATTTATGCACCGCAACACCCTGGTTTACCGGTTGGACAAAATCAAACGATCAACCGGATTGGATCTTCGAAATTTTAATGATGCCATGAATTTCAAAATCTCAGCCATGATCATTGAAATGCTTAATCAACGTTACTAGAAGCATTCTGTATACATGTCAATAAAGACTGCTCACCTCCTGAAATGTAATATGGCGGTGGCATATCTTTTCAGCAAACGTCTGTTCTGCTTTGCCTTAGGATATACTCACCGCCATGGATAAAGCTCTGTGGAACTATTCTACATCATTTTACCGAGTACCAGCCAATTCCTTCATCATTCCAGCCGGCCGCCAGCAGGATCGCTTTTTCGGCAGCGCTGACCGTATAGTTATGGTTATTGGCAAAGGCGTTCGGGTTGTACTGACGATAGACCGGCACGCCGTCGTCTTCATCCGCTGAATACCAGCCGACTCCTTCATACGACCAGCCTAACTGAACCAGATAATTCTTCTCCGCTGTACTGACTGTGTAATGATGTTCGCCTCCGTTCGCATTGTATAAACGGTAAACCGGATCGCCTTCTGACGGTGCATACCAGCCAATCCCTTCATTTGACCAGCCGAGCGAGATCAGATGATTTCTTTCGCTTAAATTATCGGTATAGAAGTGTTCGCCGCTGTTCGGATTGTACAGCCGATAAATCACGATGCTGTCATCCGAGGTACTGGAAGAGTCTGTCGTATCTGACTCATCAGAACCGGTTGAAGATGTTCCGTCCGTATAAGTTTCCCCGTTTACGGTCAGTGTATAGCCGTTCAGATCAATCGATCCGGAATCAGCGGACAGGGATGTAACCGAGCTGTCTCCGGTCAATGTCCATGTGCTTCCGGAAGGAACGCTGACATTAACCGTGCCTTCATTATTGATGGCGCCGGTGTAATCGGAATTCGTCAGATTCAGATCCAGTGAACTGATGGAATCAACGGTAATATCCCCGCTCAGCGTCTGATCGGTTGCATTCACTGTGACATCTCCGCCGTTGGAACCGCTCGTTCCCCAGGGTCCTGCCTGGATGACAAAGAGATCATTGTCGCTGTCATTATTGACAAGGGTGACATCATCCAGATCAATGGTTGCGTTGGTATTTGTGACGTAAAACAGCGCGCCGTTCGAGGATGTGATCGTCCCGCCGGTGGCACTGAAAGAGGCTGTGCCTGTCGAAGCATCGCCGGACATGGACTGATAGAGCATCACCGCCTGATAGGTCTGCGCCTGTCCGTTCAGCGTCGTATTGTTTGCATTCAATGTGGTATCTGACAGTGTCACGCTGTTGGCGCCTTCAATCACAATGCCTTCCGACTGCGTGGATGACAGGCTTGCATCCGACACGGAAATATCCGCAGTAGAATAGATGGCCGGTGAGCCGACGCCCGATGTGGTATATGTTCCGCCGCTTGCCGTGATTGTGCCGCCGCCCCGGTCACTTCGGATCGCCGCGGAGGAATTGCCGGAGGTATTGACCGTCAGATCCGTGGCGTTCAGGATGCCGCCGCCTGTTGTCATAATACCTCCCGAGTTATTTCCGGTTGTCTTGATGGACGTATCGCTGATGGTAACGGTCGTTCCGTCGCCGCTGCCGCCGCCATAAGAGAATACGCCGTTGGCATGAGCGCCATTCGTTGTAACCGTACCTCCGGTAATCGTAAGCTGCGCACCGCCTTCTGCGAGAACCGCCGCATTTGTACCGTAGAAGTCTGCATTTTCACCGCTGGAATCACCTGTTTTGGTGACGGTAGGATTTGTCAGTGTTACAGATCCTCCATTGACCAGAACGGCATTTTCACCGCCTGTTGTGGAAGAATAACTTTGGTTCGAAGTGCTGGAGGTTACGGTTGCGGCGTAGACATTTACAAGGGATGCCCCCGAAGATAGCGAAAACGTCAGCGCTGAGACCGCAGCAGCCATCGTGGATAATACACGTCTGCAATGCATTTTAATTGCTCCTTTCAATAGGTAAAAAATCTACAGTTCTTTTTTACCTATTTTATTTTGAGTTTGTGTCAAATTTGTGGAGAATTTTTGCAGATTCTGGGATATTGACATGAAGCCCTCACAGCAACAGAACAGGGTCCGGACCCGGAACTTCGCGTCACTCCAATGCGGAGCATGAGAAAGGTAAAATGGAATCACTTCCGAGCAATAATTATCCTTCTTTTCAAGTTGAAAGAGTATTGTTACAATTGTTTTGACCGTACAAGTATTTTGTCGGAACTATGAATAAGCATCTTTGACTGGTGCACGCGCGGCATACAGATCCCTCCGGAAACGATGTCAGGGAAACGATGTCAGCGCTGTGCGTCTTGCCTCAGGCCGGCGATCTCACGGGCTTCCAGATCACGGATCCGGTTCTGAGGCAGAGGAAAGGAAAAAATGAGTCTTACGCTTCAACAACTCAGGTATGCCGTCGCTGTCGCTGAGGCAGGATCGATCAGTCAGGCGGCAGAAAAGCTGTTCATATCACAGCCAAGCCTGTCCGCGGCCATACAGGAAATTGAAAAGAGTGTCGGCCGGATGCTTTTTAAAAGAACACCTCGCGGCATGCAGCTGACAGCGGACGGGGCAGAATTTCTGGGCTATGCCCGGCAGGTTCTGCAGCAGATGGACATGCTGGAAGCTAATTACAGTTCAGCGCAGCACGTCAGAAAGCGCTTTTCCGTTTCCACGCAGCACTACACTTTTGCGGCCAATGCTTTTGTGGAACTGGTGAAGAATGCTGATTACCCCACTTATGAATTTTCCCTTCTTGAGGGAAGGACGAGTGAAATCATTGAAAATGTCCACAACATGAAAAGCGAGCTGGGCATCCTATACTTAAGCAGCTTTAATGAGTCTGTCATCCGAAAAGTTCTTGCGGAGAATGGTCTCACATTTACCTCGCTGTTCACAGCGGCTCCGCACGTATTCCTCTGCCGGACGCATCCGCTTGCGGGCCGTGCTGAAGTAACAATTGCCGAGCTGGATGATTATCCCTATATAACGTATGATCAGGGACTGGATAATTCATTTTATTTTTCTGAGGAACTGCTCAGCACACGTCAGGTGAAGAAACATATTATCGTCTCGGACCGGGCAGCTCTTGTCAATTTTCTGATCGGTCTGAATGCCTATACGATATCCACAGGAATATTCCCGGCTTATCTTCATGGAGAGGACATTATTTCCGTACCTCTGGACGTCGAGGAGCATATGGAAGTCGGTTACATTCAGAACCGACATGCTGTTGCCAGCCCTCTTGGCGGGCTTTATATAGAGGCGCTCAGGAAAATAGCCGATGACATAGTTTAAAACTATGCAAATGCATAGAAAACTTGAAATATTCACAGCATCTGTTTCGTGTGAAAATAAGAAGCATCAGAAGCTGAATCACGGAAGAGGTGCTTTTTATGTCTGCAGCAGTATTGGGAGCTCTGATCAGTTATATGCTGGTCAGCTCTTTTTCTCCGGGACCGGGAAATATCCTGACGCTGAATACAATGACACGCTATGGGTGGAAAAAAGGACGCCGATTATTTTTCGGTATCTGCTGCGGATATTACTGCGTCCAGATCCTCTGTGCATTCACCATATACTGCCTGAGCCGATGGATGATGCCGGCTTTGTCGGTTCTTCGATATATCGGGGCGATCTATCTGATCTGGCTGTCCGTGCACATCATCCGCAGCAGCCCGGATAACCGGGACGAAGCCAGAAAGCCATCCTTCTGGACAGGCTTTCTGCTGCAGTTCGTAAACGTAAAGATCTGGTTTTATGGCATGACGGCACTGAGCAGCTATATCGTCCCCTGGTACATCGGGCTGCTGCCTCTCCTCATTGCAGAACTTGTCATAGCTTCCGTTGGCTCTGCAGCTTCTCTGACATGGGCTCTTCTTGGCGTAAAGATCAGGAATATCTATTCGTCGCATTACCGTACTGTGAACCGGATCCTTGGCGCGTTTTTAATCTATTGTGCTTTAACGATGATTGTTTCAAAAAAATAAAACAAGTGAAGAACTGAAAATACCGGATCCGAATGGATGGGGAAACATAAATGCTGATACGAAAAGAAGAACCAAAAGACTATGAAATTATATATTCTGTAGTAAAGGATGCTTTTGAAAGTGCCGAACATGCCGATGGCAATGAACCGGATCTGGTAAACGCGTTAAGAAAAGGAGAGGCATATATTCCCGACCTGTCTTTGGTTGCTGAAATAAACGGGAAAATTGCAGGGCATATTCTGTTTACAAGAGCAACGGTTGGAGAAAACGAAGTACTGGCGTTGGCTCCTTTATCTGTTCTGCCTGAATATCAAAGAAGGGGAATCGGAATTTCTTTGATCAAAGCGGGGCATAAAATGGCAAGCCGGTTAGGTTTTGGCTATTCGATCGTACTGGGAAATCCGGATTATTATCGAAAGGCAGGATACCTGCCGGCGGATCAATATGGTATTAAGCCTCCTTTTGACGTACCGGGAAAATATTTTATGGCATATAAAATCATAGAAGACGCCCCGGAAATTAACGGAATTCTAAAATATGCGAAGGAATTCGGAATAAACTGATATCACTTCCCGTTGGCCGAATATAAGTGATGAGAATTGCTGCTTTACGATAATTCTGCTACTATATAAAAAAGAATTTCACCAGGACTGATCCCATCCGGCTCGCACAACAATTACGAATAAAGGAGGCAGAAAAATGACACAGATTAACCCTGAATTACTGAAAACGATGTTTGTGAATCCGAATGATGTAGAATGGGAGTACGAGATCGATTCTGTCGACGGAACAAAATTCCGCAAGAAAACCTTGTTTGCGGATCCGGTTACGAAGATAGAAGTGGTCTACAGCGTATATCCGAAAGGCTACTGCAAATCCGCGCATCACCATACCGGCGCCCAGGGATTGTATGTTCTTGACGGCATTATGCAGGCGGATGGCAAAATTCTGCACCCCGGAGAATTTGTGTGGTTCCCGGCAGGAACAGTCGGCACCCACGGTGCAACAGATGAAAGCGGCGTCACATTCCTTGCCATCGGAGAAGTCGGCGCGCAGTTAATTTACGATTCATAACTTGTAAAAAATATCGTACGACCGCAGGGGCGCGGATGCTCGAATCCCTCTGCCGCTGAAACCCCGGCAAGCTTCAGACAGCTGCCGGGGTTTTTATTCGATCGTGATTCTCCTTCACGCTTGCCGGTCGGACGCTGGAAAATTACATTCAAATCAAGAGTCCGCTCTTTATCACATCATCATGCTGTTCCCGCACAATCTCAGAAAGTTCCTCAGGTGTCTGTTTCTTTCCGGTCTGAATCCATGCGCGGATAATGCCGACAAAGAAACCCGCGCGCACGGAAATAAAGAACGCATAATTGTCTGTGGACATTGAGATACCGTGTGTTTTCATGAAGTTCAGGATGATTTCCGCATTATCGACAAAACTATTATAAATGATATCGAGTCGGCCGGCATCCATGATGGTCTCCATCAGATGTATATGTTCCGGTTCCATCCAGTAACGCAGAAGAAATTCAATCAGCACATCCTCCTTCGTCAGGTCCGGTTCCGAATCGCTGAACGCCGTCAGTACCTCATGAAACGCACTGTCACATTTCCAGTAGAGGAGATCGATGATTTCATCAAAATTCCGATAAAAAGTAGCACGGCTTACGGTCGATCGTTTGCTGAGATCCGAAACCGTCACTTTGTCCAGCGGTTTTGCCTTCAGTTCTTCCATTAAAGCGTCATAAAGCATGGCAGCCGACCGCTCTGCGCGGATATCTTCTTTACAGTGGAACATTTTCTGTCAACCCCTTTCTCCTCGGCTGCGGCGTCCTCCGACGACACATCTGTTTCTTGAATCACATGTGATATCACATACTATCCACAGTGTACATTACATATGTATCATATGCAACAGTGGATATTTCCGTTACAGAAAGCGGCTCAGATATCCGTCTCCCCACGTATATCCATAAGGAGTATTTCTGTCCCTGCATAGTTTTTCCGAAAAGGGCAGAGAAAGATACCCGAGTGCCATGCTGCATGGAATCGCCAGAATCACTTCGATAAGAGTCGGCGCTTTCTCTGTAAAAAAGGAGACGATGATCGCAATGGCGATCGGCACATAGCCGAACAGCATTGTGGCAAATCCCGGACTGTAAATCGTTCTTTTCCCTTTATTCCGGAATTTTTTCAGGAGGAAAATGCCTCCGGATGTGTGTCCGAAAATCTCCGCCACGCAGATGAACAGCTCCATGATCAGAAAAAACGGGCGCACCCCGACGATAAGCACAATGCAGCTGAAGACCACACCAATGAAATTCGTCCACATATCTGACAGCTGATTCATGGGATAGCGATCCGCTTCCTCCGGAGACGTGCCATCCATCAGATTGTACATCGTGTGGAAACCACCGGGAAAATGCCATTCCTCCAGCACATGGAGGGGCAGCAGGACAGCGGACAGTGCGTAAATACGCGTCTGGAGATCCCAGGTATTCCAGTTGGCAGCCGTAAGGCCCAGGATAACACCCGCTATTCCCGTGATCACATACAGCCAGCAGGAAAGCCAGACCTTTGTGAGGCGGATTCTGAGAGTTTCTCTACCCACATTATTCCCCCGTTTTCATTTCGAGCTTTCCTGCTCTCACACCATCAATGATGAGCAGAATTCCCTTCGTGATCAGGAAGCAGATCGCCATCACTGCCATTGTCAACAGAGATGCTCCGGGCATAAACAGTAAAAGTGTTCCGACGATCAGATCAATGACACCGCTCACGACAAAGTTGCCGTTGCTGGCAAAACCGAAAAACTGAATGCGGTTGCCGATGACCAGATTTTCAATGCCTGCAACGATCAGCTCGAAGGCAAAGAAAAAGGAAAGCGTGTACAGCATGACGTCTGTTCCGGAAAAAAACATCATGATGCCGAGAAGAATATCCAGGATACCGTCAACCAGCCCGAGCCCCGAGCGGAAATAAGCGGGTGTCTTTACATACCCTGCGATCTTCGCAATGCCGAACACAATCAGGGCAGCCGCTATGATACAGGCTACCACAACGGCAGAATCCACCGGCCAGATAATCCCGATCACGCCGAGGATCAGCATAATGATACCGGAGCAAATTGCAGCTGCACGGTATCTCTTCACATTTTCATTCCAGAAGCTTCGAATTTCCTGTCTGTAATCTTTATCATTATCATAAAAAAGCATAGCGATTCCTCCCTTTTTATTCCTGTCTGCATTGTACAGCCGTTTCATAATTCAGGCGGCTTTCAGGATACCGCCTGAATTAGAGAAGGATTAATCGAATTTTGTGAATGCCGGATCAAAGTATACCTTGTCCTGATTGGCATAAAGCACCGGTGCCACATCCTGCAGTCTGCCGGACTCCTGAATGTTGTGATGAATCCACTGCATCCCCTGCTCTTTGGAGTAGAGTTTCGGAACCAAAGCATGATTGATCAGCTTTGTTTCCGCTTTTTCTCCGGAGAGACCGACCAGTGTCTCTGTGTAGAAAGCTGATCCTTTCCCGTCCGCTGTCGGCTCATAGACATGTTTGACATGACCGGTGGCCTTGCCGTCTTTCATGACATTGAAGGTAAACTCGTGATCATCCAGACAGACCGTCTCCATCTCATAGTAGATGACGTCATTCACTTCATTGGTGAGCTCATGAATGCGGGACTTTGCCCCCTGGAGAAAGCCGAGATTCTTTGTTCCGTCCGGGCCGTCCGTGAGAGGGGTTACCGCCACATGATCCCTGTTGTGCCAGAGGTGGTATAGGGAGATTTCCGGACCGTCAAAACCGGCTCCGTCCCAGTTGGTGCAGCAGCCGAGGTGCTCAAAGAACCATTGGATCATCTCCGGGGTTACCCCCTCAAGATCCTCATGCTGGCACTGTGCGAGCATCTACCCATTGGGGAGAATAGTAAAATCTGTCCATCTGGCACTGTCATCATTCTTGAAATGCGGTTTTCCGGCTCTTACAAGCGCTTTCTTTGCCAGATCATGTTTTGCGCGAAGTCCGTCCCAGTCTTTTACATAAGTTTCATTAACAGCCATGAATCGTTCCTCCTTGCGATTGTATTTTGAATCATTTTCTTATAATACTTTTGTTTTGTGTGATTCATTTGTTTTGTATGGTTAAAATGTATCACATAGTACACCTGTGCGCAAGGGGTGAAAGTACTCTAATACAAATCAGGGCAAACTGTTGCATATGTCTGCAATCTGAATTTCACTCAATCTGGAATGATAATGAAGTTTTTCCGTCATCATATTAGTGATAATGATGGTCTGTCCTTTATAATCCGGAAAGTTCTCTCCGATAATTTTTCTCAGATCAGGCTCGTCGGACATATCTCTCTGCAGACATTGATAGTTCCCCTCCGGTATGCGGACAATGCAGTTGTTCTTCTCATCAGGATGAAGAACATGAAGAAAATACGCAGGTCTTATATCTCTGTCGTCAAACCGAAACAGAACACCGGCAGGAAAGATAGGTGCCATCTCCCTCCTCTGCAGATCGTGAAAACATTGCAGAAGCTGCCGCTGTTCCGCCGCAAGCTTCTTTCTGTCACCGCTCGCCGGAAAAATATAAAACCAGCGCTGTTCGATCTTCCTGTTATACACACCCTGTCTGTCGCGATAGGCTTCATTCTTCCTGATCATATCAAGGGCATATTCTGTTATTTTCAGTCTGCCCTTCATTTTTTCAATTTTTTCCAGAAGCTCTTTTCTGCCTCGCTCCAGTATCCTTTCCAGTTCCAGGTGACCCTGCCCGTCTTTGTACTCTTTGAGCTCTTTCAGCGGAATATCCAGTGCAACACATGTCTGGATGACATCGAGAATCTCAATCTGCTCCGGGAGATAATAGCGGTAACCCGTGTCGGGATCAACCCTGGCAGGTTTCAGAAGGCCCAGCTTTTCATAATAACGAAGAGATCCGATGCTGACTCCGCGGAGCGAACCAAATTCA
This sequence comes from Bilifractor sp., assembly GCA_050944685.1. Lineage (GTDB taxonomy): Bacteria > Bacillota > Clostridia > Lachnospirales > Lachnospiraceae > CADBRN01. Next base: position 110,040 of record JBMNRP010000008.1, read on the forward strand.
TGAATCGTCAGATAGATCATGTCAATCAGTACTCCTTGTAAAAGAAAAAAATGAAAAAACAGTATTGACTCGACTATTATAGCAGAGTTTATAGTCAGATTGTTATCGATGAGGCGACCGGCCTTGTATTTTTTTATCATTTATCTGGCACTCATCCTCTTTATCTGCTGACAAAATTGTATCGGAACATATGTATGGAGGTATCTATGCTGAAACTGTTCAAAAATATGACAAGAAAGGATGTGGCGCTGATCATCGTCGCCGTGATTTTTACCGCCATGGCTGTATGGGCAGACCTTACCATCCCGGATTACATGACAGACATCACGACGCTGATCGAGACCTCCGGGTCGACCATGTCTGAAATCTTATCGGTCGGAGGCAAAATGCTGTTCTTCGCTCTGATCAGCCTTTTCTCAACCGTGATTGTCGCGTTCTGCGCGTCGGCGATCTCCAACGGGTTTGCCGCATATCTGAGAGAAAAACTCTTTCGCAAGGTACAGTCCTTCTCCATGGATGAGATCGGACATTTTTCTACTTCGAGTCTGATTACCCGCTCGACCAACGACGTCATGCAGATACAGATCTTTATCGTAATGGGTCTTCAGATGTTGATGAGGGCACCGATCATGGCAGTCTGGGCAATCGCAAAAATAATCGGAAAAGCATGGCAGTGGACGATAGCGACGGGCGTAACCATTCTCATCGTTCTGGCTGTTATCCTGACCTGTATCCTGATCGCTATGCCAAAATTCAAAAAGCTGCAGAATCTGACCGACAAGATGAACACGGTAACCCGCGAAAATCTGACGGGTCTCCGTGTTGTCCGTGCGTATAACGCAGAAGATTATCAGGAAGAAAAATTTGAAAAGGCCAATAAAGACCTGACAGACACCAATACCTATGCCATGCACACCATGGCTTTTCTGCTTCCAAGCGTCATGGCGGGAATTAATGGGCTCACGCTTGCCATTTACTGGATCGGTGCGTTCGTCATTGAAAACGCGGGTCTTGGCAGCAAGATTTCGCTTTTCTCTGACATGGTTGTCTTCTCACAGTATGCGATCCAGGCAGTCATGGCATTCCTGATGCTCGTCATGATCTTCATGATACTGCCAAGAGCCTCCGTTGCGGCCAATCGTATCAACGAAGTCCTCGATACGCAGGTCACTATTGCTGACGGCACAGAAACTGAGGGTATGGCGGGACATGAAGGCGAAATTGAATTCCGCCATGTGAATTTCCGTTATCCGGGCGGAGCGGATGATGTTCTGCACGATATTTCTTTCCGGGCGAAAAGGGGTGAGACCATCGCCATCATCGGCTCAACCGGTAGTGGAAAAAGTTCGCTGATCAACCTGATCCCGCGTTTTTACGACACGACAGACGGAAGCGTATACGTAGACGGACGAAACGTACGTGAATATTCCGAAAAGGCTCTGCGCAACAAAATCGGATATATCTCCCAGAGCGCCGTTCTGTTCACCGGAACGGTAAACTCCAACGTCGCATACGGGGATAACGGGAGGACCGCTGCGACACAGGAAGAAATTCAGGAAGCGATACAAACCGCACAGGCCGACGAGTTTGTCGAAAAAATGGATGGCCGGTACGACGGCTATATCGCCCAGCTTGGCGGAAACCTTTCCGGAGGTCAGAAGCAGCGGTTGTCAATCGCACGCGCAATCGCACGAAAACCCGAAATTCTGATATTTGACGATTCCTTCTCGGCACTCGATTATCGTACAGATCATAAGCTTCGCTCTGAGTTGGACAAAAAATGCAGCAATATCACTCGCATCATTGTCGCCCAGAGAATCGGAACCATCCGCAACGCAGACAAAATTCTCGTCCTCGATGAAGGTCATCTGGCGGGAGTCGGAACACACGAAGAACTGATGAAGAACTGCAAAGTCTATCAGCAGATTGCTTTGTCTCAGCTTTCAAAGGAGGAACTGGCATGACAGAAAGGGCGAAAAAAACGCCTGGAAAGGCAAAGGATTTCAAGGGCACGTGGAAAAAACTTCTTACATACTCCAAAAGGGACGCCTTTCTCCTGATTGCTGCCCTGATCTGTGTAGTAATATCCACAATCTTTACCCTGATCGGGCCGAACAGACTCGGCGATCTGACCGATCTGATCACAGACGGAATCAAACCGGATACGGAAGTCCTGCAGGATGTTTCAGAGTCTGTTACAGACAACATGAGCAAGAATCTTGAAATATTGACGGAAACAATCACCAGCAATGTGCAGGATTCTTCCAGTTTGCAGAAAAACATCATCTCAGTCCTGTCTTTCTCAGATGTGCCGGACGAAGACAAACAGGCGCTTATGCAGATGGGAACCTCCGGCGAGGATTTTGATTTTTCGAATCTCAGCGATTCTACGCTCGACCTGCTCTTCGACAGCGTCAAAGTCAATGGCATTACGATCAGTGGCTCTGAACAGATACAGGCAATGAAGGCAGTTCACAATTTCAGCGAGAACATGCCGTCCGATCAGAGCGCGGAAGAAATGTCTGAAAGTCTTGACACAATCCTGACCCTGTCAGAAGAACTGCCCTCCTCCGCACGGAATGCCGTTTTCACAGAGATAACTGCCGACGGTGAAAAAATATCCCGGCAGGATCAGCTCGACACGCTGCGGATTCTTTCAAAAGTCGATCTCGATGATACGGACAATGTCATGAACAACCTGGAAAAGCTTCCGGATACCGTTTATGATATGATCAAGCCGTCGATAAATTTTTCTGCGGTTTACAAAATCGCTATTTCCATCGTCTTCCTCTACGCGGCCGGATTTGTACTGCAGGCTGTACAGGGCTGGATCACAGTGTCGGTCACACAAAGGCTCACGAAAAAAATGCGTTCCGACATCTCCGTGAAGATCAACCGGCTGCCAATGGCCTGGTACAACCAACACACGACCGGAGACGTGATGTCTATCGTGACGAATGACGTCGATTTGATCGGACAGAGCATGAACCAGAGCCTCGGTACCTTTGTGTCGGCAGTTGTTCTCTTCCTGGGAAGTCTGATCATGATGCTGATCACAGACGTGAGGATGGCGATAGCCGCTGTCCTTTCCTGTCTGATTGGTTTTATTCTGATGTTCCTCATCATGAGTCACAGTCAGAAATATTTCACCCGCCAGCAACGGGATCTCGGCGCGCTCGACGGTTATATTGAAGAAAACTATGCGGGACATACGGTTGTCAAAGCCTATAACGGCGAAGATGCCGCTGTGGAGAAGTTCGAAAAGCTTAACGGAGATTTGCGGCAGAGCGGTTTCCGTGCCCAGTGTCTCGCCGGTCTCATGCAGCCGATCATGGCTTTTATCGGGAATCTCGGATATGTGGTTGTCTGCATTGTCGGAGGCATTCTGGTGCTGAACGGCGATATCAAGTTCGGCGTTGTAGTTTCTTTCATGCTGTATGTGCGCTATTTCACACAGCCGCTCGGCCAGATTGCTCAGGCGATGCAGTCTCTTCAGTCCGCCGCCGCTGCCGGTGAGCGTGTCTTCCATTTTCTGGGTGAAACAGAAATGGAAAATGAAAGCGACAAGACGGCAAAACTTGAAAATGTCAAAGGAAAAGTCGATTTCGACCATGTCCGATTCCGTTACGACGGCGCGTCTCATGATGTCATTCATGATTTTTCCGCTCATATAGAACCCGGACAGAAAATCGCCATCGTGGGTCCGACCGGTGCGGGCAAGACGACAATGGTAAACCTGCTGATGCGCTTCTATGAAGTAACCGGCGGTGAGATTCAAATAGACGGAACACCGACGAAAGAAGTCCGGCGTGAGAACGTACACGACCAGTTCTGTATGGTTCTTCAGGACACATGGCTGTTTGAAGGGACCGTCCGCGAAAACCTCGTCTACAACACCCCGGATGTCAGTCAGGAAAAAATTGACAGTGCCTGTCGCTCCGTCGGACTGGATCATCTGATCCGCACACTCCCGCAGGGATACGACACTGTCCTGAACGACAAAATGGAACTCTCCCAGGGGCAGAAGCAGCAGCTGACGATTGCCCGCGCCATGATCTCTGACAAGCCGATGCTGATTCTGGATGAAGCGACAAGTTCTGTAGACACCCGCACGGAATTGAAAATACAGGCAGCTATGGACAAACTGATGAACGGGCGCACTTCCTTTGTGATTGCTCACCGGCTCTCTACTATTCGGGATGCCGATCGGATTCTCGTACTGAAAGACGGAAATATCATCGAAAGCGGAACACATGAGGAACTGTTAAAAAAGAACGGCTTCTATGCAGACCTCTACAACAGTCAATTTGAACAGGAGGAAGAATGAATGAAACACAGATATCTGACCATTGAGCGGGAATACGGCGCCGGAGGAACTGCGATCGCTGAAAAAATCAGTGAGATGACCGGCGTACCTTGCTTTGGGCGGGAGATCCTTGAACTGGCGTCGAAAAAGGCAGGTGTTTCCATCGAGGATATCGAGCAATATGAAGAATCGGCCCGGAGCAGTCTTTTCTATTCCCTCTATGCGATGCAGAAAGCGTACAGCGGCGATACCGACATGCTGGATGAGGAGGGACATGTTTTTGTCACCGAACAGTTAATCATTGAGCAGCTGGCCGACAGCAATCGTCGCGCGATTTTTCTCGGGCATTGCGCGTCGCAGGCACTTGCAGGACGCGAAGGAGTCCTGCGTGTCTTTATCCGCTGTTCGGATGAAAAAAAGAAAACGGAACGGATTGTCAGAGAGTATGAAATACAACCCGAAAGAGTGGAAGCCACCCGAAAATTTTATGATAAAAAACGTGCAAATTATTACAACATCAACACCGGGCATACATGGAAAGATCCCTCCAATTATGACATCCTCATAGACGATGCACAAATCAGCATAATCGAATGCGCGAGCATTCTGAGCGGGATTTTTTCAAGCTGAAAATTTCTGTCGATCTGTAAAAGAAATTTGCTTAATCTTCTGCCTGAAAAAACGTGATCCAGGAAGCGCCCTTTTGCCTGTCAATCACCGATCCGGGACAAAGTGTACCATCTTCCTTCACTGAATAGCGGATAATTTCTCCGGTATCAAGACAGGTTGCAAGCACATATCGGCCATTCGGAGTAATGGCAAGCCCTCTCGGCCAAATCCCTTTCACAGAGACATTTTGTACTCTGAAAAGTTTCCCATGCTTGTCGAACTGCAGGACCGCGAGAATATTTGCCGCGTTTATCAGCGTATACAGGCACCGTTTCGCAGGATTCATTACAAATCCCTGCTGTTCCAGCCGGATCGGTGCATGAACCAGTTCCGGATGGCAGACATCCAACGCATCGATGCAATCCGTTCTGTCAAGCGCTCCATCCTCACTGTACCGAAACCCCGAAACATTACAGCTTCCGTCAAGAGACGCTTCATGATTGACAAACAGATACGGTTCTGCCGGATGAAACAGAACGCATCTTGGATGCGCGCCTTCAACATCCGTCAAAATTTTGTTTCTGAGTATCAGCGCCCCGCTTTCCGGATCCATTTCATAAAAGTAAAGAAATCCGGATCCCTTATCGGCAACCGCGAGATATTTGCCAGACGGAGACAGAACGGCGGAATGCGGATGCGCATGCGTCGCTTCCTGATACCTTTCGTGATTGATGTTACAGACCAGTTCCGCCGGAATCCCGTTCTCATCCAGTCGGTAAGCCTGTACATCTGCTTCTGCTTTTACAATCCGATAACCGATCCTTCCGTCCGGAGTTCTCTTATGGACGGCAATTCCGCCCTCAACAGAATGATGTGCCACAAAAAGATATGTCCCTTCCCGATTCACGGTGAGGCCGGAGGGATTGGGACACATTGTCGGCACGACGGCAAACAGCGCCGCTCTGCCGCTTGCCGGATCCAGACGATAAACAAAAATACGCCCGCTGTCACATACAGCATCACGGTATCGAATCACTTCATTCGCGATATAAAGCAGATTTCGTTTCGGATCCAGACAGGAAAGGCCGAAAGAATTCTGCCTGTCTATCCAATGGGCTTCGGATAATATGATGCCTTTCTCCTGATCAAATGTGTAGCAGGCAAGGCCCGGTGCACCGCCATGTTCCCGCCATGAACTGACGTACATGTAAAGTTTATTTCTGTTCTTCATATCAATCCTTTTTCCTGTTCATTCGGATTCAACGGTTTCTGCCGACGCTCAGCCTGCCGGTTTCCAAAGGCCGTCCGGATTATCCTCATAAAAAGAAATAGAAAAGCTCCCTTTCAGACAGCCCGGATTTTTTCGCTTGTCTATCTGAAAGGGAGGATAACCTTTTTTACTTATTCTGTTTCGGGTTCATAACTCCTGCAAACGTCTGCTGAATAATTTTCCCGTTTCTGACAATATAGGTATCCGATCCGAACGGGATGCTGTAAAACGGAGACTCCGCTGTCCAGATCGTATATCCGATTTCGCCGTCGATGTGGGTAATACTGTTCACCCATTTCGTCTCTGGAGGAAGCGCATCAAAATTATCCGACAGAAATTTCCGAATGCCGTCCAGTCCGTGAACCGCGCCGCCCATATTTACAATGGTACTCTCTTCCGTATAATCCCGAATAGCTTCTTCCAGATCACACGCCTGGAAATATTTCAGGTGATGATTTACCACTTCCTCTGTGGTTCTTTTTGAATAATCTTCCATACTCGCTCCTCTCAGACTCATCCGTTCCTGAAAGTTTTTACCTCCTGCAGGCATTTATCAGCAAAAAGAGTCACATCCATACCGATCGGACAATACCGGAATCCCTGCTCGCTGCGTTTTCTGGCGATTTCCCCGCTGCCGCAGTAGATTCCTGCAATTTTTCCGTATTTCCGGCATGTATCCGACACCTTCTGCGCCGCCTGTTCAATCAGAGGACTGTCAATCTGCCCCTTGATGCCGAGCGACTGTGACATATCGAACGGACCGAGAAAAACAACATCCACTTCCGGAACCTGACAGATCTCTTCAATATGGTCAAGGCTTTCCTTGTCCTCACAGTGCACAATCATCAGGGTCTCTTCATTTTCCTTTTCAAAGTAGGAAGCGATATCACAGATCCCGTAATCAGATGATCTCGAAAAGGCAATTCCCCGGCTGCCCTGCGGATCATATTTGGCATACTCCGCCAGCTCACGCGCTTCCTCGGCGGAATGGACGCCGGGTATCTGCAGTCCGTGCGCTCCGATATCCAGAAAGTGAAGCACAGAGCTTTCCCGATGATCCGGAATCCGGACGATCGGGGTAATCCCTTTCGCCTCGGCTGCCCGGATCATGTGCATGGTCGTCTCCATCCCGGAAGGTCCGTGTTCGTTGTCCACGATGATAAAATCGAACCCTGACAGTGCCAGGATCTCCGTCAAATCCGGGGACCCGCTGATCATGAACGTTCCGATTGCGGTTTCACCGCGGTTGAATTTTTCTTTCAGTCGATTTATTATCATTTTCTGACCCTGCGTATATTAAAATTCAAAACTCTCACCCGGATCCAGAACCTCAACCGTCGTTCCCGGCGCACGTACCGAAACTTTCATCTTGAAATCATCCATATCCTGCTCGATCTCGGGTGTGGTGCCGAAATGTCCCGGAATAAGGTATTTTGCGTTGATAAATTCTGCGGCAAGAGCGGCTTCCCGCGGACCCATGACATATTTATCCCCGACCGGAAGAACCGCGACCGTCGGCCGGTAGAGCTCCGCGATCAGCTTCATGTCTGAAAAAACGCCGGTATCTCCGGCAAAATAAACCGGCTCGCTTCCTTCGCTTTCAATAACGTATCCACAGCATCCGCTGCCCGGAATAACCGTGCCGTCTTTTAAGAATTCATATCCCCAGATATCCGACGCGTGCTGTGCTTCCACGCAGTGAATCCGGCAGTCTTTTATCTTTACGGAACCGCCGATGTTAACGGCACCGCCGTTGGCGTCATACGGAATTCCATGTCTGCTCGCATATACACAGATCTCAGGGAGCGATACAAATACGGCATTTGCCTGAAGGGCAATATCAATCGCGTCGCCTGTTCCGATATGATCGCTGTGGCCGTGGGTTACGCAGACGATATCCGCATCTTTTGTATCTTCCAGTTTGATCTTGCAGGTCGGATTGTCATCCAGCCACGGATCAATGTAGATAACGGTCCCCGATGCCGTCACATATTTCCAGGAACCATGTCCGATCCATGTAATTTTCTGTTTCCCCATAATGAATACCTCCGTTTTATCAGCAGCTGTCTTAAGCTGTCTGCCATTTCGTATCCTGACCGCGTCCGGTCATGTCCGGGTACCCTTCTTGCTTTAAACATAAAAAAACGGCGGCGCTTTGTCAAAGCGCCGCGTTTCACATTGTGAGGTCTTGTTCACATTATGAACAAAGCCCGGATTTTTTTAAGTTCTTGCCAAAAAAACTTTCTTTATTTTATGGAAGATGCCATCCTTTACTCCGAATATCCCATTTTTCGCGAGATCTCCCTGCTCATCTCCAGCATAGAAGAACGGATCCGTTCCATATCCGCTTTTTCGAAAAAATCGGTTCGCCCGGCGATACTGATGGCCGCAATAATATCGCCGCAATAATTATAGACGGGAACAGCCAGACAGGCCTCCTCGTTTCGGAAACATTCGCTTTCATATGCATAGCCGTCGGTGCGAATCCTGTGGATCCTGTTCGCAAGTTCCTCAAAGGACGATACCGTATGGACAGCCGTCTTCCGATACTCCGTACCGCTCATGATTTTCCGAAGCACATCGGAAGAATACTGAGAAAGGAGACACCATCCGAGCGCACAGGTGTACGCCGGGTAGTGAAGTCCGATCTCCGAAAAAATACTCCCCTTGCGGAAGCTGTCGGCTCTGGCGGCAAAGATTACATCCGTTCCGCTGAGAATCGCCAGATAACAGGTCTGACCGAACTGCTCGGCCGTCTTCCACAGGTACGGCTGAGCAATACTGATGAGGTCCAGATTATTGACGGAATATCCGGCAAGGAGCACGATTTTTGTGCCGATATTATATTTTCCGTTGTCTTTTTTTTCAAGGTATCCGTGCTTTGCCAGCGACTCGGCGATCCGGTAAGTCGTGCTGCGGTTCAGTCCCGCCTCCGCTGCGATCTGTCCGGCCGTCAGGTCCTCTCCCTTCTCCGACACTATATCCAGAATGTAAAAAGCCCGATCCAGCACCTGAATACCCGTCTGTATATATTCTTTCATCTCGTTTTCCGCTTTCCCGTTTCCTGCCGCATGAATCCGGAACATCTTTTGTCACGACGCTTCCGGCTCCGACGACGGCTCCCTTTCCTATCGTTACGCCTTTCATAATGATGGCGTTAATGCCGATCCACGCGCTTTCCCTGATGAGAACCGGTTTCGTTATGACATTGGAGCGATCTACATTCTGCCCGATCGTATTTGTGCGAATCGCTTCCGCGGCCGTTGTGGTATCTTTCAGCCGATGGAAATCAGTTCCCCGTTAATCACGCAATTTTTCCCCACAAGAATCTGGCTTTTCCCCGTTCCATCCGGTGCGGCCATCGCGTGATCTACAATAGAACTGCTGTCAATCCGAATATTTTCTGCCACCAGTCTGTCTCCTCCTACAATAAAGTCAGGGTATAGATAACCCAACAGCCAGCTGGGCTCTACATCCTTCATTGCTAAAGCTGTTAGAATGGAATGGCATGGATCTGACGTTTGTCTCCTTGGACCCACA
>JBMNRP010000009.1:0-117096 GCA_050944685.1 Bilifractor sp.
CGGCGATCGTCCGGATGCAGATACCTTTAAGGAATGGATCCGTCTTTATAATGGCGAGACCGATGTCACGGATACCTATGCCGATCAGCTGACCGTGACCGATAATGGAAACAACACCTATACCGTTGCGTATTCCGGACTTCCGGAAAACGGATACAGTTATTCGATCAAAGAGGTGATTCCGGATGGTCAGTCCTACACGTCGGATGTATCGGAGACTTCCGACGGAGGAACGATCACAAATACAATCAATAGTGTCAACGTAAGCGTTTACAAGAAGTGGGCCGATTCCGGGCAGGAGAACTCCCGCCCGAGCACGGATGACGTGAAGAGCTGGTTCACCCTTTACGATGCGGATGGAAATGTCGTAGATGCCACTCCGTCCATCCAGGTATCGGATACGGACAGCACCGTTTACACCGTAACATATGAAAATCTGGATCCGGGCAGCTATACGGTAAAGGAAAACGTGCCCGCTAGTTACAATTATGCGACATACTACGAGTCTGGTAAAGACTATGCCGTGGCAAGTTCCAGCGGAATGACCACCGCGAGTACCATCATCAACGCTCCGAAGACCAGTCAGGAGACAGATACCGAACTGACCGTCACCAAGGTCAGCTCCAACAATACAAGTACGAAACTCAGCGGAGCTGAGTTCAAGCTGTACTCCGATGCGGCTTGCACGGAGCAGCTGGCAGGATCTCCGACACTCACTACCGGTACGGACGGTGTCGTGACCATCTCTACCGGTGCGGACTATCTGAAGAGGCTTCTTCCGACTTCGGATGAAGATACGACAGTCATTTACCTGAAAGAGACAAAGGCACCGGATTCTTACACGGCGTCCGACACAGTTTATCCGATCGTGCTCGGACAGGAGACAACGTCTGCCTGGAACAATGACCATACGTCCTACGTCACGACGAAGACGCACACGATTTATTATCAGAAAGACACCAATGTATCCTCTTCGGATATTCAGGTGGAAAATACTCCTTATACGGAAATTGAGCTGAAAGCTCAGAAGACGCTGTCCGGAGCAAACCTTTCCGACAAACAGTTTTCGTTCACGCTGACCGCGGCGGACGAGAACGCGAAAGCTGCCCTCACGGCCGACACGGACCATGACGGCATTGTCACCGCGTCCAATGATGCATCCGGCAATATTTCCTTCGGGAATCTGAAATTCACGGAGGCGGGGACCTATACGTATACGATCCGGGAGGTCCTGGCCGGTACGGCAACGTCAGAGGATCCGCTGGATAAGAAAACCAATATTCAGTATGACACAGCGGAGCACACCGCCGTCGTGACTGTCTCGCAGAATACGTCAGACGGAACCCTTTCGGCATCCGTGACCTATGACGGAAACGCCCAGCTCGGCGAGACCGGCCCGACTTTCCAGAATGTATACTATGCGCCGGTGGATTACACGCTGACGGCGAAAAAGACACTGTCCGGAAAGACGCTGGCGGCGGATGAATTTTCCTTCACACTGACCGCGGACAGCTCGGACGAAAATTACACGGCAGCGAAAACTGCCCTCAGTACGGATGAGGATGGAGACGGCAAAGTAACGGTCAAAAACAGTGCGGACGGAACGATTTCGTTCTCTCTCCATTTCGACCAGGCAGGTACTTATAAGTATACGCTGCAGGAGGATGCCGGAAGCGAGACCGGAGTAACCTATGATACTGCCCCGCATGCGGTGCTTATTGAAGTCAAGGCTGAAAGTGGAAGCCTCGTTCCGTATGTGAAGTATGATAATAATGAAAATACTTCCGTTACCTTCAGCAATGAGTATTTTGAGCCGGTTTCCGCGACGATCGAGGCAGAAAAGACGGTCGCCGGAAGCGGGTATACGATGAAGGAAGGCGATTTTGAATTCACGCTGTCGGGAGATGACGCAGATTCCCAAGAAACCCTGGAAGGGCTTGATACCACGGTTTCGAACAAGGAGGACGGCAGCGTCACCTTCCCGGAGATTCAGTATACAAAGAAAGGAACCTACTCCTATACGATCAGCGAGGTGATCCCGTCCGAGTCCGAAAAGAAGGGCGGCATTACCTACACGACAGATACGCATCAGGTCACGGTAAGGGTTCTCGAAGACAAGACCAGTCATAAGCTCACGAAGACCGTGACGTATGACAATGGGAATACCCAAAAACCGGTATTCCAGAACACGTATGCTTCCTCCGGATCAACGGTGATCACCGCCTCGAAGAAACTCACCGGCTCGCTTCTCCAGGATCAGCAGTTCCAGTTCCGTCTCCAGGGATCTGACGACAGCGTCGATCAGACCGTGGCGAACGACGCGAACGGAAACATTACTTTTGACGAGATTAAATATACAAAGGCCGGAACTTACCACTATACGCTGACCGAGGTTGTTCCGGACGGAGTGACGGAAACCAATCCGACCAAAGACAACATCACCTATGATCTGACGGAGTATACCGTAGTGGTCCAGGTGGAAGACGGCAATGACGGCACACTGAATGTCACAAGTGTAACCTACAACGGAAAGAGCACGGCTCCTGTATTTACGAACCACTATGCGGCTTCCGTAACAGCCGGAATCGAGGCGCATAAACAGCTGAACAACGGAACGCTTGAGAAAGGCCAGTTCTCGTTCACGCTGCAGGGCATCAGTGAAAACGCGAAAGATTTCACGAAGACCGTAAAAAACTCCGCTGACGGAACCGTCGACTTCGGCGATATCGAATACAATGAGGAAGGGACCTATGAGTATACAATCAAAGAGAACCTTCCGGAAGGAGTTGATGAGAAAAATCCTGTCAAGGACGGCATTAGCTACGATACGTCCACGCATTATGTGACGGTTGTGGTTACGCCCGGCGTCGAACAGCTTTCGGCGACAGTGATGTATGATAACAGCGAAGAGGCTGCGGAGCCGACCTTCGTCAATACCGAATCCGATTCGGTTGATGTCCAGCTTGAAGCTTCCAAGGTGCTGAAAAATGCAACTCTTTCGGCTGGCGAGTTCAGCTTCCGGCTGACCGGTTCTGGTGAAAATACGGAAGACACGAATCTGACCGCCTCCAACGACGAAAACGGAAAAGTTGTCTTCCCGCATCTCACCTACGATCAGGCCGGGACCTACCGGTACAAGATGTCAGAAATCATCCCGGAGAATAAAATCACGGGCATGACATATGACAGTACAGAACACGAAGTTCTGGTTGAGGTTACGATGGACAATGGCGTTCTCAAGGCGTATGTCGTATACGACAACAGCGACATTGAGAAGCCGGTATTTACGAATGAATACAATGCTCCTTGTGATGTGACGCTGAAGGCGACCAAGACTCTTAAAAACAGAACGCTCAAAAAGAACGAGTTTGAGTTCAGTCTTACGGACATCACAGATTCTTTGAATCCGAAGGAACTCGGTACGAAGAGGAATGATGCTTCGGGAAATGTCACCTTTGACGAGATTACCTACACGAAGGCAGGAACTTACCGCTACAGAATCGAAGAAGTCATACCGGAGGAAAAAGAAGCCGGCCTGACTTATGATACCTCAGTGCATACCGTAGTCGTTCAGGTTACGAAGAACAATGGAAAGCTGGTACCGACCGTTGTTTACGACAACAGCACGACCGCCGGGGCAGCTTCCTTCACCAACACCTATATTGGAAGCATCAGCATTCCGGTTGAGAAAACCTGGGCGAAAGGCGTCTCCGGCGAGAGCGCTACAGTCCTCCTGAAACAGGATGGCAAGCAGATCGGTGACAGCGTTGAACTGAACGAGAAGAACCATTGGAAGCATACGTTCGAGAATCTGCCGAAGTTCACGGAAGATGGTCACGAGTATCAGTACACGGTCGAGGAGACAAATTCGAACTACAAGGTTACGGTTGTCCAGAATGATGAGAGCGATGTATCGAAAGGCTTTACGATCAATAATGACCAGAGCGAGGAAAAGACCGAACTCAAGGTTACGAAAGAGTGGACAGACGGAGCGAGCGGCGAGTATGCGGAAGTCGAACTGTATCAGGACGGAAATCCGACCGGTCAGACGGAGCGTCTGACCGAGGACAACGACTGGACGCATACCTTCACGGGACTGGATAAGTATGGCAAGGATGGCCATACGATCAAGTACACTGTCGTCGAGAATTCGGATAACTATACAATCGAGTATAAGACCAATGATGACGGAAGCATTACGGTCGTGAACAGCCCGAAGGCCGGAGATATCCACACGACGGTAGGAGTAGACGGAACGAAGTCGACCTCCGACAATGAGCTGACCGTCGATTACGCGAAGCTCACCGACCAGAAGGGCCATGTCGTGGATACGGTCAGCTACACGGGTCTGAATACCTCGAAGACCTACACGATAGTCGGCCGCCTGATGGATGTCACCGACGAGGATAGTGAGACGATCGTCGCCCAGGCTTCGGAGGTATTCCAGCCGACGGAAACCGACGGCAGCGTGGATGTTGACTTCGGAGAGGTTGCTCTGGAGTCGGGCCATAAGTACGTCGTATACGAGTACCTGTACACCGGAGAGATCCCGGACCGGGAGGAGAACGACAAGAACCACGAGCTGCCGGAGGATGAGACGCCGACAAAAGAGCATCAGGACAAGCATGACAAGTCCCAGACCTTCGTGACGGTGGAGATCCACACGACGGTAGGAGTAGACGGAACGAAGTCGACCTCCGACAATGAGCTGACTGTCGATTACGCGAAGCTCACCGACCAGAAGGGCCATGTCGTGGATACCGTCAGTTACACGGGACTGGATACAACGAAGACCTACACGGTAGTCGGCCGCCTGATGGATGTCACCGATGACAGCAGCGAGGAGATTGTCGCCCAGGCTTCGGAGGTATTCCAGCCGACGGAAACCGACGGCAGCGTGGATGTTGACTTCGGAGAGGTTGCTCTGGAGTCGGGCCACAAGTATGTCGTATACGAGTACCTGTACACCGGAACGATTCCGGAGCAGGAGGAGAACGACAAGAACCACGAGCTGCCGAAGGATGAGACGCCGACAGCGGAGCATCACGACAAGCATGACAAGTCTCAGACCTTTGTTACGGTGGAGATCCACACGACGGTAGGAGTCGACGGAACAAAGTCGTCCTCCGACAATGAGCTGACCGTCGATTACGCGAAGCTCACCGACCAGAAGGGCCATGTCGTGGATACGGTCAGCTACACGGGACTGGATACAACGAAGACCTACACGGTAGTCGGCCGCCTGATGGATGTCACCGATGACGGCAGCGAGGAGATTGTCGCCCAGGCTTCGGAGGTATTCCAGCCGACGGAAACCGACGGCAGCGTGGATGTTGACTTCGGAGAGGTTGCTCTGGAGTCGGGCCATACGTATGTCGTATACGAGTACCTGTACACCGGAGAAATTCCGGACCGGGAGGAGAACGACAAGAAGAACGAGCTGCCAAAGGATGAGACGCCGACGGCGGAGCATCACGACCAGCATGACAAGTCCCAGACCTTCGTTACGGTGGAGATCCACACGACGGTAGGAGTCGACGGAACAAAGTCGACCTCCGCTCAGGAGTTGACCGTTGACAGCGCAAAGGCTGCAGAGGAGCATCTGGGCAAGGTAACCGATACGGTCAGCTACACGGGACTGGATACGACAAAGACCTACACGGTAGTCGGACGCCTGATGGATGTCACTGACGAAGCGAACGAGACAATCGTTGTTCAGACCTCGAAGGAATTCAGACCGTATTCTGCAAACGGAAGCGTAGATGTCGAATTCGGAAAGGTTGATCTCACGGCGGGTCACAGATATGTCGTATACGAGTACCTGTACACGGGAGAGATCCCGGACCAGGAAGAGAACGACAAAAAGAACGAACTGCCGAAGGATGAGACGCCGACGGCGGAGCATCACGACAAGCATGACAAGTCCCAGACCTTCGTTACGGTGGAGATCCACACGACGGTAGGAGTTGACGGAACAAAGTCGACCTCCGAACAGGCGCTTAGCGTTGATTTCACGAAGCTTACCGAGGATCACAAGGGCCAGGTAGCGGATACCGTCAGCTACACAGGACTGGATACAGCGAAGACCTACACGGTAGTCGGCCGCCTGATGGATGTCACCGACGAGGATAGTGAGACGATCGTCGCCCAGGCTTCGAAGGTATTCCAGCCGACGGAAACCGACGGAAGCGTGGATGTTGACTTCGGAGAGGTTGCCCTGGAGTCTGGCCATACGTATGTCGTATACGAGTACCTGTACACGGGAGAAATTCCGGACCGGGAGGAGAACGACAAGAAGAACGAGCTGCCAAAGGATGAGACGCCGACGGCGGAGCATCACGACAAGCATGACAAGTCCCAGACCTTTACGACCACAGAGATCACGAGCGTTCCGGTCGAGAAGAAGTGGGCGGAAGGCGTATCCGGCGAAGAAGCCGTCATCGTTCTGGTGAAGAACGGAGAAGAGACGGATCAGACGATCACGCTGACAGAAGAGAACAGCTGGAAGGGAACCTTCGAGAATCTGCCGAAGTACGACGAGAATGGAAACGAGATTTCCTACTCCGTGACGGAGAGAACCGACACCTACAACTACACGGTTGAATCCGACAACAAGGGCGGCTACATCGTGACGAACTCCGATAAGCCGGTCGAGACGGTTGAGATTCCGGTCGAGAAGAAGTGGGCGGACGGAGCATCCGGCGAGGAGGCGGTTATCGTTCTGGTGAAAAACGGAGCAGAGACGACCCAGGCGCTTGTTCTGACCGAAGAGAATAACTGGAAGGGAAGCTTTAAGAATCTGCCGAAGTACGACGATAGCGGAAAAGAAATCGAGTACTCGGTCACCGAGAAGACCAACAGCTATAATTATCAGGTGGATGGCACTCAGGAGACAGGATTCGTCGTGACGAATTCTCCGAAAACGGAGAAGATCAGCATTCCGGTCAAGAAGGAATGGGCAGATGAAAGCAACACGTCTGCGGTGACCTTCGAACTGCTGCGCAACGGTACGTCGATTAAGACGATCACACTGGATGCGGGCAATAACTGGAGCGGATCCTTCGACAACCTGGACAAGACGGATTCCGACGGAAACGAATATACCTACACGGTCCGCGAGACGGGTTACTGGGTCAATGTCCAGACGGTGGATGAGGCTTCCGGCACGGTTACCGTCAAGAATGTTTACCTCCCGCAGACTCCCGGCGGAGAGACCACAGATCTGTCCGTTTATAAGAAATGGGCTGCGGGTCTGGAGAAAGAAGCTGTGACGGTACAGCTGCTCCAGAACGGAGAAGCGGTCGAAGGCGGAACGGTAACGCTGTCTGCGGACAACAACTGGTCCTGCAGCTTCGATAACCTTCCGAAGTATGATGAAAACGGAAATGAATATTTGTACAGCGTTGAGGAAATTGGCGGAAAGTGGCTGTATGAGCTGACATGGAACAGCGACGGCAGCATCACGATTACCAACAGGGAGAGAAACACTGCGAGCACCAGCGACAGTACGAGCAGCGGAAACAGCAGCAATTTGAGCGGAAGCAGCAGTACGACCGGAATTGGCTCGCCGAAGACCGGCGACAGCTCCAATATCGCGGCATATATTACTCTGCTGATCGCCGCGGCTGCGGGAGTTCTGATCCTCGTTTCCGAAAAACGCCGCAAAAAATAACATGTAGATAATTCATTCGCAACCCGATGAGGTGCAGGAAACGCCGGCCGGATTTTTCCGGCCGGCGCTTCATTTTTTCCCCATCTTTTCATTATTGTATGCAATAAGAACCACAAATATTGTATTTTGCTCGAATAATTGACCGAAAAGGTTCATAAAACCGCTTGTTGGTTTTTCATTTCTCATGTATAATTATTGTCGATATAAGAAGATGTGATTTTTTTCCCTGAGGATAAATTCCGGAGTTTTGCTTTCGGTTTTTAAACAGGCGGGACATCCGGACAGTTTATCTTTCATATTGAGCAACAGTAATATTGATTTGGGGGATGACACTTATGAATAAATCTATCATTTCGATTTTTGAAGAGTCACCGGACATAGTATATATTGTTGACGTGGCGAAAAAAGAAGTTCGGTATCTGAATAAGGAAGGACGCCGCGTGTTCGGGTTCTCTTCTCCGGAGGAAGTAGTCGGCCGTAAATGCTATGAGGCCCTGAGAGGATTTCGCGATGTTTGCAGTGACTGCAAAATACCGAAATCGCATCTGTACCAGTATCATGTCTGGACCACGACGAATCCGATCACGAAAAATTATTACTCCGTCCGTCAGACGGTGTTCGAAGATGATGGAAGGTATTATCAGCTTTCTATATGTGTCTATCAGGGATACGAAAAGTATCAGCTTCGCACGATGGTTCAGATGATGGCGGTAGAGCGGATTATCAATGCGGCGGAGGAAAAGGCTCTGGAGTGCGATCACTCGGAAGTAGCCATTAATACGCTGCTTCAGTACCTCGGGGACAATCTGGAAAGCGACCGGGTTTATATTTTTGAGGAAGCTCCGGACGGCACCTGCAGCAATACCTATGAGTGGTGTGCGGATGGTGTGACGGCAGAGATCAATAATCTTCAGAATCTGCCGAATTCAGTGCTGAGGATGTGGTACGACGAGTTTGACAAGAACAAAAATATCCTGATCCGGGATATGGAAGAGTATAAACAGGTCTGCAGACCGATTTATGATATTCTGAAGCCGCAGAATATCGATACGCTGGTGGTAGGTCCGCTTTCGCTGAACGGAAGAAGGATCGGTTTCTACGGCGTGGACAACCCTCCGTACAATAATATGGATTACATTTCTTCTTCCTATGAACTTCTGGGGAATTTCATTTCTTCGCTTCTGCGCTCCAGAAATTGTGAGAAAGTGCACAGATGATATGGCCGTGAGGCGGGGCTTTTGGTCCCGTGAGATTTTCTTGGTGATACAGGACTCTGATCGTTTTCCGCAGGATCGGAAGACGGGTCGGAGTCCTTGCTTTTCCGGAGGGTTGCTCTTTCGGGCGATCCGTTTCAAACTGCGCCGGTCAGGGGGGACAGTCGGATGACGTTTGATGAATTTGCTGATATCGCGGAAGAGGAGATAGCGCTCCTCCCGGAGTACGTCACGGAAGAGCTGACGGGAGGAGTTCTGGTGGACGAGAATGTCTGCCTTCACCCGGGACGGGTCGATGACGACCTGTATATCCTTGGGACCTATTCTTCCGGCGGCCTGTACGGAAAGCAGATCATTCTGTATTACGGGTCGTTTATGGCAGTCATGAAATCCAGCAGCGACGAGACGATCCGCATGCAGATCCGTGAGACGCTGCGTCATGAATTCCGTCACCATCTCGAGACGCGGGCGGGCCTGTTCTGGCAGGGAACGCTGATCGAGGAGGATGCGGAAAACATGCGAAAATATTACATGCGGCACGCAAAGACCCGGCCGTCCGGGGACGAAGAGAGTGACAGAGGGATAACGCCGTCGGGCGAAGAAGGCGCCGCGCCGTCCGGAGCAGAAGAGGAAAAAACAGAGGACGGCGGCACTTTGTAAATTGCTTCGGATTTTAAAAAAATATTTACAATTAGGAAAAATCTGGTATGATAGAGGATATGGAAGGTTAGCTCAGCTGGGAGAGCGCTCGCTTGACGTGCGAAAGGTCGCAGGTTCGAGTCCTGTACCTTCCATTTTTCTTTCATTCCGTGAGCGATCAGATGCCTGGAAAATACCGTAATATCAGCGGTTCCGGGCATCTGATTTTTTTCGTGATGATATCTATTCTGCCCCTGTTTTGCCCCCGGATTTTATGGTACGGCAATAAAAAAGGAATGCCAAAAGCATTCCCTTCGGTTTCGATATCCTGATCCTTCATGATGCGCCGCCGGGCTGAAGAGATTACCGATAGCAGATTCCGATTCCGATCGCGTCTACGCTGACGTGACAGGCGATACTGCAGGACAGCGGATCGTAAAAGGTATTGCAGTCCGGGAAATTCTCCCGGACGGTCGCAAGCCAGTGGTCAGCGTCCTCCTGATGCTGGAAAGTACCGGCGGCTCCGATGTAGAGGTGCGACGGCTCAATGTCAGAGAACCTGTTATTGACATCATCCTGAACCGCCTTGCAGATGCGGGACTCGCAGTGCTTGATGCCGCGTACCTTCGCGAAGGCGTCGAGCTTTCCGCCCTGAATCGTGAGGATGGGTTTGATGTTGAATACGGCGGAGAGAGCAGCAGCGGCCGGGGTCGCGCGCCCGTTTTTTTTCAGGAGATCGAGAGTATTGACCGCGATGTAGATGCTGGATTCCCCTCCGGTTTTTTCCAGGTGGCGGCGAATCTCCTTGGCATCTTTTCCGGCGTCCGCCATGTCCTTTGCCTCGAGCACGGACTGCCGCAGCGTGACCGAGATGCGGTGATTGTCCACGACCTGAACCTTCCCGTCAAAATCGCGGGCAAAGGCGAGCGCCGTCTCACATGAATTGCTCAGACCGCTCGACATGGGAATATAGACGACAGCGTCATAACCGTCTTTTTTTAATA
This sequence comes from Bilifractor sp., assembly GCA_050944685.1. Taxonomy (GTDB): domain Bacteria; phylum Bacillota; class Clostridia; order Lachnospirales; family Lachnospiraceae; genus CADBRN01. The sequence goes on from JBMNRP010000009.1 coordinate 10,530, forward strand.
TATCTTTCCAGGTATTGATCAGAGTATCCGGAGAAGGCTGGGAAGTCCGCACATCTTTTCCTGCGAGGATCGCCTCGTAGGTCTGCTGATGAGTGATATTCACGTGCTCCAGGAAATCCTGGTCATCTATGATAACCGGCATCGGAATAACATAAATTCCGAGCGAGCGGCCCTCGTCGACAGAGATGCCGCTGTTTGTATCGGTCATGATTGCTGTCTTCATAATGATATCTTACCCCGAATATGTTACAATTAGTTGATTCAAGTTTATCATAAAAACTGACTAAACGTCAACTGAACCGGCCGCGGCAGAGCCTGTGCGGCCGGCTGCCGAATGTTCATTCTGGAAAAGAGGCATCGTCGTGAAGACAGGATTGATTCTGGAAGGCGGGGCCATGCGCGGCATGTTTACCGCGGGCGTCACCGATGTAATGATGGAGGAAGGAATAGATTTTGACGGGATGATCGGAGTTTCCGCGGGGGCGAGCTTCGGGTGCAACTATAAGTCGCGGCAGATCGGGAGGACAATCCGCTACAATGTCCGGTTCTGCCGGGAACCGGAATTCTGCAGCTTCCGCTCCCTGCTGAAAACGGGGGACCTGTACGGCGGAGATTTCTGTTACAACAAGCTTCCGCATGTGCTGGATCCGTTTGACGCAGAGACGTTTGAGAAAAATCCGATGGAATTTTACGTGGTCTGCACCGATGTGGAGACAGGAAAGGCGGTTTACCACAAGTGCCGGACAGGCGGGGACGAGGACCTTCAGTGGATGCGGGCTTCCGCGTCCATGCCGATCGCGTCGAAACCGGTGGAGCTCGACGGGAAAAAGCTTCTGGACGGGGGGATTGCCGATTCCATTCCGGTGCGCTTTTTCGAACACATCGGATATGAAAAAAATGTGATTATCCTGACGCAGCCCGCCGGATATGTCAAGCAGCAGCAGAAGTACCTTCCGGTGCTGAAGGTCTTTCTGAGAGATTATCCGGCTGTCTGGAAGCGTCTCGTGAGAAGGCATATCAAATACAATAAGACTCTGAAATATATCAGCCAGCTGGAACGAGAAGGGAAGGCTTTTGTAGTCCGCCCGCCGGTCCCGCTTGAGATCGGATCGACTGAGCACAATGCGAAACGTCTGCTCGATGTCTACCGGATCGGACGGGAAACCGCGGAATCCATGATGAGCGGTATGAAGGCGTTTCTGGATGAAAACCGGGAAGAGACCCTGTGGCGGTCGGATCAGGATTCCCGGAAGGTAAAGGGAAGAAAACCGGCGGAAGGAAGTTCATGAAGAGAATTGACGAAGACATCAAAAATCAGGCGTGGGAGCGGGTGTATCTGCTCTTCGGCGAGGAGGATTATCTCCGGCTGTCCTACCGGGACAGGCTGGTCCGGTCGCTGGTCCGCCCGGACGATACGATGAACCTGAACCGCTTTGAGGGAAAGGACGTGGATGAGCGGACGATTGTGGCGCAGGCGGATACGTTTCCTCTCTTCGCGGAGCGGCGCGTCATTCTGGTCGAGGACAGCGGTTTTTTCAGGAAGAAGAGCGACGTGCTCGCGGACTATCTGAAAAATATTCCGGATTATCTTGTGATGATTTTCGTGGAGACCGAGGTGGATAAAAGAAACCGCCTCTACAAAGCGGTCGGAAAATACGGTCATGTGGCGGAATTTCCCCGGCAGAAAGAAGACGTGCTGATGCGCTGGTTCCTCGGAAAACTGAAGCGGGAAAACAAAAAGATCCGCCGTGCGGACGCCGTTCTGTTTTTTCAGATGACCGGCAATGACATGAGCAATATCAGCCAGGAGATGGAGAAACTTCTCTGCTACACGATGGACCGGAATGTGATCACGGAGGAGGATATCCGGGCGGTGTGCACGCAGCAGATTCAGAGCCGCATCTTTCAGATGACGGAGGCCGTGGCGGCGCACCGGAAAAAGGATGCCCTGGATATGTATTACGATCTGCTCGCGCAGAAAGAGCCGCCGATGCGGATTCTTTATCTGCTCGCGCAGGAATTTAACCGTCTCTATCAGGTGGACTGCCTGATCCGGGACGGAGAGCCGGACTCCGGGATCGCTTCCAGGGCGGGGATCCCGCCGTTTGCCTTGAAGAAGTATTTTGCGCTACGCCGGAATTATTCGTCCGGGCAGCTCCGGGAGGCCGTGGAGGATTTCGCCCGGACCGAGACGGACGTCAAGACCGGGCGTCTCGGCGACCGCATCAGCGTGGAGATGATGATTGTTAAATACAGCTCCGGGGAATGACCGGGTGGAATATGAAAAAACGGGGCGCTCCGCATTGCGGTGCGCCCCGTCTTCGGGTCAAATGGGATTTACTCCATGGAGCTGACGGCTCTGCTGAGTCTGGCAACTTTTCTGGAGACGTTGTTTTTGTGGTAAACGCCTTTGGATCCGGCTTTCTCGATGACAGAGATCGTTTTTGCGAGCTTTTCCTGTGCGGCGGTCTTGTCTCCCTCGCTTACGGCCTGCTCGACACTCTTGATAGCCGTCTTTACCTCAGAACGGATCGCTTTGTTGCGCTCCGCTTTTTTGTTGCTGACAAGGATTCGCTTTTTAGCAGATTTAATATTGGCCAATCTGTTTTCCACCTCCGATATTTCTGGACTCTGACTGTTTTTCAAGTCTCTCCCGCGCGATCTTTATCCCTCTTTATGACGGGTCCGTCTGACCGGACAGCGACTTTTCGAGTTCCCTTAAAGAAGAGCGGGATCTTATCCGGCGGTTCTCTCCGCCGGTCTGGATTTGCGTCGTGTTCCAAGGGGAGACACGAATCCCTCAGAAACATGTTGTGCAGCCGACACCAGTAAATAATAGGATATTTGCAATTCCTTGTCAAGACCTGATCTCTTGAACTTGTCTCCGATACCTAGTATAATCTTCCATGATTCTTTCCGCGGGAGCGTAGGGTCGCTCTTACTGAATCAGAATCAGGATCGAGGTAAGGAAATTGAGTGCAATTGAGCAGGATAAAATAAGAAACTTTTGCATTATCGCCCACATCGACCACGGCAAATCGACGCTGGCGGACCGCATCATTGAGAAGACCGGCCTTCTGACGAGCCGCGAGATGCAGAATCAGGTTCTGGATAATATGGATCTCGAGCGTGAGCGCGGAATCACAATCAAAGCGCAGGCGGTCCGGACCGTCTACCGGGCTCAGGACGGGGAGGAATACATCTTCAATATGATCGATACGCCGGGACATGTCGATTTCAATTATGAGGTGTCGCGAAGCCTCGCCGCGTGCGACGGCGCTCTTCTCGTCGTAGACGCGACGCAGGGGGTCGAGGCGCAGACGCTGGGCAATGTGTATCTGGCGATGGACCACGACCTGGAGGTCTATCCGGTCATCAACAAGATCGATCTTCCGAGTGCGGATCCGCAGGGTGTGAAGGACGAGATTGAGGAGATCATCGGAATCGAGGCGCAGGACGCGCCGGAGATTTCCGCGAAGACGGGAGAAAATGTCGACGCCGTTCTGGAGGAGATTGTCCGGAAAATATCTCCGCCGTCCGGGGACAGGAAGGCCCCGCTGAAGGCACTGATTTTCGATTCCCTGTACGATTCCTACAAAGGCGTCATTATCTCTGTCCGTTTAATGGAAGGAACCGTGCGCCGCGGAACGAAGATCCGTATGATGGCGACGGGAGCTGTGGAAGAGGTGGTCGAGGTCGGCTATTTCGGTGCGGGTCAGCTGATCCCCTGCGATGAGCTCGAGGCGGGCATGGTCGGATATATCACCGCCAGTATCAAGGATGTCTCCAGTACGCGTGTCGGCGATACGGTGACGGAGGAGGAGAGACCGTGCGAGAAGGCGCTGCCCGGCTACAAGAAAGTGACGCCGATGGTTTACTGCGGTCTGTATCCGGAGGACAGCGCGAAGTATCCGGAGCTTCGGGACGCGCTGGAAAAACTGCAGCTGAATGACGCTTCGCTTTTTTACGAACCGGAGACGTCTGCCGCGCTGGGTTTCGGCTTCCGCATCGGCTGCCTGGGTCTTCTGCATCTGGATATCATTCAGGAAAGGCTGGAACGCGAATATTCGCTGGATCTGGTGACGACCTCGCCGGGCGTTATTTACAAGGTGTATAAGACGGACGGAACCATGATGGAGCTTTCCAATCCGTCCAATCTTCCGGACCCGTCCGAGATCGAATATATGGAGGAGCCACTCGTAAAGGCGGATATCATGGTGACGACGGAATTTGTCGGAGCGGTGATGCAGCTCTGCGAGGAACGGCGCGGCGAATATCTTGGCATGGATTATCTGGATCAGCGCAGGGCTGAGCTTCACTACAATCTGCCCCTGAACGAGATTATCTATGATTTCTTCGATGCGCTGAAATCGCGGTCCCGGGGATACGCTTCCCTCGACTACGAGCTGACCGGCTATCAGAGAAGTCCGCTCGTGAAGCTGGATATTCTGGTGAATCACGAGCTCGTCGACGCGCTTTCCTTCATTGTCTTTGAGGGCTCGGCGTACGCGCGCGGCCGCCGGATGTGCGAGAAACTGAAGGAAGAGATTCCGCGGCAGCTGTTTGATATTCCGATCCAGGCGGCGATCGGGTCGAAAATTATCGCCCGCGAGACGGTGAAGGCGCTGAGAAAGGATGTCCTGGCAAAATGCTACGGCGGCGATATTTCCCGGAAGAAGAAGCTGCTGGAAAAGCAGAAGGAAGGAAAAAAGAGGATGCGTCAGGTCGGAAACGTCGAGATTCCGAAGGATGCGTTCATGAACGTGCTGAAGCTGGATGATAAATAATCCGTTTTCCGTGAGGTTCTGAGATGGAATTATATCTGCACATTCCCTTCTGTGTGAGAAAGTGCGGGTACTGTGATTTCCTCAGCTTTTCCGCGAAGGAGCAGACCCGCGGGGCATATGTGGACGCGCTGATCCGCGAGATCCGCCGGACCGGGGAGGCGGTGGAGACCGCGCCGGTCACCTCGGTGTTTGTGGGCGGCGGGACGCCTACGGTTCTGGAGCCGGGGCAGCTGGAGCGGATTTTCCGCGCGCTTTCCGGGTCGTTTCCGATCCGTCCGGGGGCGGAGATTTCCGTCGAGGCGAATCCGGGAACGGTGGATATGGAAAAGCTGGAGCGTCTGCGGTCCTGCGGGGTGAACCGTCTCTCGATCGGATGTCAGGCCGTGGATGACCGGCTGCTGAAACAGCTGGGGCGCATCCATGACAGCGCCGCGTTTTTTTCGTGCTTTGAGATGGCCCGGGAGGCGTGCTTTTCTAATATTAACGTGGATCTGATTTCCGCGATCCCCGGCCAGAGGCCGGAGGACTGGAGGAAAACCCTTCGGGACATCGCGTCGCTCTCTCCGGAGCATATTTCCGCGTACAGTCTGATCCTTGAGGAAGGGACTCCTTTTTTTGAGCAGAGAGATTCTCTGGATCTCCCCGGCGAGGACGAGGAGAGGGAAATGTACGAAGAGACCCATGAGATTCTGGAGCGGTACGGCTACCGCCAGTACGAAATCTCAAACTACGCCCGCCCGGGTTTCTCCTGCCAACACAACATCGGATACTGGACCGGCGTCCCCTATGTGGGGATGGGGCTCGGCGCGTCTTCCTATCTGTCGGAAACGCGGTTTCACAATACCGGTCTGATGCAGGAATACCTGGCGTTTTTCGGGAAAGATCGCGCGGAAGGACCGGATTTTCTCCGCTGGAGCATTCACCGCGACCTCGAGGTTCTCTCGGAGAATGACCGGCGCGCGGAGTTTGTGATCCTGGGGCTCCGGATGACAGAGGGAGTCCGGAAATCCGCATTTGCGGAAAAGTTCGGAACCGGGATCGAAGACGTGTTCGGAGAGGTGATCCGGCGTCACGTTTCGGACGGTCTTCTCGCTGAGGAGGGGGACCGCATTTTCCTGACGAGGCGCGGACTCTCGCTCGCGAATGTCGTGATGAGAGATTTCCTGTGAGAAAAAAAGATAATAATATGGGCAATACCGGGAGAATCAAATAGATCAATGACTGAGAAAGCATCATCGCAGCGCTTCATAAAAATCCGGGGCGCTGCGGAAAACAATCTGAAGCATATCAATGTGGATATTCCGCGAAATGAACTCGTCGTGCTGACAGGTCTCTCGGGGTCGGGCAAGAGTTCGCTCGCTTTCGATACGATTTACGCAGAGGGCCAGAGACGGTATATCGAGAGCCTCTCTTCGTATGCGCGCCAGTTCCTCGGCCAGATGGAGAAGCCGGATGTCGAGAGCATCGAGGGCCTGCCCCCGGCGATCTCGATCGACCAGAAATCGACGAACCGGAATCCCCGGTCTACGGTCGGTACGGTGACGGAAATTTATGATTATTTTCGTCTTCTTTACGCGAGGATCGGCATTCCGCACTGTCCGAAATGCGGGCGGGAGATCAGCCGCCAGACCGTTGATCAGATGGTGGACCGAATCATGGAGCTCCCGGAGCGCACGAGGATCCAGCTGCTCGCGCCGGTCGTCCGGGGACGGAAGGGCCGTCACGAAAAGGTTCTGGAATCCGCGCGAAAATCCGGTTACGTCCGCGTGATGGTCGACGGGAACCAGTATGAACTCTCGGAGGAGATTTCGCTGGATAAAAACAAGAAGCATAACATCGAGGTGGTCATTGACCGTCTGATCGTGAAGCCGGGGCTGGAAAAGCGGCTGACGGATTCCGTGGAGACGGCGCTCGCTCTCTCGAAGGGACTGCTGTTCGTTGATACCATGGACGGAAATATGCTGACCTTCAGCCAGAGCTTTTCCTGCCCGGACTGCGGGATCAGCATCGACGAAATTGAGCCCAGAAGTTTCTCCTTCAATAATCCGTTCGGTGCCTGCCCGGAATGCGCCGGCCTCGGCTACCGGATGGAATTTTCCGAGGAGCTGATGATTCCGGACCCCTCGCTCTCCATCAACGAGGGGGCGATCACGGTTCCGGGGTGGCAGTCCGCCTGCAGGGAGGGAAGCTTTTCCAATGCTCTTCTTCAGGCACTTGCCAGGGAATATGATTTTTCCCTGGACACCCCGTTTCAGGATTATCCGAAAAAGATTCACGATATCCTGATCTACGGGACGGAAGGACACGAGGTAAAGGTCCGTTACGAGGGACGGATGGGTGTCGGAGTCTATGACGTCGCCTTCGAGGGTCTGATCCGGAATGTCGAGAGGCGCTACCGCGAGACCTCCGCCGAGTCGACGAAGCAGGAGTACGAGACGTTTATGAATTTCACGGACTGCCCGCTCTGCCACGGACAGAGGCTGAAGCAGACATCGCTGGCGGTCACGGTCGCGGACCGGAATATTTATCAGATCACCACGCTCTCGGTGGACAGGCTGTCACAGTTTCTGGAGGATCTGAAGCTGACCGGACAGCAGGAGATGATCGGCGGTCAGATTATCAAGGAAATCAAGTCCCGGGTCGGATTTCTGATGGACGTCGGACTGGATTACCTGACGCTCGCCCGGGCGACGGCGACGCTGTCCGGAGGAGAGGCGCAGCGGATCCGGCTGGCGACGCAGATCGGGTCCGGCCTGGTCGGCGTCGCCTACATTCTCGACGAACCGAGCATCGGACTTCATCAGAGGGACAATGACAAGCTGCTTGCGACGCTGAAGCATCTGCGGGATCTGGGAAACTCCGTCATTGTGGTGGAACATGACGAAGATACGATCCGCGCAGCGGACTGCGTGATTGATATCGGACCGGGCGCCGGTGATCACGGCGGAGAGCTGGTCTGCATGGGAACCGCGGAGGATCTGATCCGGTGCGAGCACTCCATTACGGGAGCTTATCTCGGCGGCAGACGGAAGATCGAGGTGCCCGCGACGCGGAAAAAGCCGTCCGGGTGGCTGAAGGTCAAAGGCGCCGCGCAGAATAATCTGAAGGATATCGACGTGGATTTTCCGCTCGGCGTATTCACCTGCGTGACCGGTGTTTCCGGGTCCGGGAAAAGTTCGCTGGTCAATGAAGTACTGTTCAAGACTCTGCAGAGAGATCTGAACCGGGCCCATACGATCCCGGGAAAGCATAAGGGGATCGAGGGAGAGGAACAGCTCGATAAAGTCATCAATATTGACCAGTCGCCGATCGGCCGCACGCCGCGGTCCAATCCGGCGACCTACACCGGCGTGTTTGACATGATCCGATCGCTCTTTGCGGCGACCTCGGAGGCGAAGGCGAGGGGCTACTCGAAGGGAAGATTCAGCTTCAATGTCAAGGGCGGGCGGTGCGAAGCCTGCCAGGGAGACGGCATTCTGAAGATCGAGATGCATTTTCTTCCGGACGTCTTTGTGCCCTGCGAGGTCTGCCACGGAAAGCGGTACAACCGGGAGACGCTGGAGGTCCACTACAAAGGGAAGAATATCTATGACGTTCTGAACATGCGGGTAGAGGAGGCGGTCCGGTTTTTCGAGCACGTTCCCTCCGTGAGGAGAAAGCTGGAGACGCTCAACGACGTGGGCCTTTCCTATATTAAGCTCGGGCAGCCGTCCACGGAGCTCTCAGGCGGTGAGGCACAGCGGATCAAGCTGGCCGCTGAGCTCTCGAAGCGCAGTACGGGAAAAACGATTTATATTCTGGATGAGCCGACGACCGGTCTTCACTTTGCGGATGTGGACAAGCTGATCGCGATTCTGAAGAAGCTCGCGGAGGGCGGCAATACCGTCATCGTCATTGAGCACAATCTGGACGTCATCAAGACAGCGGACTATATTATTGACATGGGACCCGAGGGCGGAGACGGCGGAGGCACTGTGATTGCGACCGGAACGCCTGAAGAGGTCGCAGAGAACCCGGCTTCCTACACGGGAATGTACCTGAAGAAATATCTTTCGTGAGGGAGGGCCGTGAGTTTCCGGGCGAAGTTTTAGATTGACATAATGAAACGGCGGCCATATAGTAGTGGTATCAAGGGGAAGTATCAGATTCAGAGGAGAGTACGGATGGCATCTGTTACAGATATCGGGATTGATTTTGGAACTTCGACGATTGCGGTTTTTGTGCGCGGAAAAGGGATCATTCTCCGCGAACCCGCCCTCGTCGCGTATGATACGGATTCGGACAAGGTGCGGGCCATCGGAGAGGAGGCGCAGCATCTGGTCGGTCACACGGCTGGAAACAACGTGGCGATCAAGCCTCTCGCACAGGGAAAGATTTCGGATTTCATGATTACCGAGCGCATGCTGAAATATTTTGTGGAAAAGGCAATGGGCCGCCGCGGCATTCTGAAGCCGCGCATCGCGATCTGCGTGCCGAGCGGAGTGACCGAGGTAGAAAGGCGTGCGGTCATCGAGGCGACGTACCAGGCGGGAGCCAGGGACGTGACGATCGTGAAGGAGCCGATCGCCGCGGCCATCGGGGCGGAGCTTGACGTTACTAAGCCGGCCGGGAATATGGTGGTCGATGTCGGCGGAGGCCTGACGGATATCGCCGTCATCTCCATGTGCGGAATCGTGATTTCATCCTCCGTGGCCGTCGCCGGGGATAATTACACGCACGCTATCGTCTCGTATCTGCGGAACCGCTACGGACTCTATATCGGTGAGCAGACCGCGGAGTCCATCAAGCTGAAGCTCGGTTCGGTTCGGGAAGAATATCCGGAGAATACGATGACGATCAACGGCCGGAATGTCATGAGCGGACTGCCGAAGACGGTCACGATTTCGACCTCCGACGTCATGGAAGCGTTTCAGAAGCCGACGAAGGATATTGTCGAGGCCGTGAGAAATCTTCTGGAGAGGACTCCACCGGATCTGGCGGGAGATCTGCAGGAAAGAGGCATCGTTCTCGCGGGCGGCGGATCGCAGGTGAAGGGACTCGAGCAGGCGCTGGAGCGCAGCACGGGACTTCATATCATGACGGTGCAGAATCCGGAAAATGTCGTCGCAATCGGAACAGGACGATATACGTCGGTTCTGGCGGAGTTCGAGAACCGCTGAGAACAGACGCGAAAAGAAACGCGGCGGTACGGCCGCCGGAACATCATGAATCAGATGACCATTAACGGAAATATTGAACACATCATCTTCCGCAACGAGGAAAACGGATATACGGTACTGACCGTGAAAAGCGGAGGAGATGAAATCACCTGCGTCGGGAATATGGCGGAGGTGCACGAAGGAGCGATGATTGAGGCAGAGGGAGCGCGGACGGTTCACGCGCTCTACGGCCCGCAGTTCCACATAGACCGGTACCAGACCCGCGCCCCGGAGGAGAGCGGCGCGTTCGAGCGCTATCTCTCGAGCGGCGCGATCAGGGGAATCGGGGAAAAAATGGCGAAAAAAATCATTGACCATTTCGGCGATGATACGCGGCGCATTCTCATGGAGGAGCCGGAGAGACTCTCCGAGGTGAAAGGCATCAGCGAGAAAGGGGCGCGGAAGATCGGTGAACAGATCTACGAGCAGTCGCAGATGCAGAATGCGCTGATATATCTCACACAGTACGGCATTTCTCTGACGCTCGGCGTCAAAATCTATCACCAGTATCAGGACACTCTCTACGAAGTTCTTCAGAACAATCCCTATCAGCTCGCGGAAGATATCTCCGGGGTCGGCTTTAAAATAGCGGACCGAATCGCTTCGCGCGTCGGTATCCGGGCGGATTCGGAATTCCGCATCCGCAGCGGCATTCTTTACTGGATGAACCGGATCGGCACGGAGGGCCATACCTGGTATCCGCAGGAGGCTCTGCTGGAGGAGACGTCGGAACTTCTGGGAATCGGAGGGGAAGAAATCGGACAGTATCTCGGCGATCTGGCGATTGAAAAAAAAATCATTCTCCGGAAAGAGACCGGTCCGGACGGAAATGAGGAGAACCGCGTCTACACGGCCCAGTCCTATTTTCTGGAGATGAATACGGCCAGGATGCTCTGCGATCTGAATGTCGTTCTGGAGAGCGATGACCGCGAGGCGGAGCAGAAGATCCGGAAGCTGGAAAAGCGCGAGGGAATCGAGCTCGACGGACTCCAGCGGAAGGCGATTGTCACGGCGGCCAGCCACGGCCTGATGATCCTGACGGGCGGACCGGGCACCGGAAAAACGACGACTATCAACACGATGATCCGGTATTTCCTGTCGGAAAATCTGTCGATTGCGCTGGCCGCTCCGACCGGAAGAGCGGCGAAGCGGATGATGGAAGCGACCGGATACGAGGCTTCCACGATTCACCGGCTGCTGGAAATCGAGGGAGGGCCGGAAGATGACCGGCCGGGGCGCACGCGGTTCGGACGGAACGGAGACTGTCCGCTGGAGGCTGACGTGGTCATCATCGATGAGATGTCGATGGTGGATATTTATCTGATGCACGCCCTGCTTTCCGCGCTGGTTCCCGGAACGCGCCTGATCCTCGTCGGAGATGTCAATCAGCTTCCGAGTGTCGGCCCCGGAACCGTTCTGAAGGATATGATCCGCGGAAACGTGTGCGAGGTGGTGAAGCTGACTCATATTTTCCGTCAGGCGGCGATGAGTGATATCGTCGTTAACGCTCACAAAATCAACGCCGGAGAAGAGGTGAGGCTGGACAACCGGTCGAAGGACTTTTTCTTTCTTGAGCGGAGCGACATACGGGTCATTCAGAAGGCCTGTCTGACGCTGGTCCAGCGGAAGCTGCCCGGATACGTCCGGTCCGCCCCGTTCGACATCCAGGTTCTGACTCCGACGCGGAAAGGACCGCTCGGAGTGGAACGGCTGAATGAGATTCTCCAGAGATATCTGAACCCGCCCTCGGACAGGAAGGAGGAGTATGAAAGCGCGTACGGCCTCTTTCGCGAGGGGGACAAGGTTATGCAGGTCCGCAATGACTATCAGGCGGAGTGGGTCGTGAGGGGACAGCACGGGATTGCCGCCCAGAGCGGAACCGGTGTATTTAACGGAGACATGGGAATCATCTCCCGGATTGATCTCCCGTCCTCGACACTGGAGGTCGTGTACGACGGGGTAAAGACCGTGCTGTATTCTTTTGAGCAGCTGGAGGATCTGGAACTGGCGTATGCGGTGACGATCCATAAGTCACAGGGATCGGAGTATCCTGCTGTCGTGATTCCCCTTCTGACGGGACCGAGGGTGCTCATGACGCGGAATCTGCTCTACACGGCCGTGACGAGGGCGAAAAAGTGCGTTGTGATCGTCGGCTCGAAGGAGACCTTCCGCTCGATGGAGGCGAATACCTCCGAACAGCGGAGATACACCGCTCTCGCGGACCGCATCGGCGAGATCCTGCGCTATTCGGAGGAGGATTGGGAACCTCCTCGGAAAGGAGACAAAGATTACGAAGGTATTTGAGGCGGCCGCCTCGGTGCTGTATCCGAGGAGATGTCCTCTGTGTGACGGCGTAATGGGTATTCGTGAGGGCATCGTTTGCGGGGACTGCAGGAAAAAAGTGCACTTCCTTCAGCAGCCGCTCTGCATGCGGTGCGGCAGACCGCTTGCGGATGACACGGAGGAATTCTGCCCGGACTGCCGGGATCGCTGCCGCTTTTTTATCCGGGGATTCGCCCCGTTTGCCTATGAGGGCGACATCCGGGATTCCATCCTCCGCCTGAAGTATGGCCACCGGGCGGAATACGCGAAATTCTACGCGAGGGCGGCTGCCGTCTTCGGAAGGGATCTGCTCCTGGAGTGGAATCTGCAGGCGATCATTCCCATCCCCGTTCATCTTGACCGGAAGATCCGGAGGGGATACAATCAGGCGGAATGTTTCGCGACGGAACTGTCAAAAATAACCGGGATTCCGGTGCTGTCTGCCCTGCGCCGCGTTCACAGTACGCGCCCGCAGAAGGAGCTGGGCAGCGGTGAGAGACGAAGAAATCTGGTTCACGCGTTCCGGGCCGACCCGCGCGCGGAGGTGCCGGAACGGGTCCTGATCGCGGACGATATTTTTACGACGGGAGCCACCGTAGACGCTGCTGCTGCCGTTCTGATGAGAGCGGGCGCGGAGAAAATCTATTTCGTGTGCGCCAGCATCGCCCCGGGCTGACGGAGTGCGCGGAAGCCCGGACGCCGCGGTATTGCCGCCTTTTCAGAACCGGGGAAGTATGTTACAATACTTGTTACAGAATTGCTACGGAGTTGTTTGATTTTTCCGCGGAGCAATCGTTCCGGATGAAAAATTCATCCCCGGAAGGAGAATAATATGCTTACGAAACAGAGACTGGAACTGATGGTCAGCCTCGCTGATTTCAGACAGGAACACAAAAACACGACATTGCGCGTCACGCGCTACTATAAAAATGATTTCACGGCTGTCCAGCTGGTGAAGAATTTTTTTATTACCACCTTAGCCTATCTGATTCTGCTCGGGATATTCGCCCTCTATCATCTGGATTTTCTTCTTTCCAATATGAATGATCTGAAAACCGGAAGACTCGCGGCTGTCCTCCTGATTCTCTATCTGATGATGCTCGGAGTTTATACTGTGATTGAATATGTCATCTCGCGCATCCGCTATTTGCGCGCGAACGAGGAAGCCAGGATTTATGATCAGAAGCTGCATCTGCTTGAAAAGATTTACGAAGAGGAGCAGATGACGGGAGAAGATCTGTTCGGAGGAGCCGATAAATGAAGAAACTGCTGAATATCAGGGAGAAGCTGCAGGCGTTTGTGGAGGATTACAGTGCGTACGTGCTGCCGGTCCTGAAATTTGCGCTGGCACTTGTCGTGTACGTGCTGATCAATAACAAACTCGGCTATCTGGCGGCTCTGAACAAACTCTATTTACTGATTATTTTCGCCGCGATTTCGGCTCTGCTCCCGCTGAACGGGACGGTGCTGATCGGCATGACCCTGATCATCGCCCACTGCTTCGGACTGGGTGTCGAGACCGGGCTTTTCGCGCTGGTTCTGTATCTGGTTCTGGTGCTTCTGTATTTCCGGTTTGTCTCCCGCGATTCGCTGGTGTTGCTGCTGACACCGTTCGCCGGTATGTTTCATGTGCAGGCGACCGTGCCGCTCTGCCTGGGACTGGTTCGCGGAACCGAATCGGCTCTGTCGGCCGTATGCGGCGTGATCTCGTTTCAGTTTGTCGAGGTGGTTCACTCGGAGATCGCTCCGCTGAAGGAGTCGGACGCGGGTGTTCTGAATGTTCTGCAGTCGATTCCGCAGTCGCTTTTTACTTCGAAACTTTTCCTGTACATCATCGCGTTTGCGGCGACGGCAATCGTCGTCTCACTGATCGTCCGGTATCTCACCAATTACACGAGACTGATCGCGGTGGTGATCGGATCCGTTCTGTATCTTGTGATTATGATCGGAGGAGGAGCCGTGTCCCATGTTTCGGTTGACGTGCCGGAGACGATTTTCGGAACGCTCGGTTCCGCGCTGATTGCTCTGATTATCAATTTCTTCGGATACTCCGTGGATTACCGGAAGAGCAAGTATATCCAGTTTGAGGATGACGACTACTATTATTATGTGAAGGCGATTCCGAAGATGACTTCGAACGGTTCAAAGCCGGTCGACTATTATGACGGAAGCAGCAGCGGCGGAGCGCCGGTGGACGCTCCCGGAATCGACGGCGTCGATTTTGAGACGAAACTGGAAAATTCCTTGAAAGACCTTTGATTAGCATTGGCAGCCGGGGGTGAGGATGTGGATGGAATAATCGGATGGCTGCGCGTTCATCTTCTTGAGTGGATAACCCCGCCAAAAACCATCCAGGTGATTGATGTGATTCAGATCATATTGATCGCCTATTTTGTGTACCATCTGATCCTGTGGGTCAAGGATACGAGAGCCTATACGCTGTTCCGTGGAATTCTTTTCATCATCGTGTTTATCATTGCGGCGAACATGCTCGGGATGGAGGTTATCGTCTGGCTCGTCACCAATCTCGGTGTTGCCGCGTTTACAGCGCTGGTTATTATTTTCCAGCCTGAGCTGCGAAAAGGGCTGGAGCGGATGGGCCACCGGGGCCTGATGGCGTCTCTGTTCCGGGGAAGTTTCCGCGGATCCGATAATAATAACCGCTTCAGCGATCATACACTGAATGAGATTGTCCGCGCCTGCTATGACATGGGCGAGGTGAAGACGGGTGCCCTGATCGTCATTGAACGGAATGTTCATCTGGAGGAGTTCGTCCAGACCGGAATTCCGATTGACGGGGTTGTCTCGGGACAGCTTCTGATCAATATTTTCGAGAAAAACACGCCCCTTCATGACGGAGCGGTGATCGTTCGCGGGGACCGGGTCACTGCGGCGACCTGTTATCTGCCGCTTTCTGACAGCATGGAGCTTTCCAAAAGCCTCGGGACGAGACACCGGGCGGGCGTCGGAATCAGCGAAATCAGCGACAGTTTTACGATTATCGTATCGGAGGAGACCGGGAAGGTTTCCTTTGCGATGGAGGGAAAAATTCACACGAACGTCTCTCCCTCCGAGCTGAAGGATAAGATGCACGAGATTCAGAAACTGGTGAACAGACAGACAGATTCAAAAAAGGGACGCAGAAGGCGCAAATCCGGGAAGACCGTCTGAGCAGGAGAAAATCGGCATGGGAAAGTCACTGGCTGAAAAACTGAAGACAAATCTCGGGCTGAAGATTCTCTCTGTCTTGATTTCCATTGTGATCTGGTACGCGGTCGTGAGGGTCAACGATCCGGTTATCACGAGAAGCTTTACCGTAAATGTCACGTTTACGAACGAGACGTATATCAAGAGCGGAAAACAGACCTTTACCGTGGATTCTGCCTATAATACGGTGATTGTGTATGTAAAGGGAAACCGCTCCGAGATTCGCGGAATCGAAGCGTCGGACATCACGGTGACGGCGGATCTGACGCAGATCGTGAGTATGGATACGACGCCGGTCATGGTTCCTCTGACCGTGTCCTGCGGAGATCTTGATCCGACCAGTCTGACGCTGTCGCGCACCGCGATCCCGATTACCATAGAAGATATCGCATCCAAGGAGCTCCCGGTCACCGTCGATGCGGGCGATTCCACTCCCGCCCAGAATTACGAGGTGGGAACGACCAGCGCGAATCCGACCAATATTACGATCAGCGGGCCTGAGTCCACGATTGATGATATCGATTCCGCGGTCGCCACGATTGATGTGAGCGGATTGACACAGGACAGCACGGTAGAGGGAACGCTGCATCTTTATGACAAGTCGCAGGATGAAATTTTGTCGGAAACGGTTGAAAATGAGATCACTTTTGACACGGGAAGCGAGAAGATTTCGGTCTATGTGGACTTGTGGGAGCGGGTGTCCGATATCTCACTGGATGTCCAGTACAGTGGAGAGCCGAAGGATGGCTATCAGGTGAGCGGGGTTTCCACCGTCCCGGAGACGCTGACCGTCGTCGGGGACGATGATGCGCTCAGTACTCTGCAGGCAAACGGAAATAAGATAACGATTCCGGCGGACGAAATCTCGATCGAGGGCTACTCATCGGATGTGACGAAGGAAATCGATCTTTCGGAAATCCTGACCGGAAATCTCCGAATCGCATCGACCTCCAGTGAAACGGTCACAGTTACGATTACCATCCTCGCGGAGGATACGAAAGAGCTGAATATTGATGTTGACAAAATTTCGATCAACAATCTCAGCAGCGATCTGACCGTGACGTATGACCAGACGGAGCTCACTATCCGCGTCCGGGGAATGAAGAGCAAGCTGGATCAGGTCACGGCGGATAATGTCACCGCCTCGATTGATCTCTCGGGATACGGGGAAGGGGATTATACCGTTCCGGTTACTATTACACTTCCAGATGGAACAGAGCTTGCGGAAGATGTAACAATTGCACTGCATGTGAAAAAATCCGCAAATTCGTCTTGACAGGACAGGGCGTTATGATAAGCGAATCTATTCTCATTACAAATGAAAAGGGGCTTCATCTGCGGCCGGTCACAATACTCTGCCAGTCTGCGGCCGGCTTTCAGTCCCGCGTGACATTGTCCTTTCATGATAAAACCATTGACGGAAAAAGCCTGTTATCGGTCCTGGCCGCCGGCCTGCGCTGCGGGGATCGGGTTCTTCTGACGTGCGACGGTCCGGATGAAAAAGAAGCGATGGACTGCCTTCTGGGTCTGTTTCAGAGTGATTTTGTGGTCTCCTGATATTCCGGCAATGAAACAGAAAAAATATCTGGTTGATTTTTCTTGTGGTTTAAGGTAAGATGAATCAGTTACTGAATGTCTGCACGCTGACACGTTTTTCATAAAAGGCGTGCGGACTTTTCGTGTTTTTCTTGAACAACTCTGCAGCTCTGCACATCATTAAAAGCGGCACCTGCTTCTGAAGGGGGAGAAAACGGGAGTCCGCCATAATAAACAGAGATTTTGCACCAGAAGAGGCGTGGAATCCCGCATTTTGCATAAAAATTCACTGCAGGCCTGATTTGCTCCCTGAAGGACAAACGGAATATGTCATCGAAAACGGCAAAAGAAGACAGAAGAAAACGAAGAATAAAAAAGAAAAAGAGACTTCTGATCATTGAAATTGTTATTCTCGCGGTGCTGTGTGTGGCGGCTTTTGCATCTCATTGGGTGAACCGGAAACTCGGGCTCGTGAATTTCGAGAGTACCAACGAGGACAAGCTGATCACGGCCGACGAGGCAAATGAAAACGAGTCTGCCGTCGATCTGAGCGGAAAGAAAATAATTGCGCTCGTGGGTCTCGACCGAAGGGATGGCGAGGAGCATAATAACAGCGATACGATGATCATCTGCCTGCTGGATCACGACAAGAAGACCATCAAGCTGGCGTCTCTTTACCGCGATACGTACCTGAACATCGGGAATGACAAATATACGAAAGCCAACGCGGCGTATGCGACCGGCGGTCCGGAGCAGATGCTGACCATGATGAATCTGAATTTTGACCTGAACCTGGAGGAGTATGTGACGGTAAATTTCCAGGCAGTCGCGGACGCGGTTGAGCTTCTCGGAGGAGTAGACATTGAACTGTCGCGCGACGAGATCAAAGCGCTGAACGGTTTGAACAATGAGACCTCCAAGGTAACCGGATACGATTACAATCTGCTGACCGTTCCCTCGGAGGAGGAGCTTCCGGATGGAGAATATCAGCTGACGCATCTGGACGGCTCTCAGGCACTCAGCTATGCGAGAATCCGTTATACGGCAGGAAATGATTTTCGCCGGACTGCTCGTCAGAGGGTGCTGATTGAAAAGATTCTGGAAAAGATGAAGAATTCCAGTGCCAGCACCGTGGACGCCGTTCTCGAGAAGGTACTTCCCCAGGTAGAGACAAATATCAGCAAAAAAGAGATCCTTTCGATGGTGGAGCCGGTTCTTTCGTACAAGATTTCCGACACAACCGGATTTCCCTTCGATCACTACGAGGACGACGGTTCCGTGACGGACCTGACCTGCGTCATTCCGGTTACACTGGAAACCAACGCCGAAAAGCTTCACGAATTTCTGTTCCCGGATGAAAGCTATACTCCTTCAGAGACGGTCAGAAAATACAGCGAGCATATTTCGGATGAAACAGGTCTGACAGAAGAAGATATTCCGGAATCCTCTGCGGACGGGGAACTTCCGTGGAATCCGGAGTATTCCGGCGGAGAGCAGGTATCAAGTTCTTCGAATACAGAATCTTCTTCGGAATAAATTTTTCCGGATTGTTGTTTTGACAAGGCACAGCGCTATTTCCCCAGGGAAATCCTGCTGTGCCTTTATTAAACGGAACAGGACGCTTTTCAGAGTATTCTGCCGTGTTCACAGGATCCTCACAAATTTTTGATATTTTTTATTAAATTTATGATTGCTTTTCGTTATCAGGGACCATTGAAAGGATGATCTATTCATGTCAGACGATCTGAATCAGAATCCGGACAGCGGAACAGAAGAAAACAGGGAGAGAGAAAACAGTGCGCCGGCGGGAAACCGGGATTTATCCGGAGAAACGAATGCGGAGCATGAGAATATAAGGCAGGATGGGATTACCTACAGCTGGGTAAATCCGAAGCTGGAACACCGCGAGGAGACACGGGAAGACCGGAACTGGTCCGGGCGGACTTTTACGGAGGATGAAAATCCTTCCGGCAGCTACCGGTACGGCGGACCGCAGAACAGCTCCGGCAGCCACCGGTACGGCGGACCGCAGAACAGCACCGGCAGCTGCCGGTACGGCGGACCGCAGAACGGCACCGGAAATGATCGCACCGGCGGATCGGCCGGAGCCGCATTTTCCGCGAAAAAGAAGAAAAAAACAGCCGGGAGCGGAATGTCCGCCGTCAGGAAGTGGCTGACGCTGGTCGTCATGGCAGTCGTGTTCGGTCTCATCGCCGGTCTGGTTTCTTTCGGCGTCCAGCAGAAGGCGGAAAGTGAGTCCGGAAGCGGAAATGCGGGTCAGACAGAGAGCCCTGACAGCGGTCAGGCAGACAATTCCATCGACGTTGTCGGAAGCTCCGGGACGGAATCATCCGGAGAATCCGATGAGACGGAGTCGGATCCCGGATCGACGCAGAATACGGTGGCGGATGTCGCTGCGAAAACGCTTCCCTCGATCGTCACGATTTCGACGGTTTCCGTAGAGGAGATGCAGAGCTTTTTCGGAGGAACGCAGCAGTACGAGGTCGAGGGATCGGGCAGCGGTGTGATTGTCGGGAAGAATGACTCCGAGATTCTGATCGCGACAACCAATCACGTTGTGGAGGGAGCCCAGGTACTTTCGGTCGGCTTCAACGATCAGACCGCGAATCAGGCTTCGATCAAGGGGACGGACGCAGAAAATGATCTGGCCGTCATCGCGGTCAGTCTCTCGGACCTCTCAGATGAAACGAAAAATTCGATTTCCGTGATCGAGCTGGGAAATTCGGATGATCTGGTACTCGGCGAGCAGGTCGTCGCTCTCGGAAACGCCCTCGGGCAGGGGGGACCTCTGTCACGAGCGGCTATATCAGCGGTCTGAACCGGGAGCTGACGCTGTCGGACGGCGAGAATGAATTCACTTCGTCCGGTCTGATTCAGACGGATGCCGCCATCAATTCGGGAAACAGCGGCGGAGCCCTCGTCAATATGAGCGGCCAGCTGATCGGTATTACAGAAGCGAAGTCCTCCATGACGGAATCCGGGACTACGGTGGACAATGTCGGCTACTCGATTCCCATCACGAAGGCCAGGCCGATTCTGGAAAAGATGGAGAATTTTGAGACGCGCGAGCAGGTCAGCGAGGACGAGAGAGGATATCTGGGAATCACCTGCGCCAACGTCAATTCCGAGACGGCAAAAGAATACAATGTTCCGGTCGGCGTGTATGTCCGGGAGGTCCTGAAGGGATGCGCCGCTGAGAAGGCAGGTGTGAAAGAAGGAGACGTCATTACGGAACTCGACGGCCGGAATGTGACCACGTACGATGACCTGACGACCGCTCTTTCCTATTACAAGAGCGGGGAAAAGGTCGAACTGGTGGTCTACAGGTCCGATAATGGAAAATACAGAAAAAAAACACTGACTGTAACGCTCTCGTCCAAAGATGAGACAGACAGTGCTTCCGGATAACCGGAGCCCGGATTTTCCGCTTTTTCGGGCGGCTGTGTGCTCCGGAAACAGATACAGGGGAAAGAAGGAACAGTTCCATGGAACAGAAAAATGATAACATGGTTTTGCAGAGAAACCGGAAAATTGTTCAGACGAGTCTGCTCGGCATTCTTGTCAATGTCGGGCTTGCCGCATTTAAAGCGGCGGTCGGAATCTTTTCTCACTCCATCGCCATCGCCCTGGATGCGGTAAACAACTTAAGTGATGCGCTCTCTTCCGTGATCACAATCATCGGGACGAAGCTTGCCGGAAAAAAAGCGGACAAAAAGCATCCGCTCGGCCACGGGCGCATCGAATATCTGACGGCAATGATAATCGCGGTTATCGTCCTGTACGCCGGTGTGATGTCTCTCTCGGAGTCCGTAAAAAAAATCGTGCATCCGGAGAATGCCACTTACACGAGTATTTCACTGATTATTATTGCTGTGGCGGTTCTGGTAAAGATTTTTCTCGGGCACTACGTGAAAAAAACAGGGACCGAGCTGAACTCGGCGTCGCTGGAAAATTCCGGCCAGGATGCCATGCTTGACGCGGTTATCTCCGCGTCAACTCTCGTCGCTGCCGGGATCTATCTGGCTTTCGGAATCGGAATAGAAGCCTGGCTCGGCGCGGTCATCGCGCTGGTCATCATCAAAGCCGGCGTGGATATGCTGAGGGAGACGTTCAGTCAGATTCTCGGGGAGCGCGCGGAGCCGGAACTGACAAAGGCCATCAAAAAGACGATCAACCAGTTTGAGGGGGTCAACGGGACATATGACCTGATCATGCACAATTACGGACCGGACAATCTGCTCGCTTCTGCGCACATCGAGGTTCCGGATACGTGGAACGCGCATCAGATTGATGAGCTGACCCGTGCGATCCAGAGAAAAATATACCGTGAGTACGGAGTCCTCATGACCGCCATCGGAATTTATTCGATGAACACGTATAACGACAAGGCCGCGGAGGTTCAGACAAACATCACGCGCATCGTCATGTCACATGACTCTGTCATGCAGATGCACGGGTTTTATTTTGACGAGCGGGACAAGAGAATTTCGTTCGACATTGTTATTGATTTTGCCTGTGAGGACCGCAGAGGAGAATTCAACCGGATTGTCGGGGAGGTCAAGGAAGCGTATCCGGATTATCAGCTGGTTGTCGCGATGGATATTGATGCCAGTGACTGAGCCCTCCGTGACGGAACCCGGAATACACACAAAAAACAGAGACCTCAGGGAAATGATGCGTTTGTTCCCTCTGGTCTCTGTCTTTTTTTCGGTTCAGAGCGGGTTCTGCCGTGGTTCCCGGCGGATCAGGCAAGGAGGAGGATTACTACGATCAGCCCGGCGGCCAGAGCGAGCTGTATGATGCCCAGCGAGATGAGAGGGGCAGGATCGGTGCAGCACTGCCACGGCCTTTTTTCATTCACCCAGATCTGGCAGACCTTTCCCTCCTTGAATCCTTCGGATACTTCTCTCGCTTTTACGGGTCCGATCGATTCGGTCCGGATAATTTTTCCGTTGTGATTCAGATCGAAAACCGCGTAGTGGCTCAGGTAATTTCCGACGGCGATGATTCCGTTTTTGATCATATAGGTCCTGAAGCGGATGAAGACTGCTTCCTCGCGCTTCTGGAAACGGCCCATTACGGTTACCAGTCCGATTCCGCCGATCAGGTTCATTGCGGCGAAAATGCCGATCAGAATCAGCCATGACCAGTACAGCCTGTTGCCTGTTGCAATGGCCTGAATGATTGAAAAAACAAGAACTGGAAGCATGGCGTAGATCAGGATATAAGTGATTTCTTCCGATAGAGACAGCTTGTACTTTTTCATCTCGAATCCCCTTTTTTTGTCACAAAAGAGTTCCGATGTCACTGGTCCGCTGCGGCGGAAAATCCGAACGTAAGGGCAATGTATAATATTTGTCAGGTCTTTTTCAAATCATTTCTTGCTGCTCCAAATAATACCATCTGCCGGTCAGAGCGTCAACAGTGCACTTTTTGACAATTTCAGCGATCTGTCCCACACCCGCATCGTCCTGCGGAGAGGAACGTTTTCAATTTTCTTTTTTTATGATATGGTGAAAACAGGATAACAGGAAAATACGGATGAGAGAATCTATGGCAGAGCAGAAAACAAAAACAAAACAAAAGCAGGAAGATGAGGGAAGATCTCAATACGCGAAAAAGCTCGCCAGCCGTATCATGGACTATACGAGGGATCAGCTGATCGCGGCCATGCCGTACTTCAATCGCGCGATCCTGAAGATGCCCGTGGTTTTTTACCGGAACGGATTTAAAAAGATGGATCGCCCGGAGGGATTCGGAACCAACGGCAGAAGGATTTTCTGCGATGAAAATCAGGTGATCTCTTCTTTCCGGAAAGAGGAGGGTCTCCTTCCGAGAACCCTGCTTCACATGCTTCTTCACTGTGTCTTCCAGCATCCGTTCCGCTATGAAAGGCTGGACTCGAAATTCTGGGATTTCGCTGCGGATATTGCGGTCGAAAATGTCATGCTGGAGATGAACTGGAATTTCCTCGGAACAAAGGGAGACAGCGAACGGATCCGCGTCATTGAGGAGCTGAAGCTCCGCGCGGGAAGAATTACCGCTGAAAATCTGTACCATTATTTCTATCTGCACCCGCGCGAGACGGAAGCGCTTCTTCGGCACTCCGCTCTTTTCCACAGGGATGTTCACAAATTCTGGGTTCCGGAAAATATGACGGACCGGCCGGAATCCCTGAACAAAAATATCGGGCTTTTCGACAAGAACGGAGAAGAATGGAGCCGCATCACTCAGACCACCAAGATGGATATGGACACGTTTGAGACCAACAAGGGAGAAATCCCGGATGTTCTGACCGACAATCTGCTGGACGTGCGGCGCGGAACGTATGATTATTCGACTTTTCTCCGGAAGTTCCTCGCCTGGAACGAGGAGATTCACGTCAATCCGGATGAATTTGACTATATCTATTATCTCTACGGAATGCATCTCTATGAGAATATGCCTCTGATCGAACCGCTGGAATACCGGGACACTCACAAGATCCGGGATTTCGTGATCGCGATTGATACTTCGGGATCGACCATGGGACGGACCGTCCGGAATTTTCTCAGTCAGACGGCTTCGGTTCTGACAGGATCAGGAAATTTTTTCGCCCGGTGCCGCGTTCATGTCATCGAGTGCGATTCCAAGATACAGAAAGACGATCTCCTCACATCGCCCGAGGATTTTGACCGCTATCTGAAAAATATTGAGCTGAAGGGCGGAGGCGGTACGGATTTTCGGCCGGTCTTCCGCTACATTGACCGTCTTCAGAAGGAGGAGAAAATGAATGAGGTTCAGGGTCTTCTCTATTTTACCGACGGCCTGGGCACCTTTCCGAAGACGATGCCCCGGTACAAGACCGCGTTTGTGTTTCTGAAGACGCACCAGCAGATCAAAAATGTTCCGCCCTGGGCGATTCGCCTGGACATTGCGGAAGAGGATCTCGCTTCCTCAGACGAGGATTACATCGACGAGACGCTCGTTCAGTCGATGGACTTCTGATCCGGGAAGCATGAATAATTGAGAGGGTTTTGATTTATGAATATTGCGGAAGCAAAGCAGCAGATCCGGCAGGCGGTAGCGATCTATCTGGCAAAGGATGAGTACGGGAATTACCGCATTCCCACTGTTCAGCAGCGCCCGGTATTTCTTCTGGGTGCGCCGGGCATCGGAAAAACGGCGATCATGGAACAGGTGGCGCGGGAGATGGACATCGCCCTTGTTTCGTATTCTATGACGCACCACACGCGCCAGAGCGCGCTCGGCCTCCCTTTTATCGTCAAAAAGAATTACGGCGGCGAGGAGGTCGACGTCTCGATGTACACGATGAGCGAAATCATCGCTTCGGTCTATGAGACGATGGAAAAGAGCGGAAAGAAGGAGGGAATTCTTTTCCTCGATGAAATCAACTGCGTCTCGGAGACGCTCGGACCGTCCATGCTGCAGTTTCTCCAGTACAAGACGTTCGGAAACCGGCGTATTCCGAAAGGATGGGTGATCGTGACGGCGGGAAATCCCCCCGAGTACAACCGCGCCTCACGGGAGTTCGACATCGCCACACTGGACCGTCTGAAGGTAATGGAGGTCGAGCCGGACTACGAGACGTGGAAAAACTACGCCCGGAAGGCCGGAATCCATCGTTCTATCCTGACCTGGCTTGACATCCGCAATGAAGATTTTTACCGCATAGAGACCACGGTGGACGGGAAGCAGTATGTGACCGCCCGCGGGTGGGAGGATCTCTCAAAGGCGATTTATCTCTATGAAGAAATGGGATTCACAGTTGACGAGACGCTCGTCAGCCAGTATATCCGGGACCGGAGGATCTGCGGGGAATTTTCCTCTTATTATGAGCTGTACAATAAATACCGGACGGATTACCAGGTGGATGAGATTCTCCACGGCCGCGAGCCGGAGGAGGTCAGGAGAAGGGCCGGATCCGCGTCGTTCGACGAGCGCATCACGATTATGGGACTTCTGCTGGAGGCTTTGCTTCCGGAGATCGGGATTGAAGTGGAGACGGAAGAGAGTCTGAAGAAGCTGCACAAAGACCTGGCCGGGATCAAGAAGGAGATCGCCTCGGATCCGTCGGCAGGTCCGGAGATGGTAACATCGCTTCTGGACCGGATTGCGGACGGGAGCCGCGAGGAGATGGAAAAGAAGGAGGCGGCCAATTCCCTGACGGAGGAGCAGCAGAGAAGCTACGCGTTCCCGATTTCCTTTGTGGCATCCGCGAAACAGAAGCTTCTGCTTCAGAAGCCGGAGGATGCGGACGGCGCCTTTTCCGTGGTCAGCGCTGACTATGCCGCGCGCGTGAAAAAAATGCAGGATAGTCAGAAGGAAATCAGCTTCGAGCTCGAGAATCTCTTCCGCTTTGTGGAGAACAATTTCGGAACGGGCAATGAGATGCTTGTTCTGGTTACGAATCTGACGGTCGGGAAACAGAGCGCAAAATTTATTTCCCTTCACGGCTGCGATCCGTATTACCGTTATAATCAGAAATTTATGCTGAACGAGCGCGGAGGCGAACTGATGCGCGAGGCGGCCGCGTTTGAGGAATCGTAAAACGATATTTTTCGGACGGAGAGAACGGTGGAAAAAGACGAAAGACCGCGGTTTGATGACGAAAGGCAGCGGTTTGATTATGAGACGTTTGAGGACGGAATCCGCCTGACCGGATATCATGGGGCGGGACGGTTCGTGAAAATCCCCGGAACGATCGGCGGATTACCGGTCCGTTCCGTCGGAACCCGTGCATTTTACGGCAGCGGGATGGAGATCGAGAAAATTGAGGTTCCTCCCGAAGTGAGGATAATTGAAGCGCACGCGTTTGAGCTCTGCATCAGTCTGAGGGAACTGTGTCTTTCCGACGGGCTGGAGAGAATCGGAGAAGGCGCTCTGGCGGCGACGGCGGTAAAGGAGCTCCGTATCCCGGCGGGAGTCCGGGAAATCGAGGGGGTGCGGGAACTCCCGTGCCGCCTGGAGATCGATCCCGGGAATCCGTATTTTTCCTCTGACGGATACGGGCTTTATCGGGAGGATACATTGATTTCCACGGATCCTGAGGATCACCGGACATCCTATGCGGTCCGGGAGGGGACGAGGAAAATTGCCCCGGACGCCCTGGCCGGGCAGGAGTTTCTGGAAGAGACGGAAATTCCCGCCTCGCTCACCGGAATTCCCGAGGGCGCTTTTTCCACCGTGCGGAATCCGTTTTCCGGGCACGGAGGACTCCGGAATATATCCGTATCGAGACAAAATCCTTCGTTCTTTTCGGACGGGACGGCTCTTTTCCGGAAACCGGACAGGGAGCCGGACCGCGGACTGACGCTGATGAAGTATTTCGGGAGAAACGAGAGATACGAGATCGGGGATTCTGTCGGGAGAATTGCCCGGGAAGCATTTCTTCTCTCGCCGGTCAAGAAGGTTGTGATCCCGGAAAGCGTTCAGTCGATCGGTCCCGATGCGTTTGCGGACAGCGCTCTTTGCGAGACAGTGCTTCACGGAAGAATAATCTGTTTTCCGCAATCCGATTCCTATCTTCTGAAGACGCTGCTGAAGCAGTTCGGAGCGGGAGGCAGGCTCTACGATTTCTCGGAGAGCGACCGGATTCTTCTGAGCCGGCACATCAATCCGGACAGGGTCCGCATGATGTGCGCCCGTCTGGAATATCCGACGGCTCTGACTGATGAAAACCGGACAAAATTCCGGTCTGCGATTTCGGAGAAGCTTCCGGAAATCATCGCCATGATTGCAAAGAGCAATGACACTGAGCTCCTGAAGCAGCTGGAGAAGCTGGACTTTATCACCGGGGAGAGGATCGACCGGCTGATCGATATCGCCGGGGATGTCCGCACGGGTCGGAAGGAAGTTCTGGCGGAGCTTATGGATTTCAAGAACAGGTCACTCGGAAATTCCGAATTTGATTTTTCCCTCTAGGCTGTTCGTGTTTCTGCGACCGGAAATACACGCAGGAGGCTTTCCCGTTTCCGGAAATTCCGGACGGGAAAGCCTCCTGCGCCAGCAAAAGAGAAAGCAGAGAAGGAGGTACTGCCTGTCTGTATGGATCAATATTATTTTCCGCTGTCTCCGTAGTTGGAAAGAACGCGGGCGGAGGGATCGTTGACATCGCAGCCCTCCCAGTTTTTGTTCGGCATCCAGAAGTCAACGACCATCTGAGACTGGCCAGGGTAGTATTTTTCGAAAATTTCGCGGTACAGCAGAGATTCTTTCGTGAAGGGAGTCGCGTGCTGAAACGCTTTCCGCCTCTCCTCGTATTCTTCGTCTGTG
Source organism: Bilifractor sp. (assembly GCA_050944685.1). Lineage (GTDB taxonomy): Bacteria > Bacillota > Clostridia > Lachnospirales > Lachnospiraceae > CADBRN01. The sequence goes on from JBMNRP010000009.1 coordinate 37,876, forward strand.
TACAGGCTCTCCGCATACTCCTGCAGATCGTCCCGGAGAGAATGTCCGACGGCGTCCGAGAAAGCGGCTTTTTCGCGCATCAGGATCGAGTAGGGAATCAGACCATCTGTCGCAAACGCGTTTCTCAGAAGGTATTTTCCCTTTCCGTATTTGTTCAGCTTCCTTTCCGGATCGATGTGCATGACGTAGTCGACGAAATCCAGGTCGCCGAACGGTACGCGCGCCTCCAGGCTGTTTACGCTGATGCAGCGGTCCGCGCGAAGAACATCGTACATATGTATCTCATGAATTCGCTTCTCGGCCTCTTTCTGGAACGCGTCTGCGCTGGGGGCAAAATCCGTATATTTGTAGCCGAACAGTTCATCGGAAATTTCGCCGGTCAGAAGAACGCGGATGTCGGTGTTCTCGTGGATGTATTTGCACACAAGGTACATTCCGATCGAAGCGCGGATGGTCGTGATATCGTAGGTTCCGAGTGCCTTGACGACGGGGTCGAGCGCTTTGAGTACATCATCCTTTGTAATGATGACCTCCGTGTGGTCGCTGTGGATGTATTCCGCCACCTGACGCGCGTATTTCAGGTCGATCGCGTCGATGTCCATTCCGATGGCGAAGGTACGGATCGGCTTATCGAGAAGCTTCGCCGCGATTCCGCAGACCAGGGAGGAATCCAGACCCCCCGAGAGCAGGAAGCCGACCGGCGTGTCGGAATCAAGACGTTTCTCTACGCCGCGGATCAGCTTGTCGTGGATGTTTTTCGCGATGGTCTCCATGCTGTCGTGCGAGTAGGAGCGGATGTCTGTCATATCCCGGTAGCAGATGAATCTTCCGTCTTTGTAGTAGTGACCGGGCGGAAAGGGCTCGATCCGTTCCACCAGCCCCGTCAGGTTTTTCGGCTCTGAGGCAAAGACGATGGTGCCCTTTCTGTCGTAGCCGTAATAAAGCGGGCGGATTCCGATCGGGTCGCGCGCGGCGACGTAGGAATCCGTTTTCGCGTCATAGAGTACCAGCGCGAATTCCGCATCCAGCCAGCGAAACATGTTCACTCCCTGGCGCTCCCACATCGGGAGAAGAATCTCGCAGTCGCTGTCGCTTTCAAACGTATAGCCTTCTTTGATCAGAAGTTCCTTGATCGGCCGGAAGCCGTAAATCTCACCGTTGCAGACAAGAGCACTTCCGTCCTCCCGGACAAAAGGCTGCATGCCGGAGGCGGTCAGACCCATGATCGACAGGCGGTTGAAGCCGAGAAATCCGTTCCCTGTGTCGATGATTCTCCTGTCATCCGGTCCGCGCGAAGTCGTCGCAGCCAGCGCCTTCGCCACAGTTTCCCTGGAAGCGGTTGTCCCGCAGTATCCCATTATTGAACACATAATCATTACCTCCCTCGGCTTCTGCCCTCTTATATACCAGATAAATAATTTGGTCGGTTCCGTCCGCTGCAGCCGCTGCTGAAATGTCCCGGAAATAATTTTCCCGTGTGGCTGCCGGCACCACAGACGAATAAAAAAGGCGCTTCGGTCAGATGACCAAAGCGCCTTTGCTTTGACCTTAGTATACACGGATCAGAAAAAATGTCAATAAGTTTCTTGGAATTACCCCGGGAGTTGGGTATTTACAAGAAATTGGATTTGCTGTAATATCTATAAATGAGTCGGGAGAAATCCCGTTCGGAAGTGAGGCGAAGTTGTCAGCAGATCAGGCAGTATCGCCCTTTTTTATTTTTTCCCGGGGCACCCGCCTCCGGACCGGACCGTTCTTTTTTTGATATCAGCAGATCCTCTGCACACCATTTCAATCATATTGACAGATAGAATGAATCACGTCCGGACGATACGGACGGAAGAGATCGGCAGAATCAGGAAGATTACCTCGGATGGCGGTGTCATTATCTGGGATGAGGAATAAGAGATGCAGCATTTTGAGACAGACGAGCATGGAGTGGGAGAGGAGTGCGGCGTTTTCGGCGCCTTTGACAGAGACGGCGGAAATGTCGCTCCGTTTGTTTATTACGGGATCTGTTCCCTTCAGCACAGGGGGCAGGAGTCCTGCGGAATCGCGGTTTCCGAGACACAGGGACCTCCGAATAATGTTCAGTATCACAAGGATCTGGGACTTGTGAGCGAGGTTTTTAAAAAGAAGGATCTGGAAGTGCTCTGCGGAGATATCGGAATCGGTCACTGCCGGTACTCGACGACCGGAGCTCCCAGCCGGGAAAATGCCCAGCCGCTCGTTCTGAATTATGTGAAGGGAACGATTTCGCTTGCGCACAACGGAAATCTGATCAATACGGCGGAGCTTCGCAACGAGCTCGAATACAATGGTGCGATTTTTCATACCACGACGGATTCTGAGCTGATTGCCTACCTGATCGCGCGTGAGCGCGTGAGAACGCCCAGCATCGAGGCGGCGGTGAAGAATTCCGTGAAAAGACTGGAGGGCGGATTTGCACTTGTGGTGATGAGCCCGAGAAAACTGATCGCCGTGAGGGACCCTCTCGGTCTGAAACCGCTCTGTCTCGGGATTCGCGACAATATGGTTGTGGTTGCTTCCGAGAGCTGTGCGATCAAAGCGGCCGGAGCCAGATTCGTCCGCGACATCGAGCCCGGCGAGATTGTGACCATCACTCAGAATGAAGTGAAATCGGACATGGAGCTCGCCCAGGAAAAGCACGCCAGATGTGTGTTTGAGTATATTTATTTTGCCCGCCTGGACAGCAGAATCGACGGCGTGAGCGTCTACGACGCCCGGATCCGCGCGGGAAGGCTTCTTGCCAGGACTGCTCCGGTCGATGCGGACATCGTCGCGGGAGTTCCGGATTCCGGACTGACAGCGGCCAGAGGATACGCGCTGGAAGCGGGCATTCCCTTTGAGATCATCTTTTATAAAAACAGTTACATCGGAAGAACCTTTATCAAGCCGACGCAGGCGGAGCGGGAGACGAGCGTCAAGCTGAAGCTTTCCGTTCTGGAGCCGGCGGTGAAGGGAAAGAAAATTGTCCTGGTAGACGATTCGATCGTCCGGGGGACGACGATGGCCAATCTGATCACGATGCTGAAGCAGGCGGGGGCAGAGGAGGTTCATGTGCGCATCAGCGCGCCGCCCTTCCTCTATCCGTGTTACTACGGGACGGATGTGCCCTCGAATTCCCAGCTGATCGCCTCCTCGCACACGGAGGAGGAAATCTGCCGGATCATCGGCGCCGATTCGCTGGCTTATATGAGGATCGGGGATCTCCCCGAGATGGCCGGCCACAAAGACATCTGTGCGGCGTGCTTCGACCAGAATTATCCGACGAGAATACCCGTGGAAGACCATATGAGAGGGGTTAAGGAATGACAAAGTATGTATTTGTGACAGGCGGAGTTGTGTCAGGACTCGGAAAAGGAATCACGGCGGCGTCGCTCGGAAGACTGCTGAAAGCACGCGGATACCGCGTGACCATGCAGAAGTTCGATCCGTATATCAATGTGGATCCGGGAACGATGAACCCGATCCAGCACGGCGAGGTTTTCGTCACCGACGACGGCACGGAGACCGATCTGGATCTCGGCCACTATGAGCGGTTTATTGACGAGAGTCTTGACTATAAGGCGAACGTGACCTCCGGAAAGATCTACTGGTCCGTCCTGAACAAGGAGCGCCACGGGGATTACGGCGGGGGAACCGTTCAGGTAATTCCGCACATCACAAACGAGATCAAATCCCGCTTTTTCCGTCCGTCCAATCCGGACGAGGACCGCATCGCCATCATCGAAGTGGGAGGAACGGTCGGAGACATCGAGAGCCAGCCGTTTCTGGAGGCGATCCGTCAGTTCCAGTGGGAAGTCGGAAAAGAAAACGCGATCATGATCCATGTCACGCTGCTTCCGTATCTCCGCGTTTCCGAAGAGCTGAAGACGAAGCCGACGCAGACCAGCGTCAAGGCTCTTCAGGGCCTCGGGATTCAGCCCGATATCCTCGTCTGCCGTTCGGAGAAACCGATCACGGACGATATCCGCGACAAGATTGCCCTTTTCTGCAATGTGCCGCCGCGGCATGTCCTGCAGAATCTGGACGTTAATTATCTGTACGAGTGTCCGCTCGCGATGGAGAAGGAACATCTCGCACAGGCGGTCTGCGAGTGCCTCCACATCGATTGTCCGGAACCGGATCTGGAGAACTGGACCTCGATGGTCGACGCGATGTATTCCTCCAGAGGAGAAGTTGAGATCGCCATCGTCGGCAAATATACGCAGCTTCACGACGCTTACCTTTCGGTTGTGGAAGCGCTGAAGCACGGCGGCATCGCAAACCGTGTCAACGTAGAGATCCGATGGGTCGATTCGGAGGATCTCGAGAAAAAGAAGGGAGACGACCGGACCCCGCAGATGCGCGCCGAAGAGTATCTGGAAGGAGTGGACGGCATCCTGATTCCCGGCGGCTTCGGCGTCCGCGGGACGGAGGGAATGATTGCCGCCGCCCGCTACGCGAGAGAAAAGAAGGTCCCGTTTCTCGGGATCTGCCTGGGCATGCAGATGGCGCTCGTGGAGTTCGCCCGAAACGTGCTCGGCTATCGCGACGCGAACAGCGCGGAGCTCGCTCCCGACACCCTGCATCCGGTGATTCATCTGATGCCGGAGCAGGAGGGAATCAAGGACATCGGAGGAACCATGCGTCTCGGTGCGTATCCGTGTGTCCTGAATGAGAAATCCAGATCTTATGCACTTTATGGAGAAAAAGAGATTTCCGAGCGGCACAGACACCGCTACGAGGTGAACAACGATTTCCGCGAGACGCTCGAGAACCACGGAATGATGATCGCCGGGACTTCTCCGGACAGGCGGATCGTCGAGATGGTAGAGCTGGTGGATCATCCGTATTTTATCGGAACTCAGGGACATCCGGAGTTTAAGTCGAGACCAAACCGTCCGCACCCGCTTTTCGCCGGGCTTGTCGAGGCGGCCAAGAAGAAAAAAGAAGCCGGCATCTGATCCGGAAAGGGGCAGATGCGGCTGAATATGGAACGAGCAATGGGGCCGCAAATTTTTCTGCGGTCCCTTTTTGCCAAAAATTACTGCAGTTCAGGAGGATGAGCAATGGCAAAGTACACGGAACAGGAAATATATGATCTGATCGAGGAAGAAGACGTAAAGTTTATCCGTCTCCAGTTTGTGGATTTTTTCGGCGAGCTGAAGAATATCGCCATTACGGACGGACAGATCGAGAAGGCGGTGGCGGGGCGGATCCGCGTAGACGGTTTTCACATCCGCGGCATGAAGTATCTCGGCTATAACAGCTTTTATCTTCAGCCGGATCTGGACACGTTTGCGATCCTTCCGTGGAGACCGCAGCGCGGAAAGGTGGCCCGCTTCCTCTGCCGGATCAGCGACGAGAACGGAAAACAGATGGAGGAGAGTTCCCGCTATATCCTGAAGAATGCCATGAAGCAGGCTTCGGAGAAGGGCTACCTCTTCGACATGAAGCCGAACTGCGAGTTTTTCCTTTTTGTCAATGATGAAAACGGCAATCCCACGACCAAGACGGGAGAGCATGCCGCCTACCTTGATATTGCCCCTCTTGACAAGGGCGAAAACGCCCGCCGCGACGTGATCCTGACGCTGGAGGAGATGGGATTTGAGGTGGAGTCTTCACACCACGAGATGGCTCCCGGTCAGCACGCCGTTTCCTTCCGCCAGAGCCGTGGAATCCGCGTGGCGGACCAGATCGAGACGTTCCGCGCGACCATCCGCACAGTGGCGGAGCGCCACGGACTTCACGCGACGTTCATGCCGAAACCGCGGACAGACCTGATGGGATCTGCCATGGCGTTCACGATCACCGTCACCAGAGACGGGGAGGACATTCTCTCGCCCCGGAAGGAGGGGGCACCCTGCAGCGATGAGGCGCTGTCCTTTATCGCCGGCATCATGGAGCACCAGGCAGGAATCGCTGCCTTTTCCAATCCGATCATTAATTCCTATAAGAGGCTGAAGGCGCGCTTTTACGCCCCGACGGAGCTGTTCTGGTCCACGACGGATTACTACGCCCCGCTGCGCGTCGTGAAGAACGAGCAGGGCGGAGTTTCAATTGAGTGGAAGCTGCCCGACGGGGCGGCGAACCCGTATCTGACGATTGCCATGGCGATCGCCGCCGGTGTCGACGGGATGGTGCGGGGAGCCAAGGCGGTTCCGGAAAATGAAAAGCTCGGCGATCTCCCGGCGACGCTCCGGGAGTCGGTTACGGCTTTCCAGAACGACCCGTTTCTCCGTTCGGTCTGCGGCGAGAAGTACGCGGATATGTACGTGGCCGAGAAGATGAACGAGTGGGAGCATTATTCGAAGGAAGTCACCGACTGGGAGATCCGGCAGTATCTGGACGCGATTTAATACGGAGGGATGGCTCATGGGCAGTATTGTCATTGCCCTTCCTGCCTCCAAGCAGAAAACAGCGTCGCGCATCCGCGAGCTTTTGAACCGCCACGGATTTGATGACGTGATGCTGATTACTACGGGATCCGAGACGCTTCAGGAGATCGGCAGGAGAGACGGGGGGATTGTTATCAGCCCGACGATCCTTTCCGATATGCATTATACGGAGCTTCTGGACTATCTTCCGGACACGTTCGAGATGCTGCTTCTGGATTCCGGCGCAAATATCAGCAGCGGCCGCGTGGAGGACGTCATAGCGGTCTCAATGCCTGTAAAGGTGCACGATTTCATCGAAACCGTGCGCATGATGATGGAGGCGATCGACCGGAAGCTGTATGGACATTCCGGAAAGCAGAAGCATAAAAGGAGTGAACAGGACGAAAATTACATCCGGAACGCGAAGGCGGTTCTGATGGAGCGGAACCATATGACGGAAGAAGAGGCATACCGGTATCTGCAGAAAACCAGCATGGATACCGGAAGAAATATGGTCGAGACCGCGCAGATGGTTCTCACCATGGCACTGATGTGACGAAACATTGACTATATCAAAATAATATTATTAACGAATTAGAAATTAGATATTGACATAGAGCAGCTGCAGTGCTACCATTTTTTCGATAAGAATCTGAAGCGGACAATGGGGTCTGACAGGCGGCAGGGATGCCGTCCCCGTTGTCCGCTTTTTTTTCACGGTGACAGGACGCAGAAAAGACAGGAAAACAGAAGAGGAAGGTTGTGCCCCGTTATGAGGAGGACAGAAGAATGAGTAAAGTGCCGCAGTTATCAGAAGTTGAGCAGAAGACGGCGAATCTGTTCGCGCAGTCTGAGAAGAAAAAGGAGGCGCCTCAGGCGCTGAATCTGGAAAAGATGGAACACGATTCCTGTGGAATCGGCATGATAGTCAATATCGACGGCCATGTCAGCCACCAGACACTGAGCGATGCTCTCCATATCGTGGAGAAGCTGGAGCACCGCGCGGGAAAAGACGCGACGGGAAAGGTCGGTGACGGGGTGGGAATCCTCACGCAGATCTCTCATAAGTTCTACAAGAAAGCGGCGGAAAAGGCCGGTATTGAGGTCAACAATGAGAGAGACTACGGGATCGGCATGTTCTTTCTGCCGCAGGAGACACTTCCGCGGACGCTGGCGAAGCGCATGTTTGAGGTGATTACCGAGAAGAACGGGCTGAAGTTCCTCGGGTGGAGAAAGGTGCCGACGCACCCGGAGATTCTGGGCAAGGCGGCGCTGGACTGCATGCCGGAAATCGAACAGGCATTTATCGAGAGACCGCACAACTGCAGGAGGGGCATTGATTTTGACCGCCGTCTGTATGTCGTGCGCCGCGAGTTTGAAAAGAGCTCAGACGATACGTATATCTGCTCGCTCTCCTCGCGAACCGTCGTATATAAAGGCATGTTTCTGGTCAGACAGCTGCGGGAATTCTACGAGGATCTGCAGGATCCCGCCTATGAGACCGCGATCTGTCTCGTGCACTCGCGCTTTTCCACGAACACGACGCCGAGCTGGAAGCGGGCACATCCCTATCGCATGATTGCCCACAACGGCGAGATCAACACCATCCGGGGCAACAGCGACCGTATGCTTGCCCGTGAGGAGACCATGACCTCTCCGGTAATGGAGGACGACATGGAAAAAGTTCTTCCGGTGATCGAGGTGTCCGGATCCGACTCCGCGATGCTCGACAATACGCTGGAATTTCTGTACATGAACGGGATCGATCTTCCCCTGGCGATGATGATCACCATCCCGGAGCCCTGGAAGAACAATACGTTCATGGACCGGCAGCGCCAGGATTTCTATCACTATTACGCGACCATGATGGAGCCCTGGGACGGCCCCGCCGCGATCCTTTTCTCGGACGGCGATGTCGCCGGCGCGACGCTCGACCGGAACGGCCTGCGTCCCTCCCGCTACTACATCACGGACGACAATCGTCTGATTCTCTCCTCAGAGGTCGGAGTTCTGGACATCGCGCCGGAGCATGTGGTTGAAAAATCGAGACTGCAGCCCGGACGTATGCTTCTGGTGGACACGAAGCAGAAAAGGATAATCTCCGACCGGGAATGCAAGGAGTATTACGCGACGCGCGAGCCCTACGGCGAGTGGCTGGACCGCAATCTGCTCCACCTCACCGAGCTTGATATTCCCAACAAAAAAATCGAGTCCCACACTCAGGAGGAGAGAGATAAGCTTTACAAGGTATTCGGCTACACAAACGAGGATGTAAAGGACAACATCCTGCCGATGGCGATGAACGGAGTGGAAGCGACCGCGTCCATGGGACATGATATTCCTCTGGCCGTCCTGTCGGAGAAGCACCAGTCGATCTTTCATTATTTCAAGCAGCTGTTCGCACAGGTCACAAACCCGCCGATCGATTCGCTGCGGGAGAAAGTCGTCACGGATACGACGGTCTATATCGGGTCCGACGGAAATCTTCTCCAGGACGCGAGCGACAACTGCAAGGTTCTGGAGGTAAACCAGCCGATCCTCACAGGAGTTGATCTGCTCAAGATCAAGTCGCTGAATCAGCCGGGATTCCGCTCAAAGGTGATCTCGCTGCTCTACTACAAGAACACGTCTCTGGAAAAGGCGCTCGATCAGCTTTCGATCAGCGTGGACCGCGCCTATGCCAGAGGATACAATATTATCATTCTCTCGGACCGCGGCGTCGATGAAAATCATATGCCGATTCCGTCGCTTCTGGCGGTATCCGCGGTCGAGCAGCATCTCGTCCGGACCAAGAAGAGAACGCAGGTTTCTCTGATTCTCGAGAGCGGGGAACCGCGCGATGTCCATCAGTGCGCGACGATCCTCGGTTTCGGAGCCCGTGCGATCAACCCGTACCTCGCGCACGAGTGTATTTCCGAACTGATTGATCTGGGAATTCTGGACAAGGATTACCACACCGCCATTGAGGACTACAACACCGCCCTTCTGGGAGGCATCGTGAAGACGGCGGCCAAGATGGGGATTTCCACCCTGCAGTCCTACCAGTCCGCGCGTATTTTTGAGGCGATCGGACTGTCAAAGGATGTGATTGACCGGTATTTTACCGGAACCGTCAGCCGCGTCGGAGGCATCGGACTGGAAGAGATCGCGGAAGGCGTCACGTACCGCCACAATCACGCGTTTGATCCGCTCGGGCTGGGCGTGGACACCACACTCGATTCGATCGGCTATCACAAGCTGCTGTCGGGCGAGGACAAAGAGGATCACCTCTACAATCCGCTGACCATCGTTACGCTCCAGCAGGCGGTGCGAGAGGGCAGTTACAAGAAGTTCAAGCAGTATACGTCTCTCGTGGACAATGATCTTCCGCATACGCTTCGCGGCCTGATGAAATTTGTCCCGCAGCAGGATCCGGTTCCGCTCGAAGAGGTGGAGCCCGCGAGCGAGATCGTCAAACGCTTCAAGACAGGAGCCATGTCTTTCGGCTCCATCAGCCGGGAGGCACACGAGACGATGGCCATCGCGATGAATACGCTCGGAGGAAAGTCCAATACCGGTGAGGGAGGAGAGGATCCGTCCCGGTTCGGAACCATCCGCAACAGTGCGATCAAGCAGGTCGCGTCCGGGCGCTTCGGTGTCACAAGCGCGTACCTGAACAGCGCGAAAGAGATCCAGATCAAGATGGCGCAGGGCGCAAAGCCCGGCGAGGGCGGCAATCTGCCCGGAAAGAAGGTTTATCCGTGGGTGGCGAAGACGCGTCATTCGACGCCGGGTGTATCGCTGATCTCCCCGCCGCCGCACCACGATATTTATTCCATCGAGGATCTGGCCCAGCTGATCTATGATCTGCAGAATGCGAACCGGGACGCCAGAATCAATGTCAAGCTCGTTTCCGAGGCGGGCGTCGGAACCATTGCTTCCGGCGTCGCCAAGGCCGGTGCACAGGTCATCCTGATCTCCGGATACGACGGAGGCACGGGAGCGGCTCCTCTTTCCTCGATTCATAATGCGGGGCTCCCGTGGGAGCTCGGTCTTTCCGAGACGCACCAGACGCTGATTGAAAATAATCTCCGGAGCCGAGTGGTTCTGGAAACCGACGGAAAATTGATGAGCGGACGGGACGTGGCGATTGCGGCTCTTCTCGGAGCCGAGGAATTCGGATTTGCCACGGCGCCCCTGGTATCTATGGGATGCATGATGATGCGCGTCTGCTCGAAGGATACATGCCCGGTGGGCATCGCGACCCAGAATGAAAAGCTTCGCTGCCGGTTCCGCGGAAAACCGGAGCATGTGATGAATTTCATGATGTTTATTGCGGAGGAAGTGCGCGAGATTATGGCGCAGCTGGGATTCCGGAAGTTTGAGGATATGGTCGGCCGCTGCGACTGCCTGGCTCCGAAGGATACGCAGATCACAAAGCGCGCTTCGATGGTGGACCTTTCCCTCATTCTCAACCAGAAGTATGCACACGCCGGGGAGCGCCATTTTGATCCCGAAAAACGCTACAATTTCCACCTCGAGCGCTCGATCGATGAATCGGTGATTCTTCCCGCTTTTGAAGATCTGATGAAGGATCTTCAGGGGAAGCACATCGATGATATCCCGGTTCCCGCCAAAAAGCTGGCGATTGACGTAGAAGGCACGGACCGGACGGTTGGAACGATCTTCGGGTCGGAGGTCACGAAGCGGTTCAAAAATTCCCTGGAGGAGGATACCTTCATCATTGACTGCAAGGGAAGCGGAGGACAGTCGTTCGGCGCCTTTATCCCGAAGGGCGTTACGCTTCGTCTGCACGGCGACGCAAACGACGGATTCGGAAAAGGTCTCTCAGGCGGAAAGCTTGTTCTGGTTCCGCCGGAGGGGTCAAAGTTCAAATCCAATGAGAACATCATCGTCGGAAATGTGGCCCTCTACGGGGCGACATCCGGAAAGGCATATGTTGCGGGAATCGCCGGCGAGCGCTTCTGTGTCCGAAACTCGGGCGCCATTGCGGTGGCCGAGGGCTGCGGAGATCACGGGCTGGAGTATATGACCGGCGGAAGAGCCGTCATACTCGGCGAGACGGGAAAAAATTTTGCGGCAGGAATGAGCGGGGGAATCGCCTATGTCCTCGACAAAGATCATCAGCTGTACCGCAAGATGAACAAGGAACTGGTCTCGCTCGAAGAGGTCACGGAAAAATACGATATCCAGGAGCTGAAGGATATCCTTTCGGATTACGTGAAGGAGACCGGCTCCGAGATCGGACAGAGTGTACTGGACAGCTTTGAGGACTATCTGCCGTGTTTCAAGAAGATTGTGCCGCACGATTATCAGAAGATGCTGAAAGCCATCAGTAAGTTTGAGGAGCAGGGCATTCCGTATGAAAAGGCGGAGCTCGAGGCCTTCAATCTGGTGACGAAGGCGTCCTGAGCCCGTTTCCTGAAAACAGCGGAGTTGCCTTTTGGAATAGATCTATAAGAAAACGAGGAAGAAAAAATGGGTAAAGCGACAGGTTTTTTGGAATATGAGAGAGAAGAGAACGCCTGGCTGCCTCCGGAGGAGCGCATCGAAAACTTTGATGAATTCAAAATTCCGGAAAATGAAGAAGAAAGACGCAGGCAGGCCGCCAGATGCATGAACTGCGGCGTCCCGCTCTGCCAGTCAGCCATGAAGCTCTCCGGCATGGTGACGGGGTGTCCCCTGCACAACCTGATTCCGGAGTGGAATGACGAGGTCTATCACGGTCATTTTCGTCACGCGCTTTCCAGGCTTCTGAAAACCAGCAATTTTCCGGAGTTCACGGGGCGGGTCTGCCCGGCGCTCTGCGAGAAGGCATGTATCTGCGGGATGAATGACGAGCCGGTGACGGTTCACGACAATGAGCTGTTTATTATCGAGACAGCTTTTGCGAAGGGATATATGAAACCCCGGATTCCCTCGATCCGAAGCGGAAAGAAGGTCGCCATCGTCGGAAGCGGACCGTCCGGACTGGCGGTCGCGGACCAGCTCAACCACCGCGGACACAGCGTCACGGTCTACGAGCGGGACGATCAGATCGGCGGACTTCTGATGTATGGCATTCCCAATATGAAGCTGGACAAGAAAGTCGTCGCCAGACGAAGAAAGCTGATGGAAAAAGAGGGCGTCACCTTTATTACGGGAGTGGACGTCGGAGTCGATATCTCGGCGGAAGAGCTGAAAGACCGGTACGACGCGGTCGTGCTCTGCTGCGGGGCGAAAAAGCCGAGACCGCTCGCGGTCGACGGATTTGATACGACCAAAGGAATTTACTTTGCGGTCGATTTTCTGAAATCCGCGACGAAGCATGTCGTGTACGGGGAAACCTCCGGTTTCATCAATGCGGAGGGAAAGAGAGTTATCATTATCGGAGGCGGAGATACGGGCAATGACTGCGTCGGAACCTGTATCCGGCAGGGGTGCCGCAGCGTCCGCCAGCTGGAGATGATGCCGGAGCCGCCGAAGGAGCGCCTCGCGTCAAATCCATGGCCGGAATGGCCGAAGGTACTGAAGACCGATTACGGCCAGCAGGAAGCCATCGCGCTTTACGGCAGCGATCCGCGCACGTATGAGACGACGGTCAAGGAGCTGATTACGACAAAGACCGGAAAACTCAGCGCCGTGACGACGGTTAAGGTGAAATTTGAGAACCGGAAGATGGTCGAGATCCCGGGAACGGAAGAGACGGTCCGCTGCAATCTGCTGCTGATCGCCGCAGGCTTCATCGGATGCCAGGACTACGTCGCGGACGCGTTTCATGTAGAGCGCGGTCCGAGAGGCACGGTTCTCACCGATCCGGATCAGTACCGCACGAACCAGGAGGGTGTCTTTACGGCCGGAGACATGCACCGCGGACAGTCGCTCGTCGTCTGGGCGATTACCGAGGGGCGCGCGTGCGCGAAGCAGGTCGATGAATATCTGATGGGCTATTCGAACATGTAGCTGCGGCCGCAGGACCGGTTTTTGCTATTTTTGTACATTCTGTTTACTTTTTGACCGCCAGGGCTTGTCAAACCTCCCCTGAACCGATAAAATATTATATAGTCAGCAAAAGCTGTATCGCTGAAAATAATAAAGGGAGGCTTTACACCAATGAAAACTTTTAGCTATGTTATCACCGATGAGGAAGGTATTCACGCAAGACCTGCCGGCGAGCTTGTAAAGCTTTGCAAACAGTTCCAGAGCAATATTACGATTGCAAAGGGTGAGAAATCCGGCAAAGCAACGAAGATTCTCTCCGTTATGTCTCTCGGCGCTACGAAGGGAAGCACGGTCGATTTCACATTCGAAGGACCGGATGAGGATGCTGCCTGCGAAGCAGTTTCCAAGTTCATGAAAGAAAATATGTAATTGACGTTTTATTAAGATTCATGTTCCGGGGTCTGTCCTTTTCGGAGGAGGGCCCCGGCTTTTTTTGCTTTTTCGGAGAGTGGGTCTGAAATTCCGACGGTACCGGACCTTCCGCCTTTGTTTTCCTTCCCGAGCCGGGCCGGAATCTGCGGAAAAAATTGCGCCGCGACCGGTTGAAATCGCTCACTTTGGATTGTATAATGAGTTGGTTAAGAAATATACAATTCTGTCACAGTAGTTCGCCGATGTTTCCGGCTCTCATGGCGAGAGGAGGTGGTTTTATGAAGAAACAGTTTCGTACGATAACAGACGACGACATACATCCGCGAAGTTCGCTTCATAAAACTAAATACAAAGGAGAATTACTATGTCTGATGAACAGAAGGATCTGCAGGAGATTTTAACCAAACTCATGCAGAATCATCAGTATGCGAAGCTTCGGGCTGTTGCCGCCGATGTGAACTCGGCTGACCTCGCCGCACTCATGGATTCGATGGAGGACGAGGATTCCCTGAAGCTTTTCCGGCTGCTTCCGAAAGAGAAGGCGGCCGATACGTTCCCGCTTCTTCAGGATGAAGATCAGCATTATATCATCATGTCCCTTTCCACGAAGGAGGCATCGACGATCATCGACAATCTGATGTCCGACGATGCCGCCAGCCTTCTGGAGGAGATGCCGGCGAACGTTGTCACAAAGCTGCTGGCAAATACCAGCCCGGATACCCGAAAAGATGTCAATCAGCTGCTGCGTTACCCGGAGGATTCCGCCGGTTCCGTTATGACCGTGGAGTACGTCGGCCTGAGAGCCAGCATGACGGTCACACAGGCGATCGAACGGATCCGCATGATCGGTCTCGATTCCGAGACGGTCGATGTCTGTTACGTCATTGACGCGAAACGGAAACTGCTGGGAACAGTCGCGCTGCGCTATCTTCTGATTAAACCGGTCAACGCACTGATCGGCGAGATCATGAATGATAATGTGATCAGCATCAAGACGACGACTGACCAGGAGGAAGCGGCGCAGATGTTCCAGAAATATGACTTCACGGCCATGCCGGTTGTGGACAATGAAAATCGTCTGGTCGGAATCATTACCATTGATGATATCGTCGATATTATTCAGGAAGAGGCCACCGAGGATATCGAGAAGATGGCCGCCATCATTCCGACGGAAAAGCCGTATATGAAGACGGGCATTCTGGAGACTTTCAAAAAACGTATTCCCTGGCTGCTTTTCCTCATGGTTTCCGCCACGTTCACGGGTTCGATCATCACGCATTTTGAGGACGCCCTCGCGAAATATGTGGTTCTCACCGCATACATTCCGATGCTGATGGATACCGGCGGCAACGCGGGGTCGCAGGCCAGTGTTTCCATTATCCGCGGACTTTCCTTAAAGGAAATCAAGTTTAACCAGATCGCTCTGGTTATCTGGAAGGAGATCCGGGTCGCCGTGATCTGCGGAATCACCCTGGCGGGAGCCAATTTCCTGAAGCTGATGTTTTTCGATCGCATCCAGATGGATGTAGCGGCAGTCGTCTGCTGCACGCTGGTGTGCGTTGTCATTTTCGCGAAGGTGATCGGATGCGTTCTGCCGATGGTTGCGGACCGGATCGGTTTCGATCCCGCTGTTATGGCCAGTCCGCTGATTACCACGATCGTGGATGCCGTGTCGCTGCTGCTTTACTTCCAGTTTGCCACGAGAATGCTGCATCTGGTGAGTTAGAAAAATACAGGGAAAATACGAAAAGTCCACTATTGCAATACGTTTGTCCATAAATAAGAGTCTGACAATTCAGGCAGCTCTTGGTAAAATAAGAGCAGGCGTGCCGGATCCGGCCGACAGAATATTTTTATTATTACCAGGGGGGAATTAATTTTATGGAAACGGAAGAAAAGGTATTCGTTGAAGCAGTGGTAAGCGAAGAACTGAGAGAGCGGGCGGAGGAGATACTGTTTGAGCTGGGTTTCACTCCGTCCGCTGCCATCACTCAGTTTTATCAGCAGATCGTTTTTCATAACGGACTTCCTTTTGAACTGAGACTTCCGTAAACGGGGGTTCGTCATTCCTTCAGAAACACATCTGCAAAGATCATACGGCTTTTTTCGCCGGAAAAATTCCAGATGACAACAATGTTATTTCACCAGTAGTATCCCGCACAGGCGGGATTCTGGATTTTCTGCAGCATTTTTATCTGAACTTCAGGCAATCTGATCTTGTAACACAGACCGCCGGCCGGAAATCCGGCACGCTGTCATTCACCTGAATTTCCCCGCCATGCGTTCTGTATTACAGCCGAGGGTCCGGAAAACTCCGGACCCCTTTAACGGGCATGGTTCAGACGGGTCTGCACCCAGAATGCTCCCATTGTCGATCCCGGTTCTTCGGTCTCATCGCGGGCGAGGTAATCTCCCAGACCGACGGACGCGGGATCCCATTTTTTTGCCTGCTCAACGGTTTCAAACTCAATTTCCGCGTACCAGAACTCGGTTTCCAGCCCCTCGTCCACGTGATTGACTTCCAGGTTCATGCCGTCCGGCAGACGGTAGGTGCGGCGTGTTTTCCGGATCAGAGGAATTCCGATCAGGTCTTCGATTTCTTCGAATTTCTCCTGTGGGATTTCGATCTCGATCTCTTTTCTGGCGATCGTCCCGTGGGATTTCAGGCAGAGAATGTAGTGTGTCTCTCCTCCCGACAGTTCCTCGCTGCGGATACGGACCGTGGGGTTCACCGTCACATAACCCTGTGCCATGTGATATTCCGCGGTCACAGGAAAATCCGCTTCCGGCCATCCGCTCACGTCCCATTTTCGTTCGATTTCCATTTTTCAGCCTCCTGAAGAGAATCGGTTAACTGGAATTCTGTTCGGATGAACAGGATTGATGCTATTATAGCAGATAGGAGGATGCGCCATGGATAAAATCATTTTTCATATCGATGTAAATTCTGCGTTTTTGTCCTGGTCCGCGCTGAAACGGCTTCAGGAGGATCCCGCTTCGGTGGATCTGCGGACCATCCCTTCCGCGGTGGGCGGAGACGTGGAAATGCGCCACGGCGTCATCACGGCCAAGTCGATCCCCGCGAAAAAATACGGCGTTACCACCGGAGAGCCGGTCGTCAAGGCGCTTCAGAAATGTCCGGAGCTGGTTCTGGTTCCGTCGGATTTTCCCACCTATCGGAAGTATTCGCGAAAATTCATCGCCCTTCTTCATGAATATACAGACCGCATCGAACAGATCTCTATTGATGAGGCATGGATGGATGTTACGGATCTGAAACCGAAAGACGAAAAGGAGAAGGGAGAAGGGGACAGTCCCTGGTATGTCCGCCTCGCCCTCGAGATCCGTGACGAGATTTACCATCGTTTCGGCTTTACGGTCAACATCGGAATATCCTGCAACAAGCTCCTCTGTAAAATGGCGAGTGATTTTGAGAAACCGAACCGCGTCCACACGCTTTTTCCGGAGGAAATACCGGAAAAACTCTGGCCGCTTCCGGTCGGCGAGCTGTTCGGATGCGGGCACGCCACGGCAGAGAAGCTGAACCGAATCGGCGTACATACGATCGGAGAGGCGGCGGCGACGGACCCTGAGGTTCTTCAGTCTCTTCTCGGGGAGAAGGGCGGAGCCTATATTTATGAGAGTGCGAACGGGATCGGGAGTGACCGGGTGAAGGCCGTGCGGGATGAGGCCAAGAGCTTCTCCAACGAGACCACCACGGCCTTTGACATTACCCCGGAGAATTATGAAAAAGAAGCTCCGCCGATCATCCGCATGCTCTCATACAAGGTCGCGGAGCGGCTGAGGAAAGCGGGATACCGCGCCAGTGTGATCACGGTGAGTGTGAAGACCGATTCTTTTCAGAGGCGGTCGCGCCAGACGAAGCTGGATGCGTCTACCGACGGACCGGAGAAAATCCGCACCACGGCGCAGAAGCTTCTGGACGAGCTGATGAAAGGGAAGGGAGGCCTTTTTGAGAAGGGGCGGAACATCCGTCTGATCGGCGTGGGCGGAACCGGACTGGACAACGGAACCTTCCGCCAGGTCGGTCTGGAAGAGGCGATGAAAGCTCTGGCGGGAAAGGCACGGAAAAAGGAGAACGAGGAGCGGTCCAGAAAACTGGAAGAGATGCAGCGCCGAATCAACAGCAAATTCGGGGAACATGCGCTCCGGAAAGGAGCGGAGCACATGGACGGGAAAGGAGGAAGCGGGCGCTCCTCCTTCCCGTCGTAAAAAGGTTTCGCTTTCTTTGAGAATCTGTGATATCGTAGGTAGTAGCGTGGCGAAGTGAGGTGCCTGCGTTCCCTGCGCGGCGGACTTTGCTTTTCGTCCATTGATCATTCAGGAAAGAAGGGAAATTGAATTGAGAGAAGAGACAAAATGTATTGAATCCGGATATTCTCCGAAAAACGGAGAACCCCGGATGATCCCGATCATCCAGAGTACGACGTTTAAATACGATACCAGTGAAGAAATGGGCAAGCTGTTTGATCTGAAGGAGCAGGGATATTTTTATTCCCGTCTCCAGAACCCGACCTGTGATATGGTGGCAGCCAAGATCGCCGCGCTCGAGGGAGGCACGGCGGCCATCCTCACGGGTTCCGGCCAGGCGGCCAGCTTTTTCTCGGTTTTCAATATTGCCGGAGCAGGTGACCACATCGTGGCATCCTCGGCGATCTACGGAGGCACGTTTAATCTCTTTAATGTGACCATGCGCCGGATGGGGCTGGATTTCACATTTGTCGATCCGGACTGCAGCGATGAGGAGCTGGAGGCGGCGTTCAAACCAAATACGAAGGCCGTTTTCGGCGAGACCATTGCCAATCCTGCTCTGACGGTTCTGGATATCGAGCGCTTCGCGAAGGCGGCTCACGCGCACGGCGTTCCGCTTATCGTGGACAATACGTTTGCTACGCCCATCAACTGCCGCCCGTTCGAGTGGGGAGCGGACATTGTCACCCACTCCACGACGAAGTATATGGACGGCCACGACGCGACCATCGGCGGAGTCATCGTGGACTCCGGAAATTTTGACTGGAAAGCCCACGCGGACAAGTATCCGGGCCTCACGACTCCGGATGAGTCGTATCACGGTGTGACCTATGTGGATCAGTTCGGCCAGGGCGGTGCGTATATCACGAAATGTGTCGCGCAGCTGATGCGTGATCTGGGTGCGGTCCAGGCTCCGATGAATGCCTATCTTCTGAATCTCGGTCTGGAATCCCTGGCGGTCCGCATGCAGCGCCACTGCGAGAATGCGCGGAAGGTGGCGGAGTATCTGCAGACCAATCCGAATGTCAGCTGGGTCAATTATCCGGGACTTCCGGGAAACAAATATTATGAGAGGGCGAAAAAGTATATGCCGGACGGCACCTGCGGCGTCATCTCGTTCGGCGTGAAGGGCGGCCGAAGCGCGGCTGAGACGTTTATGAAGAATCTGAATCTCATTATCATTGCCACGCACGTTGCGGACGCACATTCCTGCATCCTGCATCCGGCCAATTCCACCCACAAGCAGCTCACCGACGAGGAGCTGATCGCGGCGGGCGTCGGACCGGATCTGGTCCGCCTCTCGGTGGGAATCGAAAATGCGGACGATATCATCGAGGATCTGGATCACGCCCTGAAGCAGATCTGATCCGGCTTTTTTCAGAACTTTCTTCCGGAGAGAAAGATGAGAAAGATGCGACAGAAAAAGCGCCGGCCCTGTGCAATAGCCTTTGCACGGAGACCGGCGCTTTCTTTGCATTTTCCGGCGGAAATACCGCTTTTCTTATTGTTGTTTTCTGCTCATCTCTTCGAACAGAGAGTTTTTCATATGGAAGAGGTTGTCGGAGAGATCTACATAGACCGCATGCGGATTGACGAATCGCTTTGACTCCTCCCAGAGCGTATCGAGCTCCTGTGTGCAGATGTCGCGGATCTCCATCGTTGACGGAGATTCGTAGCAGAGAATTCCGTCTTTGAAGATCGGGACGAGGAGTTCCCGCAGTTCGAAGGTGCCCGCCTCAAAGGTCGTTTTCTTCCATGTCTCGACCGGATCGAAAATGGTCAGATCCTGGTCCTCCGTAAATACTTCATCGACCAGGCAGATCAGATCGCCGCGGATCTTGCGGTCTCCCTTATCGTAGATGCGGTAGATTTTCTTGTTTCCGGGATTCGTGACCTTCTCGGTGTTCTCGGAGAGCTTGATTTTCGGAGAGAAATTCGCGTCGCCCTTGTTTTTGACGGCTGCCAGCTTGTAGACGCCGCCGAAGGCCGCCCAGTCGTAGGAGGTGATCAGCTTTGTGCCGACGCCCCAGGAGTTGATTTTCGCTCCCTGTTCTTTCAGACTGTTGATCAGATACTCGTCGAGATCGCTCGAGGCGGAGATGATCGCGTCTCCGAATCCGGCCGCATCAAGCATCTCGTAGGCTTTTTTCGAGAGATACGCGAGATCGCCGGAATCGATGCGGATTCCGTAGCCCTTCATCGGAAGTCCGGATGCTCTCATTTCCCGGAACACTTTGATCGCGTTTGGCACGCCGGATTCGAGAACGTCGTAGGTATCCACCAGAAGGATACAGGCGTCCGGGTAGAGCTTCGCGTACGCCCGGAAAGCGGTCAGCTCATCGGGGAAGCTCATAATCCAGCTGTGGGCGTGCGTTCCCTTGACCGGGACGCCGAACATTTTTCCGGTCAGAACATTTGAGGTGCCCACGCATCCTCCGATCACCGCGGCTCTCGCGCCGTACGTTCCGGCGTCCGGTCCCTGGGCGCGGCGGAGTCCGAATTCCATGATGCCGTCACCGCGTGCCGCCTTGCAGACGCGCGTCGCCTTTGTGGCAATCAGAGACTCATGGTTCAGGATGTTCAGGATGGCCGGCTCCATGAGCTGGGCCTCCATCACCGGGGCGATCACCTTGATCAGCGGTTCGCGAGGGAATACGACGGTTCCCTCGGGAATTGCCCAGATCTCACCGGTGAAGTGAAATCCGCGCAGATATTCCAGAAAATCTTCGTCAAAGATATTCAGACTGCGGAGATAGTCGATGTCGTCCGGAGTGAAATGCAGATCGCGGATATATTCGATGATCTGTTCCAGTCCGCAGCAGATCGCGTACCCTCCGTTGCACGGATTCGTGCGGTAGAACGCGTCGAAAACGACTACCTGATCCGACGGGTTTTTGAAGTACCCCTGCATCATGGTCAGTTCGTAAAGATCTGTGAGCAGAGTGAGATTCTGAGGTCTCATGATCATTCCTCCCAAAAAAGTGTTTTAATTCCACCTGACTGAAATCTTACCTGAATTTGACAATCCGCACAGAATTGTACACCGCTGTTACGTTTTTTCGGGCCCGTCTGCCCGATGCTTCCGAATCAGTATTTAGCGAAAGTATAGCACTGCATCCCCGAAAATACAATAATTGAGGATAACTTAACAATTTGTTTCGGAAAGAGAACGGGCGTGCATTCCGGGTCCGGAAAGAAAAAATATCAACGAAAAAAAGCTTGCATATCAGAACGCCATCCGTTATAATACATCCTGTTGTACGCATTGGGCTATCGCCAAACGGTAAGGCAACGGACTCTGACTCCGTCATTTCCTGGTTCGAATCCAGGTAGCCCAGCTCCAGGAGAGGAAAGCCATTGCAGAGATCTGCAGTGGCTTTTTTCTTCCGCTCAATTTATAATGGTGACAGTATCGGTTCATCACAGAAAAGGGAAGAATACCATGAAATATTCGTTTCAGAGCAGGGTGCGTTTCAGCGAGGTTGACGAAAATGCGGATCTTACGCTGACCGCCCTGATAAATTACCTTCAGGACTGCGCAACTTTCCACGGAGAAGCCGGAAGGGTCGGGGTTTACTGGATCAAGGAGAACCGGAAAAGCTGGGTTCTGGCTTCGCTGAGGCTGCACATCCTTGAGTATCCGAAATTTGCGGAAGAGATCATTACGTCCACATGGGCGACCGGGTTCCGGAGTTTTCTGGGATACCGGGATTTCACAATCGAGCGGCCGGACGGGACTCTGCTCGCGGCGGGGAAATCGGACTGGGTCTTTCTGGATCAGAAGACCGGAGATCCGTGCGAGGTCACGCAGGAACAGATCGAAGGCTATGGAATTGAACCGCAGCTCGCTCTTGAGGATGTCTACGGAAAGAGAAAGGTCCGTCTCCCGAAGGAGGGGAAGTACGGAAATCCGTTTGTTATTCAGGAGAGTCATCTCGATACCAATCACCACGTCAACAACGGACAGTACATGGTCATGGCGCAGAATTATCTTCCGATCGGCTTTCATGTCCGGTCTCTGAGAGCGGAATACCGGAAGCAGGCATTTCTCGGGGACGAGGTGCGTCCGTTTGTTTCCGGAAAGGACGGGGCGTATATCATCGCTCTGCTGAGCCGGAAGAATGAGCCGTTTTTCATTGGAGAGTTTACGTGACGGCTGTTTGATGGCGGATGTGTCATTCATTCATACGCAAAGGATGTTATTTATGCTGGAACTGGGGAAAAAACAGACACTTATGGTTATCCGGGAGGTCTCCTTCGGAGTTTATCTCGCGGAGCACCGCACGGCAAACAGAGAGGAGATGGTCCTGCTTCCCGCGAAGCAGGTTCCGGAAGGAACGAGGAGAGGGGATCCGCTGGAAGTTTTTCTCTACCGGGATTCGGACGACCGGCTGATTGCCACTACGAAGGAGCCCCTGGTCACACTGAACCAGGTCGCTCTTTTGAAGGTGAAGGACATCACCAGGGTCGGAGCTTTTCTGGACTGGGGTCTGGAGAAGGACCTTTTTCTTCCCTATCACGAACAGAGGGGTCAGGTGAAAAAGGGAGACGAAGTTCTCGCCGCTCTCTACATTGATAAAAGCGGGAGGCTGTCCTCGACCATGAACGTCTACCCGTATCTGAAAAAGCAGTCGCCCTATCAGATCGGCGATGAAGTAACCGGACGTGTCTACGAGATCAGCCGCAATTTCGGGGTCTTTGTGGCGGTCGAGGACCGGTACTCGGCGCTGATTCCGAAAAAGGACGCCCAGGGGCATTTTGTGCCCGGGGAAATCCGGAAGCTGCGCGTCACCGGCGTGCGCGAGGACGGCCGTCTTTTCGTGACTCCCAAGCAGAAGGCTTATCTGCAGATGGGACCGGATGCGGAGAAAATTCTCGCGGAGATGGAGAGACGGGGCGGAACCATTCCTTTTGACGACAAGGCGTCGCCGGAGACCATTGACCGCGTCTTCGGGATTTCGAAGGCTGCGTTCAAGCGGGCAGTCGGCCATCTGATGAAAGAGAGAAAAATTCAAAAAAAAGACGGCATGCTGGTCCGGACAGACTGACCGGAGCGGCGCAGGATTGGAGAATGGCGGTTTTATGAGCTTTACACATCTTCATGTCCACACGGAATATAGTCTGCTGGACGGTTCCAATAAAATATCGGAGTACGTTTCCCAGGTAAAAAAACTGGGGATGAACAGCGCGGCGATCACGGATCACGGCGTCATGTACGGAGTGATCGATTTTTATAAGGCAGCCAGGGCGGCTGGCATCAATCCGATTCTGGGCTGCGAAGTTTACGTCGCCCCCGGCTCCAGACATGACAGAGAGGCGGGTTCCTCGGAGGAGCGGTATTTCCACCTCGTTCTTCTGGCGGAAAATAATGTGGGGTACGCGAATCTTGTCAAAATCGTGTCGCGCGGCTTTACGGAAGGATTCTATTACCGGCCGCGGGTGGATAAAGAGCTGCTGCGGGAATACCATGAGGGCCTGATCGCACTTTCTGCCTGTCTGGCGGGAGAGGTCCCGCGCCTTTTGCAGGCGGATCTCTACGACGAGGCGAAGAAGGCGGCGCTCGGATACCGGGATATTTTCGGTGAGGGGAACTTCTTTCTCGAGCTTCAGGATCACGGAATTCCGGCTCAGAAAGAGGTCAATCAGCAGCTGCTTCGCATGAGTCAGGAGACCGGCATCGAACTGGTGGCGACCAACGATGTTCACTACACGTACGCCGGGGACGCGGACGCCCACGATATCCTGCTCTGTCTTCAGACGGGAAAGAAGCTGTCGGATGAAAACCGGTTGCGTTACGAGGGCGGACAGTATTATCTCAAATCGGAAAAAGAGATGCGTGATCTGTTTCCCTGCGCGCAGCAGGCGCTGGACAATACGCAGAAGATTGCCGACCGGTGTCATGTGGAGATTGAGTTTCACAATCTGAAGCTGCCGAAATTTGATGTGCCGGAAGGGTATACATCCTGGACGTATCTCCAGGAGCTCTGCCGGGACGGACTGAAAAAGAATTACGAGACGGTCACCGATGAGCTGGAGGAGCGTCTGAATTACGAACTTGAGACCATTCACAAGATGGGGTACGTCGATTATTTCCTGATTGTCTGGGACTATGTGAAATTCGCCCGCGATCACGGGATTCCGGTGGGACCCGGAAGAGGAAGCGCGGCGGGAAGTCTGGTTTCCTACACACTGGGGATCACGCAGATCGATCCCATCCGGTACAATCTTCTGTTTGAGCGTTTCCTGAACCCGGAGCGTGTCTCGATGCCCGATATTGACGTGGATTTCGGATTTGAGCGCCGCGGCGAGGTTATTGACTATGTCACCGGAAAATACGGGAAGGACCGCGTGGTGCAGATCATTACTTTCGGTACGCTGCAGGCGCGAGGGGTCATCCGGGATGTCGGAAGGGTTATGGATATCTCCTACGCGCGGTGCGACACGATCGCGAAGATGATCCCGCAGGAACTGCACATCACCATTGACAAGGCTCTGACCATGAACCCGGAGCTGAAAAAACTTTACGATTCCGACGACGAGGTCCGGCACCTGATCGATATGGCGAAGCGGCTGGAGGGATTGCCGCGCCACACCTCGATGCACGCGGCCGGCGTGGTCATCGCCTCGAAGCCGGTCGATGAATTTGTACCGCTCTCGCAGGGTGCCGACGGGTCGATCACGACTCAGTTCACGATGACGACTCTGGAGGAGCTGGGGCTTCTGAAAATGGACTTTCTGGGACTGCGTACGCTGACGGTGGTACAGAACGCGCAGAAAATGGCAGAACGTTCTTCCGGAAAGAAGATCGACATGATGAAGATCGATTACAACGATCCGAAGGTGATGGCCATGATCGGAGCCGGGAAATGCGAGGGCGTCTTCCAGCTGGAATCCGCGGGTATGAAGAACTTTATGAAGGAACTGAAGCCGGCTTCCCTGGATGATATCGTGGCGGGCGTCGCGCTCTATCGTCCCGGCCCCATGGATTTTATCCCGCAGTATATCCGGGGGAAGGAACATCCGGACCAGGTCACCTATGAGACACCGCTCCTCGAGCCCATTCTGAACTCAACGTACGGCTGCATCGTTTACCAGGAGCAGGTCATGCAGATCGTCCGCGATCTGGCCGGCTACACCTACGGGCGAAGTGACGTGATGCGCCGCGCCATGTCGAAGAAAAAGACGGAGGTCATGAAGCAAGAACGGGCGAACTTTGTCTACGGAAACGACGAGCTCGGCGTTCCCGGGTGCATCCGGAACGGAATCCCCGAACAGACCGCGAATCACATTTTTGACGAGATGATGGATTTCGCGAAGTATGCGTTTAACAAGAGTCATGCGGTCTCATACGCGTATATTTCGTTCCAGACCGCCTGGCTGAAATATTATTACCCGGTCGAGTTTATGGCCGCCCTGATGACGTCCGTCATCGACAATCCGGGCAAGTGCGCGGCCTATATGATGCATTGCCGCGAGATGAAGATTGAGATCCTTCCGCCGGATATTAACAGAAGCCGCGGGAGCTTTTCCGTGGAGGACGGAAAGATACGCTACGGTCTGGCGGCCATCAAGGGCATCGGAAGGCCGGTCATGGACGCGGTTGTTTCCGAACGTGAAAAGAGCGGGGAGTTCCGTTCGCTGCGGGATTTCTGCACCCGCCTCTCCGGAAAAGTGGTCAACAAAAGGACGGTCGAAAATTTCATCAAGTGCGGGGCGTTCGATTGCTTCGGAGGCACCAGAAAGCAGTACATGCAGATCTATAACATGGTCATGGACCAGGTCGCCGAGGAAAAGAAAAACAACTTCGCCGGGCAGCTTTCCTTCTTCGACATGATGCCCGGCGCGCAGGAGATGTTCGATGTGAAGCTTCCGGACGTCGGGGAATTTGATGAGGAAGAGAAGCTCGCCTATGAGAAAGAGGTCGCGGGCATTTACATCAGCGGTCATCCGCTCCAGAAGTACGCGAAGCTTCTGAAGGACAATATTACGAAAGAGTCGACGGAATTCCAGCTGGACGAGGAGACGAATGCGCCGCGCGTCCGGGACGGAGAGCGCGTGGTGATCGGAGGGATGATCACCGCGAAGACGATCAAATATACAAAGAACAACCAGATCATGGCATTTCTGACGCTCGAGGATCTGCTGGGGCAGGTTGAGGTTATCGTCTTTCCCAGAAGCTATGAACAGTATTCCGAAAAGATCCGTGAGGACGGGAGAGTCTTCATCGAGGGACGTGTCTCGGGTGAAGAGGACCGCGCGTCAAAGGTTATCCTCGAGCGTCTGATCCCTTTCTCGGAGATTCCCCGCGAGATATGGATCCGCTTCCCGGACCGGGAGGCCTACGAAAAAAAGGATGGCGCCATCCGCGCCCTGACTTCCGGGAAAACGGGAACGGATGAGCTGATCATTTATCTGGAAAAGGAAAAGGCCATCAAAAAGGAGGGCGCCCTTGACGGTGCGGATGAGAATCTGATCCGATCGCTGAAGAATGCCGCCGGAGAGGGAAATGTTCTGGTCCGGTGGAAGAAGCTCAGCCGCATGCCGGTGCGGGAACGACGCGGCAATTCTGCGTAAAGATAAGGAAAAGCTGATTGAAATCAATAAGAGTTTGCTTTATGATACAGGGGAAAACGTGCCATAAAGTTCATTCATGAAATGGAGGACAATTCGATGGCAGAAGGAAAAGTTAGGACGATCGGAGTGCTGACGAGCGGCGGGGACGCGCCCGGAATGAACGCGGCGATCCGCGCGGTGGTCCGGCGCGGACGCGGCAGAGGTCTGAAGACGATGGGCGTGTACCGCGGCTATGAGGGTCTGATCAACGGTGAGATCAAAGAACTGCAGGCGAAAGATGTCTCGGAGATTATCCAGAGAGGCGGGACGATTCTTTACACGGCCAGAAGCGCCGAGATGAGAACCGAGGAAGGCCAGAAGGCGGCAGCGGAAGCCTGCAGGAAGGCCGGAATTGACGGTCTTGTCGTGATCGGCGGGGACGGTTCCTTTGCCGGGGCGCAGAAACTCGCCAATCTCGGCATTAACACCATAGGGATTCCCGGAACCATTGATCTGGATATCGCGTGCACGGATTACACGATCGGATTCGATACGGCTGTCAATACGGTCACTGAGGCGATCGATAAGGTCCGCGACACTTCCGCGTCCCATCAGCGCTGCAGTATTATTGAAGTGATGGGAAGAAATGCCGGTTACATCGCCCTTTGGGCGGGGATCGGAGCCGGCGCGGAGGACATCCTTCTCCCGGAAAAATACGATTACGACGAGCAGCGCATCATCAATAATATCATCGAGACCCGCCGAAAAGGCAAGAAGCATCATATTATTATCAACGCGGAGGGCATCGGCCATTCGGCGGCGATGGCGCGCCGGATCGAGGCCGCTACCGGAATCGAGACCAGGGCGACGATCCTCGGCTACATGCAGAGAGGCGGCATGCCGACCTCTCGCGACCGCATGTACGCGACGGTCATGGGCGCTTACGCGGTCGATCTTCTGATCGCGGGGAAGACGAAGCGCGTGGTAGCCTATAAGGACGGGAAATTCACGGATTTTGACATCAACGAGGCGCTCTCGATGAAGAAGGAAATCAATCCCTATCAGTACGAGCTTTCTCACGCCCTGTCCTACGATTACTCGAAAATCTGACGAAAAAGAACCGGGCATGCCGGAGTATGGATATGATCACGAGCAGTTCCAGTCCAAAGCTGAAACAGATCCGACAACTGAATACCAAAGCAAAGGCGCGCAGAGAATCCGGCTGTTTCGTCCTGGAAGGACGCAAGCTTTTTGAAGAGACCCCGGAGGCTCTGCGCCGCGGCGTTTTTCTGTCGGAATCGTACGCGGCGGAAAATCCTTCCCTCACGGAGGAGCTTGCAGGCAGCTGCGACACAGAGATTGTGGCGGACCGGGTGTTTGATTCTGTCTGTGATACGAAGACGCCGCAGGGAATCCTGACGATCGCCGCTTTCCCGCACTGGGAGAAGGAAGACCTTCTCGGCTGTACAGCTCCGCTGATTGTGGTTCTGGAGAATGTTCAGGATCCGGGAAATGTCGGAACTATTATCCGGACAGCGGAGGGGGCCGGGGCCACCGGAGTGATTCTGCTGGGGGCGTGCGCCGATATTTTTTCGCCGAAGGTCATTCGCGCGACTATGGGATCCGTTTTCCGCGTGCCGGTATGCCGCATGGAAGAGATATCCGGTGCGGTCCGGTTCCTGAGAGATTGCGGTGTCCGGACCTTCGCGTCTCACCTGATGGGAGAAAATGAATACACAGAGGAGTCTTATTCGGGCGGCTCTGCCTTCCTGATTGGAAACGAGGGAAATGGTCTCTCCGATGAGCTCAGTCATGCTGCGGACACGCGGATCCGCATCCCTATGGCGGGGCGGGTTGAATCGCTGAACGCCTCGGTTGCAGCCTCGCTTCTGATGTACGAGGCGCGGCGACAGAGGCACAGCTGAATATACAGATTCAGATGGAGGAAAAAGATGAATTTAGCAGGAAGAAATTTTTTGACGCTGATTGATTACACACCGGAGGAGATTCTGTATCTGATCGACCTCGCCGCCGAGCTGAAGGAGAAGAAGAAAAACGGGGTTCCGGTGGATGTGCTCCGCGGGAAAAATGTGGCGCTGATTTTTGAGAAGACCAGCACCCGCACCCGCTGTTCCTTTGAGGTAGCGGCGCATGACCTGGGCATGAGCACCACATATCTGGATTCCAAGAGCTCTCAGATCGGAAAGAAGGAGAGCATCAAGGACACGGCTCGTGTGCTCGGACGTATGTTTGACGGAATCGAGTACCGCGGATTCGGTCAGAAAATTGTGGAGACGCTCGCGGAGTATTCGGGCGTCCCGGTCTGGAACGGACTGACCAACGAGTTCCACCCGACCCAGGTACTGGCGGATCTTCTGACGGCGCGCGAGCATTTCGGAAAGCTGAAGGGCCTGAAGCTCACGTATCTGGGAGATGCCAGGTACAATATGGGCGACTCCCTGATGGTGATCTGTTCGAAGCTCGGCCTGCATTTTACGGCGTGCGCCCCGAAGGAGTATTTCCCCGATCATAAGCTTGTTTCCATGTGCGAGAATTGGGCGAAGGAGAGCGGAGGCAGCATTACCCTGACCGAGGACGTCATGGCGGGAACAAAGGGAAGCGATGTGATCTACACCGACGTATGGGTTTCCATGGGCGAGCCGGACGAGGTCTGGGAGGAGCGCATCCGCGCGCTCTCGCCCTACAAGGTGACCTCGGCTGTCATGAAAAATGCCGGCGAGCAGGCGATCTTCCTGCACTGCCTGCCGTCCTTCCACGATCTGAATACGGAGATCGGTCTGGAGATCAGCAAGAAATACGGAATCAATGATATGGAAGTCACGGATGAAGTGTTCGAGTCTTCTCAGTCCGCCGTATTTGATGAGGCGGAGAACCGCATGCATACAATCAAGGCAGTTATGGCGGCAACGCTCGGGGCGGAATTTTAATCATTGTCTGCATCTGGTTACGGAGGCGGATTATGTCACAATTGCTGGATATTGAGAAAATCCGGAAATGGTCCGGGTCTGATCTGATTTATTATCGGGAAAAGATTGATTCGACCAATGAGTGGGCAAAGCGGGAATCGAATTTCGCGGAGGACGGAAGCATTTATCTGGCGGATTATCAGAGCGCGGGAAAGGGCCGGAGAGGACGGGTCTGGAAGTCCCCCGGGGACACTTCCGTGGCGATGAGCGTCCTGCTGCGGCCGAAGTATCTTTCGAAGGATTCCTATCCTTTGATGACGCTTGTCATGGGACTTGCGGCTGCCCGGGGAATTTCCGCGGCCTGCGGATTCGATGCGAAAATCAAGTGGCCGAACGATGTGATATACAAGGGCAGGAAGCTCTGCGGTATTCTCACCGAAGCAGGGCCGGACGCGTCATATGTTGTGATCGGCATCGGTCTGAATGTCAATATGACAGAGTTTCCGGAGGAACTCGCGGACCGGGCGATTTCCATGCGCATGGCAACCGGAAAAGTACAGAGCCGGGAGCGTGTCACAGCAGAGGTGATCCGTCTCTTCGGCGAATACTACAGGATATTCTGCGAAACGCAGGATTTTTCCGCTCTCAAAAATAACTACGAAGAAATTCTGGCGAACATCGGGCAGAAGGTGCGCGTCCTGGACCCGGCGGCTCCCTTTACGGGGACGGCGAGAGGCATCGACCTGCGGGGAGAGCTGCTGGTGGAGCGTGACGATACCCATGAGACGGAGCGCGTTTTTTCCGGGGAGGTATCGGTGCGGGGCGTGTACGGATATGTCTGAAGATTCCCTGCGGAAGCGGTATTTTCGTGTGGTTTTGCAGCAGGACGGTCGGAACATTCAGGAGAACTTACGTGAGTGAGAACAATACGGTGCTTTGCGCCTCCAATCATTACACCAGGAAATATTATTTTAATCCGAAATTTTCGATTCTGCCGAAGGACGTACAGGACGAGCTGAAAATTATGTGTGTCCTGTTCACGGAAGAGGCCGGCGGGATCCTGACGATCGAATATAAGGAGGACGGAACGCTGGAATTGAAAACCGAGGCCTCCGGCATGGATTCGGTCTACGATGAAATTGAAGCCGGACTGAAGATCCGCGAAATGCAGAAGAAGCATCAGGAGCTGTTTGAGTCGCTGGAGCTGTTTTACCGCGTATTCAAAAGTACCGGGAGACTGGACAGCTGAAGAAGACGGGGGAGAAAAACGATTGAGTGAATTCCGAATCGGAGATGTGACCGTGCCGAACCGGACTGTTCTGGGACCGATGGCCGGTGTCACGGACCTGCCGTTCCGCGTTCTGTGCAAAGAGCAGGGCGCGGGACTTTTATATACCGAGATGGTCAGCGCGAAGGCCATCACGTACCACAATAAAAATACGCGTCATCTCCTGGAGACGGACCCGTCCGAGCACCCGGTTGCGGTTCAGCTGTTCGGAAGCGAGCCGGACGTCGTCGCCGAGGGCGCGGCCATGATCGAGGACGACACGTTTGATATTTTCGATCTGAATATGGGCTGCCCGGTCCCGAAGGTAGTGAACAACGGAGAGGGTTCCGCGCTGATGAAGGATCCGGATCTGGCGGCTGCCATCGTGTCCGCTCTCGTGAAAAGGGTTCATAAGCCGGTGACGGTCAAGATCCGGAAGGGTTTTGACGATAATCATCTGAATGCGGTTGAGTTCGCGAAGCGGATGGAGAGCGCCGGAGTCTCGGCGATCGCGGTCCACGCCCGCACCCGCGAGCAGTATTATTCCGGAAGCGCGGACTGGGACGTGATCCGTCGGGTCAAAGAGGCGGTCCGCGTTCCGGTGATCGGGAACGGAGACGTGACGGATGCGCGTTCGGCAAAGCGGATGCTCGAGGAAACCGGATGCGACGGTGTTATGACGGCAAGGGCGGCCCGAGGGAACCCCTGGATATTCCGGGAGATCAATCAGTTCCTCGATTCGGGGAAAATCCCGCCGCGTCCGACGCCGGAAGAAACAGCGGAAATGATATTGCGTCATGCGAAAATGATCGTCGAGTACAAGGGAGAGAAGACCGGGATTCGCGAGATGCGAAAACATGTCTCGTGGTATACGACGGGAATGCGAAATTCATCGGGAATTCGGAGAAGGGTTAACGAGACAGAAACCCTCGCGGACCTTGAAGCATTGATTTATGAATTTTTTTCACTGTCCGGAGAATACGGGCGGACAAAGAATTGAGGGGAAAATGTTTGCAATCGGATGTCATCTGTCATCTTCAAACGGTTTTGAGGCAATGGGGAAACAGGCTCTGGAGCTGGGTGCGGACACCTTTCAGTTTTTTACGCGCAATCCCCGCGGAAGCAGGGCGAAGCCGGTGGATCCGGCGGACGCGGAATCGCTTCGGACATTAATGCAGGACAATCATTTCGGCACTATTCTGGCGCATGCTCCATATACGATCAATCCGTGTTCCGCGACGGATCGCACGCGGGAATTTGCGCTGGAGACGATGGCGGACGATCTCGCACGCATGGAGTATCTTCCCGGAAATATGTATAATTTTCATCCGGGCAGTCATACCGGACAGGGCGTCGAAAAAGGCATCGAGGAGATTGCAGAGACACTGAACCAGATTTTAAGGAAAGATCAGAAGACGATTGTCCTGCTGGAGACGATGGCGGGGAAGGGCACCGAGGTAGGAAGCCGCTTCGAGGAGCTCGCCGCGATCATTGACCGGGTAGAGCTCTCCGATCATGTCGGAGTCTGCCTGGATTCCTGCCACGTTCATGACGCGGGGTACGATATCGTTCATCATCTCGATGATGTGATCGATGAATTTGACGCGGTCATCGGGCTTGACCGTCTGCGCGCTCTGCATCTGAACGACAGCAAAAATCCGTGCGGCAGCCATAAGGATCGCCACGAGAAAATCGGGAAGGGATTCCTGGGACTGGAGACCTTCCGGAATATTCTTCTTCACGAAAAGCTGAAGGATCTTCCCTGCTTTCTGGAGACGCCGAACAAGCCGGAAGGGTACGCGAAGGAGATCGCTCTTCTTCGCCGCATCCGGGAAGAAAAAGAAATTCCGCGGGAACTGCCGGAAAAGGATTCTGTTCCGGATGAAATTTTTTAAATTTCATCTTGCGGTTCTTCTGCTTTCCGTATATTATTATATAGACGCTTTTTCAGAGGGCGTTTTCCAATTCATATTTTTTCGGGGGCGTAGCTCAGTTGGGAGAGCGCTTGAATGGCATTCAAGAGGTCATGGGTTCGAATCCCACCGTCTCCATACTAACCGAATCTCCGGATTGCCGTATTTATGCGGTTTCCGGGGATTTTTTCAGCTCCGGAATCTGTCCCGTGGGGCAATTATGGGGCAGATTCGGAAATAATCTGGACTTTCCGGATCCGCTCGTGAGCCTTCTCCTGCATCTTTTCGGTGACGTGGAGATACACTTCTTTCGTGATCTTACTGTCGGCATGTCCCAGCCGGCGGCTGATATCTTCCAGCGGGATTCCCGCCTCCGCCAGCATGGCCGTGTGCGTATGCCTCAGGCAGTGCGGAGACAGCCGGCGTCCGAGGATCGCCTCCGTGTTTTCCCGGAAATATTTTGCATAGACATCATAAGATATATAGCTTTCCCGGTTGGTATCCGGAAGGAAGATGTTCGACCGGTATCCGTACATCATCTGATCTTTCCTGGCATATGCCTTGATCTGGCGGCAGCACTCCAGAAGTTCGTCCTGTATGTACACGTCTCTGGTTGATGTATCTGTCTTGGTCGATGAGATTACATTGGGCGCGTGTGCGTATGTTTTGGTGACGTGAATCAGCCGGGAATCCAGATCGACGTCCCGGTCGTCGAGTGCGATCGCCTCTCCGATCCGGAGACCTGACAGAATCAAAAATTTTGTCAGCAAACGCCACCGCTCGACTTTCATGCCATCAAGAAGTTTCTGAATCTCATCGTGCTCTAGGTATTTATATTTGTCTTTCTCCCGGACCGGAGGCTCTTTGCGCCTCTGCAGCTTGTCTAGATAGGACACGTCCGCGACCAGATCCGCCCGGAATGCCCAGCGCATGAGTGCCTTGAAGTGCTTCAGCCTTTCGTTGTAGCGGCATGGATCCGGTTTGTCCGCCGAAAAATGCTCCGCAACGTATGGAGCGGAGAGCTTGTGCACCAGCGTATCACCTCCGATCAGCCGGACCAGTGTGTGCATGTAGTATCCGGATGATGTAGCGGTCTGGATTTTATCGTTCTGCAGCTGATATGCAATGCGCTTTTCAGTCAGCTCCTGAAATGTGATCATCTCCGGATCTGTGCTAACCCTCGTGAGACGCGCTACCTTCTCGCTCAGCGCGGTTTTTGCCGCCCGGTCATCACTTTTACGACCAGTGGGTTTTATCGTCACAGAAACGCGTCTGACGCGTCCTGTCATGGGATCTGTGTATCGTTCCAGATAACGAACTTTTCCGGATTTCAGTTTTTCCTTCCACATTTGCCGTCCCTCCATTAAAAATGAGCGCAAAAATAGCGCTGTCACCTTGCAACAGCGCCGCCGAAACGATATAATAGTATCTGCAAAGATAGTGTCATTTCGGTGGCGCGATTACCGTCGTCCTGTTGCAGCAGGGCGGCGGTTTTTTATTGTGCCTTGTATTTATAGATCCATTTTGCATCATCAACTGTGGCAATCACAGTCTGAAAGTCATGCACGAATGTTTTGCCTTTTGAGGTCCTGATATTAATTTGATATCCTGAACTTCTTTTCCAGAAAATCATTCTCGCATCACCGATGCGGCCATCTGAGAGATATTTGATCTCTCCCCAAAATTCATTTGGATCATTATTTTCAAATTTATCGATAGAATGATAATGCAGTACGAGCGGATATTTTGACTTGCGACTTCCCGCAACCGGTTGATATTCATAATAACATGCATCAATATCAATTTTGTCGAGCTGAAGCGATATGTCCACACGGCTATGTGCAAGTTTTTTGGCACACGCAATAGTTATGTTCAACTCTTTTATTTCTTCCGACAACAAATTGAGATCAGATCGAGAAAAATCTGTTTTCCCGATGGGCATATACTCAAAATTGCGTCCATGATCGTTGAAAACCAGACTGCCAGATTCGGCTCTCCCTGAGCGCTTCGGAACAGGGTGTCGTTTATCAATTACCTCATGATGTTCATTGATGACGCTCGCGCCTTTTTCCGTTAATCCGTCGCTGCTCCAGTACCCATTATCAGACAAAAAATCTTTCTCTTTATCAAAGTCGATTCCGTATTCAAATTCAAAATACTCCGGTATTTTGCGATCCTTTCCATTGTATTTATCCATCCAGTAAAGCAAATAGACATGACCAGGAAGAAGCCCGTCATCGTATCTGACCATATTGTCGCGCGGAACGAGGGCTTGTTTCGGAAAAAGCGCAACCGATTCAAGCCATTTTTCGTCACGCGTATTTGAAATATATGGAATTTCCGGATAATCTTTATAATAAGTCCTTATCGCCTTATCTTTTGCGGATGTTCTTTTAAACAGTCCCAATTTAAATGCTTTCCTTTCAGTTGTCACAAATAATTTTATTCCATGTTTTTTCGATTATGATACACGCCAACCAGCTCACCGACGATATAAACATCTGACGGATCCTCGAT
The DNA here is from genome assembly GCA_050944685.1 of Bilifractor sp. Lineage (GTDB taxonomy): Bacteria > Bacillota > Clostridia > Lachnospirales > Lachnospiraceae > CADBRN01. The sequence goes on from JBMNRP010000009.1 coordinate 73,061, forward strand.
AATCGCCTTGTATTTTGAATTGCACGGTTGCAGTATCAACTTACCGTCTGCCCGGAAGACTTTTTTGAGTGTGGACGAATTATCAGATCCATAAACCACTCCGTATATCTCTCCGTCAATAAAATCAAAATCCTTGACCAGAAAAGCAATGTCTCCATCATAGATATGCGCATCAGCCATGCTGTCGCCATGCACATGCAAGCAGTAATCTGCGCGGATCGACTTATCGACAAAAAACATTCCCTGATAATTCTGCTCTGCGATTACGCCATCGCCCGCGCAGATCGTACCAAGAATCGGAACGCCATAGGCGGCAGGAGTGCTGACATTGGACGGAAGAGTACGATTTTCTTCATGCTCATTTCCGAGGATATCAAGCGGACTGATGCCGAGTGCAACCGCGAGGTTTTCAATCTTATCTCGCCGCATGTTTGCGATCATTCCATTTTCCCATTTTCTTACAGTACTTTTGCCGACTCCAACTTTCTGCCCAAGTTCTTCAAGCGTCATGCCCTTTTCAAGGCGAAGTCGTTTTATCATTTCTCCTACGTTATTGCTCATTTATTACCTCCGTTATTCCCTATAAATAATATATACCTGCTGTGTCCTATTTGCAACACATAGAATCAAAATAGATCAAAAAAGTTTCTGGAAAGACACATTTTCTATTGACAAGCCCTTTACAAAGTAGTACATTGAAAGTGTCCTAAATGACACATCAAAAAAAACCAAGGAGGTGAATTAATGGATCGGTATAAACTGGAATACGAGATGAAGCGTAAGAACATTTCTCAGGAGAAATTGTGCGAAGCTATCGGAATGAGCCGTTCTGCCTTCTATCGTAAATGTAGCGGCGTTTCAGATTTCACACTTACCGAGATCAACAAAATTTGCGATTATCTGAATGTAAGTCCTATGGGGATTTTTTTTACTGAAGAAGTGTCTTAAAAGACACGAAAAAGGCTTTGCTGGCTGTGACTGCACACGGTCCAGCCTCCGGTATAAAATTCTAAACCCTCGAACGTGAACCAACTTAGTGCATTACCCATCAAATTGGCATAACAGGACCGTGTGCGCTCCGAGCCAGCAAGACCAGAAATCACAAAGGAAAGGAGAGAAGAGATGAAAGCCAAAATGAAAGATAAAACCCTTGTCATCTATCTTCATGATGGAAGTCGTGATGGTTGGATTATCGGGACAGGTTTTGACCGCTACAAGGTGACGAATAACGCGCTTGTTTTGATGAGTAAATCAGGTGCGTGGGTCGCCTGGTACAACCTGGATGACATTCAGAAATGGATTGTAGAGTGAGGTGAATTGGAATGGGTATTGGCGAATATATTTCCAACCTTTGGAATACCTTCAGAGCGAATTGTCTTGCGCCTGAACGGATTCTGAAATCCGGCCCTGTAACAATTGTGTTTTGGGGCGATGGCACTAAGACCATCGTCAGACCTGAAGCCGGGACAACACCAGATGATTACGCCGCCTTTACAGCGGCTGTGACCAAAAAGGTATACGGCTCGAACAGCCGTATTAAGAAGATTATGGAGGAATATACGGAAATCCAGGAACCAAGAAAGTGAGGGAAAGATGTATCTGAGGAAAGCTGCGCTGATGCGCGAATACGATGTGTCGGCTCGCACAGTCGATTATCTGATCGCGCTGATACAGGAATATATCGGCAAACGATATCCTCCGGGTGCCATGATTCACACCGGACGAATCGTTCGGATACGCGATGACGTATTCGACGATGCAATTCACAACCGGGATCGGATCCTGACCGGATGCGCATCGGATTTCGTGCCGCACGAACGGCACGCATGGGACAAAAAAGAAGCGGCACCGCTGGCACGGTAACCGCTTCTGGCAAAAACAACTACAAACATAATAACACATTGAAAGGAAAAGTGAAATGGCAAAAACAACAGGAACAGTATTAAAAATTCGCATGACCTTCTTGGAGGAGGTCCTTGGATCGGCTCCTTCTAACCCGGAGATCTACCACGACTATATTGCCAGTAAGGCGCCGGACGCGAAGTCCAAAGAGGAAGAAATCGCGTCAGTCGGCACGGGCGATTATGAAGATCGCATGATGACGATCTTCTGCCGTGACGAGGATGATAACCCGATCGTGTATGACTACACGATCAAAGGGATGCTGAAGGATTCCTGCGGATTCCTGCGTCGGGTCAAGGGTTCAGAGTGCGCCGGAGTAAAGGCGTACAAAAAAATCATCGACGGGCTGATCTTCCCGTCGCCGAGAAAGATCAAGCTGGTCCCACCGAAGGGAAAGGAGAGCGTGGATATAGACTACTGCCAGAGGCCACTCCGGGCAAGCACGCCACAGGGAGACCGGAATGCACTGGCGATCAGCGAAACCGCACCGGCGGGTTCCAGCATCCAGTTTGATCTTTTGGTCCTTGACCCGGGGGCCGTGCCGATGATTAAGGAATGTCTGGACTACGGCGTACTGCATGGCTTCGGCCAGTGGCGCAACTCCGGGAAGGGACGCTTCAGCTATGAGATTATCAGCGAAAAAGAGGTGTCGGTTCTCGACATTATCAAGAATTACCGTGATGCCTATAAAATGGCTATCGCCAGCTCGTTTTGAGAGCGTAAGAGCAGATTAGAAATAGCCGGGGAATTGAGCAGCGTGGGCGCGCTTGGGACGCTTCGGAATAGATAAGCATATCAATGGCACAGGAGTTGATTTGGATTGCGCAGCAAAGGTGCAGAAATGCAAAGACGCGCGGTGGATACGAGGGGCGAAAAACTGAGACGGTGGGCTATGACACGCCAAGGAAATGCTGAGAAGAGTACAGCGACGCGCTGGAATAGGTTAGAAAAGACCAGCGAAGATATGGAACGGAAATGAATTGTTTGGAACCGCATCGGATTGGGTTAGAGAGGCGCGGGAGCAGGTGCGATTGGCATTGGAATTGATGCGCTTGGAACTGCATGGGATGTGCATTGCATGTCGGAGCAGAGGAGAAGAGTCGAGAAGTAATGTTTGGCATAGGATTAGCCAAGCATCGCTGAGAAACTGCGATCAAATCGATTGAATGGCAAAGGCATGGATGCGAGGGTCGATGCTTAGCCAAGGAATCAAATCAACAATTGAACAAGGAGGTAAAAATGGCGACGTATTTTGAAAAGGGTAAGCATCAGTACACGATGATGAAGAATAAGAAGACCGGGGAGATCAAACCGATCAATCCGGATCACAGAATCGGGCAGCGCCGGATTGAGACTCTGGCGGCAAAAGGCTGGACCAACGAAGGGTGCATCGTTACAACGCAGTCTGTGATTGCGATCAGAAGAGGACTGAGATGAGTATCGAGCTCAAAACGTACATGACGCGTGAGGACTGGCTGCATCACCGGCGCGGGATCGGCGGATCGGACGCGGCAGCGGTCCTCGGGATTTCTCCCTGGAAAACCAACGTGCAGCTGTGGGAGGAAAAGACATACCGTAAAAATCCGCCGGACATATCCAACAAAGCGGTTGTCCGGTACGGGACGGAGGCGGAGAAGTACCTCCGCGGACTCTTTGCACTGGATTATCCGGAATATGAGGTCGGCTACGCGGAAAACAACGCGGTCTTTAACTCAGACTTGCCGTTTGCGCATGCGTCATTGGACGGATGGCTGACAGAAAAAGAGACCGGGCGGAAGGGAATCCTCGAAATCAAAACGACGAACATCACTTCCGGGATGCTCGCAGATCGATGGAATGAACAAATACCGATGCATTATATGGCACAGGTCGTCCATTATTTCATCGTCACCGGTTTTGATTTCGCCTATCTCCGGGCGCAGTTGAAATTCTCGTCAAGGATTGAGATTCGCGACTATCTGATAAACAGGGAAGATCACGAAGAGGATATTGATCTCCTGCTCCGGGAAGAGGCTGATTTCTGGAATTACGTCGAGACTGACACTTGCCCGCCGCTGAAACTGAACATTTAGGAGGAACTATGGAACTAAGAGTTGAAGAGGTACAAGTCCCCGAGAAAATCGGGTTTAACTATGAGGAATTGAAGACACAGCTGACGACACGCTGCGAGGACTACAAAACCATCGTGTACACGCCGGACACGATCAAAGAGGCCAAGGCCGACCGGGCGATGCTGAACAAGCTGAAAGACAGCCTGAATGCCGAGCGCATCCGCCGGCAGAAAGAGTATATGCGTCCATTTGAGACATTCAAGAACCAGATCGATGATCTGGTCGGAATCATCAACAGGGCGTCGGTCGCGATCGATCAGCAGGTAAAAGTATTCGAGGAAGACCAGAAGCGCCAGAAAGCGGAAGACATCGAGGTCATTTTTGAAGAGACCGACTTCCCGGAGTTCGTGAAGCTCGAGCAGATTCAGAACCCGAAGTGGATGAACAAGACCGTCACGCTGAAATCGATCCGTCAGGAAATGGAAGACCGCCTCAACCAGATCGGAAACGAGCTGGCGAGCATTGACAGTACATTCCCGGATGATACGGATGCTGCGGCGCTCGGTCGCAGAGCCGCGCATGAAGCTTACGAAAAATCGCTGGACCTTTCACAGGCAATGTACGAGGGCGGCAGGACATTGAAGATGGTCCGGGACGAAGAGGAACGGAAGAAGAGAGCAGAGGAAGCCGCCAGGGCAGCAGCTGAAAAGCTGGAAACCGACAGGCAGGAACCCGCACAGGCCGTCGAGAATACGGAAACTCCGGAAAATGACATTCCTCCGGCACAGGAAAATCATGAGGAAAAGTCCGAGGCCACGCATGAGCGTATGCAGCGCGTAATTGTTGAGATCGTGGCGAAGGAATCACAGTTCAAGGCACTCAATAATCTGTTCCGCGAACTCAAAAACATGAAGGTCGAGTTTCACAAGATCAAGAAGGAGGAATTGTAAATGCAGGCAAGAAACAGTTTGGCGAAGTCGCAGCAGCGGTTTGGAATTAACGCGTACCTTTCACAGGAAGCAGTCAAGAAGAATATTGCACAGGCAGTCGGTAAAAACTCTGACCAGTTTATCACATCGATTATCAGCGCGGTCAACGCGAATCCCGGACTCAAGGAATGCACGAACCAGTCGATTCTTTCGGCAGCACTGATCGGACAGTCATTGAAACTTTCCCCGTCGCCGCAGCTGGGGCAGTACTACTTCGTACCTTACAAAAATAACAAAAAGGGGACAGTCGAGGCGCAGTTCCAGATTGGCTAAACATTTCTGATTGGTCAATTAAAATCGTGTGAACCCTGATGCTCAGGGGTGTGGGGAGAAATCCCTGCTGACGGTGAAGCCCTTCATTTAATGGGTAATACCGTGCCAAGTAAATACCAAGTCTTAAAAAATTCGTTCGGAGGGAGGTGAGAAAAATGATAGGTGTCTATATGATCGTCAACAATGAAAACGGCCGGAGATACATCGGACAGTCAAGGAACATCGAGAGAAGATTCAATGAGCATTTCTCGAGGAAAAGGCGAGTTCACTCCAATCTATTCGATGACGACATTCAGAAATATGGGAAGAGCTGTTTCCGGCTGGAAGTTTTACGGGAATGTGATCCGTCAGACCTCATCAAGTACGAACGGAAATATATTTCAGAATTGTCCCCGGAATACAACAGCGTCGAATACGGAATGAAACGTGACGATGATTTCTGCGAGAAAGTAAGTGCGTCGGTCAAGGAATGGTGGAAACATCTCGACGATGAAAAACGCCAGAAAATGCTCGATCAGTTGACCGGTCCGAAAGTCGGACATCCTGTTTCCGAGCATACGCGTGAGCTTATACGTGAGGCGAACCTGGGAAAGAAACAGTCTCCTGAGACGAGAGCGAAGCGGTCAAGATCGTTGAAAAAGAGATTTTCCGAAATTCCGAGAGACGTGAAGGCACATTTCAAACCTATGTATGACATTGACACAGGAGAGACATTTGAAAGCGTTAAGGCTGCTGGAGCAGCGCTCGGCGTGAAACCGAGTACCATTTCACAGGCCCTTAAAAAAGGACACAAAGTTAAAGGTCACAGACTTGGGTATTTAAAGGTGTAGAGACTATCCGCGATGAATGTAGCGGAGTAGGCCGGGGATGAGCTTCCGGTCGAAGTGCACGACACGCGAAAGCGTGAAGAGATAGTCCACTCCGCCGCGATGATAAAGCGGCGGGTAAGTGATAGAGGTATGTATCAATTGGCGATCCGCTCCGGGCAGTTCCGGAAACTGAACGCGATGGCTATCAAAGAAGGTGAGCTTGTCCGGTTTGATCCGGTCAACGAGGAGATCGAGATCCAGCTGATCGAGGATGAAGCAGAGCGCGAGAAAGCGCCGACAATCGGCTATTACGCATTCTTTGAACTGATCAACGGATTCCGCCGCGCGATGTACTGGAGCCGGGATAAGATGCAGGCGCACGCACTCCGATATTCAAAGGGATACGCCGCTCACAAAGGATACACCTTTTGGGAGAAGGACTTTGACGGAATGGCAATCAAGACTATGTACCGGCAGATTCTGAAGCTCGCTCCGATGTCCATCGACATGCAGAACGGTATGGAAATGGACTACACGACCGGAGATATGGGCGCTCCGCGTGAGCATCCGGACTACTCTGACGTCGAGATTGAAGAGGCGGCACCTGCGGAGATCGAGGATAAGAAACCGGAGCAGAAGAAAGAGCCGGCAGCGGATCCGGAACCGGAAGTCATCGGAGAGCAGCAGGACCTTTTCGGATAAAACACCTGGCAGCCAACCAGACACCTTGTTTAAGTCCATAACAACTCCAACAATAGCGGCGTCCGGCTGCCGCGCCGCAATAGATTTGAATCGGCTTGCAGAGCCGCATCAAATACCAGTGACCAGTAACAACGTAGATAAGAGTTTATCGGAAATTTTTTTCACAGCATTTATTCACAGCATTTATATTCTGCGGGGTGCGGTCACTGCCCCGCGAAAGGAGGGAGCATGAGCCTCAATATTATCGAGCTGATCCCGTTTGGAAAAGAAAACGCGGTATCCCGATCATATCTTTGCATGGCAACCGGAATGACTGATAGACAGATGCGTGAGGCGATCGGCAAGGCGAGACTCGGGACTGTGATCCTCTCCAGGGACGACGGAAAAGGATATTACAGGCCGACCGAAGAAGAGAGCAGTGAAATCATGCAGTACTATCTCCGTGAACGCGCCAGAAGCAAAAGCATAGAGGACGGACTGAAGCCTGTCCGGGAATCGCTCGGAATTTAGAAAGGGAATAGATGAGTTACAGCAAGTATCACGCGCGGAAGGTTTTCGATGAGAACGGCACGCGCTTCGACAGTGCGAAGGAACTCCGGAGATGGAAGGAGCTGCAGATGCTTCAGAAGGCCGGAGAAATCGAAAATCTGCAGCGTCAGGTGAAATTCCTTCTGATTCCGGAACAGCGGGAGCCGGATCGGATTGGACCGAAGGGCGGGATCCGGAAGGGGAAGCTGATCGAACGCGCAGTGTATTACATCGCAGACTTCACGTACAAAGACAAGGCCGGCAGAGAGATCGTAGAGGACACAAAAGGGATACGGACGCCGGAGTATGTGCTTAAGCGGAAGCTTATGCTGTATCAGTACAATATCAGGATTTTGGAGACATGAGTGTATGGGCAATAAGAAATCATTTGTGATGTATCAGAGCTGGGGTAGTGCAATCGATCACATGTCAAATGAACAGGCCGGCGAGCTGATCAAATCAATTTATGCTTATCAGTCCGGAGAGGATGTCTGTCCGGATGATCAGGCTGTGCAGTTCGTTTTCGATATCATACGCCAGAAAATGGACGAGGATTCCGAACAGTATGAAAAGGTCTGTCAGGCCAGATCTGCAGCCGGGAAGCTCGGTGGTCGCCCGAAAAAGCAAGAGGATAATGGATCTGATTCAGAAAACCAAAAAAAAGCAAAAAAAGCAATTGCTTTCCCAGAAAGCAAAAGAAAGCAAAAGAACCCTGATACTGATACTGATTCTGATACTGATATTAATTATAAAGAGAAAGATAAAAGAGAAACCAGGAAGAAACTATCCGCTGACGCGGATAGGTCTCCCTCTCTTGCCCGCAAAAAGAAAACGGAATCGGTTAATGCTGGCCGGAAGGAACCGTATGCTGATGATCCGAATCTCGATGAAGCAATCCGGAACTTTATCCGATACCGGGAAAGCCGGAAATCCAAGCTGACGCCTTATGCGCTGAAGCTTAACCAGCAGAAACTTGAAAAGCTCGCTCCTGGCGACACGGAGAAGCAGATCGCGATCATCAACCAGACGATTGAGCGTGGATGGACGGGATTATTCCCGCTTGACGAGGATAAAGCCAGGGGTGCTCCGCCGGGCAGGGGAACTTCGGCCAAAAAGCCGAACAGTTTTAACGATTTCAAGCAGCGTCACTATGACTACGACGAGCTTGAGGGAAAGCTCTTGGAGAAGGGCAGGAAGGGAAAGTGAATCTTGAGATTAGACCGATCACAAGAGGACAGAATGAAATTTGTTATTGATATTCAGCCGGTTACAAAGAAGAATCATCCGATCATCACGAGGTCGGGCGGATACCCGAAACTGCTACCAAGCAAGCAGTACACACAGTACTTGAAAGATTGCGCGGTGTTCATTCCGAAGGGCGAACCGATACGAACGCCGGTGAACGTCAAAGCGGTTTTCTACATGCAGACGCGACGGCGGTGCGATCTGGTGAATCTGCTACAAGCGCTAGATGATATTTTGGTGCATTACGGAGTGATTGAGGATGACAACTACAAGATTGTAGCCAGTCATGACGGATCGAGGGTGTGTTACGACAAAGAGCACCCGCGGACAGAGGTTGAAATTAAGGAGGCGCATAATGTTTGACAGTTTGAATTTGAAATACGTGCTCGACAAAGGCGCATATGCACCGGAAAGAGCACACAAAGATGATGCCGGTATTGACCTTCGGACACCGGAGCGTGTTGTGATACGGAAAGGCGAGAGCGTGTCAATTGATACGGGCGTTCATGTACAGATTCCGAAAGGATGGTTTGGAAAACTGGAAAGCAAGTCTGGACTGAACGTGAAAAGTGGGATCGTATCACTCGGCGGTGTTATTGATTCAGGATACACCGGTTCTATCGTCGTGAAACTGTATAACTTCGGCGGTAATTACCACGTGTTTGAAGCGGGTGACAAGATTGTACAGATGGTGGTTCAGCCGTGTTTCACGGGCGATCTGATCGAGGTGGACGAACTGAGTAAGACGGAACGCGGCAGCGGCGGTTTCGGAAGCACTGGAAAGTGAGGAAAGGCACATGAAACTTTCGGATTATGAAGCTGTGCAAGAACTGATTGGACAGCGCAGAGCACACGTATACCAGCTAAACAAGATTAACAAAATTTACAACGAAGGAAACAAAGGAGAAGTTGTTGCGGTTTCAAATATAGATTTTCGTGTTGAGATTTCTAGTGACGATCCTGATATGCAAAAGATATTACTAATTCTGGCTGATCGGTATAAGGACAGAATAGAAAATGACAATAAATTATTATCGGATTACGGAGTTGAGGTAGAAGAATAATGTATAAAGTCATGAAAAAAATAGGGGAAAAGAAATTCCCATCTGCAATTGCAGACATCATCAAAGATTTTGCGGTGCCGATGACACCTGACGAAATCCCGGATGATAGTGACTGGCACCAGATAATTACCGTGAAGCAGTCAATATTGCACGGAGACAAAAACGACGTAATATTTTCGCACCCGATCTGTGAGGTTGGTTTTTACGACCGAAAAATAAAAGGGTGGACTCTTGGACGGCACAAGCCGAATTGGTACGTTAATGTCCTCGCATGGGATGGGGAAGTCAGGATGAAAAACACCAATGACACGCCAATCATCAACGAAGAAGGAATGATTCGATTGATGGAACAGGTTATCAATGATTCCTGTGAATGTTTCCGCGTCTGTTACCGGGAATATCTCAAAAAACCATCTAAGAAAAACAAAAATAATCTGTCAATCGCGGAATCAGGTGTAGCGTCATGGATGGTTCCTGGGAAAACGCACGAGGAAATAATAAAAAAACTGAAGGCAGAAGTAGAAAGAGAGATGGGAAGGACGGATGAAAAACAAGCTGAAGTGTGAACTGTATAACGATTCCATGCAGAACTGGAAAGGATACCCGATTCATAAGGCACAATTGATTATTGCAGATGTGCCGTATAACGTCGGAACGGACTTTTACGGCAGCAATCCCATGTGGTATAAGGGCGGCGATAATAAAAACGGAGAAAGTCGTTTGGCCGGCAAAGCGGCATTTTCATCAGACTTCAATTTCAACCTGTACGAGTATTTCCATTTTTGCAGTCAGCTTATGCGGAAAGACGATACCAAACCAGTAGCGCGTGGACGTTCTTCAAATTCGCCGTGCATGATCGTATTTTGCAGTTTTGAGCAAACGCACACGCTAATCAAAGCGGCAGAGAAACATGGATTCGTGCATTATATCCCGCTGTATTTCATAAAAAACTATTCACCGCAGGTTTTAAAGGCAAATATGCGGGTTGTTGGTGCAACAGAACAGGCGATTCTTTTTTACCGGGACCGCTTACCGAAATTCAGAAACGGCCTACAGGTGGATGAGAACGGGAAGAACATTCGCGGAACCGGGCACATGATTTTTAACTGGTTCCCGTGGGAGCGTGACGGAAAAGATATTCCGAAAATTCATCCGGCACAAAAACCGGTCGGCGTGATAAAAAAGCTGATTGAAATTTTTACCGATCCGGGGGACGTGGTTATTGATCCGTGTTTCGGTTCCGGGTCAACTGCAAGGGCGTGTCAGGAAACAGGGCGCAATTTTTACGGGTTTGAGATAAACAAGAATTTCTATAAGCGCGCAAAAGAAGAAATGCTGATAAATCCGGGAGAAAACGCGCAAGTTAGCCTTGACGATTTCATGAGTAATGCATCAAACGGATAATAGGAGGGAGACGCATGAAGGAATTTACTGAATTTGAGAAGGGAATCGCAAAGAACATTCACGGCTATAGGTGGATTGCAAGAGATTATGACAACGAAATATTTTTATTCAGAAATAAACCATATAAAAGCGTAGTCCGCTCGAAGTGGTTTGTAGATAATATGTCTATTAAAAATTGCAGTACTTTGCCATTTCCTAATTTATTTCAATCAATCAAGTGGTATGATTCGAAACCAACCTTAATCAAGGATATCTATGACCCGAAGATTCTGGACGAGGCTGAAAAACGGTATCTTCGAAATGTGATCAATCCAATAAGGAACAAAGTTAATTGTGTTATAAAAAGGCATTTTGACAATTATGAATATATCATTATTGGTTCCGTATGTTGCGACGATAGCAACATTGTTTTTCCATGTTTCGAAGAAGGAAAGATGTATAAGGGGATGGAGCTAAATCGAGAATATTCATTTGATGAATTAGGGCTATTCAAGGATTGAAAATGTTCCAATGCTTATCCAACACTTATCCAACACTGAATTTAAGTGTTGAAATAAGCGTTGAAACCGCAAAAGGAGAGAGAATGAGGACTATTGATGCAGACCACTTAATCAAATACATTAATGGCCGTATGAAAAACAATGAACTTATGGGATGGTCCGGACGTGCGGAAGAAGATAATAAATTGGTGCAAATGATTCAAAATGCTCCGACCGTTCCGCAGCCTGGCACATGGATCAGCGTGAAAAACAGACTGCCTAAATTCGGAGAACTTGTAATAATGTGCCTTGATTTTCATCGAGGACAATCAGATGACGGTTATTTGGTGACAGCAGATATTCTGAATGCAGATAAGTACGGGTATTATCTTGAAGGGGTTGATCCGTTCGCGTTTGGACGGGACTTTGATCTTGTTTACTGGATGCCGCTGCCAGAATCGCCGGAAGAAGGGAGAGCGAATGAATTATCCGGCTGAACGAGGTTTGTACCACGGTGTAATCTCTACGCCGAGAGGGCCGAAAGAAACAGATTTCGATTGCGTGATTCTCACAGACGATAACGGCACGCAGCATCCCGCCTATTTTGCAGACGGGCATCGCTACAAACCGGAGGACATTATCGAGTGGAGGAAGATTGATGGATAAAAATGATATGGAAATAATGCGAAATTACTTCGGTGTGAGACTCCGTGAAATAGAAGATTGTGACAAGAAAAATCTGAACAAGGTATACGTCACAAACTACAGGGACTTGCAGGTTTGCCGAGATCTGCTGAAGGCGGATTTTCCGGAGGACGCGAAGCTGATCGACCAGGAGCTGGATACCTTTGAGAGCAAGTTTGCGTTTGCCGTGTATCAGCGGCTGTGAGCGCAGAGAGGAGGTCTGATGATTAGTTTTATTATTGGCGCTTTTGTCGGATGCTTTGCGGGAATCGCGGTAATGTGTCTAATGGCAATGGCAAGTGATGATTGAGGGAGAAAAAAATGGAGACATATACGGAAAGACAGATTAAAAAAATGTCAAAAGAGACATTGATTAAAAATATATTGAGAATGGCAGAGGAACTGACAAAAGCCGGATACGGAAATATCCGGTTCAAAAAACGGGAGAAGCGGATTGAAAGCGCGAGAGATATTGATTGCACCAAGAATCACGACACGAAAGATAGAAACCCTGCGAGCGAGGATTGAATCACGCGTAAATGGGTTGTTGCCAAGCTGCATCCGATATGACAAGGATAAAGTGCAGACATCTCCGCGTGACATGATGCCGGAATGCATGGCGGAAATTGATGAATTGTGCAATCAGGTCAATCAACTGGTTAAGCAGAAGTGGAAACAGATCAAGCGAATAGAAAGATTGTGCGAAAATCTGACAGATCCGGAACAGAAAGTTGTTATCCTGAAATACTACACATGCGGTCATGCTATGAGGGAAATTGCCTCGGAGATCGGATACTCGATTAGTAACACATACAAAATACGAAGACACGCAGAAAATGAAATTGAAGCGCAACTCGGCAAATAATATAAAGAAAAGAAAAATCAAGTGTGATATAGTATACGCTGAAATAGGTGGGGAATAGGGTTTTCCCTTCCCTGCCTATTTCAGCTGCGCCTCAATTCCAATGTGACATTTTCAATGTTAGCGAATGTCACAAAACATCCAAAATCAATGGAAAAATCAGCGATTTGCGACATTTATGAATAAGCAATATGTCACTTGAAAATACAGCATATTCATCGCATAATATAGTAAATAATACACTTGATGAAACAATATGCTACGGGATGGAGTGTGATAATGTGAACAAGAAATCGAATCTGATGGATATAAAGGATCGTCGCCTGCTGACAATCAAAGAGGCAGCTGCCTATTGTGGAATCGGGTACACGAATGCCCGGAAGTGGTTCAGGGAGATTGGGGCGGTTCGCCGGTTTGGACGTTCCGTGCTCATCGACCGGATCGTCATCGACAGGGCACTTGACTCAGCCGCTGCCGATGTGGATCTCTTACACGGAAATCATAATTAACATGAGAAAAACGGCGAATGCACGATTGTGTGTCCGCTGTTTTTTATATCGGAGTGCAGTAAGCCGGACAATAAATACTGCGGGCGGGTGGCAACACCCGCTTTTTAATTGCTTATTCGCTGACCGGCAGCACACTCTTTTTATTCTCCTTCATGATATTGATAACAACTCATTTTGCCGGTCAGCAGGCCGGATGCAGTTTTTCACTGCTTCCTTTCTCACTTTCCGAAGCAGGCTCCTTTATGCATCCGGCTTACTTTTAGGAGCAAACGAAAGAGGGTGGTCTGATGGACGTGAAAATCGAATATGATTTGCAAGTTGAAGCACTGTCAGTGCTTATTTCGAATAATGTAAAAAGCCCAGTTAGAAAACGTGCGGCGTATTTGCTCCTGCGTACCGTATTTCCAAAACAGACAATTGTTGACATGATGCATGAGGCCGGTTGTTATTTCGTATATGATCGGAATTGTTCAGAAGTAAGGAAGTGGGCTAAGACGGTGTTAAGCAAAGGAAAATGTGAAATATGTGGAGGCGCTGAGCGCTTGGAAGCGCATCATGTCTTTGGATGGGCTGAATATCCACTTGAAAGAGTCAATCCGAACAATGGCATGTGCCTCTGTCACAAATGTCATACCAAAATGCATGAGGGCGAACATGTACATGCAATGATGGCTGCAACATTGTGAGGTGAATATATGGGCAGACGAAAAAAGTTTACAGCAAAAAGCCTGTCCGAAAAATGGGAAGAGTACAAGCAGTATTGCAATTCTCAAACCGTTGTTAGGACAGAGTTTTCTCAGCGGACAGCTGAATTTGTGACACAGAAGATTCCGTCTCCGATAACATACACGATCAAGGGATTTGCCCTGTACTGTGGAATGACCGAACAGAATTTTTATTTGACTTATTCCAAAGATCCTAGACTTGAGTCGGTTATCGCGCGTATGAAGGATGAATGCGAGCAGGATGCCCGTAGAAAATTCGAGAACGGGACACTTCCTACACAGTTATCCGGTTTGTGGATGTCAAATTACGGTTACTCTACAAATCAGAATCAGAAGGTCGACGTTAACATCCCTGTGTTTACAGGAGAGGACGATCTGAAAGAATGACAAGGATTTATCTGCCTGATGTAGTTGGGGGCGGTTATCGGTCATTCTGGCGCTTCAGGGGGCGTTACAGAATTTGCAAAGGCTCTCGCGCATCGAAAAAATCCAAGACAGCGGCACTCTGGTATATCTACAACATGATGAAATATCCGGGATCCAATCTGCTTGTGATCCGGAAGACGTACCGCACACTGAAGGATTCCTGCTTTACGGAGCTGAAATGGGCAATCCATAGGCTGCAGGTTGATAGTCTTTGGTCTGTAAAGGAATCGCCGCTTGAGATGACCTATCTCCCGACCGGACAGCAAATTTATTTCCGGGGGCTTGACGATCCAGTCAAGATCACATCTATCACGACGGAAGTCGGCTCGTTGTGCTGGGTCTGGATCGAGGAGGCATATGAGCTGACGAAGGAATCGGATTTTGATACCGTTGATGAGTCGATCCGAGGTGAACTTCCGGACGGACTGTTCAAACAGGTGACACTCACGTTTAACCCGTGGTCGGACCGGTGCTGGATTAAGCATCGGTTTTTTGATGAAATCGTCGGAACTGATGATTCAGGCAGACCTATTTACCGCGAGCGAAAGGATCCGGTTTCGGCAGACGGAAGTATTCTCGCTATGACTACGGATTACCGGTGCAACGAGTGGCTGGATGATTCTGACCGCAAGCTGTTCGAGGACATGAAGCGGCGTAACCCGAGGCGATACCAGGTTGCCGGCCTTGGCAACTGGGGAATCGTAGAGGGACTGATCTATGAGCATTGGCGTGAGTGGGCCTTCACAATTAAGGATCTGCCGGCGGGATATGTTACTGTCTGCGGGCTGGACTTCGGTTATACGAATGATCCGACAGCTGCCGTGATCGCCTTCTACTGCAAGGCGACGCGGCAGCTTTTCGTATGGGATGAATTGTACAAGAAGGGTCTGACAAACCGGATGATCTACGAGGAATTAACCCGCATGGGGTACGGAGATCTGAGATTCACGGCTGATTCTGCTGAGCCGAAATCGATCGCGGAGTTGCGCGAGTATGGTATGAGGATCTATCCGGCGCAGAAAGGCAAGGACAGCATCCTGAACGGAATCCAGTTTGTGCAGGATCTGGAGATCATTGTGCATCCCCGATGCGTGAACTATCTCACGGAGCTGTCCCTGTACACCTGGGAAACTGACAGTACCGGAACAATGACAAACAAGCCGGTCGACGACAATAACCACCTGATGGATGCAACGCGATATGCGCTGTCTCCTTATATGCCGCATGGCGGATTCCGGTATCATCCGGTTACAGGAGGAATATAAAATGCATTTTAAAATACCATCTGACACAGTGATGACGCCGGAGATCCTGGCGAAGTATATCGGCAAACACAAAAAAATCGTTGCTGCCCGTAATCAGAAACTGCAGGATGCGTATGAAAACCGGTACGAAATTTACAAAGCACCGAAAAAAGCGGATTGGAAACCAGACAACAGGGTCAGCACAAATTTTGCGAAGTACATCACGGACACGTTCAACGGCTTTTTCTGTGGCATTCCGATCAAAACAGAAAGCGATGACGACAGCGTGAATTCGTACATTCAGATGCTGTGTGCCTATAACAACGAAGACAGTGAGAATGCGGAGTTAGCGAAGATCAGCAGCATCCACGGATCTGCGCATGAAATATATTATCTTGATGAATTTGGCGAGGAATGTATGACACACCTGTCTCCGATGGAGTCGTTTTTTCTTGTAGACGATACGATTCTTCATCGACCGCTGTATTTCATCCGGTATTACCTGGACGCGAACAATGTGGAGCGCGGATCCTATTCCGACAGTCGTATCGTCCGGCATTTCAGGAATAACGGATCGTATGTGTGGGAGGACGAGGAAAAGCGCCACGGTTTCGACGGGGTCCCGGCGACGGAATTTAAGGAAAACGAAGAACAAATCGGTATATTTGAATCCGAGCTTCCGGCAATCAATGCGCATAACAAGGCGCTTAGTGAAAAGGCAGATGATGTCGATTACTTCGCTGACGCATATCTGAAGATCCTTGGTCCGCGAGTAGAGGACAACGATCTCGCGCATATCCGGCGAAACCGCATAATAAATTTCGACGGTGATATGTCTGGAGCACTTCCGGATGTCGATTTTCTGCAGAAACCGAACGCGGACAGCACACAGGAGCATTTGATTGATCGCCTTGAAACGCTGATCTTCCAGATGTCAATGGTTCCGAATATCAACGCGGAATCGTTTGGCAATTCTTCTGGCATTGCCTTGCGCTACAAAATGGCGTCTATGAAAAATCTGTTTCGCACAAAGGAACGAAAATTTGTTTCCGGGCTGAACAATCGCTACAAACTGCTGTTCAGCAATTCGGTAGCCTTGTCATCCGGAATCCATGTGGATGACTGGACGAAGATTAAGTATCAGTTCACACCGAACTATCCTGCGAATGTGAGCGATGAGGCTGACACGGCGGCGAAGCTAGAGGGCATCGTCAGCAAAGAGACGCAGCTGTCTACGCTGTCGATCGTGGACGATCCGAAACAGGAGATCCAGAAGATGCGGGACGAGGAGACGGAGAGCATGGCAAGCGCAGCCGAAACGATGCGCTCCGACGATGAGGATAATGTTTATAAAATATCCTCCATTCTCGAGAAGAGAAGCAAGGGTCAGCTGACCTATAACAATGCCGTGCGTATGCTGACGAGGCTTGGTCTGGATGAGGATGCTGCGAAGCAGATGCTGGATGACAAGGATGTGACCGCATGAGAAATCGCTCCATGAACAGCCACGATTACTGGCTGGCACGAGAACAGAATAACCTGAAGCACTACGAGGCGCAGGAGAAGGGCTACAGCAAGAAGGTTGAGGCGATCTACCAGTCGATGATAGACGAGTGCACCAGGGACATTGAGGGTTTCTACGCACGGTACGCGAAGAAGGAAGGAATAACACTTGCCGAAGCGAAGAAGCGCGCCGCGAATCTCGATATTAAGGCGTATGAGCGCAAAGCAAAGAAGTATGTGAGGGAGAAAAACTTCTCCGATCAGGCCAACGAAGAGATGCGCCTATACAACATGACCATGAAGGTCAACCGGCTGGAGCTGCTGAAGTCGGAGCTGTCGCTTGAAATGACAGCCGGAGCAGATGAAATCGACAAATACTACCAGCAGATCTTTTTTGATCGAGCGATCGAGGAGTATAAACGTCAGGCCGGCATCCTCGGACTTACGGTGCCGGATGATGAGGTACTGGAGAAGATGGCTGACAACATCGTGCACGGGTCCTTCCAGAATCCGACGATCGATGGCAGCTACACGACATTCTCGGAGCGCATCTGGGTTAACCAGGACTCACTCAGGGCTGCAGTGTATACGGAGCTGACACGTGGAATCATTAAAGGTCTGAATCCTCTGGAGCTGGCAAAGTCGCTGGACAAGAAGATGCAGGCTGGCAGATACAACGCCGAACGCCTCATGCGGACGGAGCTGGCGCGGGTACAGACCGGAGCACAGCAGCAGGCGATTTCCGAAGCGGGATATGACGAGTACATGTTTATTGCAACTGAATCCGGTCATACCTGCAGCATATGTCGCGCGCTGGACGGCAAAGTGTTCAAGCTGAAGAAGATGCAGATCGGGACAAACGCGCCGCCTCTTCATCCGCACTGTCGCTGTAGCTGCGCCGCCGCGATGTCCGATGAAGAGTTCAAAGAATTGACCGGCGTGGATCCTGTTCATATGGATCTGAAAGCAATCAATGCGGAGGCTGTGGCGAAGTACAAAGCCGAGAGTAATTCACTAGGCCATGAACGCGGGATTACACATAAGCGAATTGAAAAGAAAGATGCTTGGAGAATTGACAGGAAGTATATTCAATCTAATCAGTACAAACGTAAATTTAATGGCATTACTGGAATAAAATCTGTTGATGACGCTTTACACAAGTATTCAAAGGCCGCGCTGATTCATCGAGACGGCACTGACAAGGAAGATTTATTTATTATTTCGGCGAATTCAGGTGATTTGCTCGGAAAAAACACCACAAGTAACGAATCAAAAGGTGTCGCCCCAAACAAGAGCGTAGTACAAGCAGTAAGCAATAACGTAGGTGATACAATCGGATTGCATTCGCACTTTGATGACACACCGCCTACTGGATCTGACTTTGAAGCTGCATTCAAGAGGAGATATAAATTTGGAGTTGTAGCGAATGCTAACGGTGATGTTTATACGTATGGATGTGGCGACAAATATGTATCCCAGCGAGTGATTGATGCTACAATCGAAAAGTATAAGAAACTCCTTGATAAAGAAGGAAAACCGATATATAGTAGCTATAAAGAGGCACATTTGGCAGCGCTTAACAGCTTAAAGGAAGAATGGGGTATTTGGTATGAAGCCAGGTGATAAATATTATGATGGACCTGTTGCTGATACGGGCAAGTCAATTGATGAATTAGATAAAGAGATTGAAGAAGAAACTGAGAGAATAAAAGATGTTAAATGGACACCAGAAATGTTAAAAGAATAAAAAAACACGGATGCATTGCACCGTGCTTTTTTCATGCCCTGCTTCGGCAGGGCTTTCTTATGCCCGGAAGGAGATAACATGAAAACAAAAACATTAGAAGAACAGGTCAAAGTGGCTGGTCAGTCACTGATTGATAATGCTACAAAGATCGCTGAATGCTATAAGTTTCAAACGGATCTGGATATCCACATTCGTTTTCCTAATGATGACATTAGCCCGATGATCGAAGTCAACAAGGAATTTATTCCGGAAGGCGTGGTCAATGATTGAGGTAGAAGTTTCAGATGACAGAATCACCGTTACCGGACACAGCGGATACGCTCCGCCTGGACAGGATATTGTCTGCAGCGCAGTATCCGTACTGATACAGACACTGATATTCACAATTGAACAGAAGGAACCAGGAGCAATTGATTGTCGATTGCTTCCGGGAGACACGGAAGTGTTAATTACGTATCCCTCAGAGCTTACGAAAACTCTGATCGATGCGTTTTTTATTGGCGTGAATGCGGTTGCGGACGCGTACCCGGAGAACGTCAAAATCATCCGCTGATATGGCGGCGTCCAGGCGTGGAGGACGTTAAAAGCTACGGATAACAGAGCAGGCGTGGATCTCTCAAAAAGCTACGGAAACAGGCAGGCATGAGACCTATAAAACCTTATGGATGGAGGAAAACGAACATGAAATATCAGACACTCACGAATCTACTTATGAATCTGCAGCTGTTTGCGGAAGGCGAGACCGATACGGCTCCGGATGGGGCGGACGGCGGAGCTGATCAGACTCCTGATGACGGAAATGCCGGAGAGGGCGGCGAGCAGGATCCGCACAAAGTTGCGAAGTATTCGGACGAGGATCTCGACCGGATCATAAGCAAGAAGATCGCCAATCTGCAGGCAAAACAGCAGAAAGCACTGAGCGAGGCGCAGAAGCTCGCACAGTCCAATGCGAACAAGAGCGCAGACGAGAAGATCGCAGCACTTGAATCCCGCATCGAGGGCTACGAAAAACAGCAGGCACACGCTGAGATGATGGGACAGGCCCGCAAGATCATCCAGGGGAAGGGCTACAGCTTTTCCGATGGTCTTATCAGCGATCTGGTCACGGATGATGCGGAGCAGACGCAGTCTAACATCGATGAGTTTGTGAAGCTGTTCGAGGCAGAGGTTCAGAAGCAGGTCAAGGCGGCACTTGCGGGGCAGACACCGAAGACTGGAGATAAGGCTCCGTCGATGACGAAGGAGCAGATCCTTGCAGTCAAGAACCCGATTGAGCGCCAGAAGCTGATTCGTGAGAATCTGGAGCTTTTTAAATGATTTTTTGGAGGGAATTAACATGAAAAACCTTATTAATCTTCAGCTTTTCGCTGTGCCGGAGAATGAGACCGTTACAACGGATGTAGAGCCGGCAGTATCCATTGACTTTGCAAATAGACTGCGTACTAACATCCAGAGCCTGCAGACCGTGCTTGGAGTCACTAACATGATCCCGATGTCTGCGGGATCCGTGATCAAACTGTACAAACTTGCGGTTACCAACTCTCCGGCGCAGGTCGCAGAGGGCGAAGATATCGCGCTGACCAAAGTGCAGCGTGTGAAAGCCGGCGAGATTGAGCTGACGCTCAACAAATATCGCAGACAGACTACTGCTGAGGCGATCCAGAAAACCGGTCAGCAGATCGCTGTCAACGAGACCGACAACAAACTGATCTCTGTAGTACGTGGCGACATCAAGAAGGCGTTCTATGATGCGCTTGCTCAGGGCACTGGCACGGCAGAAGGCGCGACTCTGCAGGCCGGCCTTGCAAAGGGCTGGGGCGCTGTGAAGAAATTCTTCACGGATTATGACGCGACGCCTATCTTCTTCGTGTCCACGGAGGATGTGGCTGAATATCTGGCTACTGCACAGATTACGCTGCAGACTGCGTTCGGCTTCGACTATGTCGAGAACTTCCTCGGACTTGGCACGGCGATCGTTTCTCCGGACATTGCGGCAGGCACGGCATATGCCACTGCGAAAGAGAACCTTAACGGTGCGTACATCCCGGCAAATGGCGGTGATGTGGCGAACGCATTCAGCCTGACTTCCGATGAGACCGGTCTTGTCGGCATTACGCATCAGCCGAACACCAATAATGCATCCGTTGATACGCTCATCCTTTCCGGTGTTAAGTTCTTCCCGGAGATGACGGACGGCGTTATCAAGATCAACACAGCGAAGACGGCTTGATCGAGACTGGCCGCATAGAAGGGAGGCGGGAAAATGTACAAAGCGTTAGAGCGTTTTATGGACGGCGCGGATCCGGAGCATCACGTCTATGCGGCCGGTGAAGTATATCCCCGGGACGGATATAAGCCGACAGAAAAACGGATCGCAGAGCTGTCCGGAACTGACAATGCTTTCGGCCGTCCGATTATCAGTGGCGGGACGAAGGCAAAGAGGCAGACTCGCGCCAGAAAGGTGACGGAATGAACATCAGGGAATCCGTGCTGAAACTGATCGGCATGAGCGAGGCAAGCGAGAACGACACGGAAAAGATCGATACGATTATCAGTGTTGTGAGCGAGCGCTTGAAGGCAAAACTGAAGATTCTGACAGGGGAGGAAGTAACTGAGGTTCCTGATGCGCTCGCCGGTGTTGTGATTGAGATCTGCGTGGCGAGATTTAACCGGATCGGATCCGAGGGGACTTCGTCGCACAGTGTAGACGGAGAGTCAATGGCATGGTCCGAGGATGATTTTGCACCATACAGGGACGAGATCGAAGATTATGCCGATTCCGTCCGCAAGGTATCCGGGAGGCTGAGATTTTTATGAGATACGATCACGAGGTCTATTTCTGCCGGAACGGAGACAGCACCTACAACGAGGAGACCGGCGATTACAGCGATTCCGAGCCGACGAAGGTAAAACGGTATGCCTCGATCGTTCAAACAGGCGAGGAACGGGCACAGATCATTTACGGACAGCTAAAAGAGGGGAGTTTAACGCTGCATCTGCAGCGCCACTATGCAGATCCGTTTGACTATCTGGAGATTGACGGGAAAAAGTACCATGTCGACAGCCGGAAGAAGCTCCGCGTAAAAGACTGTTATGTTGTATCGGAGGTGATGTGATGGGCGGAATGAAGATCACGCTGAAAGGCGACAAGGAACTGGAGAAGATGCTCAAGAGATGTAAAAATCCAGCCAAGATTAAGGCATGTGTCTCAAGATCCGGGTCCACATTACAGAAAACAGCCCAGCAGAATGCACCTGTTGATACCGGGACTCTTCGGAGAAGCATCACCATCGAGATGAAAGATGGAGGCATGACTGCTGAAGTTGCGCCGCATGTGCATTATGCAGCCTATCAGGAACTCGGTACGCGATTTATTCCGGCGCATCCGTACCTGAGACCGGCCTTTGAAACGGCAAGCGCTGAGTTCAAGGCAAATCTTGAAAAGGTGGTCCAGTCGGAGACAGGAGGCTGATATGGCAGAGAAAAATCCACAGCAGGAGCTTTTCGGCCGTCTCCTGGTAATGCTCCGCGATGAATTTGGCAAGGATATGGTGTTTGATGGATTTCTTCCACCGGACGGAACACCATATCCTTTTGTTTATCTTGCCGGATCGCATCAGGTTGATGACATGAGTAATAAGATGCAGACGCTCGGCACCATCTATCAGACAGTTGATGTCTGGATGGATGATCCGCACAAGCGCGGAACACTGTCCGCTTGCATTGAACGCTGCATCGATGTCGCAAGGAAATTATCCCGGACAATAAATTATTCGTGGATGCTGTCCGGGTGTGACCATCAGATTATTCAGGACAACACCACGAAAACACCACTGTTGCACGGAATCATAACCCTTGAATTTAAATTACTTGGAGGTAATTGAAATGAGAAAAAATAAAATGAATCTTCAGCTCTTCGCGGAAGCGGTAGCCGGCAAGAGGATTATCTATCTTTACAGACTGCTTTCCGAAGCAGCAACAAACGATGCTGTTGCGATGGCCTTCACGACTGAAAACGAGCGTGACAAGAGCAAAGATGCTGATTCTACCATCACAAAAGATGGAAGCATCCGCACGCCTTCCGAGTCGGAGACGGAGATCAACGCGACGTCCATTCTGGCCAAGGGCGACACGCTGATCGATAAGCTGGAGACCGCAATGGACAACGACGAAATTGTCGAGATCTGGGAAGTCAATCTCGATGATCCGGCAACGACAAGCGGGAAGTACAACGGCAAATATTTCCAGGGCTATGTCACGGAGATTGACATGACTTCCTCCGCTGAGGACATGGTCGAAGTCGAGCTCACGTTCGGCGTCAACGGATCAGGCCAGAAAGGCGAGGTCACTGTCTCTGACGAGCAGATGAAGGTCGCATCCTATGTATTCAAGGATACGACAAAGGAATCTACCACCTGATAACAAATATCTGACGAGATAAAGGAGTGAATGAAAAATGATGGAATTGACGATTAATGGCACTGTATACCAGTTTAATTTTGGCATGGGATTTCTCCGCGAACTCAGGAAAACTGAAACTGCAAGGCAGAATGGAATGAATCTTTCTCTGGAAATCGGCGACACTATGACGATAGGAAGGGTCCTTAACAACGATGTCATTGCGCTGGAGGATGTACTTGATATGGCCAACAAAGGACAGAATCCGCGTCTTTCGCGCCGGGAACTCGAGGAATACCTTGAGAATAATGAAAGATGCAACATCCGCGAAGTCATGGAAATGGTAAAAGATTTTTTAAGGAAGAACAATGCTACAACGATGCTGTGCGAGAGCATCGAGGAGCAGGAAAAGAAGGCGAAGGAGCAGGGCAAGAATACGAAGGGGCAGAAAGAGGAGAAGTAAAAAACTTCGAGGAAATCTATCATGATGTAGCAGTTACTTGTTTTCGCTACTTCGGCTTTACGACCTTCGAGCAGGTGGACAACCTGACGATCAGGCAGTACCGGATCATGCTGGATGCCTTGAATCTGATGAACGTAGACCGTGACTTTTATTCTCACTGGATTGCCTACCTTGCCTTTGCCGCTCAATCCATGAAGAAAAGCGGAAAGAAAGAGAAACCGGTATATTCGACATTTAAAAAATTCTACGACTATGAAAAAGAGGTCGATAAAGCGATTAACGGAAGCGAAAAGCCGAAGGATGATCGTTTTACCGGCCTCGCTCATTATTTGCACGAAAAAGCGGAGGAAAACAAGTAAATGTCTGATTTTAATATTAAAGCGATACTCTCCGCTGAAACATCTTCTTTCATGTCTGGATTTAGTAGGGCTGAGAGCGTTCTCGGCAGGTTCCAGAGAACCGTTGAAGGGGCGACGAGAAACATCGGAGCCGGCATCCTGCAGGGCGTCGGGCAGCAGCTGACCAGCTTTGCGGCCTCCGGTCTGCAGTCCATTACATCCGGATTGGAAACATCGTCTGCCGCGTGGAAAACCTTCGAAGGCAACATGTCTTCGTTCGGCAAGTCGAGTGGAGAAATATCCAGCGTCCGGAAGGAACTGCAGGATTTTGCGACAGATTCGATCTATAACGCCTCTGAAATGGCATCGACCTATTCACAGCTGGCGGCAGTCGGCACGAAGAACACGACGGAGCTGGTCAAAGGCTTCGGCGGGCTGGCTGCAGCTGCTTCCAATCCCACGCAGGCCATGAAAACGCTGTCTCAGCAGGCAACGCAGATGGCCGCTAAGCCGACGGTCCAGTGGATGGATTTCAAGCTGATGCTGGAGCAGACGCCGGCAGGTATTGCCGCAGTCGCCAAAGAGATGGGGAGAACCGGAAAGATCGCAGGAGATACCACTGGTGACCTGATCAAGGCTGTGCAGGACGGCACCGTATCGACAGAGGATTTCTTCGATGCGATCACGAAGGTAGCCGGAACCGGAACTGACTTTAACAAAATGGCTACGCGGTACAAAACGGTCGGTCAGGCTATGGACGGACTGGCCGAGACGGCAACCGGTACATTACAGCCCGCATTTGACAAGGTGTCGCAGTATATCATCGATGATATTACTGATATCAACAACAAGATCGGCGCAATCGACGGAAACGCACTTGCCGGAAAGGTCACGGCAGCAATCAGTACCGTGAAACCATTCTTCGATCAGGTTGGCAAGACACTGTCAACGATCGGAAGTCAGTTTGGCAAAGCGTTCGGAAAGGTCGGATCCGCGCTTAAAAATGCTTTCAGCGACACATCCACAATGGATTCGTTCAAAAATGCGCTCGGCGGCATCCAGACGGCATTCGGCTCCGTGGCACAGTTTATTTCAGATCATTCCAATGCCATTGCCGGCGCAGTAAAATTCATGGCTGACACCGTATCGGATGCGGTCGGTTTTGTCGGTACTGTGTTCGGAAATCTGGTCGACGCGATTTCTCCGTATGTAACCGTGATTGAGCAGACATTCGGTCCGGTGGCACAGCAATTCAAATCTGCCTTTGAGGCGATCGGATCATCCATAGAGGACAACACAGGAAAATTCAGCCAGGCACAGGGACCGCTTGAGACCTTCCGGGGGATCTGCGAGAAGGTAGCGGGAGTCCTCGGAAAATTCGCGGGATTCCTGGAAAAGAATGCGGACGCGATCGGAAAACTGATCACGAATATCCCGCTTCTGATCGGCGCATTTGCCGGATTCAAGATAATTAGCGGGATTGTCAATCATTTTGTTGGATTTAACTCTGCCGCGCAGAAAGGCGCGAAGACTGCGAGCACGGCAGCCAGCGCATTTATGAAGTTCGGGGCAGGTCTTGCTCTGTGTGCAGCTGGATTTTTTGTATTGTCAGCGGCTGCGAAGTCTCTCACAAGTTCTGGCGGGGGAACCGTAGCTGTTTTCTTTGGAATGATCGCGGCAATGACTGTGCTGATTGCTGTCGTTGGAAAGTTTTCGAGCAAGCTGAAACGCGCAGCGCCCGGGTTATATGCATTAGGGACGGCCGTTGCGCTTTGCGGCGCAGGATTTTTACTGATGGCTAAAGCGGCGCAAATGGTAGCTGACTCTGGCGCGGGCGCTATTGTTGTGTTCGAGTCAATGGGTGCAATACTAATAATACTGGTTGCGGAAGTCGCTAAATTCGGCACGAAATTGACAAAGGCCGCACCTGGTCTTTACGCATTCGGCGTTGCTGCGGCACTTTGCGGCGCAGGATTCTTAATGATGGCCAATGCAGCCGCAATCGTGGCATCTCAGGGCACAGCGGCAATCGTAGTATTCGCAATGATGTCCGGAGTAATGATTACCCTCGTGGCGCTTGTCGGAACGTTTGGTGCGAAGATTGCGGCAGCGGCTCCCGGCCTTACAGCACTCGGCGTGGCGGTACTGCTTTGTGCCGCCGGATTTATGGTAATGGCGCTCGCAACTACGCTGATCGTCTCTCAGGGAACCGCAGCAATCGCGGTATTTTTCGGTATGACGGCAGCACTGGCAGGATTAATGGGGCTGGTCGCGGCTCTCGGTTCGGCGCTGATTATCGGCGGAATCGGAGCACTGCTTCTCGGAGCAGGACTCCTTCTGGCCGGAACCGGAGCACTTATGGCGGCTGTCGGTCTCGCGATCGTGGCGGCCGTGCTTCCGCAGATTGCCGCTAACGGAATGTCCGCAGCCGGAAATATCGCGGCGCTGGGCGCATCGATGCTCGCTTTCGCGGCAGGTGCGGCAGTTGCCGGAGCGGCTTCGCTTCTTCTCGGTGCGGGGCTTCTGATAGCCGGAGCAGGTGCACTTGTCGCAGGTGCGGGAATGCTTCTCCTGGCGGCGGGTGCTGCCGTTTCCGGACCGGCGCTGATGCTGGTGGCATCTGGTGCTCTTATGGCAGGTCCGGCACTTCTGATGATTGCGGCCGGAGCTATTGCGGCCGGAGCCGGTATGCTTCTGCTTATGGCAGGTGGAATTGCCGGTGCTGTCGGTGTGGCTGCCTTTGGTGCGGCGTCTCTTTTAGCCGCAGCCGGAGCGGCTGTTCTCGGGGCATCACTTGCCCTGGTTAAAACACAGATGAGCAGCATTGCGAAAAACGCGAAGCAGGCGGCCTCCTCAATGAAGAGCATGGTTTCGGCGATTAATATCGTCAAGGCTGGGCTTGACACGATAAAAACCGGTGCGAAAAACGCAATCAACGCACTGAAAAATGCTTTTTCAAAGGGTGCTTCCGGGCTGAAGTCGTCCGCTACCGCACTGTCGGCGGCGATTGCTCCGCTTGGCGCATCCCTTATGCAGTTTTCGGCGGTCTGCGCGGCTTCTGCGGCAGGGATTACAGCCCTGGCAATGGTGCTCACGCTGAGCAGCTCGGCGGCCTCGACATTCGGAGCCGGTCTGGCTGTTGCGGCAATATCGATCATGCTGATATCCACCAATGCACAGGCGGCAGGATCGGCAATGATGATGCTCAGCACGTCGATCATGATGATCTCACAGTCATTCATAATGCTTGGCACAACCGCAACAACCGCAATGGTTACGCTGACATCGGCGATCACGGCAGCAACGTCCGGAATCGCTCCTCTGATGATGCTGGGGACGACAACATTGATGCTTGCCGCGATGATGTCGAGCGCATCCGCAACCGTTACAGCCTTCTCTGCGTCGATAGCCATGACTGCAGCAGCTGTGATGATCGCAGTGGTGGCCATCAATATGGCGGCGTCCGGGCTTTCCCACGTTGCATCCGAAGCGGGATCAGCAGCGTCTAAGGTGGAAAAAATTGCACCGGCGGCGGAAACGGCCGCGTCAGCAATCGAAGAGATCGGTCCGGCTGCCATTGCATCCATGTCAGCAGTGGCAGCAGCATTTGAAATGGGTGTTGCGGCGGCGACGACATCTGGGAACCAGATCGGCAACGCGATCAAGAACGGAATGCTGAAGATCATGGGGACCATCCCGGCGGCGGTGCTTGTGATTGTGTCTAAAATCATCAACGTCTTCCGCAGTGCGGTAAGCCATGCAGCGGCAGCCGGCCGGAGTGTGGGCATGGCGTTTGTTTCCGGTATCCGTGGTTCTTCAGGAGCCGCAGGAGCAGCCGGAAGCGCACTTTCCCGTGCGGCTACAAGCCGGATGCGGAGCGGGTACAGCACAGCGTACAGTGCAGGGTCTTATATCGGATCTGGACTGGCAAGAGGTATCAGCTCTCAGGTCGGTTCCGTCCGTGCGGCCGCCGCACAGATGGTTGCGGCGGCCAATGCTGCGATCGCGGCAAAGGCCAAGATCGGATCTCCGTCTAAGGTCACGACGAAATACGGAAAATGGTATGGAGTCGGCATGGGGAACGGAATCAAACGCGAGATCAAATATGTGACGGATATGGCACGTGAGCTGGTGGCGACGCCGACAAAGGTGGGACAGCCAAAAATTTCCAATCCGCGCCTCTCGGCTGCAGGAAGCCAGGGATATGGCATCGATCCGGAAAGCGAATATGGAGGGATTTATACCTTTACGATTCCGCTTGAGATCGACGGAAAACAGGTTGCACGGGCAACCGCCACATATACGCAGGATGAGCTCAATCGGCTTCAGGTACGCGCCAACAGGAGGCGAGGAATCAGATGAGCAGTTATTTATTCAGGGATGTTCTGGCTTCTGAGCCGGTTGCATCAGACCTTCCGGCGGAATCCATGAGCTTCAACGGAACGATTTTGGAGAATGCCATTCCCGGGTACAGGACGCTTTCTGTATCCGGGAGAGAGGGGATTCCGATTGAAGTTACGGACCGGGAGAAAGGCCTCACGGACGGCAACCGGTATGTCCGCCGGAGGTACACACCTCGGACTATCACTGTGCAGTATCAGCTGATCGCAGATACACCGAGGGCTTTCCGGTCCGCCTATAACCAGTTAAACTACATCCTTTCGGACGAACAGGCACAGATCATCTTCCAGGACGAGCCGGATAAATATTTTACCGGAACGGTAAAAGAATTTTCAGAGGTCCCGGAAGGACGCAACGCCGTGACAGCGTCATTCTCGATTTATTGCACGGATCCGTTTAAATATTCGGTTGAAGAGTACGAGGTCGAATTCGATGAGAACGGAGAAGCGACGATCGATTATGACGGGACGGCTCCGTCCTTCCCCGTTTTCGAAGTTGATTGTAAATCGGATGTAGGCTGCATCGTAATTTACAACCAGGACGGCAAGGTGATCCAGCTCGGCCCCGGGGAACAGCTAGCCACAGAGGGAGCTTCCAGCGGGAAGATAACTGCCGCCGAGTGGGGCGCCGGAGCTGTTGCAGTACCGGCCGGATGGGTCATGAATCAGGCCACACTGGCCCCCGGGCAGTCGTCAGCCGTGGGGTGGAAGCAGGATTCTCAGGCGCGTATTGCAACGGGATCGCGGGTTCTGACAGGATATCCGGGAAACAAATATACCTGGACCGACCGGTCAGTCCGGGATTCCGTCTCGCATAATACGAGCGCATCGGATGATATCCACGGAACCGGGCTTTCTTATACACTGGATGATCCGGTCCAGAATTTTGAGTTTGCCTTCCGGACGCTTTTTTTCTCAGACCCGAGTCTGAAGGGAAAAGATACCGGATATCAGGAAATCAATATGATCGGAAAGGATTCCGATGGAAATAATTTCGTCATGGCCGGCCTCAACTGGTTCAAAGGCCTGGGATCCAGCGCTGCGGTAGTTGATTTCATTGTCAACGGCGAGATACTTGATTCCTGGACCTACAACTGCGTATTTGCAAACGCCTATACGGGCGGATTTTATTACAGCAAAAAGTACGGACAGCGTGGCGGAGAGTATAAACAGGCAGGACACGGAAGAATCATTAAAAAAAGCAACGGCACCATCCGTTTTCAGATCGGACGCTATGTTAAAGATTTTTATGCATCGGATCTGATTGACCAGAAGCTGACCGGAATATCGCTTTATACCGGGTGCAATGCGAAAATAAGTTATCCTCTCGCAGAAAACGGATTTACCACGGTATGGCTCGCAAACACGACAAACACCTTTAAGGGTGTTTGTGATGTGGTGATTTATACGAATTCCGGAGAGATTACGGTTGACGATATGGTAACCTACGGAATCGGGCGGCTCGGGAATGATTATGAGGATTTCTACCTGAAGCCGTGCCAGCAGAATAAGTTTCACCTGCAGTATTCCACCTGGACAACGCAGGCACCGACCAGCAAGATCAAGTATCGAAAGGCATTTTTATGATCACTTATTTTGCCAACAGAAGATTCACAATCCTCGGACACGCAGCGACCGGGCTGAAAGACGGTCTGCAGGTGTATGACGACACCAAAGAAGAAAACCTCGAAACCGGAACAGCGACATTCGAATTTATCCTTGGCTACACGGAGGAACAGCATGTAAAAGCGAAGGAACTCTGCCGCGAGGGAAATTACGTCATCCGCTGGGACGAGGACGACGGGCAGGAGGTCTTTACTATCATTTCGATGGAGGACAACTCCGACGAGTGCGAGATTTCCGTGTACGCGGAGGACCTCGGTCTGGATCTGCTGAATGAAATTGCTCCGGCATGGGAAAATCATACAAAGTACACGATCAATCAGTACATGAACAAATACCTGTATGATTCCGGCTTTACGATCCGGGTCAACGAGCTTACTGGTCAGATGCGGGCGCTCAGCTGGGACGGAGACAGCACGGTTACGGAGCGGATTCTTTCCATCGCGGAAGGATTCGGAGCAGAAGTGCGGTTTTCGTTTGACATCACGCCTACGATGATCCGGAATAAGTATGTGGATATCTATTACCAGCGCGGTAAAGATATCCAGCTTGAGTTTCGGCTCGGCTCGCAGATCAAGAGCATCGTGGAGAAACGGTCAATTGAGAATCTGGTCACGGCAGTTACGGCAGAGGGCGGAACGCCGTATGCATATCATATGTGGGCGAGCGACCAGAACGGATCAAACATGGGAGAATCGGAGACCTATAAGGTCAACGGGAAATCCGTGCAAAAGGGATGGTTCGGTTACACCGTAACCAGCACAAGCCAGACCGCGCCGACAACCGCCAGTGCCTACACATGGATATCGCGAGCTGAATATGACCGGGATAAAGACACGGGACGATTTGAGGCAAAGCAGGTCACACTATCCGGATACAGTTATAACGACGGTGATTTCTATGTGGATGGGAACCTGTTGTGCAGCAAAAAGGCGGTTTACAAGTGGAGCCGGTACCTTGCAGAACACGACGCCGGAGACATTGGACATCTTGTCGGAGCCTATTCGTCCAATGCGATCACACAGGCGTCTCTTTTCTCGGAAGCCTTGGCTTACCTGAAAAAGCACTGCGTCCCGGAAATCAGTTATGAGGTGGATTTCCACGATTTTCCGCATAATGTCAAGCTGGGCGATACGATCCGGATTATTGATGACAAGGGCGAATTGTATTTGTCCGCCAGAGTGAAAAAGCTCACCAAGAAAACATCGGAAAAAAGGTGGGAAGCATCCCTTGGCGATTACAAAGAATTATCGTCCGGGATTTCGTCGCAAATACAGCAGATGGCGAACAAATTTTCCGTGACGGCACAAGAGGCGATCCGGAAGGCAAACGAGGCAAAAGAAGCAGCCGGAAAAGCCACGACGGATTTTTACTATGAATATTCGCAGAGCCAGTCTGCAAGAGTGCCTCCGTCCGTAGATGATCCGGATCTCTGGTCGGCTGTCCCGCCCGAGAGAAAAGACGGATATTTTATCTGGCAGCGTTCTGTAAAAATCGCGGGAAGCGAGATCACATACGGGGATCCGGTTTGCATCTCAGGAGCGAATGGGCAGGACGCAGTAACGCTGTACATCGAGTCCAGCAACGGGACCACTTTCAAAAATTCCGCGATCTCCACTACGCTGACGATTGATATTTTCGTCGGTGGCGAGCTGATCACGGACAGCACAGCACTGGCGGAAAAATTCGGATCGGACGCCTGCCTGCAGTGGCGGCAGAAGCCGGAAGGAACGGAGAGCTGGACGGACATCCCATCAACCGATACACGGTTATCAGACAACGGTTTCATCTTCACGCTGAGCGCAAACGACGTGTTAGAGAGGACCGTTTTTTCATGCGATCTTATTTACTGAACCGAAAGGAGTAGAAAATGGCAGTAAAAGCGAGTAACCAGGTGACACTTGTCGATTTAACGGATGCATATACCGTGATCATGACGAACGAGGCACATACTTTCATCGGGGACACCGATAGTGTTGCCTCGACTCAGAGCACAACCACTCAGTTTGTCGCTTACCTTGGTGACGATCAGGTTTCAGTTGAAGTTGGCGATATTACGGCTCCGACTGGTCTTTCTGCTACATCAGACGGTAAGACTCCATCCCCGACAGTAACGATTACTGCTACTACAGCCCTGAAGACAGGCGGAACGATCGATATTCCGCTTACGATCAATGGCGCCGTTACGATTACGAAGAAATTCAGTTATGCGATTGCATTCAAAGGTGCTCAAGGGAATCCGGGGTCGGATGGTACAGATGGAAAAGATGGAAAAGATGCTATTACGCTGGTAGTAACTTCGTCCGCCGGAACGATCTTTAAAAACGCGGACATTTCTACCACGCTGACGGCTCACGTCTACAAAGCGGGTGCTGAAGTTACAGGAACCAATCTCACGGCTTTGGGGACAATCAAGTGGTACAAGGATGGCGGCACGACAGCGGTAGCAACCGGTACGACATTAACTGTTAGTGCCGGAAGCGTGTCAAACAAGGCCAGTTACGTTGCTCAGTTGGAGGGGTGATTATGGCAGTTAAAGCAATTAGTGATCCCATTACGCTTGTCCGTGTGAATGACGGAGCGGATGGAGCAGCCGGTCAAAATGCGATAGATTTGTCAAATGGCAAGATGCTGTTTACTGATCCGTATTTTGCAAATGGGAAGAATCAGACATATGTTTACAATAATTCTAACAATGGCAATGTAACTGTAACTCGAAGTTCGAGAAGCTCTGACAACCCATTTACCAATAGTGACTATGAGTTGGTTATTAAGAATGTCGGCACATCAAGTCCTAACTGTGGCGGATTTTATTTTGGTGATAATTATTCGAGAGCAAACGCGATATTTATTTATCGTATTATTGCAAAAATTCCTTCTGGTAGAAAAATTATTTTTGGACATAATGCATGGGGAAATAGTCCCGTTTTTAAATGGCTTACGTCAAACGTCGGAACAGGAAAGTTTGAAGAATATCTAGGATATGCTAAATGTGGTGATGCTGGAACGTTTTCAACCATAGGCTTTTTCTATATTGACGGAGCTGTTGGATCGTCGTCGTCTCCTATGATATGGTATGTAGCTTACGCAACGTGTTTTGATATGACTAATGTTGCCGATATATTTAATATAGGTGGAAGAAATTTATATGCTCTTAGTCAAAATCATGGCATATCAAAATCTAATATATCTTCACTCACTCTGGACGCTTCTACCGGAATCATTTCCATGACAGCGTCTGGTTCTGACGCATATTTTGGAATTGCAAACGCGAATGGTGCTACATGGGCTAAAAATTGTGGACTAAAAATCCCTGTCATTTCTGGTAAAGACATTACGATATCTTACACTAATACCATTTTTAATAAAAATTACTATAACCGATTTAATAGCTCTGGAACTACTATAAGCAATAATACATATTTTTCAAGCACACCATATACTATTAGTGCATCAAAATTAACCGACGTATCATTCATTACTCTTAGGTTTGGCTATAGAGAATCTGTAGCAGGAACAACATATTCAACAAAGATTAAAGTTGAGTATGGCAATGTCGCTACCGATTGGACCCCCGCCCCCGAAGATGTTCAGTCTGGAATTGACGAGGCTCAATCCACTGCTGATACGGCTCTTACCACGGCAAATGGCAAAGGCAAAGTTTACTATCAGGCATCAGCTCCAACATCCGGCATGACAACGCAGGATATTTGGTTTGACACCGATGATGGCAACTCAATGTATCGTTACAATGGCACAGCTTGGGTTCGGGTTCAGCTTGGAACGAATGCAATCAATGATAAAGCCATCAATGCCGCTAAAATTGTCGATAAGGCCATCACAAATGCAAAATTTGGAGACAGCTCGGTTGATGCGAGAGTTGTTGCTGCTCAAGCTATTGGCACAGCAGAAATCCATGATGCGGCCGTGACAAATGCTAAGATTGATGCTTTGGCGGTTGACAATGCTCAGATTATTGATGGCGCTATTACTGAAGCAAAGATTGATGATCTAGCAGTAACAAGTGCTAAGATTGCCGATGCTGCTGTTGGAACAGCTAAGATTCAGGACGCTGCTGTTGGTACAGCTAAGATTGTCGATGCAGCGGTTGCTACGGCTAAGATTAAGGATTTAGCAGTTACAAATGGTAAACTTGCCAACCTTGCTGTTGATAACGCTAAGATTGCAAACGGCACAATTCAAACGGCAAAAATTAAAGATGGTGCTATCACAAACGCTAAGATTGCAGACGCGACGATTCAAACTGCTAAGATTCATGACGGTGCTATCACAAATGCAAAGATTCATGATGCCAGCATTGAGAGTGCCAAGATTAAAAGTGTTAATGCTGATACTATTAATAGTGGAACAATAAACGCCATTGATATTAACGGATCAAATATTACCGGTTCTACGATTACTGGTTCTATTATTAGAAGTGATTGGGAAAGATGGAATTTTGTTGGAAACAAAAGAGTTATGGGCCGTGTTCGATTAGACGACTCAGGATTCATTATGGATAAATGGGATTCTGAAGAACATAATGCAGATCCAACCGCTGACTCCGATCCAGACCTTTATTATAAGCTTTACGAAGGAACCGATGACACTGGATATAAACTGCCAAATGGTGGATTGTGTGTTGCAAAATATGAAAAAGACGCTGATACGGGTTCATATGGAGTAACAGAAACACATTTCCTTCCGTTCCTAGAATCAGTTTATCCTGTTGGAGCGATTTATATTTCCACTGTATCAACGAGTCCTGCTACATTGTTTGGTTTTGGAACCTGGGAAGCTATCGAGGGTAAGTTCCTGCTAGCATCAAGTGACACCTACACGGCAGGCAGCACTGGCGGTGAGGCAACGCATACTTTGACTGGTGCAGAAATGCCAGCGCACAGTCATAGAGTAAAAGGCTGGGCATATAAAGTAACTCCTGTAACCACAAGTTCTCAAACCGCTCCTACGTGGCCTATTACGCAACATGATAACTATAGTGGAAGAACTGACATGGCTGGTAGCACTCAACCGCACAACAACATGCCGCCGTATTTAGCCGTCTACATGTGGAAACGCACAGCATAAGAAGTCGCTATCGGGCGGCTATTTTTTATGCCAAGAAAGGACGTGATTAAATTGGGAGGTCCATTTCAGGACACGATTATTGCCGGATTACTGGGCGGAACATTAGTTGGTTCCGTCCTTGTTTTTATTCAATTTCTTATCAGCAGAAGCGACAAGAAAAAGGAAAAACACGACGAACTAGTTGTCAAGATCGGAAATCTCGGCAATCAGCTTGCCGCACTTGACGAACGCATGGACGAGGAAAACGCGGATGCATCAAGGCGGCGCATTTTGGTGTTTGACGATGAACTTCGGCGGGATGTCGGACATTCCGAAGAATCATATAACCAAATTTTGGACGATATAAGAAGTTACGAAATCTACTGCAAGCACCATGACGAATACAAAAATTCAAAAGCGGTAGCGGCCATATCAAACATAAAAGAAACCTATATCACGGTGAAAAAAGAGAACAAATTTATCTGAGGAGTACGTTATGAAGATTTTTACGAAACAGTGGTTTAAGGCAACAGCGATCCGCATGATTAAGACTTTCGCCCAGGCGTTTGTGGCAACGATCGGTACGGCGGCGGTCATGTCGGATGTTGACTGGCGGATGTGCCTGTCCGCGTCTGTTCTGGCGGCAGTGCTGTCGTTTGCGACGTCGCTCGCGGGTCTGCCAGAAGTGTCGGAAGGAGGAGATGACAATGGCAACAGCAAATGACATTGTAGCAAAGGCGGAGTCTTACGTCGGGGTCAAAGAGTCCCCGCGTAACTCTAATAATGTCATATTCAACACGGATTTTTATGGACATGCGGTCAGCGGATCAGCGTACAAGTGGTGTGCCGCGTTCGTGTGGGATATTTTCCGGATGTGCGATGCGTCAGACCTTTTCGGCCCCAAAACGGCGGGTGTCGCTTATTTCGAAGCGCACACCCCGGCAAAGCAAGTAGGAATTCACGATGGTCAGATGGGCGATATCGTTACTTTCGACTGGAAACGGGATGGGCATCCGGACCATATCGGAATCATTAAGTCCAGAAATTCAGACGGGTCTTACAACACGATTGAGGGAAATACGTCCTACGGGAACAACAGCAACGGCGGGGAAGTCATGGTCCGCCGCAGATATGTGAATAACATTCACAAAATCTTCCGTCCTGACTATACCGAGGCGACACAGACAAAAACCACGGAATACGAGGCGCCGAAAGGCGTCCGTCCACTTGAGGATTACGGGGTGTTCCGGGCATATAACCCTAATTCCGGGGCGCACATGTTCACGGCAAACCCGGATGAGGTGTACAACCTGACGAAAGCGGGATGGAAGTACGAAGGTGTTGCATGGCACTGGGGCGGAAATGTTAATGTTTACCGCCTCTATAATCCGAACAACGGCGATCATCTGTACACCACAAGCACGGCAGAACGCGAAAGCCTCTCGCGCGCCGGGTGGCATGATGAAGGTGCTGTCTTCCGGTCCGGGGTCGGTGTCCCGGTCTATCGGCTGTATAACCCGAATCAGGGGCAGCACATGTACACGGTTTCGGCACAGGAAAAGGCAAACCTCGTGAAAGCAGGATGGAAGTACGAGGATGTCGCTTTCTGCGAAAACAAATAATTAGCAAACGATTAGCTAAACCGTTAGCTAATTGATTTAGTTAAATGACAATTTAGTCAAAGAAAATGGCGGGGCTGTTATGGCTCCGCCTCTTTTTTATTGGATTTCATATATTTGTCGTGCCTGTTTGACCAGTTCACTTGTGCGGTATCGATACGCAGATTGAATATCCGCGTCGTATGCATTCCGATCAAACGGCTTGTTCAGCAATTTCTTTGTTTCACGAATCAGATCATTCGACATCTTGGAGCGAAGAGAAAACAGGCGCTGAGTCTTGAGCTCTCCATTGGCCGTATCAAAAAGCAGAAGATGAGCGGCAAATCCTTCTTCGTTCTCTACTTTATCCGGAAGCCGAGTCAGTTGTTTGCTGAGATGCGGCGAATATGGCGCATCCATCCAGTGTAGCGCACCGAACTTCATCAAAATGATCAATACATTACCTCTGTCTACATAAGCCATCTTAATGCCATGACCGCTCTTGAACTGATCGATTTCGTTCTGGTTTGGGCGGTTGAAATAGACTGGAATAATAATTCCGGAATCCGTAATATCAAATATCAATTCGTCATTTCGCCCAATTGCATCAACATATGTTTTTCCAACCTTATATTCTTCCATCTTTTTTCTTTTGTCCCTTTCTCCGGTGATCCGGATATGGTTCTTCATCATCAATGACCCAGTCCCGGCCGATTTTCTTGGCCGTCTTAAATCCTCCGCGTAAGGCCATTTGTCTTACAGTTGCCGGATTCCGGCCGTGCCTCTTCGCATACTCAACCAGTGATATCAGCATCTGTCACCTCCCCGGGTTCCCATGATTTTGAGAAGTCCTTATCCTTGTATAGATCTGCCAGCCCCGTCAGCTGCTTGAGCCGTAGGATCTCATCCATGTCCATGCCTAGATGTTTTGATAGCCATGCATCGGACCGACCGATTTTATGCAGTTCCGCAACGATGCTTGACATCAGATCCACATCATGCGTTCCCCTGGCTCTGTTATGTCGAATTGTGGACGCCATCCTCTCATCGATCGGCTTGTCAATCACGGACACGGGCAGCATACCATGTTCCCGCTCGTAAATATCTTTATGGTCCAACATTGTTTGATAACGATGGAATCCATCGACGATCTCATACATATCATCATTAGCATTATAGTAACACACAATCGGCATTGTGTAGCCATCCTCTTTTATGCTGTCATACAGCAGTTTCATTTCTGGCGGCGCGACCTTATTCGGATTGTATTCGTTTGCCCGGATCTTCTCGATCGGAACCGGCCGCACTCCATATGCCGGCGATTTCCATTCTTTCTCGCTCATTTGCTTCTCCTTCCCGGCCGTGCGATAGCAGCGTATTTTTTCTTGATTGCCTTAATTCTCTGCGCCTCTACCTTTGTAGGCCCGAATCCCATGAACCTGCATAAGTAATCGTTTTTCAGTATGCAGTAGCACATCCGTTTCCAGGACGGAATAT
Source organism: Bilifractor sp. (assembly GCA_050944685.1). Taxonomy (GTDB): domain Bacteria; phylum Bacillota; class Clostridia; order Lachnospirales; family Lachnospiraceae; genus CADBRN01. Next base: position 111,591 of record JBMNRP010000009.1, read on the forward strand.
CCTGTGTGCTGGTTACATCGTCCGTGTCATCCGGCATTTCCTGGTCGAAAACAATTCGGGTCTTGCCGTCCTTGCTGAAATTCGATACGCCGTTCCGATGGATTTTATAGCCATGATTCTCGATGTCCTCTATCACATCTTCCGAAAAGCCGCCGCCGGTCTCTTTCCAGAATTTTGCGGATGTCCGGAAGATCCTCACATAGTGGTCACGCAGATCCGGCGGAAGCGTGTTGAGCAGATACAGCGTGTAGCTCTTCCAGGTATGACCAGGTGGGAGAGTAATCTGTTTGTATCCCATAGCTTTTGTCTTGCCATAGATCGCACCGAAATTCGCACCATTGACACGTCCGACTACCTTTGCCCAGGTATTCGGCTCGATCACTCGATACAGATTCAGCGAAGATCCGGCATATTCGATAAAAGGGGAAGCCACACGCATCTCTTCGAGCGGGACGCCTGCCATATAATACAGATCATATAAATGATTGTATGGCAGCCTAAATTTACCATTCGCTGCCCATACATCCTCCGTTTCCCAGTCATACAGCGGAGATGCGGACCAGACGTCCTTGTACATGCTCGATATCCACATCCGACCGTTATACGGATGCCGTTTGTTAATAATTGCGCTATATCGATGTAATGACTCCTGTGCCCGGAGGCCGAGGAGAATTACAGTTTTTCCGCTGCCGCATCGATTATTATACCATCTGGAAAACTGGCCTTGTGCCTGCGGATCCGTCATTCCTTTGTGGAAAAACTCCGGGCAGCAGTCCATGTTCCAGACATACGGATGGTCCGGCATGTTCCTAACCCAGATTTCCTTCTGATCCGGATCCCACGGATACCAGTATGGTTCATACGTGGACATTGCATTTCTGACTGCGATTGGCAGACACAGCCAGTACCGATCCACAAAATCAGGAGCGTCCGCGAAGACTTTTTCAACATAGTTTGCGGTTTCCGTGTATTCCGCTTCAAAATCCTGATGGAAGAGCCCGATCTGGCGGTGGATACCATGATCGTCCATGTATTTCAGTACCAGATGGTACAGCAGGCCGGAATCCTTCCCGCCAGAAAAGGCGCAGCAGATATTATCAAACTCGTCAAATATATATGCGAGCCGATCCTGCAGCGCCTCATACACATTTTTTTTCTGATAGATCTTTTCCATTCAGCTCCTTTCCCCGCAAAAATGCGCGGATGTCCTTGCTTTGAAGCCTTGCGACATCACGCTTAAACATGTCTGACAAATTTTCCTTCTTACGCAGGCAATTCATGATCTGGATGTCTATGGTATTGTCCGCACAGATATCTGTAATATCTACTTCATGCGTCTGTCCGAGTCGGTGAACACGATCTTCTGCCTGCGCTCTTGTCCCCCAATCCCAATCGTGGCTGTAAAATATAATTTTATGGCAGAACTGCAGATTCAATCCGAATGCTCCACACGATTTATTGGCTACAAAATACTGTGTATCTTTACGAAAAGCATCGACAGCCGCATCACGCTTTTTACGACTCAGTTCCCCGTCAAATGCCACAGCTGTTTTTCCGTTATTAATCAGGCGCTTGACGATAGAGTTTATCTCATCAGTATATGAGCAAAAAATTATTACCTTGTCCTCGTTGCCCTCGAGACAAGAAAAAAGAGTCTGCATCCGTGGATTATTTTCTGGATCCGGATACGGTCCGCGGATTGCATGAGGGAAACGGCCTTTTTGAATGACTGAGATCGAATATCCGCTCACTACGGATTGTAATGCTCCGAAAAGCTGATAAATCGCCGTGTTTGACATTTCATCGAGACTGGTCAACAACTGATCAACCACATAGTCGTAGATTTGGTCTTGCTTCATGGTGAGATCAAAGTATTCAGTGCGGTATCGCTTCGATGGAAGGGAAAAACAGTCGACTTTTTTCTTTTCAAAGGTATATGGAGCAATTTTTTCTGCAAGGTAATCTGTATTTAAAACACGGCGGATACGGCCTTTATCGTCAAATTCCAAGTGATTTGCAGCAAAGCTGTAATAAGATTTATACCCCAATATTCTCCAGTCAAGAATCCTCCATTGAGCAAATAAGTCTGCTTCATTTCGCGTGATCGGAGTGCCGTTAAGGATCAGCTTATACCTGCATCGATCGGCAAGCTGCTGGATATGTACGGTCCTGAGCGCGGTGTGGTTCTTTACAAGAGACGATTCATCCACCACAAGGTAAACATTGTTAGTCTGCACCAGCTCCAGGAGGCGGCTGCATTCCCGGATCGATGTGGACAGAGTTTCGATACCGACAATATCAAGTATTCCGAGATCGTCCAGATCGGAGTGCTTCCGGATGCCACGGCGGATATCAGCTTTGATATTGCACGGACAAAGCCAAAGCACATGGTCAACCTTTTTGGCCGCCAGACGGATGCGAATCAGTTCCAGAGCGGTTCTGGTTTTCCCGGTTCCCATTTCCATGTATAGAGCTCCGATCTTTATGTGCCGGAGCTTTTCAACCGCCTGCTCCTGATATGGCAGCAGGTAGGTGAAAGTTTTCATTTTAATCATCTTTCAAATCCTCAATAATATCGCGAGAGGAATTCATAATATCCCTGATATTTTCACTCTTGTCGATCTTTTCTTCTTTTGATCCTTCTCCCGGAACGACTACCTCGACCTTATCGCGATATGCTTCGATCTGTTTTAATGCGCCGGCGGAAATCCGGAATCCGTATGTTTCCGCGAACTCCTCGATCTCATCTGCAGAGGAAGCTGGAATTCTCATCCCTCTGCCGCGTACCCATTTGGATCCAGAGAGTTCCTTTACCGTATTATACATATCGTCATCTTTTCCCCACGATACATATACATGGTCATGGTCATCCGTGTAACTGCTGATCCATCGCGTGCATCTCGGTTCGTAATTTCCGGATACAGCTGCATCCGCAATCTGCGTTGGAACAGTAACCTGGAATCCTGCGGAGAGCATTTTGTTGGCAATCTCAGCCGCGCGATCTTCCGCCTTTCCGGTCTGCAGATAAATCTGCAGATTCCAGAAATTTCCGTTCCATCTATATCCATTTTCTTTTACTATTTCAATTACCATGTAATCTTTTGGAGATTCGACCGAAACACTGTTTTCCGTGAAGGTTACAGTTACCATAGTATCACTGGTTTTATTCTCAGGCGATAAAACCGTTGTTTCCTGCTTCGGCTCATTATCACAGTACACCATTTTTAGCACTTCAACGAAAAGAGATCCATATTCATTAAAATCTTCCGGTACCTTTTTACTGGATGAAATATCATTGTCAATTTTATTGAATCTGATTGTGAGCTCGGATATATTCGCATCCCTCCAATCAATGATTTTGCGAGCAGATGCCTCGCTCCCGATTACCTGGCTCATGGATTCCAGAAAAACGATCATCCTTTTCGCCTCCGGGATACGATCTTCATTTTTTCCGGATTCGCGGATCTTATTAATCCACGCGGTTACGTTATTGATTAATGTGTTGATTGTATTGATCTGTTCCGCTCTGATCGAATTCGCCCATGCGATCTGCTTTTCACTTCCAGTAAGTTCGGCAAGTCCAAGAGCATCGGCTTCCTTGGCGTCGGCCTCGGCCTGCTCTTTTTTCTCTGCTTCCTTCTGAGCACGATAGCATTCCGGGCAAAGACCGTTTTCCTCAAACCATTTAATCTTTCGCTGACGATCAGCTTCTTTTCCAAAAAGCTGAATCGTTGCGGTGTGACCGCATGAAAACGTAACGTCATACTGTGCCATATCTTATTCTCCTTTCATACTATCATCTTCCGTAATGATAGTCTCCATTTCTGTCAATGTACTCGTTCCACCAGTTTTCTGGCAGATCTGGATTGTGGTCCGAAAAGCAAACCTCGAATCCTGTCGAGTGGCAAAGTTCTTCATTGCCACTATCCAGCACGAACATTTTATCAAACGGCATATTTTCAAGCCGCCTAATTTTCGTTCCATTTTCTTCTTCATATTCCGTGAATGCCATTTTAGCGATCCTCCTTATCTCTCTTTCTGATATTATAATACTACTCTAGCGTAGTAATGTCAATAGGTAATTCCGATTTTTTTAGATAATATGTTGCGGAATCAATAATGAAAAATTTCTTATTATATGATATCGTGATACCGGAGTCCGAAAATAGTGGGGCAGATGTGGGGCAAAATTTGCAACGATTGTGCGCTGTGGTGCGACGGAAAATCCGCATTATTGCGCTGTTTGCGCCGTGGTGCGATGGCATTCAATTGCCACCGTCTCCATCTTTCCGGGGTTCCAGTTCGGACCCCGTTTTTTTCTGCCGCTGACACTGCTTTTCAGGAGGAATCATGGAAGATAAGGATTTTTTTCTCGAGTGCGAAAAACACTGGGTTTTCTGGTCGCTGATTCTGGTCGGCGGATTTTACGGTGCCTACACCTATTCGGTTCGGGGTGGTATTTTCTGCAACGCGCAGACGGCAAATGTCGTATTGTTCTCGATGGCAATCGGGACGCACGACTGGGGGAGGGCCCTCTATCTGATCATCCCGATCTCTGCGTATTTCTTTGGAGCGGTCGTATCGGAGACGCTCGCCAAAAAAGTAAAACAGTTCCGGCGGTTCCGGTGGGACACGATTCTGGTCGGATTTGAGATCCCGATGTGCATTTTCCTGGGAGCGCTTCCAAAGTCCGCTCCGGATCAGATCTGTCAGGTCTGCCTCAATTTTATCTGCTCCATGCAGTTCAATACCTTCCGGCAGAACGAAGGAATTCCCATGGCGACGACGTTTGTGACGAATCATATCCGTCAGACCGGGAGCAATCTCGTGAAGGCGATCCGGGATCACGACAATAAAGCTTCTCTCCGCTGGAAGATGCATTTTTCCATGATTATACTTTTCTTCGTCGGCGGAGTGATTTCCACTCTTCTGTGCAGAACATTCGGCGTGCGCGCGATCTGGGGAGCGGTTCCGTTTCTCCTGTTTACGTTCATCCGCCTTGGAATTGCTGATCGGACTTACGAGAAAGATCTTCTGGACAGGACGCCTCACGGTCATTAATTTTTCCGCCGGAGAGCGTAATGGTGGATTTTTTCCGCCGCTTTTTCGGATAGGGAAAATTCATAAAAGATAATGTAAAATTTCCACCATGACAGGCTCAGAAAAATGCAAAAAACAAGTTGACAAAGAATCTGCCGCATGGTATTCTTTATAAGCTGTCTCTTTTGGAGACGGAAAAAAATTTTACAGAACCATGACAACTGAACAGTAAAACACATCCTCGAAAGTTCTTAAAGAGTTTGTCGGAATGACGAACCAAAATCAGTAAAAACGGGATGAATTAGCCAAGAGTTAATTCTGACCGGAACAAACTTCGTAATTCGTCCGGGGAAGCGGAAGGGCAGAGATGCCCGGAAGGGGAACCGGAAGTGAATACAGCTTTTTTATGAGAGTTTGATCCTGGCTCAGGATGAACGCTGGCGGCGTGCTTAACACATGCAAGTCG